>NZ_QQRQ01000001.1 GCF_003425665.1 Evtepia gabavorous
CCCCCGCCAGTAGGCGGCGTTGCAGGCGGTGAGCTTGATGGCGTTGCCCTTAATGCGCCCGGTGGAGTCCAGGTGGGGGCCGGCGCACAGGTCGGTGAATTCCCCCTGCTTGTAGAAGGAGATGGTGGCGTCCTCGGGCAGGTCGTGGATGAGCTCCACCTTGTAGGGCTCTCCCTTCTCCTCCATAAACTGGATGGCCTCGGCCCGGGGCAGCTCGAACCGCTCCAGCTTCAGCTTTTCCTTGCAGATCTTCCGCATCTCCGCCTCCAGCTCGGCCAGCTGGGTCTCGGAGAAGGGCTCGGGGGTGTCAAAGTCGTAGTAGAAGCCATTCTCAATGGCCGGGCCGATGGCCAGCTTCACCTCGGGGTGCAGGCGCTTCATGGCCTGGGCCAGCACGTGGGAGCAGGTGTGCCAGTAGGTCTTTTTGAATTCGGGGTTTTCAAAGGTGTACAGGTTTGCATCAGACATGGTGTGTTCCTCCTTGTAGCATTTGGGGCAAAGAAAAATCCCGCCCCTGATGATGTCAGGGGCGGGACGGATATCGTCTCGCGGTTCCACCCTGCTTGCCTGTCCTTGGGGACAGGCCGCTTCGTTTCCGCTGTAACGGGCGGTGCCCGGCCCAGCCTACTGCCCAGAGGGGTTCGGGGGGCGGCTCGGGGAGGGTGCTTGATCCGGTCCTGGGGGCAGGAGCGCTTGCAGCCGATGACGCTCCCTCTCTGTGCGCCGGGACCGGAAAGGTTCCCGTCGTTGCCTGTTTCTGATGGGGGTATTATATGCCTGCTGGCGAGAAATGTCAAGGCTTTGCCCGGCTGGGTAAGACAGGATTCTCTGTTGCTTCAGCGTTGTGAAAAAATATCCCTGCCCCACAGGGGCGAAGAGCCTCGCCCCCATAGGACAGGGAATAGAACTGCGATGGGACAGGCGCCTCACGCTGGCGGATTGCCGGTGTAGAGCTGGTAGTAGCGCCCCTTCTTCTCCATGAGTTCGTCATGGCTGCCCCGCTCGATGATCCGGCCCTGCTCCAGGACCATGATGCAGTCGGCGTTGCGCACAGTGGACAGCCGGTGGGCGATGACGAAGGTGGTCCGGCCGTACATGAGGCCGTCCATGCCCTGCTGCACCAGCATCTCGGTGCGGGTGTCAATGGAGGAGGTGGCCTCGTCCAGGATGAGCACCGGGGGATCGGCCACCGCAGCCCGGGCGATGGCCAGCAGCTGGCGCTGGCCCTGGCTGAGGTTGGCGCCGTTGCCGGTGATCCAGGTGTTGTAGCCCTCGGGCAGCCGGCGGATGAATCCGTCGGCGTTGGCCAGTTTGGCCGCGGCGATGCACTCTTCGTCCCGGGCGTCCAGGCGGCCGTAGCGGATGTTGTCCATGACGGTGCCGGTGAAGAGGTTGGTGTCCTGAAGGACAATGCCCAGGGAGCGGCGCAGGTCAGCCTTCTTGATCCGGTTGATGTTCACCCCGTCGTAGCGGATTTTGCCGTCCTGAATGTCATAGAAGCGGTTAATCAGGTTGGTGATGGTGGTCTTGCCCGCCCCGGTGGAGCCCACAAAGGCGATCTTCTGACCGGGGGTGGCGTAGAGCTTGATGTTGTGCAGGACCATTTTCTCGTCGGTGTAGCCGAAGTCCACGTCATCGAAGGTCACGTCTCCCTCCACCCGGACATAGGTGGGGGCCTGCCCGTCCTGGCCGGGGCGCTTCCAGGCCCACACGTTGGTGCGCTCTTGGGTCTCCACCAGAGTACCGTCGGCCCCTTCCTTGACGTTTACCAGTTCCACGTTGCCTTCATCGGTTTCGGGAACCTCGTCCAGGAGACGGAAGACCCGGTCAGCACCGGCCAGGCCCATGATGACCGCGTTGAGCTGCATGCTGATCTGGGCGATGGGCATGTTGAAGCTCTTATTAAAGGTCAGGAAGCTGGCCAGGCCGCCCAGGGTGAAGCCACCCACTCCGCCCAGGGCCAGGATACCGCCCAAAATGGCGCAGAGGACGTAGCTGATGTTGCCCAGTTGGGCGGAGACAGGCATGAGCATGCTGGCGAAGGTGTTGGCGTTCTGGGCGCTCTGGAAGAGGGCCTCGTTGCGCCGGGTGAACTCCTCCACGTTTTTCTCCTCGTGGCAGAAGACCTTGACCACCTTCTGGCCCTCCATCATCTCCTCGATAAAGCCGTTGAGGCTGCCCAGGTTTTTCTGCTGGGCCACAAAGTACCGGCCCGACAGACCGGAGAACTTCTTGGTGGTGAAGAGAACCACCGCCACCATGGCCAGGGTGAGGAGGGTCAGGGGGATGCTGAGCACGATCATGGACACCAGGACGCTGACCACGGTGATGGTGCAGTTGAGCAGCTGGGGCATGCTCTGGCTGATCATCTGGCGCAGGGTGTCAATGTCGTTGGTGTAGATGGACATGATGTCCCCGTGGGCATGGGTGTCAAAATACCGGATGGGGAGGGTCTGCATGTGCTGGAACATCTCATTGCGCAGGTCCCGCAGGGCCCCCTGGGTGACATAGATCATCACCCGGGCCTGGAGCAGGCTGGCCAGCACGCCGCAGGCGTAGAAGAGGGCCACCCGGGTGATGGCGTGGATCAGGCCGGAGAAGTCGGCGGTGCCGCCGGCCTGGACGGTTTTCACCAGGGGCAGGATATAGCTGTCGATGAGGGTCTTGGTGAACAGGGTGCCCTGGACCATGGACAGGACACTGACCACAATGGCAATGACCACCACGATCAGGTGGAGCCAATACTTTTTCCCCACAAACCCCAGCACCCGCCCCAGGGTCTGCATGGGGTGCTCCAGCTTGGGTTTGGGGCCCCGGCCTCGGGCGCCCGGTACGGTTCTTGCCTTTTCTGCCATCAGTGATCACTCCCTTCGTCAAAGTCGCCGTTTCCGCTGGTCTGGGATTCGTAGACATCCTGGTAGATGGGGTTGGTTTTCAGCAGGTTCTCATGGGTGTCAAACCCGCTGATGACCCCGTCGTCCAGCACCAGAATCCGGTCGGCGCCGGACACGCTGGAGACCCGCTGGGCGATGATAAATTTGGTGGTGTCCGGGATTTCCCGGGCAAAGGCCTGGCGAATGCGGGCGTCGGTGGCGGTGTCCACCGCGGAGGTGGAGTCATCCAGGATGAGCACCTTGGGCTTTTTCAGCAGGGCCCGGGCGATGCACAGCCGCTGACGCTGCCCGCCGGAGACGTTGGTGCCCCCTTGTTCCAGGTAGGTATCATAGCCATCGGGCATCTTTTCGATGAACTCATCGGCGCAGGCCAGCCGGCAGGCCCGTTTGCATTCCTCCAGAGAGGCGTTCTCGTCGCCCCAGCGCAGATTCTCCAGAATGGTGCCGGAGAAGAGGACGTTTTTCTGGAGCACCACGGAGACCTGGTCCCGGAGGGACTCCAGGTCGTATTCCCGCACGTCCCGTCCGCCCACCAGCACCTGCCCGGCGGTGACGTCGTACAGCCGGCTGATGAGACTGACCAGGCTGGTCTTGGCGCTGCCGGTGCCGCCGATGATGCCGATGGTCTCGCCGGAGCGGACGGAGAGGTTGATGTCCTTGAGGACCGGCTTGTCGGCGTTTTTCCGATAAGCGAAGTCCACGTGGCGGAACTCCACGGAGCCATCGGCGATGGTATGCACTGGATGTTCCGGGTTCACCAGGTCGGGCTCCTCCTTCAAAACTTCACAGATTCGCTCGGCGCTGGCGGTGCTCATGGTGATCATCACAAAGACCATGGAGAGCATCATAAGGCTCATGAGGATGTTCATGCAGTAGGTCAGCAGGTTCATGAGCTCCCCGGTGGTCAGGGAACTGCCCACGATCATGTTGGCCCCCAGCCAGCTGATGAGCAGGATGCAGGCGTACACGGTGAAGTTCATCAGCGGCGCGTTCCAGGAGAGAATCTTCTCGGCGGAGAGGAAGGTCTTGTAGATATTCTGGGAGGCTTTCTGGAACTTCTTGTTCTCATGGTCCTCCCGGACGTAGGCCTTCACCACTCGGATACCGGTGACGTTCTCTTGGACGCTGGCGTTCATGTCATCGTACTTTTGGAAGACCTGCTTAAAGTATTTCATCGCCCGGCTCATGATGAGGAAGAGCAGCACGCCCAGCACCACCACCGCCACCAGGTAGATACTGGCCAGCTCGGCGTTGATGGAGAAGGAGAGCACCATGGCCACCAACAGGCTGGCCGGGGCCCGGCTGCACATCCGCAGGATCATCATGTAGGCGTTCTGGACGTTGGTCACGTCGGTGGTCAGACGAGTGATCAGGCTGGAGGTACTGAACTTGTCAATGTTGGAGAAGGAATAGGTCTGAATCTTTTCAAACATGGCCTGCCGAAGGTTCCGGGCCAGACCCGCTGAGGCCTGGGCGCCAAACCGGGCGCTGAGCAGCCCCAGGCACAGGCTGACCACCGCCAGCAGCAGCATCCAGAGGCCGGTGGTTTTGATGTGGTCGATGTTTCCCGCCGTGACGCCTTCGTCGATGATGGAGGCCATGAGCAGGGGAATGACCATCTCCAAAATGACCTCCCCCAGCACAAAGACAGGGGTGAGGATGGAGACCCGCTTAAACTCCTTGACTTGGGACAGAATGGTTTTTAGCATGGGCACACTCCTTTTGGGGAATTAGATTGGTTTGGATGGCATCGCACAGGGACAAGAAGGTCTCCACCTGCTCCGGGGACAGCCCCCGGATGGCCAGGCCTTCCACGTGGTGGAAGGCCTCCATGGACTGCTCACAGGCCCGGGTGCCCAGGTCTGTGAGGGAGAGTTTTTTCAGCCGGGCGTCTCCCTGGACGCTTTGGCGGAGGATGTAGCCCTTTTGTTCCATCAGTTTCACGATGCCCGCCACAGAGGAACGGGTGATGTTAAAGTGTTCCTCAATATCTTTCTGGTAGACATCCTTTGGTCGGCTCCAGTAAAGATACCCGAGGATCCGGCCGTGCATGCTGGTCAGTTCCTCCACACCGTTGGCGCGGGCGGTCTCCATGAATTTACGGTTGAACGCATGGTATAAGAACTTGATCCGGGGACCGAGGTACCGGTCCGGGGTTTCCAGGTGACGCACAGGCATCCCCTCCTCTTAGAAAGTTCGGACATGAACTGTTCGGTAACGTACATTTTAATCAAATGGTGTTTCTTTGTCAACTGTGATTTTTTACAATACCCTACCAGTTTAACGGGGAAATTTTTTAGGGGGCGGTGGGGCGCCGCCGGGCCGCCGAAACAAGGGGAGAACACAGACCGGCGGTTGACATCTGAGGAAGAATCCGGTATCTTGGTCTTAGTAAAGTGTCTCCGAGATCCGTCCCGGACCACGGAAAGAGAGGAACTTGCCCATGAAAACCTGGAGGAAACGGCTCGCTGCCGGGCTGCTCACCTTGGTGCTGGGGGTTAGCCTGGTGCCGGGGGCCTTTGCTGCCTCGGCCTATGACTGTCCGGGCCAGAAACTGGCCGCACTGACCTTTGACGATGGTCCCGGGCGCTATTCCGCTGCCATTCTGGACACCCTGAAGGCCCACGGGGCCAAAGCTACCTTCTTTATGAATGGGTATAATATTTGGATTTATGCGTCCCAGGTGCAGAGAATGGTGGCGGAAGGGCATCAAGTTGCCAACCATACCTACAACCACCCCGATCTGGTCCAGAGTTCCGACGCTTTGGTCCGGCAGGAGGTCGACAGCTTGGCCCAGGCCCTCACCCAGATCACCGGGCTGAAAGGGACGGGGAATACGAGCTTTTACCTGCGCCCGCCCTTTGGCAGCCGGAACCAACGGGTGCTGTCCCTGGCGGGGACCCCGGTGGTCTGCTGGTCGGTGGACTCCAGCGACTGGAAGTACCGGGACGCCAACCATTTGGTCAGCTACGTCTCCTCCCAGACCAGGGACGGGGACATCATCCTGGTCCATGAGACGGTGCCCTCCACCGCCCAGGGGCTGGACCGGCTGCTGACCCAGCTGCAGTCCCAGGGCTTTGAACTGGTCACGGTGGAGGAACTGTTCTGGCGGCGGGGCATCACCCCCCAGGCGGGCAAGCTCTACTTCTCCGCCCAGAACACCGGGGTGAACCGGTGCGCCAAGGCCCTGTATTTTGACGAGAGCAAGCTGGATACCCACTGGGCCTACCCCGCCATCTCCTTTGCCCTGGAGCAGGGCTTCATGTCCAAAAACCAGTATGGGGAATTTACCCCCAACTTCCCTCTGACCCGGGGCATGTTTGTCACCGCCCTGGGCCGTCTGGCGGGGGGAACGGCGGAAGAGGTGGTGCCCTCGGGCTTTACGGACATTCCCATAGACCACTATGCTGCGCCTTACGTCACCTGGGCCAAGGAAACCGGCATCATGAACGGGGTCTCGGCGGACACCTTTGGGGTGAACAGCCCCTTGACCCGCCAGCAGATGGCGGCGGCCCTGGCCCGGTATGCCCGGTACCAGGGGGCACAGCCCGGTGCCTTTGATTTGAATACCTATTCCGACAGTGCCTCCATTGCCGCCTGGGCCCGGGAGGACGTGGCTGACTGCTCGGCCCTGGGCCTGCTCAACGGGTCCGACGGTGCCTTCCGCCCGGAGGAGACCACCACCCGGGCCATGGGGGCGGCCATCCTCCAGCGCCTGGCCCGCTACCCCTGGCCCGAGATTCCCACAGACCCCGATGTGCCGACGGACCCGGATGTGTCCACCGATCCCAACATACCTTCTGTTCCGGAAACTCCCACGGACCCGGACACGACCCGGCCGCAAAACACCTGATGGCGAACAACCAAAACGCCCCCGCATCCCGGAGATGGGATGCGGGGGCGTTTTTCAGAATGTGGTGGGGCAGCGTCCTCATACCCAGAGGGGAGAGCCCAGGTAGCGCCAGAGCATGGCGGCCACTTGCCCTCGGATGGCGGGTTCCCTGGGAATAAGGGTGCCATTGTATCCCTGGACGATCTTCTGGTCCACGGCCCAGGTCATGGCGTCCGTAGCCCAAGTGGAGAGGTCAGCCAGGTCGGGGAAGTCCATAACCGTGCCCGCACTGGGCGCAGGGCTGCCGTCGTAACGCCAGAGCATGGTGGCCAGCTGCTCCCGGGTGACCTGGCTGTCAGGGGAGAAGGTGGTGGGGCTGGTACCTTGGATGACCCCTTTCTCCTGGGCCCAGGCCACAGCCTGGGTGTACCAGGTGTCGGCGGGTACGTCGGAGAAGGTGACGTCGCCGGAAACCGCTGGCTCCCCGGCCATGCGGTAGAGGACGGTGGCCACCATGGCACGGGTCATGGGGGCGTAGGGAGAGAACGTGGTCTCACTGGTGCCCTGCATGATGCCGGCGGCATAGAGATAGCTGGCAGCAGTGGTGGCGTAGTAGGGGGCAGGGTCTTCGTAGGGGTAGACCAGGGGGTCGGATAGTACAAAGTTGACATGGACTTGGAAGGGAGAGGCGGGCATGACAAAGGAATAGCGTCCGTTGCCCAGGTCTTTATAATCCATGGCAAGGAAGAGCCGTTTTAACTTGTAGTGGGGGGCGGGGGTGACGGTGAAGGTGACGGTGTCCCCCTTGGCAGGGTTGGTGTCGGAGAACGTCACCGTGCCCTCTCCCTCAAGGATGACAGCACTGACGGGATAGTGAAGGGGATCGCCGCCGGTCTTGGGGAAGACGGCGGTGACAACTCCTCTGTTGTCATAGGAATAGGAGACTTCCGTGGCACCGGGAACCTGGAAGAAGTCCTCGCTGAGTCCGTCCAGGGTGTAGGTGGGCTTGGCCTCCAGATAGACGGTGGCGGTGTAAACGGTGTCGGGGGCGAAGGTGCCCTCATGGAGTTCAGGGTCCCAGAAGATCCCGCGGGGAAACCGGTACTGGTCGGTTTCGGGAAGTTCCTGCATGGGGACCTCCCCGGCCACCGGTGGGGTGATGGCCAGTTGGCGCAGGGTGATGTCATTTAGGCGGGCGTGGAGGGTAACCACCTGAGAGGCGATGGTTTTCTCCCCGCTGGTGGCCAGACAGCGGTACTGCCAGCCGTCCATATCCGGGTAGACTCGGGAGATGGTATAGGTAGGCTGAGTGACGAGGAACAGGTTTTCCCAGGTATCACTCTTTTTCAGCTGCCACTGATAGGTAGGAGCGGGATCGCCCACGGCCTGGACGGAAAAGACAGCGGTATCTCTTCCGGGCATGGCAGTACAGTCCTGGGGCTGCTGGGTGAAGGCCAGCTGGGTCCCCGCCGCACCGGCCCCCAAGGGAAGGACACTCAGCAGCAGGACCACGGCCAACAAGAGGGAAACGCGTTTCATGGTACATTCACTCCTTTTCTCTGGGGATGGCTTCCATTCTATTCATAAGACGAGCGCAGCCCCCCAAAAGTCTCTCCTTTATGATACAAGAAACCGGGAGAAAAAGCAATTTATTTTGTCAAAAATAACAAAAACGACGCCCCGCCAAAAAAGCGCAGCAGACTTCCAGCGCCCGCAGGCGCAGGAACAAATGAGCCCCCAAATGTGAACTCCCCGGCCGAAAGCGGCCGGGGAGTTTGCGCGCAGGGGAGCGCGGCCCCTCAAATTTGGGAGCCCAGCGAAGGGGGTCCCCAATTTCCTCACTCTGCGTAGTTGGTGAAGTAGTTCTGAATGACGATGAAGGGGGTCCCCTTATCGCCGGAGCCGGAGGTCAGATCGCACAGGGAGCCCAGCAGGTCGGTGTACTGCCGGGGGGTGGTGCCCTCGGAGCTCATGTCCCCCACCAGGTCGGCGTTTTTGGCCTTGATCTCCTGGCGGATGGCCTCTTGGAGGGCCTCCCCGGACAGGTCGGCAAAGTCGTTGTCGGCCAGGAACTTCAGCTTCAGCTCATTGGGCTTGCCCGCCAGGCCGGCGGTATAGGCGGGGGAGACCACCGGGTCGGCCAGCTCCCAGATGCCGCCCACCGGGTCTTTGAAGGCCCCGTCGCCGTAGACCATCACCTCCACGTGCAACCCCCGCTCCTTTGCGATCCGGGCCTGGATGCTGTCCACCACTGGCTGGCAGTTCCGGGGGAAGAGCTTCAGCTTCTCCTCGGTGGCCTTGTTAGAGCCCAGCATGCCGTACTTGTCGTGATAGCCGCTGCCGTTCACCGGGGCGGACATCACGTCAGCCAGGGTGAAGACGGTCTTGCCCATGGCCTGGAGCACGTCCCGGGTTTCGTTCCGGGTGTGGATATCGCAGCAGAGCACCTGGTCACAGAAGGAGGCGATGTAGCGGCAGTCGTTGGAGAAGAGGAAGGTGGCCTTGGCCCCCTCGCTCTCAATGACCTCCCGGTAGAAGTCCAGGTAGTTGACCCCGGTGAAGGGGTGGACGGGGGAGCCAAAGGTTTTGACAAAGTCGGCCTCCTGGAAGTCATAGACCCCGCTGTACCGGTTCTTCAGATAGGCCGAGCGGACCATGAGGGGGTTGCCCACCTCGTCGTTGGGGTAGCTGAACAGAATGACCACCTCGTCCATGGCCCGGGCGATGCCCTTCAGGCACATGGAGAACCGGTTCCGGCTGAGAATGGGGAAGACCAGCCCCAGCTTCTTCGCGGGGAATTTATTGCGGATATCCTGGGCAACCTGATCCACAGTGACATAGTTGCCCTGGGCCCGGGCCACCACGGACTCGGTCACGGCGATCACATCCCGGTCCTGCAGGGTGTAGCCGTCTGCCTGCTCAGACGCATAGACACTGTTTACCACGATATCGACGATGTCGTCCCCCTCGCGGATGATGGGGCCTCGGATGCCTCTGGAAATAACGCCTGCCATGGTCATGTCCTCCAATATAGTTCAAGAATAGGATCATTTCTTCCGAAAAAATACCGCAACTATTATACAGGGATGTGCCCGGAATGGCAAGTTCTTTTTTGGCAAAAACGGGGGTTTTCCCCAGGTTTCTTCCCGGTCCGGCGGCGCCGGGGGGAGAGAAGCCTTGCAGGGGCGGGGAAGTTCCTGTATAATGACCTCAAAAATCAAAAAGGAGGACCCTGCTTTGCAGAAGATCACACCATACAACGGGTTCGAGCTGGGGCCCATCCGTCCCCCCAGTGAGGCGTACAGTCTGCTGCTGCGGATCAACCGGGGCTGCGGCTGGAACAAGTGCCGGTTCTGCGGCTTTTACCGGGACGTGCCCTTCAGCATCCGGCGGGCCGAGGACGTGAAGAAGGACATTGACCTCATCAAATACTGGGTGGATGTCTTTCAGGGGAAGCAGCCCCCCCGGCAGGCCAAGTCCGAGGGGGATTACGAGGCCTGCTCCATGGCCTATCACTGGGTGCAGAGCGGCATGGAGTCGGTGTTTTTCCAGGACGGCAACAGTCTGCTCATGCCCCCTGACCAGCTCACTGACGTGCTGGAGTACCTCAACGCCGCTTTCCCCCAGATCCAGCGCATCACCACCTATGCCCGGTCGGACACCATCAACCGCCTGAAGCCCGAGCGGCTGCAGCGCTATGCCCAGCTGAAGCTCAACCGCTTCCACATCGGCCTGGAGACGGGCAACGACGAGATTTTGAAGCGCATGCGGAAGGGGGTCACCAAGCAGGCCCAGATCGAGGCCGGCATCAAGGCCAAGGCCGCCGGCATTGAGATCAATGAGTTCTACATGCCCGGCATGGGGGGGCGGGAGTACGCCCGCCAGAGCGCCCTGGACACCGCCGACGTGATGAACCAGGTGAACCCCGACTTCATCCGCATCCGCTCCATGGCCCTGGCGGAGAATCTGGAGATGTACGAGGACTATGAGACTGGCCTGCTCACCCGGCCCAACGATGTGGAGACCATTGGGGAGATCCGCCTGTTTCTGGAGAACCTCCACGGCATCACCAGCTGGGTGGACAGCGACCACATTTTGAACATCCTGCTGGAGCTCAAGGGCCGGCTGCCCCAGGACAAGGACCGCATGCTGGCCCTCATCGACCGGTTTTTGGACCTGCCGGAGGACCAGCAGATGCTCTTCCGCCTGGGCCGCCGCCTGGGCCTCATGGGCCAGCTGCGGGACCTGAGCAACCAGGTGCTGGTGGACAAGGTGAAACAGACCATGGACCAGGCCAACATCGACAAGACCAACATTGACGCCGTGTGTGACCGGCTGATGATCCGGGCCATTCCCATTTGAAGGGGGGACCGGGCAGCGGACGCGAAAGGCTTCCTACCCAGGGAGGATGGGTGGGAAGCCTTTGTTTTTTTCTGCCGGAGAGAGAACAGGAGGGGTTCAGGGATGAACTATGGGTACATCCGGGTCAGCACCCGGGACCAGAACGAGGAGCGGCAGCGGCTGGCCATGGGGGAGCTGGAGATCCCGGAGAAGAATCTGTACCGGGACCACCAGTCCGGCAAGGACTTTGACCGGCCCCAGTACCGGAAATTGGTGCGGCGGCTGAAGCGGGACGACGTGCTGTACATCAAGAGCATTGACCGGCTGGGCCGGAACTATCGGGAGATCCTGGAGCAGTGGCGGGTGCTGACCAAGGAAAAGGGGGTGGATATCGTGGTGCTGGACATGCCCCTGCTGGACACGAGAAGGGGCAAGGACCTGATGGGGACCTTTCTCAGCGACATTGTCCTCCAGGTCCTCTCCTTCGTGGCGGAGAACGAGCGGGCCGCCATCCACCAGCGCCAGGCGGAGGGCATCGCGGCGGCCAAGGCCCGGGGCGTCCGCTTTGGCCGCCCGCCCCGGCCCCTGCCGGAGAATTTTCCCGCCGTGCACCGGGCCTGGCGCAGCAAAAAACTGACCCTCAAGCAGGCCGCGAAAGCCTGTGAGATGCCAGTGGGGACCTTCTATTCCAAGGCGGTGCAGTGGGAAACCACGGCCGCACTGCCGCCCGGTTTGGATTTGTAAAGGTGTACTTTTTCAAATTACTTTATGGGAAAAGTACCTATCAAAATAATACATGTATTTTTCCTTTTTTGCAAGATTTTTGGGGGAAATGAGGCAATTATTTTTTTGTCTGAAAAAGTACACTTTTTGAAAGTGTGGGGGGTGATTGCTCTGCATTTAACACCTGCGAGACCCCAATAAAATCAGAAAGGAAGGAAAACAAACCAATGAAGAAACGACTTTTGTCCATGTTCCTGTGCCTGTGCATGCTGCTGACCATGGTTCCGGCGGCGTTGGCGGCGGGAACGACTGGTACTGCTGCGCCGGCGACGGAAGACGAAGGCGAGACCAGCGGGAATCAGATTACCGCAAGCACCACGACATTGACGACAGGGAACTATGTCCTTGAGAGCGATGTTACGTTGACCAGTGGTGCTTTGAAAGTGGAAGCGAACAATGAAGTTACGCTCAATCTGAATGGCAAGAAGCTGACCAACCAAGCCGGTGCAAATACCATTGAAGTCGCCGCAGGCGGTACACTGACCATTGAAGGTCCCGGCACAGTTGACAATGTATCTCATCAAAAGGCTGCCGTTAATAACAGCGGTACGGTTGTTTTGAATGGAGGCACGTATACTCGCAGCCAAGAAAAGGGTACAAGCGAAGAGGATAGCGGAAGCAATTCTTATTATACCATTCTGAACCATGGTACCATGACGATCAATGAGGGCGTCACCGTTAACCAGGGGGAAAATGGAGCAGGAAAGTTTTCCAGCCTCATCGAAAACGGTTGGTATAACGGAAACAACAATACAGGTGGAGAGCTCTCCGTCATGACGATCAATGGCGGAACCTTTAGCGGCGGCCTGAATACCATCAAGAATGATGATTATGGCGAACTGACCATCAAAGGCGGCACGTTCTCCAGCTATGCACAGGCCTGCCTCCTGAACTGGAATGTGGCGACAGTGGAAGGGGGTACCTTCGAAGGAAAGGACTCCACGAACGCGACAATCCTGAATGGATATATCAATGACACGATGGATAAAGGCCAGTTGACGATTCAGAAAGGAACCTTTACCGGCCCGTATATCTTGGAACAGATGGGTGGAGGTAGCAGCATTGGTTCTGTTGTGATCAAAGGAGGTTCTTTCACCGGGTCAAGCGGGATTGTGAACCAGGAGCAAGGACAGGACCTTGGGAATGGCACCATTGAAATTTCTGGCGGTACATTCTCTCATGATGTCGGAGAATTTTGTGCTACGGGCTATGCCTGCGCAAAGGATTCTGACAACAAATATGTAGTTAATGTTGCCGATGGCGCGCAGGTTTCTACCGATAAGGATGAGAGCGGCAATGTGATTGCCACGGTAGATGGCAACTACAGCGGAGGTGAAACCCCCGAGAGTGGCGGCAACGGCAGCATCTCCACCGACAATTCCGGCAAGGTTACGATTGATGTGTCTTCCGACGATGGTGGGGAAACTACTACTGGCACAGCAGCTGAAATTACGGTCGGTTCCAATGCCCTGACCTCCATCAATAAGAATGAGAAGGTGAAGGAAGTCGAGCTGAAAACCGACGTGGGCACTCTGACCATCAGCGACGCGGCCTGGAACGATATGACGGCCAAGGCGACCGAGGTTGATAAGACCGCCAGCGTGGTCATCAAGTTGGAGGACAAGTCTAAAGAGGGCAGCAACCCAGTCTACGAAGTCACCGCCACCGTCGGGGAAGAAAACGCTTTCGACGGTAGCGGCGATGGCGCTGTGACCATCTCTGTACCTTATACCGCAGACGGGGGAAAAGGCAACGTCAAGGTGTACTGCACGGATAATGGAAAGATGGAGGACATGAATGCGGCTCTGTCTGATGGCATCCTGTCCTGGACAACCAGCCATTTCTCCACCTTCGAGGTTGTTGCCTATGACGGGACTGCCGAGGTTACATACCAGACTACGAAAGATGGAACCACCTCTGTCTCTTCCGGTTCCTTTAGTGATGCCCTGACCGCCGTAGCGAGCAACGGCGGCACCATCACGCTGCTCAAGGACGTGACAGCGACCAATTTCAATACGACCATCTCGAAAAATGTCACGATCCAGGGCAAAGAAGGCCTCAAGATCAATCTCACAACCGGCAGCACAAGCAGAAATAAAGCGTTTACGGTTTCCAAGGATGCTAAGCTGACACTGGATGGCGTGACGATGATGATCTCCGGTTCCGGTGAAGAAGGTCAAGGGATTGGGGACGGCTTTGACGTGCAGTATGGTGGTGCGTTGGAGTTGAACAATTCTAACGTGACCCTCTCTAATCTGGAAGCTGCTACCATCTCTGCAAAGCCTCAGAACAGCGGTGAGGTAGGAACGGGTATCTTTACACTCAATCACTCGACAATCACCGCCACCGGTATCCGGGGCAACTTCTCCAATGGTGGAGTCTGGACGCTTGATAGCGAATCTGCCATTGAGATCGACGACTGTGATGCCCATGGTTTCAGTGCTGATCGTATCGAAGTCAAAGGGAATTCCAACATCAACGTTGACAACACAGCCTATCGCGGGATCAGTATCAATAGCACAGGTCTTGGAGAGGACACGAATGGCGGGCTAATCATCGAAGCTGGCAGTGCAGTGTCTGTGACCAACTGTGGCGACAAAGAACATCCAGCTGTGTTTATGACGAATGATCATGCCGCGAACCTGATTGTAAACGAGGGCGCGATCCTCAACGTTTCTGCTACGGAGGAAGGAAAGAGCAATACGATTTCTCTCAGTACCAATAATGGTTCGCAGGATACTCTGAATGGTGCAGTGATCGGAACAGTGACCAAGGGAGAAGAAAGCCCAACGACCTATTATGAGATCACCTTCAATGTGACTCCGTCTGACGCCAACATCGTTGTCAAGGGTTCTGATGGTAAAGCAGTAAGCGCGGTCAACGGGAAGTATGCGCTGGAGAAGGATAAGACTTATACCTATGAGGTCTCCAAGAGCGGCTACCGCACGCAGACCGGTACGTTCACCGTCACCGAGGCAGAGACCATCTCCGTCACCTTGTCTTCCAGCGGTGGAGGCGGCGGAGGTGGCGGTTCCGTCACCACCAAGTACACCCTGAGCTTTGACACCAACGGCGGCTCCGCCATTGCCAAGGTGACCAAGGAGAAGGGGACCACCGTGGACCTGGGGCAGTATGTACCCACCCGGGAGGGCTACACCTTTGCCGGCTGGTACAGCGACGAGGCCCTGACCCAGAAGGTCACCTCCGTGAAGCTGAACGGCAACACCACTGTGTACGCCAAGTGGACCGAGAACGCCGTGACACCCACCCTGCCCTTCACCGATGTGAAGAGCGGCGATTGGTTCTATGAGGCAGTCCAGTATGTCTACGACAAGGGCATGATGACCGGCGTTTCGGCGGACCGGTTTGCCCCTGCCTCCACCACCACCCGCGGGATGATCGTGACCATCCTCTACCGGCTGGAGAACGAGCCCGCGGTGTCCGGCGGCAGCGCCTTCACCGACGTGGAGAGCGGCGCCTGGTATGCCGATGCCGTTGCCTGGGCAGCGGCCAACGACATTGTCAACGGCACCAGCGCCACCACCTTCGCCCCCAACAGCCCCATCACCCGGGAGCAGATGGCGGCGATCCTGTACCGGTATGCCGCCTACAAAGGCTATGACGTGAGCCAGAAGGCGGACCTGTCGGGCTACACCGACGCCGCCTCCATCAGCGGCTACGCCAAGGACGCTCTGGCCTGGGCCAATGCCCAGAAGCTTATCACCGGGGTGACGGACACCACCCTGAACCCCCAGGGCAGTGCCACCCGCGCCCAGGTGGCCACCATCCTCATGCGGCTGTGTGAGACCGTGGTAAAATAATCTACAAACTACCCGAGACCGGGGAGGGAGCTGCGGCTCTCTCCTCGGTTTTTTCTCTGGATTGGGGGCAGAGAGCGATGGGGGCTTTTTCCATCGCCGTTGGAACGGGCGGGAACGGAGCCCTCCCGGGCGGGGCCCTATTTCTTTGAAGAAATAGGGGAAAGAACACCAAGGGGAAGGAGGTTCCTTCCCCTTGGAACCCCATTCTCTGGTGGGAGGAATGGGGGAAGGTGGTTGGTCAGGTAGGGGCCTGGCCTGCGGCCTCCAAGACCAACGCCTCATGGCCCGCCCACCGGCTCGGGCGGGCGGGAGAGGTGGTTCGTTGACGGGAGGAAAAAGTAGGAAAAAGAATGGTTTTTCTCCTCCTTTTCCCAAAGGGTACCTGTCCACGTCCCCAGCCCGCCCAGCCGGTGGACGGGCCGTTACGGGCCTTTCAATGTGAGGGCCGCAGGCCAGGTATCCCGTAAGAGGTACAGCCTCCCCCCCACATAATCCCACCAGAGAAGGGGGTTCCGGGGGAGGAACCTCCTCCCCCGGGGGTTCTTTCCCCCATTTCTTCCCAAGAAATGGGGCCCCGGCCGGGCAGGCCAAGGTTCCCTGCCGTTCCAACGGCTGGGAGGCCCCAACAGGGACCAGGGTTCCAACCCCCGGCCGGCTTATCTTCCAGGGAAACAAAAAAGTCCCCGCCGCATACGCGGCAGGGACTCATGTAGCTGTTTATTTGATTACTTCAGCTCAACCTTAGCGCCAGCCTCTTCCAGCTTCTTCTTCAGGTCCTCGGCCTCATCCTTGGAAACGCCTTCCTTGATGGCCTTGGGAGCGGCCTCAACAACAGCCTTGGCGTCAGCCAGGCCCAGGCCGGTGATCTCACGGACAGCCTTGATGACCTTGATCTTCTCATCGCCGAAGCTGGCCAGAACCACGTCGAACTCGGTCTTCTCAGCAGCGGCCTCAGCAGCGGGAGCGGCAGCGGCAGCAACAGCAACGGGAGCAGCGGCGGAAACGCCGAACTCGTCTTCCAGGGCGTGAACCAGCTCGGACAGCTCCAGAACGGTCAGAGCCTTAACTTCTTCGATCAGAGCAGTGATCTTCTCGCTTGCCATAGTAGTGTACCTCCAAATAGTAAAGTAAAATAAAATGTTTTAACATCAGTGCGGAGCCAACCGGGGCGTTTACGCACCCTTCTGGTCGGCAATGGCCTGCATCACGCGGGCCAAGCCAGAGATGTTGGCGTCCAGAACGGTTGCCAGCCCTCTGACGGGGGCGATAAGGGTGCCCAGAACGGTGGCCACCAGGACCTCTCTGCTGGGCAGGTCGGCCAGGGCCTTGACCTCGTCCACGGAAATGACTTTGCCATCCACGAAACCGGACTTGATCACGAACTTCTCCTGGGCGGCCAGCTTCTTGGAGAACTCAGCCACCACCTTGGCCGCAGCCACAGGGTCTCCCTCGCAGATGGCGATGGAAGTGGTGCCCTCCAGGACGTCGCACAGTTCGTCCAGGCCGGCGTTCTTGGCGGCAAAGCGGGCCAGCGTGTTCTTCACCACGAAGTATTCCACGCCGTTCTCGCGCATCTTGGCGCGCAGCTCGGTGTCCTCTGCCACGGTGATGCCGCGGTAGTCCACAATGACGCCGGCGGCGGCATTCTGGAACTTCTCGGTCAGGGAAGCCACAATGGCCTGTTTCTCGCTGAGAATCTTTGCGTTAGGCATGCTGTTGTTTCACCTCCAGAGTGAGAATGGAACCAAAGAAAAAACGTTCCCGCGCCAAAAGACACAGAAACGTGAAGCAATCATAGATAGAGCTATCTGATGAACTGCATCCTCGGCAGGATTTATGGGGCACCTGCTGTCTTTGGAACGCTGTAATATTTTATCATTCCGGAAAGGCGCTGTCAAGCGCCTTTCCGGAAAATGACAACGGAATTTGCACTTTTTCTGGGAAAACCCGGAAAAATCAGCCCAGCTTCGCGGCGTTGACCTTGATGCCGGGGCCCATGGTGGAGGCCACCACGCAGCTCTTGATATAGGTGCCCTTGGCGGCGGCGGGCTTGGCCTTCAGGATGGCGCCCATGAGGGTGCTGAAGTTCTCGCCCAGCTTCTCCGCGCCGAAGGAGACCTTGCCGATGGGGCAGTGGATGATGTTGGTCTTGTCCAGACGGTACTCCACCTTACCGGCCTTGGCTTCCTGCACGGCGCCGGCCACGTTGGGGGTGACGGTACCGGCCTTGGGGGAGGGCATGAGGCCCTTGGGGCCCAGCACCTTACCCAGACGGCCCACCACGCTCATCATGTCGGGGGAGGCGATGACCACGTCGAAGTCGAACCAGTTCTCCTGCTGGATCTTCTGGGCCAGATCGGCCTCGCCCACGTAATCGGCGCCGGCCTCCTTGGCTGCGTCGGCCTTGTCGCCCTTGGCGAAGACCAGCACGCGGGGCACCTTGCCGGTGCCGTGGGGGAGCACGATGGCGCCGCGGACCTGCTGGTCGGCGTGACGGGAGTCAACACCCAGCTTCACATGGAGCTCTACGGTCTCGTCGAACTTGGCGGGGGCGGTCTTGACAATCAGATCCATGGCCTCTGCGGTGTCATACAGATTGGCCTTGTCGATCTGCTTTGCGCTGTCCTGATACTTTTTTCCTCTAAACATATCTCTACCCTCCTGCCTTACTCGCCAACGACAATGCCCATGGAGCGGGCAGTACCGGCAATCATGCTCATGGCGGCCTCGATGGTGGCGGCGTTCAGGTCACGCATCTTGGTCTCGGCAATCTTGCGGACGTCTTCCTTGCTGATGGTGGCAACCTTATCCTTGTTGGGCACACCGGACCCCTTCTCAATGTTGCAGGCCTTCTTGATGAGGACCGCGGCGGGGGGGGTCTTGGTGATGAAGGTGAAGGAACGGTCGGCATAGACGGTGATGACCACGGGGATGATCAGACCCACGTCGTTCTTGGTGCGCTCATTGAATTCCTTGGTAAAGGCGGCAATGTTGATGCCGTGCTGACCCAGAGCGGGGCCAACAGGGGGCGCCGGCGTTGCCTTGCCGGCGGGAATCTGCAGTTTAACGTATCCAGTTACTTTCTGTGCCACTTAGAGCACCTCCATTATGAAAATGTGGTTGGACGGAGCGGAAGACCACTCCTCCCACGCCCGCGGGACTGCCGCGGGGTCAGATGGACTCGATTTGATCCAGGTCCAGTTCCACCGGGGTCTCCCGGCCGAACATGGACACGACCACCCGCACCTTCTGACGCTCGGTGTCGATCTCTTCCACGATGCCGAGGAAGGACTCCAGCGCGCCGTCGGTGATGCGGACGTTGTCGCCGACCTGGTAGGTCACAAGGACCTCCCGCTTTTCCACGCCCAGGGAGGCGATCTCCGCCTCGGTGAGGGGAATGGGCTTGTTTCCAGAGCCGACAAAGCCTGTGACCCCCCGCACATTGCGGACCAGATGCCAGGTCTCGTCGGTCATCACCATCTTGACCAGCACATAACCGGGGAAGACCTTTCGCTCCACGGTTTTGCTGCCGGCGTCGGTGATCTCGGTGACGGTCTCCAGAGGAATGTTGACCGCCAGGATCAGGTCGCCCATGTTGCGGTTTTCCACGGCCTTTTCGATGGTGGCTTTTACGGTGTTTTCATAACCCGAATAGGTGTGAGCCACATACCATTTCGCTTCTTCAGCCATACGCGTTCCCCTTTCGTCAATGCTGGCCGAAAAGGGAGAGGAGAGCGTCGATGACGGAGCTTGCAATGCCATCGAAGATCCAAACGATGATGCCTACGACGATGACGCAGACAATGACGATCCCCGTCTTTTTCAGGGTATCTGCCCGGGTGGGCCAGGCGACCTTTTTCAGTTCCGCCTTCAGCTCCCGGAAGAACCGCCCCACGCGCTTGAAAAAGCCGGGCTTTTTGTCCTTGTCGGACTTGGCCTTGGCCTTTTCCGCCTTGGCGGGTTTGGTCTCTTTCGCCTTCTCCTCCGTCCCGTCCTGGTTCATCTTTTCTTTTTCAGACATTCAGTTCCACCCTTCTTTCTTACAGGGAATGTGGGCCATCATCACTTAGTCTCGCTATGAACGGTGTGCTTTCTGCAGAAGGGGCAGTACTTGTTCATCTCTAAGCGGTCGGGGGTATTCTTCTTGTTCTTCATAGTGTTGTAATTGCGCTGCTTGCATTCATTGCATCTGAGGGTGATTTTCACCCGTGCGCCGGCTTTTGCCATTTGCGGCACCTCCTTTACGATGTTCGGCCCCGGGAAAAACAAAACGCCGGAAGTCGGCCTTTCGCCTGTCCACAGGCGATTCCGATCCCGGCGCATGCACAGCAGCCCAAATGGGCATAAAAAGAAAACACGGCTGGATCGGCATCGTTTGCCTCCCTATGTCCAAACGGTCCAGGGTTTGCGCCCAGATACCGTAATCTGCGCACAAAAAATAAGCCCTTTTCATAGGTGTTTCCATGATACCACAGGCCTGTCCCCATTGTCAAGACATTTTTCGGATCCAGAGGGGCTTTCTCTTCCCCTGGCGGCGGGGCCGGGAAGGGGGCCTTGCCCTTGACAAGGGGAGGGCTTCACGATAAGATACCATTAAAACAACTAAGGAAGTGATCGCTGTGCGTATTATGGCCATCGACTATGGCGACGCCCGCACCGGGGTGGCCCTGTCGGACCCCACCGGATTCCTGGCCGGACAGACTTTTTTGATCAAGAGCCGGAAGCAGGAGGTGGTCCTGGAGGAGCTGGCCGCCCTGGTCCAGCGGCAGGGGGCCCAGGAGCTGGTGATGGGCTATCCCAGGAACATGGACGGGACCTTAGGGCCCCGGGCGGAGAAGTACGCCGCCTTTGCCCGCCGGCTGGAGGAGGCCACCGGCCTGCCGGTGGCCCTCTGGGACGAGCGCCGGACCACGGTGGACGCCCACCGGATCTTAGGGGAACAGGGGGTGCGGGCCAAGAACCGGAAGGACAAGATTGACTCGGTGGCCGCCACCTTGATTTTGGAGGGCTATCTGGACTGGAAGCGCCTTCAGGCCCAGCGACAGGAAAGGGAGGAAGAGACCCCATGAAACAGGAAGAGCGTTCCGTACAATTTCACATCCAGTGTGCCCCCGGGGACGTGGGCCGGTACTGCATTCTGCCGGGCGACCCAGGCAGGAGTGAGATCATCGCCCGCTATTTTGACAACCCCATCCATGTGGCCTACAACCGGGAGTTTAACATCTATACCGGCACCCTGCTGGGGGAGAAGGTCAGCGTCTGCTCCACGGGCATCGGGGGACCTTCGGCGGTGATCGCCTTGGAGGAGCTCTGCGCCATCGGCGGGGATACCTTTGTACGCACCGGCACCTGTGGCGGGATCAAGCTGGAGGTCCAGAGCAATGACCTGGTCATCGCCACCGGCGCGGTCCGCCATGAGGGGGCCAGCCGGGAGTATGCCCCCATTGAGTTCCCGGCGGTGCCCGACTATGAGGTGCTCTCGGCCCTGGTGGACACCGCCAAGGCCCTGGGCCATCCCTGGCACGCGGGGGTGGTGCAGTGCAAGGACTCCTTCTATGGCCAGCACGCCCCCGGCCGGATGCCGGTGTCCTATGAGCTGGAAGCCAAGTGGGAGGCCTGGAAGCGCCTGGGGGTGCTGGCCAGCGAGATGGAGTCAGCGGCTCTCTTCACCGCCGCCGCGGCCCTGGGGGTCCGCTGCGGCTCGGCGTTTCACGTGATTTGGAACCAGGAGCGGGAGAAAGCCGGCCTGGACCAAAAGGAGTCGGAAGATGTCACCCTGTCGGTGAAGCTGGCGGTTGAGGCGGTCAAGGAGCTCATCCGCCGGGACCGGGCTAAGGAGGGACGGGCATGAGCCAGGAGATCCGCCGGTCCTGCATTGACTGTGCGGTGACCCGCTGTGACAACCACACCTCCACCCGCCCCCACCCTGCCTTCTGCGTCAGCCAGCAGGTGACAGAGGAACAGCGGGCGGCCTCCCTGAACCAGTATCTCACCGACCAGGAGGACCGAAAGCTGGCCCAGGTGGCCGCGGGCATTGAGTCCGACGGGTACCGGAAGTGGCCCCGGGTCCAGGAGACCATCCTGTTCGCCAAGCGGATGGGCTACCATAAGATTGGCATTGCCACCTGTGTGGCCCTGCTCCGAGAGAGCCGGATCTTGGCCAAGATGCTCCGGGCCAATGGTTTTGAGGTCTTCGGCGTGGGGTGCAAAACCGGGGAGATTTTTAAGACTGAGCTGGGCATCGACCAGGCCCACCAGGGCCCCGGCCCCGTGGCCTGCAACCCGGTGCTCCAGGCCCAGCTGCTCAACGAGGCGGGGACAGAACTGAACATTGTCATGGGTCTGTGCGTGGGCCATGACAGCCTGTTTTATAAGCATGCCAAGGCGGTGACCACCACCCTGGTGGTGAAGGACCGGGTCCTGGTCCACAACCCGGTGATGGCCCTGTACACCGCCGAGGGGTATTATGCCAACCTCATGCGGCCTTTGGAAGACGAATGAATCCCTCCCGCCCCTCCGGGGGCGGGATTTTTTCCTTCGGGGGCGCATAGGTTATGTTTGGGGTGGTGGGTATGGAACAAAAATTTCCCATGGAACAGGGCTGGCTCCTCTGCCGGGAGACCGGCGGGCGGGCCGAGCTCACCATGGAGGTCCCCGGCGGGAGCCGGGGACTCTACCGGGGGTATGTCCTGGGGGAGCGGGGCCTGATGGACCTGGGCACCCTTCTGCCTGAGGGGAATGTCCTCCGCCTGCGCCGGACATTTCCCGTGGAGCGCCTGCGCAGCCAGGGATGCTGGCCGGTCACCGGGGGCAGGGTGCAGATGACCTATGCTTTCACCGGCCAGCCCGCTGCTGCTCCGCCCCGGGGCTGGAAGGAACTGGACCATCCGGAGACCCTGTTTCCCCAGGACCCGGTGCTGGCCCAGGCGGCCCGGGCCGGGGGGCGGGGGATGCTCTGCCGGCGGCAGGATGAGACCTTCTGCCTGGCCTACCCCTGGGACCCCCGCCGTCCCTTTCCCCTGACACCGGCTTTCTGTCTGGCCCGTGTCAAGCTTTTGCGCGGGCAGCCCCATGTGATCTTCCGATTTCGTCCCGAGGGGGTGCCCATCCCCCCAGCGGAGGAGGAATGAGCCTGCACCGGGGAAGATGGGTTGCCATCTGCCCCAAACTGGGGTAAAATGGGGGAAATGCCAAAGACAACGGAGCGACACTATGGATTATTTTCACCTGTCTGAGGACAAACAGGACATTTTGAACATGAGCAGCCTGGGGCTGGCCTACCTGGGGGACGCGGTCTATGAGGTCATGGTCCGCTCCTGGCTGTGTCTGCGGGGCAAGCTCACCCCTGGGGCCCTGCACCGGTCGGCCCTGGACTATGTGGCCGCCCCCCGCCAGGCGGCTCTGCTGGAAAAGCTGCTGCCGGTTCTCCGCCCGGAGGAGACCCAGGTATTCAAGCGGGGCCGCAACGCCAATCCTCACTCCCATCCCCGGGGTGCCACCCGCCGGGAGTATCAGGTTGCCACAGGACTGGAGGCCCTGTTTGGCTGGCTCTATCTCCGGGGAGAGACCGGACGGCTCAATGAGCTGTTTGAGATGATGATGGAAGGAGAGGACTGACATGCCCATGGACGCCCTTTGCCTGTCCGCCGTCTGCCGGGAGGTGGAGCCGGCGGTGCTGGGCGGACGGATCGACAAGATTTACCAGCCCAGCCGGGACGAAATTCTGCTGCAGATCCGGGGCCGGGCGGGGAGCTGCCGCCTGCTGCTGTCGGCCAACCCCAGCCGGCCCCGGCTCCAGCTCACCGATCTGCCCCGGGAGAACCCCGCCGAGCCCCCCATGTTCTGCATGCTGCTGCGGAAATATCTGGCGGGGGGAAAAATCCTGGCCCTCCGCCAGCCCCCGATGGAGCGTCTGGCGGAGCTGGTTGTCGAGGCCGCCAATGAGATGGGGGACAAAGTCCGCCGCCGTCTGGTGTTGGAAGCCATGGGCCGCCGGACCAACCTCCTGCTGTTGGACGGGGAGGACCGGATTGTGGACTGCCTGCGCCGGGTGGAGGGGGACCTGACCCAGGCCCGCCCCCTGCTGCCGGGGATGTTTTATCAGTACCCCGCCCCCCAGCCGGGGAAGAAGAACCCGGGGGCCCTCACCCCCGCCGACCGGACGGAGCTGCTGGCGCTGGGACAGGGGGCGGGCCCGGCGGACCGGTTCCTCCTGGATCACTGCATGGGCCTGTCGCCCCTGCTGGCCCGGGAGCTGGCCTTTGAGGCCTTTGGCGAGGTGGACGCCCCGGTGAGCCGGGACCCGGCAGCCCTGCTGGACAAGCTGGAGAGGCTGCTGGCCCGCCTGTCCCAGGGGGAGGCTGTGCCCACCCTGCTGGTCCGGGAGGGCAAGCCGGTGGATTTCTCCTTCCGGCCCATCCTCCAGTACGGCCCCGGCACGGAGAGCCGGGCCTATCCCACCTTTGCCGCCCTCCTGGACGCCTTTTACCAGGCCCGGGAGACCGCCGACCAGGTGCGCCAGAAGGGGCAGGATTTCCTCAAAACCCTCACCCAGGCCCGGGAGCGGCTGGCCCGGAAGATGGCCCTCCAGGAGAAGGAGCTGGCCGCCACAGGCGACCGGGACCGGGACCGGATGTACGGGGACCTGATCACCGCCAACCTCTACCGCATGGAGAAGGGGGCCCGGGTGCTGCGGACGGAAAACTATTACGACCCTGACGGCGGCCAGGTGGAGATCCCGCTGGACCCCTTGAAGACGCCCCAGCAGAACGCCGCCCGCTACTATAAGAACTATACCAAAGCCAAGACCGCCGAGACCATGCTTACCCTCCAGCTGGAGAAAGGGGCCCAGGAGGCGGCCTATCTGGACAGCGTTCTGGACAGCGTGTCCCGGGCGGAGGGGGACCGAGACTTGGAGGAAATCCGCCAGGAGCTGGTGGAGACCGGCTACCTCCGCCGCCGGGCCAAGGCCAAGGACCGGATGAAGCGGCCCGGCGCAAAGCCCTTGGAGTTTCGCTCCACCGCCGGCCTGCGGATCTCCGTGGGACGGAACAACCTGCAAAACGACCGGCTGACCACCAAGCAGGCGGGGAAATGGGACTACTGGTTTCATACCCAAAAGATTCACGGTGCCCATGTGATCCTCTGGACCGAGGGCCGGCAGCCCGACGACCAGAGCCTCCGGGAGGCCGCCGCTCTGGCCGCTTGGTTCTCCCAGGGGCGGGAGGGGAAGAAGGTCCCTGTGGACTACACCCCGGTGAAATACGTGAAGAAACCCGCCGGCGCCCGGCCGGGGATGGTGGTTTACACCACCTATCAGACCGCCTATGTGGACCCGGACCCCGCCTTGGCGGACACGCTGCGTGCATGAGAGGAGGCAAATCGGATGGCGTCTTTTGTCTGTTACCGGTTCCAGTGTCCCCGGTATCCTGATTGCGCCCTGGCCGCGGGAAAGGGCTGCTGCATCGAGCGGGACCCGGACCAGCAGGAGGTCCCGGAGGGGGCGTGCACCAAGGAGAAGGAGTATCCCTATTTCCGCCCTGCTCCGCCGAATCCTGTCCATGCCTGGCTGCGCCGGAAGTGAAAAATCTGTCTGCATAAGCCGGGCGGATTTGCCGCACACTGAAGAGAAGAGGCGGCCCCTCGGAGAGGCCGCGATCAGGGAACGTAAGGTTCCGGGAAGAAGGGGAAATACCAGATGATCTATTTTGACCACGCCGCCACCACCCGCGTCCTGCCGGAGGCGGCCCAAGCGGCGATGAAGACCATGACAGAGGACTACGGCAATCCGTCGTCCCTGTATCAGCTGGGGGTCCAGGCCGCCAAGAGGATGGGGGAGCACCGGGAACAGGTGGCCCGGGCCTTGGGCTGTCAGGGGGAAGAGGTCTATTTTACCTCGGGAGGAACCGAGGGGGACAACTGGGCCGTTGCCCTGGCGGTCCATCTGGGCCGCCACAAGGGCCGGCACATCATCACCACGGCGATCGAGCACGCCGCGGTGCTTCAGCCCTGCAAGGAGTTGGAGCGCCAGGGATATGAGGTCACCTACCTCCACCCCGACGCCTCCGGCCGGGTTCGGGTGGAGGACCTGGAGGCCGCCCTCCGGCCGGACACCGTGCTGGTGTCCATGATGCTGGTGAACAATGAGACTGGGGCCCTCCAGCCGGTGGCCCAGGCGGCCCAGCTGCTCCGGCGGAAGCAGTCGGCAGCCTTGCTCCACACCGACGCGGTCCAGGGCTTTTTGAAGATTCCCTTCACCCCGAAGGGGCTGGGGGTGGATCTGCTCACCATCAGCGGCCACAAGATTGGCGCCATGAAGGGGTCCGGTGCCCTCTATCTCCGCAAGGGCCTTCGGGCGGTTCCCCTGATCCGGGGGGGCGGACAGGAGCGGGGCCTTCGCTCCGGTACGGAGGCCACCCCCCAGATTGCCGCCCTGGCTGCCGCCGCGTCCCTGGGCAGGGAGCGGATGGAGGAGCACACCGCCGCGCTGACAGACCTGAAAGCCTATGCCCTGGAGACCTTCCAGCGGGGGGTGCCCGGCCTGGCGGTGGTCTCCCCAGGGGACGCGCCCCACATCTGCGCCATCTCCCTGCCGGGGTATCCCAGCCAGGTGGTGGTGCGCTGGCTCAGTGACCGGGGCTTCTGCGTCTCCTCCGGCTCTGCCTGCCATCGGGGGAAGGCCAGCCATGTCTATGCCGCCATGCACCTGTCCAAAGGGGTGCGGGACGGGGTGCTGCGGATATCCTTCGGCCCAGAGAACACCCGGCAGGAGGTGGACCAGCTGGCCCAGGCCCTTCTGGAGGCCACCCGGGACCTGGTGCCTGCAAGGGGATAAATTGCGAGGGAACCGCTCCCACCGGGAGCGGTTCTTTTATGGGGCGAAGGAAAAAGTCTTGCAATGACGGGGCGGCTCCTGTACAATAAAGGAAAACAGGGAAAGGGGGGGATGGTCATGTCGGCGGCAGCTGTACCAAGCCAAGGGTTTGAAGGGTCATCCCTATGGTATCGGCGGAAGTGCCGGTATTTTTTTTGCGGTTTTCCCTGGGGAGAGGAGAAGAGAAGATGAAAGAAAAAGACACGACCATTGGACAGGCGCCCATTCGGGACGCCCGCACCCTGGGGGCGCCCAGGATGTTGGTGCTGGGCCTGCAGCACATGTTCGCCATGTTTGGGGCCACGGTGCTGGTTCCCATTCTGGTGCAGAGCTACGGCCTGCCCCTGAGCACCCAGACCACCTTGTTCTTTGCCGGCTTTGGCACCCTGTTTTTCCATCTGTGCACGAAGCTGGAGATTCCGGCCTTCCTGGGATCATCCTTTGCCTTTCTGGGCGGGTTTTCCGCCATGGCGAATTTAGACACCGGCAAGTACGCTGCCATGGCCCCCGGCGAGAAGCTCCAGTACGCCTGCGGCGGCATTGTGGTGGCGGGGCTGCTCTATGTGATCCTGGCCCTGGTGGTCAAGGTGGTGGGAGTCCATCGGGTGATGCGCTTTTTGCCCCCGGTGGTCACAGGCCCCATCATCATTCTCATCGGGCTGAACCTGGCCCCCTCGGCGGTTTCCAATGCCTCCACCTGCTGGTGGCTGGCGCTGGTCTCCATGGCGATCATTGTGGCTGCCAACATCTGGGGCCGTGGCATGGTGAAGATCATTCCCATTCTGTTGGGGGTTGTGGGGGGCTATGTGGCAGCCCTGCTGGCCGGCATGGTAGACTTCACCGGCCTGTCCGGCAGCACCCTGCTGGGGGGAGAGAACCCCATCCTGGGCTTGCAGCCCTTCTTTACCGATTTTTCCGGCAGCGTGGCCAAGTTTGACCTGTCCGCCATCCTGGTGATGGCCCCCATTGCGGTGGCCTCCATGATGGAGCACATCGGTGACATCTCCGCCATCTCCGCCACGGTGGGGGAGAACTTCATTGAAAAGCCCGGCCTCCACCGCACCCTGGTGGGAGACGGGGTGGCCACGGCGCTGGCGGGCCTTTTTGGGGGGCCGGCCAACACCACCTACGGGGAGAACACCGGTGTGCTGGCCCTTTCCCGGGTCCACGATCCCCGGGTGATCCGGCTGGCAGCCCTGTATGCCATGGTGCTGTCCTTTTCCCCGGCCTTTGCCTACCTGGTCAATACCATTCCCGCCGCCATCATCGGTGGGGTCAGCTTCATCCTCTATGGCATGATCTCCGCCATCGGGGTGCGCAATGTGGTGGAGAACCGGGTGGACTTTACCAACAGCCGGAACCTCATCATCGCCGCGGTAATTTTGGTGTGCGGCCTGGGCTTTACCGATGGCCTGACCTTCCATGTGGGGGGCGTGACCATCACCCTGACCTCTCTGGCCGTGGCGGCCATCGCCGGCATTGTTCTCAACGCCATCCTACCGGGCAACGACTTCCACTTCGGCAAGTCGGAAAGCGGAGACGACGTGGCCTCTCTGGGCCGGTATTGAGCATCGCTGACAGCGGAAAAAAACCGCCCCCTTCCACTGCTGGAAAGGGGCGTTTTTTTTCAAAAAACGACAGGCCCTTGGCGTTTCCAAGGGCCTGTCCGCATGTAAAAGGTGGCATCAGGAGGCGAGGGATTTCTTCTTCCCGTGGGGAATAAAATGCCCGATGACGCCACAGAGCAGGGCGGGCACCACCCAGGCAAAGCCCAGGGAGGCCAGGGGCAGATGGGACAGGAAGGCGATCTCCAGACCGGTATAGGAGCTGATTACCTCCAGCAGACTGATCACCAGAGCGCCCAGAGCGGCCAGGCGGAACACCCAGTCGTTGCGGATGCGGCGGCCGAAGAGGGCCAGAACGATCAGGGCCAGCGTGGGGGGATACACCACGCTGAGGATGGGCGAGGCGATGGCGATGATCTCATTGATGCCAAAGTTGGAGACAACGGCGCTGAACAGGCAGATGAGACAGACCAGGACCGGATAGGAGAGTCTCCCGCCGGAGAGGCCGGAGAAGTAGTTGGCGCAGGCGCTGACCAGGCCCACCGCCGTGGTAATGCAGGCCAGGGCCACCACGATGGCAAAGAGGATCAGCCCCCCATGGCCCAGCAGCTGCTGCACAATGGAGGTGACCAGGTAGGTACGGTCCACGGTGATGTCAAAGAGGTTTGCGGTGGTGGCGCCCAGATAGGTCAGACCCAGATAGACCACCAGCAGGCCGATGCCCGCCACCAGGCTGGCGCCGCTGACCACGCGGATCTGCGCCTTGGCCTTGGTGTATCCCTTGGCCTGGGCACTTTTGAGAATGATGAAGCCAAACAAAAGGGTGGCCAGAACGTCCATGGTTTGGTAGCCGGCCTCGATGCCGGTGGCGGCCACGTTCTCCACCAGGGCCTGGTCCCCCACCGGGCCGATGGGGGAGACCACACCCACCACAATGAGGATCAGCAGGCCGATGAGCAGGGCGGGGGTGAGGATTTTGCCCACGATGTCCACCACCGCCCGCTCCCGCACGCAAAGCAGCAGGATCAGCAGGAAGAAGAGCACCGAGAAGAGGACGGGGCTCACACCGGAGACCAGGGGAGTCACCGAGGTCTCAAAGGTGGTGGCGGCGGTCCGGGGAATGGCCAGCATGGGACCGATGCACAGCACGATGGCGCACATCAGCAGCACGGACGGGACCTTCCCAATGCGGGAGGTGACCTTTTCCGGGCTGCCCTGCCGGAGAATAGCGAACATCGCCAGCAGAGCCAGGCCGATGTCCGCGATGTAGTAGCTGATGAAGCCCAGCAGCCAATGGGGGCCGGACTCCAGCCCCAGGTAGGGGGGGAAGATCACGTTCCCCGCCCCAAAAAACATGGAAAACAGAGCAAAGCCAATGATGAAACTGTCCTTCAATGGTTTCTTCATAGAGAACCTCCCTTTCTGCGATAGGACTGTGTTGATAGACGAACAGAAAAAATACCCTTACATTTTTTCAGGGGCTGTTACGCCTAAGAGTCCCAGGCAGTTGGCCAGGACAGAACGGACGCTGTCCGCCAGCTTCAGGCGGGCAGCCAGCAGGGCAGGGGTCTCCCCCTTAATGCGGCAGGCGCTGTAAAAACGGTGAAATTCTCCGGCCAGCTCCACCAGATAGCGGTTGATCCGGGAGGGGTCGTAGTCCCGGGCAGCAGCGTGGATCTCCTCCGGCAGGCGGGCCAGGGCCCGGATGAGGGAGGTCTCCTCCTGGCTGGAGAGCAGCTCGGACTGGACCTCCGCTGCCTTGGGAACGGCATACCCCTCCCCGGCCAGGCGGGCGATCAGGGTACAGATCCGGGCGTGAGCGTACTGGACGTAGTAGACCGGATTCTCGCTGTCCTCCCGGACCGCCAGATCCAAGTCAAAGTCCACAGGACTGGTGGCGGAGCGGGAGTTGAAGAAGTACCGGGCGGCGTCCACACTTACCTCATCCAGCAGGTCGTGCAGGGCGATGGCCTTGCCCGACCGCTTGGACATCCGCACAGGCTGCCCGTCCTGGAGAAGGTTCACCAGCTGCATGAGCACCACCACCAGCCGGTGGGAGCCGTCCAGGCCCAGCCCGTCCAGGGCCGCCTGGAGCCGGGCCACGTGACCGTGGTGATCGGCCCCCCACACGTCGATGCTCTTGTCAAAGCCCCGAACCTCCAGCTTGTTCCGGTGGTAGGCGATGTCGGCGGCAAAGTAGGTGTAGAAGCCGTTGGCCCGGCGGAGGACATCGTCCTTCAGGTCCAGCTTGTCTACCTGCTTCTGACTCTTGCCCTCGGCCAGGTACTTGTTTTTCAGCAGCTGGGTGGTGTTCAGCCACAGGGCGCCGTCCTTTTCGTAGGTCCAGCCCTTCTCCGTCAGCAGACCCACCGTCTCGGCCACATAGCCGGAGGTGTGAAGGGAGGACTCGAAGAACCATTGGTCGTACTCGATGCCGTACCGGCGCAAATCGGCCTGCATCTTGGGGATGTTCCGCTCCAGGCCGAAGGCCGCCAGGGCCTCCAGGCGCTGTGCCTCTTCTACGTCCCGGTACTGGTCTCCGTGGAGGTCGTAGAAGGCCTGGGCCAGTTCCCGGATATCATCGCCGTGATAGCCGTCCTCGGGAAAGGGCACCTTCTCCTCCCCCAGCAGGAGCTGGAGGTAGCGGGCCTGAATGGACACGGCGAATTTGTGAATCTGATTGCCGGCGTCGTTGACATAGAACTCTTTCCAGGTGTCGCAGCCGTCCCGGCGGAGAATGTTGGCCAGGGTGTCTCCCAGCACCCCGCCCCGGGCATTGCCCATGTGCATGGGACCGGTGGGGTTGGCGGAGACAAACTCCACCATCACCTTCTGGCCCCGGCCCTCGTCACTCTGTCCGTAGAGGGGACCTTCGGCCTCAATCTCCGCCAGCACATCCCCATACCATTTGGCGCCCAGCCGGAAATTCAGAAAGCCCGGGCCGGCGATCTCCACCGAGGCGAAGAGGCTGTCTGTCAGGTCCATGTGGTCCACCACCGCCTGGGCGATGGCCCGGGGGGCCATTTTCATGGCCTTGGCGCCGGCCATGGCGAAGGAGGAGGCGTAGTCCCCGTTCTGGGGGTCTTTGGGAATTTCCACAGACCCCTTTACTTCCACCCCGGGGGGGAGGACCCCCGCGGCGGCGGCGGCGGCGTAGGCCTGGGCGGTCAGCTGGCTGACCTGGTCCTTTGCGTGCTGAATTAAATTCGCCATAATCGTTCTCTCACCTTTTCTCTGTTTAATGGGGTCACTGACCCGGTGCGGGGGCGGTCAAATGAGGCTCGGTCACCTGAATTTCAAAGGAGTTCTCCCCAATGGGCTGGCTGTCCACTTCCAGGGCATAGCGAATGGAGAGGCGCCCCCCCGCCGTTCCCAGGTCCGCCTTGGCCCGGTGGGTGTTCACCCCCAGCATCAGGCCCCCATAGGGGGTCTCATACAGGGAGACGTGCTTCTGCCCCTCCTGAAAGATCATCTCCGAGTTGAGTGTGCCCTCCCGCCGGAGGGTGATCCGGTCCGGCGCGATGCGGAAGGTGGTGGTGGTGCCCTCCAGGCCGGTGAGCTCACTTTCCAGATAGCTCAGGGAGAAACCCTCTCCCTCCTCCTGCCGGAGGACGCCCTGGGTGACCAGCTCCATCACGTCTTCCTCCCCGGGCTCCAGGCTCTGTACCCCTCGGATTGAGATAATCACTGGTTTTTCCATGAATACAATACACCCATTTCTTTTTTGTTGGTGTTCACTGAAATGTAAACTATTATACATGATCGTACAACAAATGTAAAGTAGTCCCAGGACGCGCTTTGGCAGATTCAGGAGAGAAAACTGAGGCCTTTCGGGGAGAATTCGTGGAGTTTTCCTGCTTTCCACCTTTGACAATCGGCCTTGGGAACACTATAATAGATGGACGACCAGGCAGGGGCAACTTTTCCCCTGTCATCGCTTATAATAGTAAGGACCCATTGTTTCATTTCACAGCGAGGAGGTCATGGTATGCAGCTGGAATTGAGCAAAAAGGAATTCCGACGTCTGCTGGATATGGTCTATATCGGCAACTGGATTCTCAACTCCACCCGGGGAGAGGATCGTTTTCAGGACTACGACAAAGTGGAAAGCCTGCTGTTTGAAAAGGCCCGGCAGGAAGGCATGGGGATCTTGGCGGAGACCTACCAAGGTGAGACCATCCCCTCCCGCCCCTTCGTGGAGGGGGGCATCCATGAGGCCATTATGGAGTATGAGAACAACGTCTTTTTTGATATCCTGGCCGAGGATCTGGCCCGCCGGGATATGAACGACGCCCCCATTGACGAGAGCAACTACGCCGAGCTCACCCACCGGATTGAGGCGTATATCAACGAGTTTGAGGAGAATGGGACGGACAACATTTTGGTGGATATCGACATAGCGCCCTGAGTGAAGACCCATAAAAACCCGGAGCCCCTGTGAGGGGGCTCCGGGTTTTTGCATGGCGGCGCAAGAGGGGATTGACAGGAGGGAAAACTGTGGTATACTGTAAATCGTAAGTGATAAGTAGTAAGTAGATAGTAAACGGAAACCTGTCTGCTGTATGAAGGAGGACGTATGCGAGATTTAACTCTGAGCCAGGAATATTTGCTCTGTGCAGTGAACGAGAAGGGAAGACTGCCCCATCTGGGGGTGGAGAGAACGGTCTGCCTGGTGGCGGCGGCGCTGCTGGAGCTCCAGCTGGAGGGCTGTGTGGCTGTGGACAAAAAGTATGTGACTGTGACAGGACCCCTGCCGGAGGGGCAGGCGCATTTACGGCCCCTCTATGCGTTTGTCAACCGTCCAAAGCCGATCCGAAAGGAGAAGCTGCTGGAGGAGTACACCTATACTGTCACCGATGCTCAGCGCGATGAGCTGCTGGAGAGCATTGGGCGCTCCCTGGCGGACCTGGGACTGGTCCAGCCGGTAAAGGTGGGACTGCTGGGGAAAAAGAAGGGATATGCCCCCACCCCGGAGGCTATCAGCGGTGTGGTGGATATGATCCGCGCGGAGCTGCTGGAGGAGGGGGAGATCACCGAGGACGTGGTGTCTCTGGTTGTTCTGATGGAGAAGGGCAACTGCCTCAAGCCCTACTTCTCCGCCTTTGAGCAGAAACAGATGAAGCAGAGGCTTCGGGCCCTTGGCGAATCCCCCACTGGAAAAATGGTCCAAGAGATGGTAGAATACGTGGAGAACATGATGGCCATAGCGGTTGGTCTTATTGCAGTGTATTCTTGACGGGAGAACGGGGGGCGCCATGTCCAGGCAGCGAAAATTAGAGGTCATCCAGCAGGCGGAGGACGTGACCATCGGGGAGTTGGTCCGTCTGACCGACGTGCGGTACAGCACCTTGAAATTTTACACCGAGCAAGGGATGCTGCCCTTTCAGCAGGCGGAGGAAAACCTGACCCGTCGCTATAAACGGGAGGAGAGCATCCGCCGGATTCAGTGGATCAAGGCGCTGCGGCAGGAGGGAAAATCCATCCAGCAAATTAAGCAGATGCTCCACGCCCAGGGGTGAGAAGGGCGGGGAGGAAGCAAAGAAACCGGGGCACCCAGTACAGGGTGTCCCGGTTTTTTCAGGTTCCGCAGAAGAGGGTGCCCAGCAGGGATTGATAGACAGCCCAAAGGGTCAGCCTGGGGACCTCCTCTTGGGCCACCAGGGGGAGCTTTTGATTCTCTTTCCCATCCACCAGGACGGTGAGGCTTCCCAGCTCCTGCCCCTTCTCCACCGGGGCCTGGAGGGTGTCCGGGAGGGAAAGGGTGGTGGAGACCTTGCCTGCCTCGGCCTTGGGAAGGAGAATTTGGCTCTCCTGGGTGAGCACCGGCTGCACGCTGTCGGCGGTGCCCAGGGTGACGGGAATGGGGGAGATGGGCTCGGAGGGGGCTACTGTGACCAGGGAATATCCCGCGAAGCCGTAGTTGAGCAGCGCCTTGGCGGTTTCAAATCGGTCCGCAGAGGTGGGGGAGCCCAGCACCACGGCGATGAGCTCCATCCCGTCCTTTTCCGCGGTGGCGGAGACACAGTAGAGGGCGGCGTCGGTGGAGCCGGTTTTCAGACCGGTGGCCCCCTCGTAGAATCGGATGAGCTTGTTGGTGTTGGCCAGCTGGAAGGTTCCGTCCCGAAGGGTGTCCATCCAGATGGTGGTGTAGGTGCGGATATCCGGGTGGTTTTGGATCAGCGCCCGGGACATGAGGGCGATGTCATAGGCAGAGGAGTGATGTCCCTCGGCAGGCAGACCGGTGCAGTTGACAAAGACGGTGTTTTCCATGCCCAGCTCCGCCGCTCTGGCGTTCATCTTTTCCACAAAGGTGCTCTCGCTGCCGGCCAGGTATTCCGCCATGGCCACACAGGCGTCGTTGCCGGAGGCCACGGCGATGGCCTTGAGCATGTCATGGACGGAGAACGATTCCCCCTCCTTCATGTAGACCTGCGAGCCTCCCATACCCGCCGCGGTGGCGGAGACGGGGACCATGGTTTCCTTGGTGATGGTGCCCTCTTCCAGGGCCTCCATGATGAGGAGCATGGTCATTACCTTGGTGACGCTGGCCAGCTCCAGGGGATCGTGGGCGTGCTCCTCATACAGGACCTGGCCTGTGGTCTTCTCCATGAGCAGAACGGCCTTGGCGTTGACCTCCGGCCCCGCCGCCTGGGCGGGGAGGAGGCCCCCGCACAGGACCAGACAGAGAAAGGTGGCGAAGAATTTCTTCATAGAAGGACCTCCTGGTGATCTCGGTTGTCTCCACTCTATGTCTGGACAGGGAGAAGTATGCAGGAAAGACCCCTGTCATTGAAAAAAGAGAAACCCCGCCGGTTTGCCCGGCGGGGCGAGGGAAAGGAGGTCAATCGGCCCAATGCCGCAGGGTCTCGGCCCAGGCGGTGTATTGCTCCACTTTTCTTTGGCAGTCAGCGCTGTCGGTGCCGGAGGCCAAAACATAGACTTTGATCTTGGGTTCGGTGCCCGAGGGACGGACCACCAGGGTGGTGCCGTCGGCCAGCTGGTATCCCAGCACGTTGGACCCTGCCAACTCCATGGCGGTAGTCTCTCCTGTGGCAGTGTCCCGTTCGGTGCCGGTCTGGTAGTCCCGCTGGAGGCAGACCGTGGTGCCCGCGATCTGGTCGGGGGGTGTCTGCCGGAGAGCAGCCATGATGGCCTGCATTTTGCCCATGCCCTCCAGGCCGGGCATCACCAGGTTCAGGGTGTTTTCGCCATAATAGCCGTATGTCTCATAAATGGCCTGGAGAGCGTCCAGCAGGGTCATGCCCCGGGCGGCGTACCAGGCGGTCATCTCCGTGAGCAGAAGGGCGGCGGTAACCGCGTCCTTGTCCCGGACGTAGTCGCCGATCATGTAGCCGATGGACTCCTCATAGGAGAAGATCACGTGGCCCTGGCCGGCGGCCTCCAGCTGGTTTTTCTTTTCCGCCATGAACTTAAAGCCGGTGAAGGTGTTGTAGCACCGCACCCCATTGGCCTCGGCCACCACCTGGGCCAGCTGGGTGGTCACCAGAGACTTGAGGGCCACCGGGTTCTCCGGCAGGGTCCCCGCCCGGCGCTTGGCGCCGATGAGGTAGTCCAGCAGGAGCACCCCGGTCTGATTGCCGGAGATCTGGACATAGTCTCCCTTCCGGTCCTTTACCTGAATGGCCACTCGGTCCGCGTCGGGGTCGGAGCCCAGGATCAGCTGGGCGTCCACCTCCTTGGCCAGCTTCTGGGCCAGGGCAAAGCTCTCGGGGGTCTCCGGGTTGGGGGATTTCACGGTGGGGAAGGTGCCGTCAATGACCATCTGTTCCGGCACGCAGTGCAGGTACCGGATGCCCAGCTGCTCCAGCACATAGGGAATCTGCTGGTATCCCGTGCCGTGGAAGGGGGTGTAGACCATGCGGAAGGCGTCGGTCACCTGGGCCACGGCCTGCCTGTCGTTAATCTGATCCAGCACGTGGGAGAGGAATTTGTCATCGGTCTCCCGGCCCAGCAGGGTGATGAGCCCCTGGGCCCGGGCCTGTTCGTAGTCCATGGTCCTGACATCGTCAAAGACATCCAGGGCCTCCATCTGGGCGGCGATGGCCGCCGCGTGCTGGGGGGGCAGCTGGGCGCCGTCGGACCAATAGACCTTGTAGCCATTGTACTCCGGGGGATTGTGGCTGGCGGTGACGTTGAGTCCGGCCACACAGCCGTACTCCCGCACGGCGAAGGAGAGCTCCGGCGTGGGGCGCATGGCCTCAAAAAGGCGCACGGGGATGCCGTTGGCGGCCATCACCCCGGCGGCGGCCCGGGCAAATTCCTGGGAGTGAACCCGGCAGTCATAGCAGATGGCCACCCCCTGGGCGGCGGCGGCCGGTCCCTCGGCCAGGATCACCTGGGCAAAGGCCTGGGTGGCATGGCGGATCACATGGACGTTCATCCGCCGCAACCCCAGGCCCATCACCCCCCGCAGGCCGGCGGTGCCGAACTCCAGCAGGCCGAAGAACCGGTCTTCCACCTCTTTGGGGTCGTCGGCAATGGCCTGCAGCTGGGCTTTCTCCTCCGGGGACAGGGCGTCGCTGTGCAGCCAGCGATGGAATTGCTGCTGATAGGACATAGAAAGGCTCCTTTCTCAGAGGGGGCCGGCAGGATGGAACCCGAGCCCTCCTCCGGACTATTTGTGGTAGCGGGTGCCTGCGGCAATTTGGAAGGCCCGGTAAACCTGCTCCAGCACCATGACCCGGGCCAGATGGTGGGGAAAGGTCATGGGGGACATGGACAGACGCAGGTGGGCCGCCTCCTTCACTGAGGGGTGCAGGCCGAAGGACCCGCCAATGATGAGGGTGAGATGGGAGGCCCCTTCCACCATCCACTGCTCCATCTGGGCGGCCAGGGCGGGGCTGGACAGCTGAACTCCCTCCACGCACAGGGCGATGACCTTGGCGCTTTTGGGGAGCTTGGCCAGAAGGGCCTCCCCCTCCCTGGCCAGCGCCCCCTCCACCTGGGTGGGGGTGGGGTGCTCCGGCAGCCGGACCTCCGGCAGCTCTGTGACAGTGAGCTTGCAGAAGGCCCCCAGACGCTTTTGATATTCCGCGCAGGCGGCGGAAAAATGCTTCTCTTTCAGCTTGCCCACGCAGAGCAGTTGGATGTTGACCATGGAAGGACTCCTTACAAGATGGTACGAAGAAAAGTGGACGGCAGGCCTGCCCGCCGTCCACAGACGAAGTGACACATTCCGTCTCCCGGACAGGGGACGGGGCATAGGGGGCGGAAGTCAGCCCACACTGTTTCCGCTGCGCCAGTCCTCCTCGGGAATGGCTTCCTCGTGGATGTCGGCGCCCAGTTTGGCCAGCTTTTCCACAATGCCTTCATAGCCGCGCTCAATGTGATAGACCTGGTCGATCTCCGTGATGCCGTTGGCGGCCAAGCCGGCCACGATCATGGCCGCGCCCGCCCGAAGGTCACAGGCACAGACCGGGGCGCCGGTGAGGGCGTGAACCCCTTCGATCACCGCCACCTTGCCGTTGACCTGGATGTTGGCGCCCATGCGGCGGAATTCATCGGCGTAGCGGTACCGGTTGTCCCAGACACCCTCGTTGAGGATGCTGGTCCCCTCGGCCAGGCACAGCACCGCGGCAATCTGAGGCTGCATATCGGTGGGGAAGCCGGGGTAGGGCATGGTCTTTACATTGGTGCTGGTGAGCTTGCCCGACCGGCGGACGATGAGGGCGTCCCCATCCTCCTGAATCTCCACCCCCATCTCCACCAGCTTGGCGGTGATGCAGTCCAGATGCTTGGGAATGACGTTGTTGATGCGGACCTCGCCGCCGGCGGCGGCCACGGCGGTCATATAGGTGCCCGCCTCGATCTGGTCGGGGATGATGGAGTAGAAGCCGCCCCGGAGCTTTTCCACCCCTCGGACCTTGATGACGTCGGTCCCGGCCCCCATGATGTCAGCCCCCATGGAGTTGAGGAAGTTGGCCAGGTCCACGATATGGGGTTCCTTGGCGGCGTTTTCGATGATGGTCAGGCCATCCGCCAGGGCGGCGGCCAGCAGAATATTCATGGTGGCCCCCACCGATACCACGTCCAGATAGATCTGGGCGCCGTGGAGGCGGCCTGTGGGGGAGGCGGCGTAAATAAAGCCGTTTTCCACCTGAATCTCCGCCCCCATGGCGGAAAAACCCTTCAGGTGCTGGTCAATGGGCCGCACCCCCAGGTCACAGCCGCCGGGAGGGGGCACCTCGGCCCGGCCGAAGCGGCCCAGCAGGGCGCCGATGAGGTAATAGGAGGCGCGGATCTGGCGGGCCAGCTCATAGGGGACATTCTGTTTATAGACATGGGAGCAGTCCAGCTCCACTGTGGTCTGGTTGATCATGCGTACGTTGGCGCCCAGATCCCGCATAATCCCCAGGATCATGGTCACGTCGCTGATGTTGGGAACATTTTCGATCCGGCAGACTCCGTCCACCAGAAGGGCTGCGGGAAGAATGGCCACAGCGGCATTCTTCGCGCCGCTGATCTCAACCTCGCCGTGGAGGGGTTTTCCACCGCTGATCACGTATTTTGTCAAAACGGCACCTTCTTTTATATGGTTCTGAGAAATGAGATAGGTAGCAAAGCAATCAGAAACGCGAAGCCGGGACCGTCTCCGGTTCTCTCTCTATCATATCCGAATTTTCCGGACAAATGTACCCGGATTCGGCGCGGGAGACGGCTGGTCCGAAAGCTGCATTCATGTCACCTTCTGTCCCGAAACAGGGACGGAAGGAAACAAACTGTTACACTTTGTTCGAAACCCGGGGCCAAAAAGGAAATTTTGGCGCACGCTTCGCCCAACGGTGGACATACCACCGCCTATAATTTGACCTCATTATAGCATCAAGGGGCTGAAAAAAAAAGATAAATTTTAACAATTTCTCAGTTTATTTTGAAAAGAAGATGGGCCGCGCGGCGCCATCGTCCCAGGAAAACGGTGGAAAAGCCTTGGCATATCTACGTTTTTCTCTCCGGGCGCTGCGGCCAAGGGAAACAAAAAAGAAGGGAAAAATTTCCGATTCTTTTGAAAATTTAGGGGGGAAACTCCAAAAATGACAGCCTGGAAAAGGGGAAAAAGGAGGGATTCCGGCGAAAATCCCTCAGCAGAGCGGGGCGGCGGCGGTCTCCTCCGGCAGCCGGGGCAGGACAAAAAACAGCACCCCTTGGCGGGAGGAAAAGGACTTCACCTCCATGGCCGGCGGGATGGGGTGGCGGGCCTTGGCCAGGGCCCGGCGGATGAGGGGAAGGACCGCTTCCTGGGTCAGCGGACGGACCGTGGGAAGCTCGTCGTGGGAGAAATAGAGCACCGAACCGGTGTCAATGGCGGAAATGGTCATGGGTACCTCCTGAGGGTGGAATGGATGCTCCCCATTATAAAGCACCCTGGGGCCTGGGGCAAATGTAAAGGTTGCCAGTGGGAAAAGAAGTTGGCAGCGGGACGGAAATATGCTATAATTCTTAGCATCATGGGACTTGCTCTCCCCGGCGGGGCGCCGCCGCCCCGGGGGAACAGGCCGCCGCACATTCCAGAGAAATCGAGGTACCAGCCAATGGAATTGAAGGAAGAAATGGTCTCCCAGCAGACCGTGTACGAGGGGATCATCGTCAATGTCCGCCGGGACAAGGCCCGGCTGTTGGATGGCCGGATCGCCAACCGGGAGGTGGTGGAGCACCCCGGCGGGGTGGCGGTGTTTGCCATGGACGGGCAGGGCCGGGTGGCGCTGGTCCGCCAGTTCCGTTACCCCCTGGGCGAGGTGACCCTGGAGCTGCCCGCCGGGAAGCTGGAGCCCGGAGAGGACCCCCGGGCCAGCGGCCTGCGGGAGCTGGCGGAGGAGACGGGACTGACCCCGGGGACCTTCCTGCCTCTGGGCAGCATCGCCTCCTCCCCGGGCATTCTGGCCGAGCGGATTCACCTCTTTTTTGCCCGGGATTTGGTCCAGGGGGAGGCCCGCCCCGATGACGGGGAGTTTGTGGAGACCCTCTGGGTTCCCTACCAGGATCTGCTGGACATGGCCCGCCGGGGAGAGATTCAGGATGGAAAGACCTTGGCGGGGATTCTCAAGGCGTCCTTCCTGCTGGAGGCGCCCCAAACCTGAGACAAGGGGACAGTGGCGTTATGGAGAAAAAGCAAAAGGTCCTCATCGTCGAGGACGAGAAAAATATTGTGGACATCCTCCGCTTTAACCTGCGCAAAGAAGGCTATGATACCCTGGAGGCCTTTGACGGCGTCACCGGCCTCCGCCTGGCCCTGGAGGAGAGTCCCGACCTGATCCTGCTGGACCTCATGCTGCCGGAGATGAACGGCTTTGAGGTGTGCAAGCTCCTCCGGGACAAGGGGAAAAACACCCCGGTGCTGATTATCACCGCCCGGGAGGAGGAGAAGGACAAAATTCTGGGCCTGGACCTGGGCGCGGACGACTACATCACCAAGCCCTTCTCCGTCCGGGAGCTGATGGCCCGGGTCAAGGCCCATATCCGCCGGGTGGCGCTGATCCGGCAGTCCGCGGGAAACCAGGAGGACCGCCTGGATTTTGGCCGTCTGGTGATCCACAAGGAGAGTGCCCAGGCCACCAAGGACGGGGAGAGACTGGAGCTCACCCAGCGGGAGTTCGAGCTGCTCACCTATCTGGCCTCCCACGCCGGCCGGGTATTCTCCCGGCAGGAGCTGATGGAGCGGGTGTGGAACTATGAGGGCTATGTGGGGGATGTCCGGGGCGTGGATGTGGCCGTTCGGCGGCTCCGGGAAAAACTGGAGGACGACCCGGCCCAGCCCAAGTACATCATCACCCGCCGGGGGGCGGGCTACTATTTCCAAAAAGACCTGTGACCGGGGAAGACAGAGAGGGGGAGGACCGTGCTGCGAAGCCTGCACATCAAGCTGGTGCTGATTATGATCCTGCTGGTGGTCTGCCTGATGGCCATTGCGGGAGCCTTTCTGATCAACTCCGTCAACCGGTTTTATCTCAATGAGTTTTACACCCAGATGGTGGAGGTGTTCAGCGAGGACACGGAGTTTGTCCGAGACCTGGTCACCGCCCGGGAGGGGGAGCAGGATGGGGGAGAAGCCATCGACCAGATCCTGCTGGCCAAAATGGGTCCGCTGGGGGTGGACGGGAAAAACCGGAATTACTATATCCTGGACGGGGAGACAGCGGAGATCCTGGCCAGCTCCGATGACGACGGTGCCCAGACCCTGGAAAAGCTCACCCCCAACCTCCTGATTGCCCTCAATGAGAAGCGGGAGGGAAATGAGAGCGATCTCACCGCCAATTATATGGACCTGGCTCTGCCCATCCAACGGGGCGGGCAGGACTATATCATCTATATTCTGGATCAGCGGGCCACGGTGCGGGAGCTCAACAGTCAGCTGTTCCAGCTGATCATTGAGGCCCTGGCCTTTGGCCTCATTATCTCAGTGCTCCTCTCTTTCCTCCTCTCCCGGGCCATGGTCACGCCCATCCGGGCGCTGACCCGGGGGGCCCAACGGGTGGCGGAGGGGGATTTTGACCACAAGATCCAGGTGGAGTCCCACGACGAGATCGGGGTGCTCACCAACGCCTTCAACGCCATGGCCGGCCAGCTTCAGTCCACCCTCCAGGCGGTGGACAGCGAGCGGACCAAGCTCAGCACCCTGTTCCTTCACATGACCGACGGGGTGGTGGCCTTCAACCAGAGCGGAGAGGTCATCCACGCCAACCCCGCTGCCGAGGAGATGCTGGACATGGAGATTCCCCTGGGGGGAACGGTTACCTACCAGGATCTTTTTGGGGAGATCGCCCCGCTGGAGACCATCCTCACCCTGGAGCGGGACTGCCTGGAGAGCGAGACCGTCCGGGGAGAGCGCACGCTGCTGTTCCTCCTGGCGCCCTTTGACCGGGAGAAGCAGGTGGGGGTGCTGGTGGTGGTCCACGATGTCACCCAGCAGGTGAAGAACGAGACCATGCGCAAGGAGTTTGTGGCCAACGTCTCCCATGAGCTCCGAACCCCCATCACCAACATTCGCAGCTATGCCGAGACCCTGGAGGAGAACCCCGACCTGCCCCCGGAGATGACCGGTGACTTTTTGAAGGTGATCCTCAACGAGAGCGACCGGATGACCCATATTGTCCAGGACCTGCTCACCCTGTCCCGGTTTGACTCGGGGTACAGCCAGCTCAACCTGACCAGGTTCCCCTTTGCGGCGGTATTGGAAGACAGCTATCAGGCGGTGCGGATCGAGGCCCAACGCCATGGCCACCAGCTCCTACTGGAGGGAACGGAAGGACTGCCCAATGTTCGGGGGGACCGGGAGCGGATTTTGCAGGTGATTATGAATATCCTCTCCAACGCCATCAAGTATACCCCAGACGGTGGGCGGATTGTCATGTCCGCCGGCGCCGACCGGGAGCGGGTCTGGCTGGAGGTGGCCGACAACGGCATCGGCATCCCCGACGGGGATCGAGAGCGAATTTTCGAGCGGTTTTACCGGGTGGATAAGGCGCGCTCCCGGGAGTCCGGCGGTACGGGCCTGGGACTCTCCATTGCCCAGGAGATCATCCGCCAGCATGAGGGCAGCCTCAGCCTGGTGGAGCGGTCCGGCCCCGGCACCACCCTGCGGATGGAGCTGAAGAGGGAGGGGCCCAAGGGATGAGACGGAAGCTGAGCCGCCGGGAGATTGACCGGCTGGAAAACCTCCTCATCCTCCTGCTGGTCTGTCTGGCGCTCTTTCTCATCCACAGGACCGGGATGTTTCAGAGCGTCACCGAGCAGGGGAGCGGAACAGGGGACGAGAGTCTCTTTGCGGGGGTTCAGGATACCGCCCTGTCCCGGGGAACCCCGGTGCGCTTGATGGTGCAGAACGGAACAGGACGCTATGGGGTGCAGTACGATCAGACAACGGTGAACCGGCTGTACCACGATGGGCTGAACGACCTGCTGACCCAGTCTCTGGACACCATGGCTTCCCCCCAGGCCAGCTCCCGGGAGGCATGGGAGCGCGCGGTGAGCCAGGGGAGCAGCTGGGTGTACTATGACTTTCTCTATAATGTCTCCTTTACCAGCCAGAGCAGCCGGGGGGAGGGGGAGGCCCGGTCGTTTCTGATCACCGCCCGCAATGGGCGGGCGGATGCCCTGTACTACTACAACGAGGAGACAGGGGATTACTATATGGCCCAGCTGCGAGAGGCCAGTCTGGTTTTGCCGGCTTTGCTGGAGGACCTGGTCCCCAACGGAGGCCAGTTTGCCTTTGAGAATTCCTCGTTGGCGGATACCCTGGCCCCCTATATGATGCTGCTTCCCCAGCCGCCCCTCTGCCCTGTCTACACAGGGGCCAATCCCCTGGACGACTGGGACACGGCGGACCAGGAGGCCCTGCTGGAGGCGCTGGATTTCAATCCCCGGGCCTCCGCGGTCTATGAGGCGGTGGACGGCACGGTGATCCAGGAGGGATCGGACACCCTGCGGATTCAGAAGAACGGGAAAATCACCTTCCACGCTGCGGAGAGTGGGCAGGCTCGGTTTCAGGCCCTCTCCGCCCGGGAAAAGGACCTGCAGATCAAGGCGGAGGAGATTTTGGACGGGGTCACAGCGGGACACCTGGGGGAAGGCACGATGTTCTGCCAATCCATTGAAACCCAGGAGGATGGCAGTGTGGCGCTGGTGTTCTGCTATCTGCTCAACGGCACCCAGGTACAGCTGTGGGAGGAGGGGTGGAGCGCCCGGTTCCTCTTCGAGGGCAGTGACTGCACCGCCTTCTCCGTCTGCCTGCGGGAGTATACGCTCACGGAGCGGTCCCAGCAGGCTCTTCCCGAGCGGCAGGCCGCCGCCGCCGCCGTGGCCATGGGGCAGACGGGGAAAGAGCTTCAGCTGTGCTATCTGGACAATGGCACCACCCCGGAGATTGCAGCCGATTGGACGGTCCGGGAGCGGACATAAGGAGGGCGGTGTATGGAACGGTCCAAACTGAAGCTGACGGTGATTTTTCTCCTGACGGTGCTGGATCTTTTTCTGCTGGGAAGTGTGCTCATGCAGTGCCACCAGTCCCGAGACTACGCCCGCACCACCCAGACGCAGATTTTGGTGTACCTGGAGCGCAATGGGATTGAGGTCCAGCAGGAGACCATCCCGTGGGAGAGCGGCCTCTCAGCCCGGCGGGAGGACCTGGCAGACCAGATTCTTCCGGACAGTGAATGGCCGGCCCAGGGCCTGCCGGACAACTGTGAGGTACAGCCCGCCCGGGAGCCCGCCACGCTGCTCATGGACTTTGTCCGCGGCCTGTCCGAGCTGGGGCAGACCTGTGAGACGATCCACGGGATTCAGGAGGGCTATTGGTACAGCGGCGAGGAGGACCGGGCGGTTCTCACCCCCATGTGGGAGATTGAGACCGACCAGGGGACCTTTCTGCTGGACTGTGCCCAGGGGCTTCTGACCAGGGCGACGTAGGAAAGCGGCAGCCGACATAGGCTGCCGCTTTTTATTTGGAAAATGACATCCCACCGTGGAAACCACGGTGGGATGTTGTCAAATTAGGTCATATTTTTCCTTCAGCTGCAAAATCCGCAGAACACTTTGATCCAGCCGTTCCTGGGAAATGGTCCCCTTCTCCACGGCGGAGAGGAGGGCGTCGTAGGCTTCGGGGAGGTCCTCCGGCATCAGCAGCAGATCCGCGCCGGCCTGGAAGGCCAGCAGGGCGGCTTGGCCGGCGGAATAGGTGTCGGTGATGGCCTGGGCGGACAGGGAATCTGTGAGGATCACCCGCTGGAACCGGAGCTCTCCCCGCAGTTTCTCTGTGATCATTTCCCGGGAAAGGGAGGCGGGCAGGCCGTCTTGAACGGCGTTGGGGGCAGTCATGTGGGAGACCAGGACGGCGTCTGCGCCGGTGGCCATCCCCGCCTGGAAGGGATAGATTTCGCAGGTCAGCATCTCCTGCCAGGTTTTCTCGGTGGAGGCCCGGCCCGTTTGACTGTCCCAGCGGGCGCTCCCCTCCCCGGGGAAGTGCTTCAGGGCACAGGCCACGCCTGCCTCATGGAAGCCGTCCACCGCCGCGCTGACCAGCATGGCGGTCTGCTCAGGGTGGGTGCCAAAAGAACGGTTGCCCAGAACCGCGTTGTCAGGGTCGGTTTTCACATCGGCCACGGGGGCCAGATCCAAGTGAAAACCCAGGTCCCGGAGAAAGCTGCCCAGAGCCAGACCGGCCTGCTTGGCCTTGGCCGGGTCTCCGTCCGCGCCCACTGTGGCCATATCCGCCACCTGGGGGGAGGAGAAGGTCTCCTTCCCGGCAAAGGGAGAGCGGCTGCCGCCCTCTTCCTCGATGGCAAAGAGGGGAGGGACCCGGGAGGACTGGGAGAGACGGGTCATCAGAGACTCCAGCTGGTCCGGGTCCTGGAGCTGTTTCGCTGTGCAGACAAAACCGCCCACAGGGTAGTCTTTTAGGACGTTCCGGGCGCTGGCGTCCACCTGGGTGAGCCCTGGCTGATTGGGGTCCTGGCGCTGCTGGGGGGTCTGGGTGGTGTCCAGGGCGTCAGGGGAGATCAAAAAGAGTTGGCCGACCTTCTCCTGGACGGTCAGCTTGGCCAGCAATTCCTCCGCGTTTCCCGCTGTGACCGGTTCTACCGCGCCGGGTTCCTCCTGGATGGGGGGCTCCTCTTTCTTGCCGCAGCTGCACAGCAGCCCGGCCATGAGCACGGCGCAGAGTATCCATTTCCATTTCATTGTGGTTCATCCTCTCTGGGGGGGTGTTGGAAAGACGGGTTCCAAGGGATAGTATACCCTTTGAACCAGAAAAGCACAAGGGGCATTCCCTGCTTCCGCCGCCTGAAAAAACGCGCGTACCGAACCTCGGTACGCGCGTTTGGCAAGGAAAAAGGAGGGGATTATCCTTCTTCCTGGATGGCTTTGGCGTCGTCGATGGCCTTTTGCTGGGCGGCGGGGGGAGCCTCCTCATAGCGGACGAAGTGGAAGGAGAAGGTGCCGCGGCTCTGGGTAATGGAGCGCAAGTCAATGGCGTAGGAGGTCATCTCCGCCATGGGGACCTCGGCCTCCAGAATCTGATTGCCGTCGTCGGTGGGGTTCATGCCCATCACCCGGCCCCGGCGCTTGTTCAGGTCGCCCATGACGTCGCCCAGATAGCTGTCGGGAATGGTTACCTTCAGCTCTCCAATGGGCTCCAGAATGGTGGGGTTGGCGTTGGCAATCCCCTCTTTGTAGGCCAGCTGGGCTGCGGTTTTGAAGGCCATTTCGTTGGAGTCCACAGGGTGATAGGAGCCGTCATACAGGGTGGCCTTCAGCCCCACCAGGGGATAGCCGGCCAGCACGCCCTTGTTGGCGGCCTCCCGCAGGCCCTTTTCCACGGCGGGGAAGAAGTTCTTGGGGACGCTGCCGCCGAAGACCTCTTCGGCGAAGATCATGTCCTCGGACTCATACTGGGGCTCAAAGCGGACCCACACGTCGCCGAACTGGCCGGAGCCGCCGGTCTGCTTCTTGTGGCGGCCATGGGCCTCCACCTTTTTCTTGATGGTCTCCCGATAGGGGACCCGGGCGGGACTGAGCTCCGCCTCCACCCCGAAGCGGCTCTTTAGGCGGGAGACCAGCACATCCAGCTGCATATCGCCGGTGCCGGAGAGGACCACCTGGCGGGTCTCAGGATTGTTGACCACGGAGAAGGAGGGGTCCTCCTCGTTCATCCGGGCCAGACCTGCGGCCACTTTGTCGTCCTGGCCCCGGGTCTTGGGGGCAATGGCCTTGGAATAGCAGGGCTCGGGGAAGGGGATACCCTTCAGGGCGACCACTTTCCGGCTGTCACACAGGGTGTCGCCGGTCTTTACCTTGTCCATTTTGCCGATGGCGCCAATGTCGCCGCAGGAGAGCTCCTTGACCTCTTCGGCTTTCTTGCCGCACATTTTGTACAGGCGTCCCAGCTTTTCCGCCGCGCCGGTGCGGGCGTTGACCAGGGGAAGATCGGAGGTGATCACCCCGGAAAGGACCTTAATCATGGAGTATTTGCCGTACTGGTCCGAGATGGTCTTGAAGACGTAGGCCGTGGGCACGCCGCCGGGGGAGACCACGAAGTCCTCGGTCTCGCCGTTCTGCATGGTGGCCTTGTGGTGGTTGCCCTCCATGGGGTTGGGCAGCAGATCCACGATGTAGTCCATGAGCATCAGTGAGCCGATGCAGTTGATGGCGGAGCCGAAGAGGACGGGGAACATGGACAGCTCCCGCACGCCCTGGCGCAGGCCCTGAATCATCTCTGCATAGGTGAAGGACTCGCCGCTGAAGTATTTGTCCATCATTTCATCCGAGGTCTCGGCCACGGACTCCTTCAGGGCTTCGTTGAATTCCGCCACCACGTCGGCCTTTTCCGGGGGAATGTCCACCTCCACCCGCTTAAAGTCCTGCATCTCATAGGCCCGCTTGTTGAGCACGTCGATGAGGCCGGTGGTCTTTTTGTCGGCGTCCCACATGGGGACCACCAGGGGGGCGATTTTGTTGCCGTACCGCTCCCGCAGGGCGTTGAAGGTGGCGTTGTAGTCACTGTTTTCTTCGTCGGTTTTGGAGATATAGATAAACCGGGGCATATCCCGCTCCTGGCAGTATTTCCAGACCTTTTCAAAGCCCACGGAGATACCGTCCTTGGCGGAGCAGACCAGGATGGCGGCGTCGGCGGCCCGGAGGGCCTCCATTACCTCGCCGGAGAAATCGAAAGCGCCCGGGGTGTCCAGCAGATTGATTTTACAGCCCTTATACTCCAGGGGGGCGACTGCGGTGGAGATGGAAATCTGGCGGCGAATCTCCTCGGGATCGTAGTCACAGACGGTGTTGCCATCGGCGCTGTTGCCCATGCGGTTGATGGCGCCGGTCATAAACAGCAGGCTTTCTGCCAGGGCAGTCTTGCCGTTGCCGCTGTGGCCCACCAGACAGACATTTCGGATGTTTTGCACAGAATAGCTCATAGCAATCTTCTCTCCTTATTTCAGATGGGACAGGGAGGGAACCCCCTCTCCTGTGCCCCGACGGAGTCACGCACTCCATAGTCATGGACTTAGTATACAACAAGAGTGCGTCAATGACAACACAAAAAATAAAAAATAACTAAAAAATTTGTAAAAATCAGAGAAAAATTTCATTTCCTTCCGGTTATCCCAGTCCGGGCCCCGTGGAGGACGGCGGGACGGGAATCTCGTGAATCTGTCCTGTGGAGCAAGAGACCATCAGGAACGTGACGGCGTTGCCGTTGGCATCCCGGCCGGAAAAGCGCCAGTAACCTTGGTTGGGACTGGAGTCCAAAGGCACCAGGGTGAGGGTCCGTCCCTGCTGGGCCAGATAGGCCGTGAGCAGCGACTGGGCTTCCTGCCGGCTCACCGCGGGGGCGGGGGGATCGTCGGGTTTGTCCCCTGTGTTGTTGTCGGGAGGTGTGTCTGTGCCGGGGTCCCCTGGGGCGGGATCACCGGAGGGATTGGAGGGGTTGTTGGGGGTTTGGTTGTTATTGGGCGGGGACTGCGGGTCCTCCGTGTCGTTTGGGGCGGTGGGCCGGTCCGAAGGGGACGGGGCCTCCCCCTGGGCGTCTCCTCCGTTCTGTTCTGCCTGCTGCTCTGTATCCTTCGAAGGGTCTTGCGGGCTGTCTGGGTTGTCGGGGGCGGCGGGATCGCTTTCCTCGCTGCCAGCGGCGGGGTCCTGCTCGGGCCGCTGAAAGACTTCAATGACTGCCTTTGGCAGGAGTCCATCTGCTCCCCCTGGCAGGAGAAGCTGGCAAAGGCCCACAACCAGCACCACGGCGGCCGCAGCGCAGGCCAGCCACGGAAGCAAGTGCCGTCGCTTGGAGGGGGAAGCCGTTGGGGAACGGGGCGGGGAAGAGGAGGCGGACTTACTCCAGTCCTGGCTGGCCAGAGCGTCCTTGAGGGAGTCAGGGGGCTCGACCCAAAGGGAGGTCATCTGGGTTTGAAGGTCCTCCAGCTCCTGGGCCAGCTGGCGGCAGTGGGGGCACTGGGCCAGATGGGCATGCAGCTGGGTCTCCTCCTTGAGAGAGAGCGCCCCGTCCAGCCGGGCGCTGAGGAGAAGCTCATATTCTTCGCATGGGTTCATTTTGACATCCCTCCTTTCCGCCCCAGTTGATTAGACGGGGAACCGGTGGGAAGGTTCCCCTTTTGCAGCAGAAGTTTTCGCAGCAGCAGTCGGGCCCGGGCCAGCCGGGATTTTACAGTGCCCTCCTCCAGGTCCAGTGCCTGGGCAATCTCGCGGTAGCTCAGCCCCTCAATTTCCCGCAGCAGCAGGGGAATGCGGTGGGGCTCGGGCAGGGACTCGATGGCCTGCCACAGGAGCTGCCGCCGTTCGTGCTCCTCGGACAGCTCCTCTGGGGAGGGCCCCCGGTCCGGGACGACGGGCAGGTCGGGGTCATCCAGGGAAAGGGCACCCTGGTGTTTTTTTCGCTGACGGAGCAGGTCAATGGCGGCGTTGACCGTCAGCCGGTACAGCCAGGAGGAAAACGCTGCCTTCCCCTGAAAGGACGGCAGCCCCTGCCAAGCCTTGAAGAAAGCGGTTTAGGTCACTTCTTCCGCGTCGTGGTGGCTCCCTGTTTTGCCCAGGGCCAGGTTGTAGACCATCTTCTGGTGGCGCTCCACCAGGCGGGTGAAGGCATCCTGGTCTCCCTCCCGGGCCAAGGTCACCAGCTGCCGGTCATCCATCGTCGCTTGCATCTTTCAGCTCCCGCTTGATGCCGGCGGTGACCCGATAGACGTCGGCCAAGGTGGAGATTTTGGAGATTTCGCTTTTCCAGTACCCGGCATAGGGGACCCCTTTCAAATACCAGGCATAGTGTTTCCGGGCCTCCAGACAGGCGATTTTCTCGCTCTTGTACTGGGCGGCCAGTTCAAACTGACGCACGGCGGTGTCGCACCGCTGGGACAGGGGAGGGAGGGGAGGAATGGGCCGCCCGTCTATGGCGGCCTGGGCTTGCTGGAAGATCCAGGGGTTGCCGAAGACACCCCGGGCAATCATAACCCCGTCTGCCCCGGTGTAGCGGAGGATACGCGCGGCATCCTGGCCGGAGAAGACGTCTCCGTTGGCGATGACGGGGATGGACAGGGCCTGTTTCACCCTCCGAATCCAGTCCCAGTTGGCGGTGCCGGCATACATCTGCACCTTGGTCCGCCCGTGGAGGGTGATGGCGGCGATCCCCAAGTCCTCCAGGCACTGGGCCAATTCCAGGCAGACGATGTTTCCCTTGTCCCAGCCCAGGCGCATTTTCACGGTGACGGGGATCTCGCCGGCTCCTTTCCGAACGGCCTCCGCCACCCGGCAGGCTTTGTCCAGGTCCCGGAGCAGGCCGGAGCCGTCCCCGTTGTTGGCGACCTTGGGGACGGGGCAGCCCATGTTGATGTCGATGATATCTGGGTGGGCCACCTCCCGCACAATGGCGGCGCCCTCCTCCATACAGGCCAAGTCGCTGCCAAAGATTTGCACGCCTGCTGGATGCTCGTCTTCCCCCAGCCGCATCAGGGGCAGGGTCTTTTGGTCTTGGTAGCACAGGGCCTTGGCGCTCACCATCTCCGTTATGGTATAGCCCGCCCCCAACTCCCGGCAGATGGTCCGAAAGGCTAAGTCCGTTACCCCTGCCATGGGGGCCAGGACCAGAGGGGAGGGAATGGATACAGAACCGATCCGCAAAGGGATCACCTCATTTCAAAAAAGTAGAGATTTCGCACTGTTTTTATTATCTTATCATAGATCGACGCTTTCTGACAACCCGGAGGCCCTGGTAAACCAGGGAAAGGAAGAAAATCCCGGGCCCACGGGCCGTGCGTCCCCATTGCAAAGGCAGGGAAATGTGATATGATGGGAGGAAAGCACAGCGCAGAGAGGCGGGGGGAACCATGGAAGAGCAAAAAAGAGAGCGCCACACCAGGCACCACCCGGTCCGGGCCTTCTTCCGGGGGATGTATACGGAAGTGGCATTCAGCGGAGAGAGCCTTCGCATCAACGGCCGGGGGCTGTTGTTTGGTCTGGTGGTGGGGCTGCTTGTGGGGGTCTGGGGTGGCTTGTTCGCCCGTCTGTTGGGGGCGGCGAACCACCTGCGGGAGGGCACCGGATGGGCGATGTTCCTGCTGCCCCTGGCCGGCTTGCTGGTGGTGTGGATGTACCGCCGGGGCGGCATCAAAACGGCCGGGGGAACCGACCTTATCATCCAGGCTGCCCGGGGGGAGCAGCCGGTCTCCCGTCTGCTGGCCCCGGTGATCTTCGCGGCCACCCTGCTCACCCATGGTTTTGGAGGATCGGCCGGCCGGGAGGGCGCGGCCCTGCAGCTGGGAGGCTCCTTGGCCGAGCTGGTGCGCAAGGGGGGAAAGCTGGGGGCCGAGTTTCAGGACCTGGCGATCATGTGCGGTATGAGCGCGGGCTTTTCTGCGGTCTTCGGCAGCCAGATTACCGCGGCGCTGTTCGCGCTGGAAATCTCCTGCGTGGGGATTCTGCCCCTGGGGGGCCTCTTTCCCTGCGTGGTCTCCTCTCTGGCCGCAGGGACGGTGGCCCGGGCCATGGGCGTGCGGGCCATGCGCTTTTATCTCTCCGCCTCCACCCCCGACGTGTTGTTCTATGGACAGGTGCTGGTGCTGGGGATTGCCTGCGGCCTGCTGAGTATTTTGGTCTGCTATACCTTTTCCGGTGTCCGGGCGGGGCTGGCGCGGCTGTTTCCCAACCCCTATCTCCGGGTGGTGGTGGGGAGCGCCGGTGTCATGGTTCTCACCTTAATTTTGGGCACAAAAGCCTATCTGGGGACAGGGGAGGCCCTCATTGCCCAGGCCATTGACCAGGGGAGGGCGGCGCCCCAGGATTGCCTTCTTAAACTGTTGCTGACTGCGTTGACCCTGGGCGCGGGACTCAAGGGGGGCGAAATTGTGCCCTGCTTTGCCATTGGGGCCTCCTTTGGCTGTGTGGTGGGTCCCTTGCTGGGGCTGCCGGCACCCTATGCCGCAGCTGTTGGCATGGTTTCCCTCTTCTGCGGGGTGACAAACTGCCCCCTCACCGCCCTGATGCTGGGGTTTGAGGTCTTTTTCTTCTGCAATCCCGGGGGCTTTCTCATGGCGGTGGCCGCCAGCTTTCTGGTCTCTGGGTACAGTGGACTCTACGCCAAGCAAAAATTTGCCTTTTCCAAGACCGCCAGCCCCGAGGGACTGGCCCATGAGGCGCGCCGGGAGCGCACCGGTCCTCTGTGAGGAGCGCGCGCCCGGCCCTGCCGGCGCTGCGCACGCGGGGCTGCGGCTGGGATCAGAACCCACGGACGAAAATCTCATTTTCTGTTAGACGCCCCCTGGGGAGAAAAGTTCCTTTTTCCCCCAGGGGACTTGACAAATTTCTCTACCTTGTATTACAATGTAGCTATACCTTGCGATGCAAGGTAGCTGGAAGGAGAGAGGAGCCTTGATTCCATCCCAGATGCTCAAAGGTGTCCTGCAGGGCAGTGTGCTGGCCATCCTGGGCCAGCGGGAGACCTATGGCTACGAAATCGTGCAGGCCCTGCATGGCTATGGATTTGGCAGCGTTTCCGAGGGGACGATCTATCCCCTTTTGCTCCGACTGGAGAAGGAGGGATGGGTTTCCGCCCGGTTTATGGACTCGGACCTGGGACCGCGGCGGAAATACTATACCCTTACCGACCAAGGCCGGAGGGAGCTGGCGCAGTTCCGGGCCAGTTTCCGGGAGATGACGGCGGCAGTGGAGCGGCTGCCGGGATTTGGAGAGGAGGAGATGACATGCGGAAGTCCTCTGTGAGGACCTTGCGGCAGGAGAACAACGCCCGGGAGAGGGCGCTTTCCCGGGAAAGTCAGCGGGAGATGACCGATGTGGTGGTCTATCTCCGGGGGCAGGACCTGAGCCCCTTGGACCAAGAGGAGATCCGCCGGGACATTTTGGAGATGGTTTGGGAGGCGGAGGCCCGGGGGGAGACCATGGCCCAAGTGGTGGGGCAGGACTACCGGACCTTTTGCCAGGAGATTGTAGCTGCGGTGCCCCGCCGGTCCCGCCGGGTGCGGATGGCGGCGGCGGTGGAGGAGCTTCTGCCTGCGCTCAGCGTTTTGCTGGGCATTTGGCTGGTGAAAAAGGTGGTGGAGGCTCTGCTGCGTGGAGAGGCCGTGATGCACCTCACCCTGACGCTGGGGGAGGCGATCTCCATGGGGGTTCTGCTGGCGGCCTCTGTGGGGATTGTGACCTATCTCTGCCGGACTGCTTTGGAGGGAGAGAGAGGACGATCCCGGGGAAAAGGGTTTTTCATGGCCTGGGCATTCTGTGTGGCCCTGCTGGCGGCGATCTTTTTGCCCACTTTCTTGCTGACGAACCCGCTGCTGACACTCTGGCTTCCTGTGGCTGTGGCCGTGGTCATCCTGCCGCTGCTGGTCCATGGGGTACTTGCCAGATGGATGGAAAGATGATATAATAAACAAAAAGCGACAACAATGGCGCCGACGGCGCCATCGGGTGAGCACCTACCGGATGTAAGGCTATCCTTGCATCCGGTTTCATTTTGAGACAAAAGGAGAGAACCATTATGTGGAACCTACTCTGGCCCATGCTCATGGTGGTGGGGGCCAACACGGTGTACAACATCTGTGCCAAATCCACCCCGGAGAAGCTCAATTCCTTCGCCGCCCTAACCATCAACTATGGGGTGGCGGCGGCACTGTCCCTGCTGCTGTTTTTTGTGACCACAGGGGGAGAGAAGAACCTGATACAGGAGATCGGCAAGACCAACTGGGCCCCAGTGGTGATGGGGCTGTCCGTGGTGGGCCTGGAGCTGGGCTATATCCTGATCTACCGGGCGGGATGGAAGGTCAGTGTGGCCTCCCTGGTGGCCAACCTTGCCCTGGCGTGTATCCTGGTCCTGGTAGGGGTACTTTGGTATAAGGAGGTACTGACCGGCCACCAGATCCTCGGCATAGGCGCCTGCGTGGTGGGCATTCTGCTCATCAGCCGCTGATCTGATCCCGGTAAAAATACAGCATGCCCCCAGCAGGGAACGTGAGCCCTGCTGGGGGCATGCTGCGTTTCAGGGATGGGCGGCAAAATATTCCCGGGTCTGCTCTGCGTTGTGCATCACTTCCGCAGTCAGGGCCGCGAAAGAGGGAAATTTGCGCTCCTCCCGCAAGTACTTATAAAACTCCATTTGGATTTTCTGGCCGTACAGGTCTCCCTGAAAATCCAGGATAAAGCCCTCAATGGTCAGCTGATTCCCGTCGTCCACCGTGGGGCGGGTGCCCACATTGGTCACAGCGGGGTGGGTCTCCCCATTTTCCAAAATCACCTTGGTGGCATAGACCCCTTTGGCGGGGGAGAGGACGTTTTCCTTCAGCCGGAGGTTCACGGTGGGAAAGCCCAGGGTGGAGCCCAGCTTCTTCCCGTGGGACACCCGGTCGCTGAGGGTGTAGGGGTGGCCCAGAAACTCGTTGGCCCGCTCAATTTCGCCCTGGGCCACCAGGGTGCGGATATAGGTGGAGGAGACGGTGATGCCCTCCTGCTCCACCTTGGGGATGATGTCACAGCCGATGCCCAGGGCCTGGCAGGTCTGCTGGAGCCGCTGGGGATTGCCCTCCCCTTTGTAGCCGAAGTGGTAGTCGTGACCGGCCACCAGATGGACCGCGCCCAGGTCCCCCACCAGGGTTTCCTCTAAAAATTCCCGCCAGGGCTGCTTCATCCGCTGGGGGGTGAAGGGTTCCACGATCACATCCTGGATGCCGTAGTATTTCCGCATCAGGTCCGCCCGGTCCTCGGGGGAGGTGAGCAGGGGCATGGGCCGGCCCAAAATTACGGTTTGCGGATGGGGATCAAAGGTAAAGGCGGCGGGAGTGGCGCCGATTTCCCGGGCCACCTGGGCGGTGCGGCGCATCAGCGCGGCGTGGCCGTTGTGCACGCCGTCAAAAAAGCCCAGGGCGATCACACGTTTTTTCTGTTCCAACTTCTTACACCTCGAAAAAACTTTTAATAGTGGTGAGGGCACCCTGCTCCAAACGGCTCAGGGCGAGAAAATCTCCCCCTCGGCTGTAAACCCGGTAGACACCGTCCTGCCCCTCCAGCGTCAAACGATTCCCGTTTCGAAGTTTTTTCTCCGCGGTCCCATGTCGCAGGGTGAGGGCGGGATACCGGCTGAAATAGCGGTCCACCGACAGCAGAAGCTGTTGGGGGGCCGGATGGGCCGACACTTGGTCCATGGTGACCGCCTGGTCCAGGGAAAACCCGGCCGACTGGGTTCGACGCAGGGAGAACAGAGCGCCGCCGCAGCCCAGGGCCTGTCCGATGTCGTGGCAGAGGGTACGCACGTAAGTCCCTTTGGAACACCGTACCCGCAGGGTGTATTCTGTGGGGGAGACCTGATCCAGCAGGTCCAAGGCCTCAATGGTAATGGGCCGGGGCTGCCGCTCCACCTCCTGGCCCCGCCGGGCCAGCTCGTAGAGCTTCTTCCCCTCCCGCTTGATGGCGGAGTACATCGGGGGAATCTGGGTGATCTCCCCCCGGAACCGGGCCAGTACAGCCTCTACCTGGGGACGGTCTGCACAGACCGGATGGGTCTCCAGCACGGTCCCCGTGGTGTCCTGGGTGTCGGTGACCACACCCAGGCGGAGGCCGGCAAGGTATTCCTTTTCCCGTTCCGCGGCGAATTCCACCGCCCGGGTGGCCCGCCCCACGAAAACCGGCAGAACGCCGGTGGCCATGGGGTCCAGGGTGCCGGCGTGGCCGATCCGTCTCTCCCGGAGAAGTCCCCGGAGCTTGGCAACCACATCGTGGCTGGTCCAGCCGGCGGGTTTGTCGATGATTAAAATTCCGTTAGCCATGCTGCACCTGCTCAATGGCGGCCAGCATGGCTGCTTTGGCCTGGGCGGGGGTCCCCCAAATGGTGCATCCAGCGGCGGCGGGATGTCCTCCCCCTCCGTGGAGGGCACAGACAGCGGAGGCGTTGAGGGTCTTGCCGTCGGTGCGCAGGGAAATTTTGCACTCCTGGGGGGACAGCTGGCGGATGGTGACCGCGTTGTCCACTCCTTCCACCTGACCGATGAAGGAGGAGATATCCTCCAAATCCTCCTCTGTGGCCTGGAGATCGGCGATGAGAGCCAGGGTGACATAGGCGAAGGCCAGCGTGCCCCCCTGGGCCAGCTCCATCTCCTGTACCAGGCGCCCCTCCAGCTGCATCCGCTTGAGGGACTTGACCCGGAAGTGGCGCCGGTTGACCCATTGGGCGTCAAAGCCCACCGCCATGAGGGCGGCGGCGATCCGATGGGTCTCCGGGGTGGTGTTGGAGTAAACGAAACAGCCGGTGTCGGTGGCAATGGCCATATACAGGAGCATGGCAATTTCCGGGGTGAAGGAGATCGCCATGGCCTGGAAGATCCGGTAGAGCAGCTCTCCGCAGGCGGCGCAGCTGGGGTCCACACAGGTCTCTCGACCGTATCCCTCGTTGGAGCCGTGGTGGTCGATCACCAGGTCGATCCGGTCCTTGTAGGCCCCGGCGCTGTCAGGGAGCATGCCCAGGGATGCCACATCCACCGCCACAACATGCTGGGGCAGAAACCCCGCCGGGGCCAGGACACCCTCCAGATAGGGGGTGAAAAGACCGTGGGCGTCCTCGTTGGGCAGGACCCAGGCGGTTTTTCCCAGCTGCCGGAGCGCCAGGCACAGGGCGCTGGCACAGCCGATGGTGTCCCCATCGGGCCGGCGGTGGGTGAGGATCAGCACTTGATCCAGTGCCGCCAGCCGGCGGGCGGTCTGGTGGTCTGTCATGGGTTGCCTCCCGTCTCTTTCCGTTCGATGTCGTTGAGGAGCTTTAAGATATGGGTACCCTTGTCAATGGAGTCGTCCTCCTGGAACAAGAGCTCTGGGGTATACCGCAGGGAGAGAGCCCGGCCCAGCTCCCGGCGGAGATACCCGCCGGCGGATTTGAGGCCCCGGATGACTTCTTTTCCGTCCTGCTGGTTGAGCACGCTGACGAAAACCTTGGCGTACCGGAGATCCGGTGTGGTGTCCACGTGGGTGATGGAGACCAGCCCGTGGACTCTGGGGTCCTTGACGGTGCGCAGCAGGGCTGCCAGCTCCCGCTGGATTTCTTCATTGATCCGACCAATTCGATTGGAGGCCATAACGCCCCTCCTTTCCAGGGTAACCCCGCCCGGGCAGCCTGCCGGAGCGGGCCGCGGGCGGGGAGTCGGTTACACTTCGATCTGCTCCATCACGAAGGCTTCGATGATATCGCCTACCTTGATGTCGCTGTACTTTTCGATGCCAATGCCGCATTCGTAGCCCTGGGCGACCTCTTTCACCGCGTCCTTAAACCGCTGGAGGGAGCTGAGGACCCCCTCGTGGATCACGATGCCGTCCCGGACCAGACGGACCTGGGCGTTGCGCTGCACTTTGCCTTCGGTGATATAGCAACCGGCGATGATCCCGGCGCCGGTGATCTTGTAGACCTCCCGCACCTCGGCTGCACCCAGGGCCACTTCCCGGAACTTGGGAGCCAGCATGCCCTTCATGGCGGCCTCCATCTCGTTGATGCAGTCGTAGATGACCCGGTACATTCTCATATCCACCTTCATCCGGGCGGCGTAGTCCTTGGCATTGGCGTCAGGACGGACATTGAAGCCCACGATGATGGCGTTGGAGGTGGAGGCCAGCATAGCGTCCGACTCGTTGATGGCGCCCACGGCGCAGTGGATGACCCGGACCCGGACCTCTTCGTTGGAGAGCTTTTCCAGGGAGGCCTTTACCGCTTCGGCGGAGCCCTGCACGTCGGCCTTGACGATGATATTCAGGTCCTTCAGCTCCCCCTGCTGGATCTGGGAGAACAGATCGTCCAGGGTGACCTTTTGGCTGGAGGCACTGGCGGCCATTTTATTTTCATGCTTACGCTGCTCCACCAGGGTTCTGGCCATGCGCTCGTCGTCCACGGCATGGAAGTCGTCGCCGGCGCCGGGGACCTCCCCCATGCCGGTGATCTCCACAGGGACCGAGGGGCCGGCCTCGGTGATTTTCCGGCCTCTGGCGTCGGTCATGGCCCGGACCCGGCCCACGGCGGTGCCGGCGATGATGACATCCCCCTGACGGAGGGTACCCTTCTGCACCAGCAGGGTGGCGATGGGGCCCCGGCCCTTGTCCAGGCGGGCCTCGATCACCGCGCCGTGGGCGGAGCGGTTGGGGTTGGCCTTCAGCTCCCGCATCTCGGCGGTGAGGACCACCATCTCCAGCAGGCTGTCAATGCCCAGACCGGTTTTGGCGGAGATGGGGCAGCAGATGGTCTCGCCCCCCCATTCCTCAGGGACCAGGCCATATTCGGTCAGCTGCTGCTTTACCCGGTCGGGGTTGGCCTCGGGCTTATCCATTTTGTTGATGGCCACGATCACGGGGATCTCCGCGGCCTTGGCGTGGTTGATGGACTCCACCGTCTGGGGCATGATGCCGTCGTCGGCGGCCACCACCAGAATGGCGATGTCGGTGATCATGGCGCCCCGGGCCCGCATGGCGGTGAAGGCCTCGTGGCCGGGGGTGTCCAGGAAGGTGATGGGGGAGCCGTTCACGTCCACCTGATAGGCGCCGATGTGCTGGGTGATGCCGCCGGCCTCGCCTTCCGCCACCTGGGAGTTGCGGATGTAGTCCAGCAGGGAGGTCTTGCCGTGGTCCACGTGGCCCATGACCACCACCACGGGGGCGCGGGGGGCCAGATCCTCCTCTTTGTCCTCAGCGGTGTCGATGAGCTTTTCCTCAATGGTGACAATGACTTCCTTCTCCACCTTGCACCCCAGCTCCATGGCCACCAGGGCGGCGGTATCGTAGTCGATGATCTCAGACAGGGAGGCCATAACCCCCAATTTCATGAGCTGCTTGACCACGTCGGCCCCGGTTTTTTTCATCCGGGAGGCCAGTTCGCCCACGCCGATTTCGTCGGGAATCTTGACGGTAAGGGGGGTCTTCTTGGCGATTTCCAGCTGGAGCCGGCGCATCTTCTCCTGCTCCTCCTGGCGGCGCTTGTTGCCGAAGTTGCCGCCCTTGCGGTGGTTGCCGCGGCTTTGAATCTTCTGCTTGCCGCTCTGCATCTTGTTGGCCCGCTCCGGCGCCAGGTTCTCCAGGTGCTCGTCGTACCGGGCCAGGTTGACGTTGCCCGCTTTCCGGGTGTCCACCAGCTTCTTCTCGGGGACCCGGGTGGTGGGGCGGTTGGCGGCCTGCTTGGCCTGCTGTCCCTGTTGGGGGGCGGCCTTTTCCCGGGGCGCCTCGCCGTTGTTCCGGGGGCCATCGTTCCGGGCCGGGCGGTCCCCGCCCCGGCTGGATTTGTTCCCCTCACCCCGCTTCTGCTGGCCCTGCTTCCGGCCGCTGTCCCGGTTGTCCCGGGGGCGGTCGTTTTTGGCGCCTTCCCCCGCCTTGGGGGCGTTGGCGAAAACGGCCTGCAGGTCCGCGACCTGGTTGTGCTGGGTCAGGTATTCAAAGATGATGGACAGTTCCTTGTCGTCCAGCACCTGCATGTGGTTTTTCGGGGTTGTAGCGTATGTGGTGAGGATCTGGGTGATGTCCTTGGTCTGTTTCCCAAAATCCTTGGCTACTTCATGCACACGATATTTTTCAAAACTCAAATAAAGCCACCTCCATCACAGCCAGGCCCAGACAGGGACCGGCTGCTTGCTCTTTTCTCTCCGCGGCCGGGGACCCGGCGCGGCTACCTACAAAGTATGGGAACGGCGCTTATCCATTCCCTTGGCTGCCGTCGTTGGATGGGCCGTCCGGCTTTCGTTTTCCGGCCCGGCGCGCGCCCTTGTTTTTGTGGGGGGAGCGCTTTTCCGCGCGGCGTTTCTTGACCCGGGCGGCCTTGTTGGACAAGGTCTCCCAGGCGGGGCCATAGGCCTCGGGGTCCAGCTGGGCCAGCTTTTCCGCCACCGCCGCGGCAAAGCCCACGTCGGTCAGCGCCAGCATGGCGCAGGAGGCACGGCCCAGCCCGCTGCCCAGCTCCTGTTTGGTCAGGGGGAGGGTGAGGCAAATGGTTTTTCCGGCTTGGCAGAAATGAAGGGCCCGGCGGATGGTGTTGTCCGCCGCGTCGCTGGCCAGCAGCAGCAGGTACCCCTTGTGGCACCGGCAGGCGACCCCGACGGGCTCCTCCCCCACGGCAAGCCGCCCTGCTCTGAGCGCGAGGCCCAGCAGGGAGGGAATGCTATCCATCCAGACCACCTCCCTCCATCTGTGCGGCCAGGGCGTCATAGACCGGGTCTGGGATGGGAAGGGCAAAGGCCCGCTCCAGGGCTTTGGCCTTGCGCGCCCGTTTCAGACAGTCCGGACTGGGGCAAAGGTAAGCGCCGCGCCCGGGTTTCTTTCCGTGGAAATCCAGGGAGATCTCTCCCTCCGGGGAGCGGACCACGCGGATCAGCTCCCGTTTTGGCTTCATTTCCCGGCAGCCGAGGCATTGGCGCAGGGGGATTTTTTTTGGCACGGTGCCACCTCCTTATAGGTTGTATGGACGGTCAGCTCTCGCTGTCGGTCTCTGGGATGGGATCGGGCTGGGGGTCGGGGGAGGGAGTCTCCGGGGCTGTTTCCTCCGGGGACTGGAATTCCTCCTCCAGGCCAGCTGCTTCCGCCGCTTCTTGGGCAGCCCGCTGGGCTTCCGCGTCCTCCTCCTCCCACTCGTGGGCGGCGGAGGCGGCCTTGATGTCAATCTTGTAACCGGTGAGCTTGGCGGCCAGCCGGGCATTTTGCCCCTCCTTGCCGATGGCCAGGGAGAGCTGGTCGTCCGGCACCACCACCCGGCAGCTCTTAGTGCCCTCCAGAGGGAGGACGGAGACCACGTCGGCGGGGGAGAGGGAGGCGGCCACATACTCGGCGGGATCGTCGCTGTACTTGATGATGTCGATTTTCTCACTGCCCAGCTCGGCCACCACGTTGTTCACCCGGGCGCCCTTGGGGCCCACGCAGGCGCCGATGGGGTCCACGTTTTCGTCGGCGGACCAGACAGCCAGCTTGGAGCGGCTGCCGGCCTCCCGGGCGATGGAGCGGATTTCCACAGTGCCGTCGTAGATTTCAGGGACCTCCAGCTCAAACAGACGCTTGACCAGGCCGGGATGGGTCCGGGAGATGAGGACCTGGGGCCCCCGGCTGGAGCGGCGGACCTCCACCACATAGACCTTCAGCCGGTCGCCTTCCCGCACCACTTCGCCCCGGACCTGCTCCGAGGGGGAGAGATAGGCGTCGGTGGACTCCCCGTTGCTGGTGATGCGCAGGGAGACCGCGCCGTTGCGGGGGTCTACCCGGGTAACAGTGCCCAGAAGCATCTCGTGCTCTTTGGAGCTGAACATGTCATAGATCATGCTGTGCTCCGCCTCCCGCATGCCCTGGATGATCACCTGGCGGGCGGTCTGGGCGGCGATGCGGCCGAAGTTGCGGGGCTTGATCTCAATGCGGACCACATCCCCTGTCTGGGCGGAGGGGAGGCTCTTGCGGGCCTCGTCCAGGGCGATCTCGGTGAAGGGGTTGGTGACCTCCTCCACGATCTCTTTTTTTACAAACATGCGGACGGTCTCGGTGATCTCGTTGGCCTCCACAAAGACGTTGTCGGTGATGCCCTCGTGGTCCCGTTTATAGGCGGAGACCAGGGCCTGGGTGATCTTTTCCAGCATATAGCTTTTGGGGATCCCCTTTTCCTTTTCAATCAGGGCGATGGCGGCAAAGAATTCCTTGCCGTCCAGCTCGTTGCTTTTTGCGGTTTTCGATGTTTTCTTAGCCATGACTTAGATTCTCCTCAATAGAATGTTAAAAGCCAACGTGCAAACGGACGAAAGCGATCTCCTGCTTGGGGAAAGTGACGGTGTCCTCCCCCATGGTTAAGGTGACCGCGCCATCCTCATAGCCGGCCAGGATGCCTGTGCAGGTCTTCTGCCCGTTTTTTGCCTGGTAAAACTTCACGTCTACCTGGGCGCCCAGGTAGGCCTGGAAATGCTCGGGCTTTTTCAGGGCCCGGTCCGCGCCGGCGGAAGAGACTTCAAAGGTGTAGGGGTCCTGAATGGGGTCGGCCTCGTCCAGCAAGTCGGACAGGACCCGGCTGACCGCCTCGCAGTCGTCGATGGAGACGCCGGTCTCCTTGTCAATGTATACCCGCAGATACCAGCTGCCCGCCTCCTTGACATACTCCACGTCCCAGAGGGAACAGCCGTTGGCCTCCACCACAGGGCGGGCCAGCTGGGCCGTTAAATCGGTGATTTTGGACATCATAACCTCCCCGCGCCCCATGGGCGCTGCAATCCAAATCGAAGTGGTTCAGACACCGGACCGGTCCCCCCCGCCGGAAAAGGGAGCGGGCCCGGTCCAGTTCATAAAAGAAAGAGCGGGGCAAGCCCCACTCTACCTAACTTACATCTTAAAATCGTGCTTATTATAACACATGAATGAAAGGGTTGCAAGGGGTTTCCGGCAATTCCTTGGAAAAACCCCGGCCGGACCCATCGCCGGGGAGAGCAGGAAGGGCGCCTGTGTATTTGTTTGTACAAACGAAAAAAAGATACAAAAGTGGGTAGGAATTATGAATAATACGAAAGTTAAGGACAAAGACTTGCCGAAAATGGGCAAATTATGTACACTACATTTATACATGCTTTTTTGACCCCTTGGAAAACACAACAAAAGGAGGCCAGAGCCTTGGCCAAACAGAAGAAACGTCGATTGAAAAAAAAGTACCGTGTCCTGCGGGGCATTTATGCCGCTGTGGTGGCAGTTGCAGCTGTCATTGTGATTGGATATGGTGTTTATAAAGTAGCCGTTCCAGCCCCTGAGATGAAGCCCGCCGCAGCGAATGCCACCCAAGAGGAGGAAGTGGCGCCGGGGATGGAACAGGGCAGCCACACCAGGAGAGAGCAGACCTACACCTTCTTGCTGGCCTGCCCGGACCAGGTCAGCGGCAATGCCGATGCCATCATGCTGGTCACCTACGATGTGCCCAACCAGAAGATCGGAATGCTCTCGGTGCCCAGAGACACGCTGGTGGATGAGTCCAGCCCGAAGATCAATTCCTCGCTCCATGGAGGGATAGAGAACCTCCAGGATGTGGTGTCCGACCTGGTGGGGTATCCCATTGACTTCTATATCACCATCGACCTGGATGGGTTTGTGGAACTGGTGGACGCAGTGGGCGGCGTGGAATTTGATGTTCCCGTGGAGATGTATTACAGTGATCCCACCCAGGATCTGAACATCTTCTTCCAGCCGGGCATGCAGCACCTGGATGGCCAGGCGGCCATGGAGGTCTGCCGGTTCCGAAAGAACGGGGATGGCACAGGGTATCCCTTGGGGGATATCCAGCGCAGCGAGACAGTGCGCAACCTGATGGTCACTGTGGCCAAGAAGCTGGTCTCCAACATCGGGAAGCTGGATCAGTTCGTGGATATTTTCCAGCGGAACATTGAGACCAATCTCTCTGGGACGGACATCACCTGGTTTGTTACCAAGGCCATTGGGGTGAATTTGAGCACCGGCGTGACCGGTGGGGCGCTGCCGGGAGATGGCAATACCACCTATCGGGGGACAAGCTACTGTTATGAGCTGGAGCCGGCGGAGAGCCTGACTATGATCAACCAGCTGGTCAACCCCTATACCACCTCCCTGACCCCGGAGGATGTCAACTTCTTCCAGGTCAACGACGCCAACGGCAGGGGTATGCGGGCAGACGCCAGTATGTTTAAGACCGCAGAGACCGAAGACGGATCGGCGGGCACGGGCAGCGCGGACACCTCTGTCCGGGACCCGGAATATGACTGATCCAGCGGAAACGCGAAGAGCAGACGAGGCTTCGGCCTCGTCTTTTTTTGCGGCAAGGGAGAGAATTGACGGATATAAAATAGTGGCTTGCAAAATGAAATTGGACAGGATTACGAAACGATGTGTTTTGTAGGGAACGCAGGGGGTATTTCGTAAAAAAATTGAGAAAATGTTGAATTATTATTCAGTTGCTTCACAAATTGTACACAAAAAATTCTGATTTCAGCCAAATAAATTAAAGAAAACGATCAGGAAGCGCCTGAAAAGGAATGATTTCTTGTGCAAATAGTACACGTTCGTGGAAAATGACGAAGGGATATCTGTTGCGTTTTGGTGAAAACGTGCTATAATGACGTTGTATCGATTGAAAAGATGTGGAAAAGAAGAAAAGGAAATGCGCTCATGCGTTTTTCCGACAGAAAAATTGCAAGTCAAAGCAATGTGTATTTTTATGAGGAGGGACCGTAAATGAATCTCATGCTTCCAACCGCCCGGCGGAAAGACGGTGAGAAGCAGCCCTGCATCAAAATCTGGAAGTTCGACCTTCGTATTCCCTTTGTCCATTACGAATGGGAAATTCCGGAGATGATTCAGGCCTGCGTCGTCTTTATGACCGGCTCTGCGGCCACTGCGTATCTGCAGGACCTGTTTGGCTTTACTTTTGAGATGGCTTTGTCCATTGTGTTTGTCCATGAGCTGCTGTACATGGTCAACAACACTTTGGGCGACCCCCTGATCGGCGGGTGGATTACGCCGGCTGTGCCGCTCATCACCGCGTTCCTATTGAATTTTGAGGGACCGGACCGGATGTACGCCCTGGTGGGGCTGGAACTGATCCTGGGCCTGATGTATGTTATCTTGGGCGTCACCGGCATTGCCACAAAGATCATTGACATTTGTCCGCAGAGTTTGAAAGCGGGGATTCTCATAGGCTCCGGCTTTGCCGCCTGTTGTGGCCAATACGGCTTTAAGGCGTTGGAAGACGGCGGGGCCGGCTTCTTCAAATATCCCATTTCCTGGTCCATTGGCTGTGCGCTGGGTCTGTTCCTGCTGTTTTCCAATGGGTTTGGCAAGGTGAAATTTGGCAGTAAAAGCAAACTCATTAAACTCATTACCAAGGCTGGCTTTGTCCCTGCCATTATTGTAGCGGGTGTGATCGCTATGATCATTGGGGAGTGCGATCTGCCGGACTTCTCTACGGTAACCAGTTTCTGGTTTAACCCCTTCCCGGGCCTGCAATGGGTATGGAACAACTTCTCTATTCTGGGCATTGGGATTCCGCCCGCCCATATTTTGCTGCAGGACCTGCCCATGGCGATTATGTGCTACGTCATTGCATTCGGAGATATCGTGGGCGGCACGGCCTTCCTGGAGGATACCAAACGGTACCGGGAGGATGAGTACATCGACGTCAACCCCGACCGCACCAATATGTGCTGCGGATTCCGGAACCTGATCGAGGCTTTCTTCAGCCCCACCTGCACCATGTCGGGTCCTCTGTGGTCCGCCATGACGGTGTCCGTGGCCGAGCGTTATAAGACAGGCAAAGAGAACATGTACTCCATTTTCGGCGGTGCCTGTACGTTTAATACCACCAAATGGATCTGCCAGCTGATTGTCCCCTTGATGGCGCTGATCCAGCCCATCCTGCCTCTGGCCATGGCGCAGACCCTGATTATTCAGGCCTTCGGTTCCTTCTACGTGGGCATCAACATGTGCCGCACCAATGTGGAGCGCGGCGTGGCGGGCATCACCGCCGGCGCCATCGCCACCTGTGCCAACCCGTCCTATGGCCTTTTTGTGGGCATTGCGCTGTGTATCGTCATGGAGATCATTGGGATGTCCAAGAAGGAGCGCCGTGCCAATGTGGAAGAGGGCATTGAGATTTATCTGAAGAACACCCGTGCTGAGCTGGATGAACAGGATGCTAAGGCAGCTGCCAAGCTGAGCAAGAAGGCTTGAGCAGAGTCCATCGGGTCGATCGCGTCAAATCATTGTTTTCCAAAATCCAATCAATCGATCTCGTTCTTTTTAGGCATCGTCCCGGCTCTTTGTCAAAGGCAAAGAGCCGGGCTTTGTTTCCAGGGGAAAGGGATGAAAAATCCCCTCTGCCGACGGGCAGAGGGGAACGGTGAAAAGGGGGGCAGGGCAGGGGAGGATCACTTGCCGCTGCCGTCCTCCCGCAGAAAATCTTTATACAGCATGCTGGGCTGAACGCCGGTGTTGTTCTGGTATTTCCCAGAGTCGTACTTTTGATACTCGCCCTGTATGGTGTGGTAATAAATCTGGCAGATCTCTACATTGGGATAGATCACAATGGGGTGGATGCAGAACATCTCCAGGGTCCAGTACCCTGCAAAGCCCACATCGCCAAACCCAGCGGTGACATGGATAAATAGGCCCAGCCGCCCCACAGAGGAGCGCCCCTCCAGCATGGGGACAAACTGCTCTGTCTTGGTGTACTCCAGGGTGCGGCCCAGGTAGAGCTTATTGGTCTCCAGCAGTAGGCCGCTGTCCGGGATGGTTAGGTGTCGGACAGGATTGTTGGCCTTCATGTCCAGGGTGTCGGTGTCGTAGACCAGCAGCTCGTTGGACAGGCGTAGATTGTAGCTGTTGGGGTTGAGCTGAGAGGGGTGATAGGGTTCGATGATAATGTTCCCACCCAGATTCTTCTGGATTTCCTCACCGGACAGCAGCATGTGGGTCCCTCCTTATTTTATTATAGGGCAATGACAATGGGGAAACGAGAGCGTAAAGGCGGTCTATTGGGCGGCGGTACTGCTCCGGGAGAGTTCCCCATACTGAAGGCAGATCCCCTTGATACAGGTCTGCAGTGCCTTACGCAGATGTCCGTAGTAGCTTTGATTCAGCCGTTCCACCAGAGGGTCTGGCCCTCGGGTCAGCGCGTAGCCCACCAGAAGCTCCCGGATGAACCGTCGCCCCAACTCGGTGGCCATAGTGCAGTCGGCATCCAGGATGGTCCCCGTGGAGGACTCTGCGGTGACCACCAGGACCAAGTGGTTGTACAGTTTTTGCGCCGTGGTGTTGTCCGGCAGCTTGGCATAACCAGAGAGAAAAACCTTGGGCACGGTCATTTCCCCTTCCTTTTTTATGGACTTTACTCTATCACAGGCAGTCTGGGATGTCAATATAAGGGTAGGAGCAGCTGAAAGGGGGCAAGAAAAGTGGAGTTAGCGAAAGATAACAAAATGTTGTGAACACCCGGTCGAAGAAATCACGAAAAATCCAAAAAAACCAGAAAAAATCTCTCGATTTCTGTTGACATTCTGTTTCAATCGCGCCATAATGTCCATGGATTTTTATGACCCCTGCAAAGCATTATTGAAGGATGTGAATATGTATGCAGCCAAACAATCTTGCAAAAGAAGTCCGGAAGCTGCTTCCGGGCACGGACTGCACTGGCCGAGGCGGATGCGGATTTGCCACCTGTGACGAATGCGCCGCTGCCATCGCGGAAGGTGGTCCGGCAAACCTATGTCCTGCGTGCAAAGAGGAGGACATTGCTGCCATTGTCGCTTTGACAGGCGGCGAGCTCGTCCCCGCCAGGCAGGAAACCGCGTTTATCAAATGTTCCGGTTGCGCGGCCGGGAAGTCCAGACTGAAGGTATACGGCTCCTGCGAGGAGGCGGTGAAGAGCGGCTTTGCCGAGCATGAGTGCGTCTATGGATGCGTAGGCGCCGGTTCCTGTGTGGCCGCCTGTACCTTTGGGGCCCTGTCTATTGTGGATGGCAATGTCCAGGTGGACAAGGAAAAGTGCAACGGCTGCGGCGCCTGCGCCAACGCCTGTGTACAGAACCTGATCCACATGGTGCCGTCCGATGCCTCCAACTTCGTCCCCTGTTCCAATCAGGACGAGGAGGCGCGTGCCATCCGCCTGTGCGGTTACAGCTGCATTGGCTGTGGCGACTGCGTGGAGGCCTGTCCCGAGGGCGCCATCTCCGTGGTGGACAACTGCGCCCAGATCGACTACGACAAGTGTGTAGGCTGCGCGGCCTGCACCGTCTCCTGCCGGAAGAAGATCATTGTGGACACCTATCATGACCTGACCAAGCTGAAGTCCACGGTCTCCTTTGTCCGCTGCCGCGGCGGCTGGCATAACCATGAGGTCTATGCCAAGGCGGGGGCCACCTCCTGCCGTGAGGCGGTGAAGATGGCCCTGGATGGCCACTGCAACTATGGCTGCGCCGGCTTTGGCGACTGCGTGAAGGCCTGCCGCTTTGACGCACTGGAGATTGTCCAGGGTACGGCCAAGGTCAACCCCGACAAATGCGTGGGCTGTACTGCCTGCGTCCATGTCTGCCCCCAGGAACTGCCCGTCATCGTGCCCTACAAGGGCGCCAAGATGGTGCCCTGCGCCTCCAAAGACGACCCCGAGGTCCGCAAACAGCTGTGCTGGGTGGGCTGTATCGGTTGCGGCGACTGCGTGGACAACTGCCCGGATGGGCTGATCCACTTGGAGGACGGCCGTGCTGTTATTGAACCCGACCGGTGTGAAGACTGCAACATCTGCTCCTATGTCTGCCCCAACGGTGTCATCACCGCCCGGGAGATGCCGGAGTTTACCTATGTTCAGGTTCGTGCCATGGCAGCACAGAAAGGAGGCGCAGCGAAATGAGAGATACCAGACCCTTTAAGAGTATGGACGCCAACGCGGCCGCCGGCCACGTGGCGTATGCGTTTACAGAAGTCGCTGCCATTTACCCCATCACGCCCTCCTCTCCCATGGCGGAGCATGTGGACGAATGGGCCAACCAAGACCGTAGAAATATTTTTGGACACCGCGTCAATATCGTGGAAATGGAGTCCGAGGCCGGCGCCGCAGGCGCGGTCCATGGTTCCCTGTCCACCGGCGCGCTGACCACCACCTTTACCGCCTCCCAGGGCCTGCTGCTCATGATCCCCAATCTGTATAAGATTGCAGGCGAGGGGCTGCCCGGAGTCTTCCATGTGGCGGCGCGGACCCTGACCACCCACGCCCTGTCCATCTTCGGGGATCACCAGGATGTCATGGCCTGCCGGGGCACCGGCATGGCGATGCTGGCCTCCGGCACCCCCCAGGAGGTGATGGACCTGGCGCCGGTGGCGCACCTGTCCGCCATCCAGGCCAGCATGGGCTTTATCAACTTCTTCGACGGCTTCCGCACTTCCCACGAGATTCAGAAGCTGCGGACCTGGGACTATGAGACCCTGAAGGGGATGGTGGACTGGGATGCCATTGACCGCTTCCATGCCCAGGCGAACCTGCCCCATCATCCCTACCACCGCGGCTCCAATGAGCCCCCGGAGACCTTCTTCCAGCACAGAGAGGCCTCCAACACCGCCTACAACCACCTGGTGGACGTGGTGGTGGAGAACATGAACAAAGTCAATGCCGCCATCGGCACCAATTATAAGCCCTTCAACTATTACGGCGCCCCGGACGCCACCGATGTGATTGTAGCCATGGGCTCTGTCTGCGGTACCCTGGAGGAGGTTGTGGATGTCATGACCGCCCAGGGCAAGAAGGTAGGCGTGCTGGAGGTCCACCTCTTCCGCCCCTTCTCCGCCAAGCACATGCTCTCTGAACTGCCGGAGACCGTTCAGCGTCTGGCGGTTCTGGACCGCACCAAGGAACCCGGTGCCTTTGGCGAGCCCCTGTACCTGGATGTGGCGGCGGTGCTCAGCGACGCCGGCCGCACGGACATCCGGGTGATCGGCGGCCGCTATGGCCTGTCCTCCAAGGACACCACCCCCGCCGACATGTATTCTGTCTTCCAGCATCTGGCCAAGGGCGGCCACAACCACTTTACCGTCAGCATCCTGGACGACGTGACCAACCTGTCCATTGACCGGTGCGAGTTTGCCCTGCCGGACGATCCCACCCAGGCTTCCGTCAAGTTCTGGGGCATCGGCTCGGACGGTCTGGTGGGCGCCTCCAAGAACACCTCCAAGATCATCGGCGACCACACGGACAAGTATGTGCAGGCCTATTTCCAGTACGACTCCAAAAAGTCCGGCGGCCTGACCATCAGCCATCTGCGGTTTGGTGACAAGCCCATCCGCTCCTCTTACTATGTGGGCGCTGCCGACTGCGTGGTCTGCGGCAACCCCGCCTACATTGGCAAGTATGACATGGTCCGGGATGTGAAGCCCGGCGGCATCTTCCTGCTCAACTGCGACTGGGAAGGGGAGGAGCTGGAGGCCCGTCTGCCTGCGGAGATCAAGCGGGCCATTGCCCAGAAGCAGATCAAGTTCTATACCTGTGACGCGGTGAATATCGCCCGGAAGATCGGTCTGAAGGGGCGGATCAACACCATCATCCAGTCCGCTTACTTCAAACTGGCCGACCTCATTCCCGCAGAGGATGCCATCGAGTATATGAAGCAGGGCATCATCAATGACTACGGCGCCAAGGGACAGAACATCGTGGACATGAACGTGGCCGCGGTTCTGGCTGGACAGACCGCTGCCAAGGAGGTTTCCGTCCCCGCCAGCTGGGCCAACGCCCAGGACGGCGAGAAGCCGGTGCTGCAGCTCAACACCGTCAACGCCGAGCAGGACGCCTATGTCCGCAATATCCTGATTCCCACCAACAACCTGGAGGGCGACGCGCTGCCTGTCTCCGCTTTCCTGCCCTATGTCACTGGCAAAGTGCCCTCCGGCACGGCCGCCTTTGAAAAGCGCGGCATCGCGGTGGATATCCCCGTGTGGCATGCGGAGAACTGCACCCAGTGCAACTGGTGCTCCACCGTCTGCCCCCATGCGGTCATTCGTCCCTTTATCCTCAAGCCGGAGGATGCCCAGGGCCTGACCACGGTGGATTGCAAGAGTGCCCCCGGCAAGCGCTTCCTGATTGCCGTGTCCGCTGAGGACTGCACGGGCTGCGGCTCCTGCGCGGAGATGTGCCCCGCCCACGGCAAGGCGCTGTTTATGGAGCGCGCTGCCGGCCGGATGCACGACGATCAGGAGACCTTTGAGTACGCCAAGAAGGTGGGCGTCCAGCAGGGCTCGGGCAAGAATGTGAAGGAGGCCCAGTTCCTGCGTCCCTATCTGGAGTATTCCGGCGCCTGCCCCGGCTGCGGCGAGACCCCCTATGCCAAGATGGTCACCCAGCTCTTCGGGGACCACGCCATCATCGCCAACGCCACCGGCTGCTCCTCCATCTGGGGCGCCTCCGTGCCCAGCATGCCTTATGTAGTGGATGAGAAGGGCCGTGGCCCCGCCTGGGCCAACTCCCTGTTTGAGGACAACGCAGAGTTCGGCTACGGCATGTCCGTGAGCATGCGGACCCGCCGGGAGGGCATCAAGACCGTGGTGGAGCGTCTGGCAAAGAATCCCGCCTTCGGCGGCATTGCCAACGCCTGGCTGAAGAATCGAAACACCGCCGAGGCCAACCATCTGGGCGAGTCCCTGGTGGAGCTGTGCAAGGTCTATCCGGAGAATGAGGACGCGCAGTTCGTTGTCAAGAACGCCGACCTGCTGCCCCGTCCCTCTATGTGGATTTTCGGCGGCGACGGTTGGGCCTACGACATTGGCTACGGCGGCCTGGACCACATCCTGGCCTCCCGGGAGAACTTTAACGTGCTGGTCTTTGACACCGAGGTCTACTCCAACACCGGCGGGCAGTCCTCCAAGGCAACCCCCACCGGCGCGGTGGCTCAGTTTGCCGCCGGCGGCAAGCCCACCGGCAAGAAGGACCTGGCACAGATCGCCATGACCAACGGCCATGTCTACGTGGCTCAGGTGGCCATGGGCGCCAACCCCGCCCAGACCCTGCGGGCCCTGAAGGAAGCCGAGAGTTATGACGGCCCCTCCCTGATCATCGCATACGCCCCCTGTATCAACCACGGCCTGAAGGCTGGCATGAACCGCTCCATGGTGGAGATGAAGAAAGCCGTCCGGGCTGGGTATTGGAATCTGCTGCGCTTCGACCCCCGTCTGGCGGAAGAGGGCAAGAACCCCCTGCAGATCGACAGCGCGAAACCCAATGAGGATTACCAGAGCTTCCTGCGGGGCGAGGTCCGCTATGCCTCCCTGCGCATGAAGAACCCCGAGCACGCGGATGCCCTCTTCGCAGAGTCCGAGAAGAATGCACTGGGCCGTTATGAGAGTCTGATTCAAAGACACAACAGTCTGGAGCCGAAGGAGGGACTGGCGAGATGATTAACAACGTAAGAGAAAGAAATCCCATGCCGGAGCAGGCGCGGGAAGTTCGCTGCACCAACTTCAACGAGGTGGCTCTGGGCTATACCGAGGCCGACGCCATTCGGGAGGCCATGCGCTGCCTGAACTGCCGCAAAAAGCCCTGCGTGGCCGGCTGCCCCATTCACCAGCAGATCCCCGAGTTCATTGCCCGCGTGGCAGAGGGGGACTTTGAAGGGGCCTATGACATTATCACCGTGCGAAGCACCATGCCCTCCATCTGCGGGCGGGTCTGCCCCCAGGAGCAGCAGTGTGAAAAGAACTGCGCCCACGCGGTTAAGGGTGAGGCCGTGGGCATCGGCCGTCTGGAGCGGTTTGTGGCCGACTGGTACGCCGCCCGCCATCCCGTCTCCGCCCCGCAGGTGGAGAAGAAGGGCAAAAAGGTGGCGGTGATCGGGTCCGGCCCCGCCGGCATCGCCTGTGCCGGTGACCTGGCCGCCATGGGTTATGACGTGACCATTTTTGAGAAACTGACCTATGCCGGCGGCATTCTGACCTACGGCATTCCCCAGTTCGTCCTGCCCAACTCGGTGGTGGACCGGGAGATCGAAACCCTGAAGGCCCGGGGTGTGGAGATCGTCACCGGGACGCCCATCGACAAGGACAAGAGCGTGGACGACCTTTTTGCCGCGGGCTATGAGGCCATCTTTGTGGGCAATGGCGCCGATGTGCCCCAGCCGCCCAGAGGGCTGGACACCAGCCTCACCGGGGTGTGGTCTGCCAACGATTACCTCACCCAGGTGAACCTGCACAACGACACCCTCCCCGCCAACATCAAGGACGCCAAGCGCGTTCTGGTGGTGGGCGGCGGCAACGTGGCGGTGGACGCGGTCCGCTGCGCCCGGCGCCTGGGGGCGGAGACCATTATGGTTTACCGCCGCACCATCGCCGAGGCCCCTGCCCGCCGGGATGAGATTGCCCACACCTACGAGGAGGACATTGAGATCAGGGAACTAACCAACCCGGTGTCTTGTTACAGCAAGGATGGGGTTCTCACCGGGGTCAAGTGTGAGAAGATGGTGCTGGGCGAACCCGACGAGTCCGGCCGCCGCCGCCCCGTGGGGACAGGCGAGTTCTTCGACGTGGACTGTGACAACCTGGTCATCGCCACCGGTACCTCGTACAGTGACGCCGTGGTGGATACCACCACCGGCATTGACAAGGACAAGTGGGGGGGCATTGCCACCGACGCATCCGGCAAGACCAGCCGGCCCGGCGTCTTCGCCGGTGGCGACGCGGTCACAGGCCCCCAGACGGTGGTCAAGGCCATGGGTGCCGGCAAGCAGGCTGCGGTCAGCATTGACGCGTACCTGTCCGGCCGATAAGCAAAGATATTTTACGGTTTTTTGTTCACGGGACCGGGGCAGCCGCCCCGGTCCCGCGTTGTTTTTGGAGGCGTCTATGATTCAAATTGTGCGGTCCATGGCCTCTGTGGCCCCTCTCTTTGCTGGCTGGCAGGAGACCATCATCTGGTCCTGCCTGCAGGGGGAGATGGGGGAAGTTTATGCCCCGGTGGGGGAGGCCCCCGTCTCGGCCCTGGCCACGTTGGGGGATTTTACCTTTCTGGCGGGGGAGCCCCGGGAGGAGTTGGTCCGGTTCCTTCCCCCAAGCCGCCGGCCAGACTATCACATTCTGGTTCCCCAGAACGAGGGATGGGCCCGGTGCATTGCCGGGGTGTACCCCCAGGCCCGCCGGGTGACCCGCTATGCCACGGAAAAGACAGGGATGCTATTTGACCGGACCCGTCTGGCCCGTCTGGCCGCCCGCTTGTCCCCGTCGGACCAGCTCTGTCCCGTGAATACAACCCTTTATCAACGGTGTTTGGCCAGTCCCTGGAGCCGGGATCTGGTGGCCCAGTTTCCCACCCCTGCGGTCTTTGCCCGCCGCGGTCTGGGGATGGCGGTCCTCCGCCGGGGGAGACTGGTGGCCGGGGCTGCCTCCTATTCCCGGTATCGGGGGGGCATCGAGGTGGAGGTGGACACCCACCCTGCCTGCCGGGGCCAGGGATTGGCCACGGCTGCCTCAGCGGCGCTCCTCCTGGCCTGCCTGGACCGGGGGCTCTACCCCAGTTGGGATGCCCACACCAGGCAGTCCCTGGCCCTGGCGGAAAAATTAGGCTACCGATACAGCCATGCCTATCCGGCCTATGAGGTGGCCTGGACCCCATGAACCCCACGGACCCCCGTCCGGGCAGAGAAAGCGCCCGGACGGGGGTTGTTTCTTGGACTGTTTTATGATAAGGTTCTCTCGGATAGACAAGAAAAAGGAGGTATTCCATGAGAAAACGATGGGTTTGGGGGCTGATCTGTCTGCTTTTGTGCCTTCTCCCGGCCTGCGGGCAGGAGAAGCCCGCTGCCAATGACGTCCCCCCGGCCAGTGAGAGCCCCGTGGAAGCGGCCCCGCAGAAGCGGGAGGCGGATTTTTCAGCGGCGTTTGGAGGGATTCAGGGCTGTGCGGTTCTCTATGACCCGGGGACTGATCAATGGACCTTTTACCAGGAGGAGATGTGCCGGCAGCGGGTGTCCCCCTGCTCTACCTTCAAGATTGTCTCCACCCTCATGGGCCTTCACACAGGGGTTTTGTCCGGACCGGAGAGCACCATGACCTACTCCGGCCTGACCTACCCGGTGGCCGCGTGGAACCAAAACCTGACCCTGGAGCAGGCGTTTCAGTCCTCTTGCGTCTGGTATTTCCGCCAGGTGATCGACCAGGTGGGCCGACAGGCGGTGGCGGAGCAGCTGGCGGCACTTTCCTACGGCAACCAGGACATCTCCCAATGGGCGGGCAGCGGCCAGAATCAGAGCCAGGAGCTCAATGGTTTTTGGATTGACTCCTCCCTGAAAATCTCTCCCGTGGAACAGGTCCAGGTGCTGGCCGAAATTTTTCAGGGGGAGAGCCCATACACCCCGGAGGAGGTGGCCACCCTCCAGAAGATCATGCTGGTCCAGGACCAGGGGGAGCAGCAGGTCTATGGGAAGACGGGCACCGGCTTTGGCGAGACTGGCTGGTTTGTGGGTTTCACCCAGGAGAATGGACAGAAGACCTATTTTGCGGTATATTTGAGCGATGAGAGCCGGGAGATTTCCGGCAGTGATGCGCAAGCGGTTGCTCTGGCCCTGCTGGAGTAACCTGAAAAGGGAGAAAGGAAGAGGCTGATGCGTACAAGCTTGTCCCACCGGTGTGCACGATTTTTGGATGCCCGCGATATGCTCCGGCGGGCGTTCCCATTTGCGCATGCCCAAATGATCCCGATCTGTGCCGGGATGGCTGCCGGCCAGGACCGCCCCTGGGACGCGGGGCGTCTGTATGCCTGCCGGGATTTGATCCAGGAAGAAACCGGGCTGTTCTCGAACTTCCGGGGCGCCGGCCATTTGGCCGTGATTACGCTGCTGGCCCTGAGCCCCGCGCCGGAGGAGCGGATGGCGTTTGCACTTCAGGGCTACAAGGTTCTGCGGACGCGGTTTTACGCCTCCCAGTACCTCCCTCTGGCCGCCCTGCTGCTGGCAGATTGGGCGCGGGGAAGGGACCTGGATGGGGTGGCCGCCCGGGCGGAGGAGATTTACCGGCGGATGAAGCGGGAGCACCCCTTTCTCACCGGTGCGGAGGACAGTGTGTTTGCGGTTCTGCTGGCCCTGTCCCCCGATACAGAGCAGGCGGTGGTGGATCAGGTGGAGGCCTGCTACGACGCGCTGAAACACCCGTTTGGCACGGGGCAGTATACCCAGGCGCTCAGCCATGTGCTGGCGCTGGGGGAGGGGAGTGCCCAGGAGAAACGTGACAAGGTCCTGGGGGTGTACCAAGGTCTCAAAGCAGCGGGCCGGAAGTACGGCGCCGGCTATGAACTGGGGACACTGGGGAGCTTGGCGCTGCTGCCCGCTCCGGTGGAAGAACTGACAGCGGATGTGCTGGAGGTAGACGAGTTTCTGTCCCATCAGAAGGGGTATCGGGGGATACTGGGCCTGCCGAAGAACCAGCGGCTGATGCACAGCGCCATGCTGGTTTCCGGGGATTATGTTGACCAGAGAAAAACTTCTGTCATGGGAGCCGCTGCGGTCAGCGGGACCGTGGCGATGATTGCGGCGCAGGAGATGGCCCTCTGTGCGGTGATGGTTGGGGGCATTGGTGCCTCTGCTGCTGCAAATAACGACGGTTGAGCGGGGAAGAGGCTTCCGCTGCCCAGAGGTGACCGGCGCGGCGCTACCTGGCAGCGCCGCGCTTTTTGATGGGAAGTGCAGAAAATTTTTGCTGTTTCCCCTTGACTCTGACACGGTGTGAGGGGCTATTCTGTGTTTGTGCACAACCAAAACAGATCTGTGAGGACGAAACAATGCTGAAAATCGGAGAATTTTCCAAGCTGTCCCGGGTCAGCGTCCGCATGCTGCGCCACTATGACGAGATTGGCCTGCTGCCCCCGGCATCCATTGATTCCGCCACCGGCTATCGTTATTACAGCGAGGACCAGCTGCCTGTGGCTGGGCGGATCACGGCGCTGCGGGATATAGGGTTTGGCCTGGGGGAGATTCAGGCCTGCCAGCAGGGACGGGAGAATCCCCAGGTGCTGGCGGCGCTCTTCTCTGCCCGGCGCGAGGCGCTGCGGGGGGAACTGGCGGCGCTGCGGCGGCAGCTGCGCCTGTTGGACACCTTGGAACAGCGACTGAGAAAGGAAGACAGCAACATGGAATACCCTGTGAATTTGAAAACCCTGCCCCAGCGGCAGGTGGCCAGTGTCCGCATGACCATTCCGGCCTATGACCAGGAGGGCATCCTCTGGCACACCCTGGTCCGGGAGACGGAGCACCTCCAGCTCCAGCCGGACGACCCCTGCTACTGCACGGTGACCTTCCACGACGGGGAGTACAAGGAGACCGATGTGGATGTGGAGGCCCAGAAAACCGTCCGGGGAACCTATCCCGACACGGAGCACGTGGTCTTTAAGACGGTTCCCCCGGTGACCTTTGCTTCGGTGACCTTCCAGGGACCCTATGACAAGATCCAAGCGGCCAACGCCGCGGTGGCCGCCTGGGTTCGGGACAACGGCTATGTTTTCGACGGCCCCGCTTTCAACATTTACCATGTCAGCCCCCACGAAACCGACAACCCCGAGGAATTTATCACCGAGGTCTGCTATCCTGTGCGGCAGGCCTGACCCAACCCCTGGAGAAAAAACGGCGCCCCCTGGAATGCTCCAGGGGGCGCCGGTCGTTGGCGTCGTTATTTTGGCGGCTGTTCGTTGAGCCAGGTCAGGAAGCTCTGGGCCAGGGACAGCTGGTCCGGGGAGAGGGGACGCAGAAGTTCCGCCACATCCCGCCAGGCCTCATCCTGCTGGCGGACCGTGCCCACCAGAAATTCATCTGGTGTGGTGTCCAGCGCGATGGCCAGACGCATGAGGACCTCTGTGGAGGGAGTGGAGGTAGCCCGTTCGATACAGGAGAGATATTTCTCCCCAATATCTGCCATTTCCTCCACTGTGGCCTGCTTTAATCCCAGTTGTTTTCGGCGGTGGGCAATGCGCCTTCCGATTTCTTTATAGTCAAGTTTCATACGGCACCTCTCCTACTGATAGGATATGAGAAATGCCTGATAATAAAACGGTCTAATAACTGGAATACGGCTTGACAGAAGAAAAAATAGATAATATAGTCGAATTATAAACTGGAAAGTAGGTGAAGAGACGTGAAAAAGAGTGTAAAAGAATGCTTGCAGGAGTGGAAGGTTCCCCGACACTATGTGGGGTACCAATACCTGCTGGATGCCGCCGACCTCTATGCCCAGGGTGTGCCGGTGGGGTGGCCAATGCTGTTCCAGATTGGAGAAAAGCGCGGCCGGGCGATGTTCCGGGTACGCAAAGGGCTGTATACGGTGGTTAAGTATGTGCGCGCCACGCCGTTTGGGCTGGCCTGGCAGGCGGCCAAGGGTCACCCCCTTCAGGTGGGGGAACTTCTGTTTTACCTGTTGGAGCCGGAGGGGCAGGGAGACCCGCTGGGGGAAAGGCCGGCCAACGAGGAGGGGTAGCCCCATGGGAGGGAAAAGAACAGCCCGGGGGAAGCGTCGCTTTCCCCCGGGCTGTTCTCTTTCGTTATAGGCTCTGCCGCAAAATATCCACAATCTCCTGGTGGGTGAGGACTTTATAGCCCCCCTCCATGATAAAGGACCCCTTGGCAATGCCGTCCAGCATATCCTCGGTGACGCCCAGCTCCGCCAGGTGGAGCACCAGGCCCATCTCCTTCATCCAGTCCTCCATGGCGGCCAGACCTTCCTGGGCGATGGCCTCATCGGTTTTTCCCTCTGGGCGCACCCCCCAGACGTTCACTGCGAACTTCTTGAACTGATGCAGGCCGTAGGGCATCACATACCGGTAGTAGGGCAGGGAGACCGCCGACAGGGTCATGCCGTGGGTGGCGTCGGTGTAGGCGCCCACCGACTGGCCGATCATGTGAACCATCCAGTCCGTGTCCTTTCCTTGGGCTACCAAAGTGTTCAGGGCCCAAGTGGCGATCCACATCAGGTTGCTCCGGGCCTCATAGTTCTCCGGGTCCTTCACTGCGATCCGGCTGCTGTGGAGCAACGAGCGCATCAGGCCCTCCATGAGGTAGTCCGAGGTGCAGTCATCCTCCCCGGAGAAATACTGCTCGGTGATGTGGTTCATAATGTCGTAAATGCCGGCCACCATCTGGTACTTGGGCAGGGTATAGGTATACTTGGGGTTGAGGATGGAGAACTTGGGAAAGACCTCCTCCCCGAAGACGTGGCCGATCTTCTGCTTGGTGGCGTGATTGGTGATTACCGAGCCCCCGTTCATCTCGGAACCGGTGCCCACCATGGTCAGCACACAGCCCACGGGAATGAGGCGGTTGGCAGGCTCCTCCATGCGGACATAGTATTTCTCCCAGGGGTCCTCGTCGCACCAGGCGGAGACGGACACGCCCTTGGCATAGTCGCAGCAGGAGCCGCCCCCCACCGCCAGGAGAAGGTCCACGTTGTTCTCCCGGGCGATTTTGCACCCTTCATAGAGTTTTTCCGTTGTGGGATTGGGCATGACCCCGGGGTCCTCAAAGATTTCTTTGCCTGCGGCCTTCAGGATGGATACCACCTGGTCGTAAATCCCGTTTTTCTTGATGGAGCCGCCCCCGTAGATCAGTTGGACCCGCTTGCCGTAGTGGGCCAGCTCACCGGCCAGGGCATCCAAAGCCTCCGGGCCGAAATGGAGTTTCGTGGGGTTGCAGTAGCTGAAATTACCGAGCATTGTGAGAATCTCCTTCGCTATAAACTTCTTTCGCCATCCGCAGGGCGGCCCAGGCCTTGGGCCAGCCGGCATAGAAGGCGGCGTGGGTGAGAATTTCCGCCATCTCCTGGGCGGTGACGCCATGGTTTTTGGCGTTTTGTATATGAAAGGAAAGGGAACTGTCCAAAATCCCGCTGGCCATCAGGGCGGTTACCGTGACCATGGACCGGTCCCGGGGAGAGAGTTCAGCCTGCCGGGACCACACCTCTCCGAATAAAACATCGTCGTTGAGCTGGGCAAACTTGGGGGCGAATTCCCCCAACTCGTCCCGGCCAGCTGTTACCTTTTCCATCATAAATGATCTCCTTTCCACTGTCAAATCAAACTATGGTTAGAGCTCCAACCCGGTGATGAATTCCACCGTAGCGGGGTCGTAGTGGGAGAAAAAGGCGCTCTCCTCCTGGTCCAGGGCCTGGATGGCCGCCATATCCTCCGCATCCAAACTGAAATCAAAGACCTGGAGATTTTCCGCCATCCGCGCTTTGTGCACGGATTTGGGGATGACCACCACATCGCTCTGCAGCAAAAACCGCAGGGCGACCTGGGCCACGGATTTGCCGTGCTTGGCCCCCACCGCCGCCAGAACCGGGTTGGTGAAGAAATCCTTCCGCCCCTCGGCAAAGGGGCCCCAGGACTCATGGACGACGCCATACTTCTCCATGATGGCATGGGCCGCCTTTTGCTGGTACAGGGCGTGGGTTTCCACCTGGTTTACCATGGGGCGAATCTCCACGAACTGGCACAGGTCCACCAGACGGTCGGGGAAGAAGTTGGAGACCCCAATGGCCCGGACCTTCCCAGCCTTGTAGGCCTCTTCCATGGCCCGCCAGGTGCCATAGTAGTCGTTGAAGGGCTGGTGGATGAGCAGCAGGTCAATGTAGTCGGTCTGGAGTTTCCGCAGGGATTCCTCAATGGAGGCCCGGGCCTTTTCCTGCCCGGCGTTGGAGACCCAGACCTTGGTGGTAAGGAAGATGTCTTCCCGGGGCAGGCCGGAGCCTTTGATGGCCCTGCCCACGCCCTCCTCGTTGTGGTAGGCCTGGGCGGTGTCGATGGCCCGATAGCCCACCTCAAGGGCCTCCCGCACGGAGGCCTCGCAGGTGGTGGGGTCCACTTGGTATACGCCATAGCCCAGGCGGGGCATTTTGACGCCGTTGGAGAGGGGAATGGATTCCAGATTCATACGAATTCCTCCTGATATAGTGACATGGTTTATTTCTTAGCGTTGACCTGATAGCGCAGCCAGAGTGCGCTGCCCGCTCTGGCTTCCGCGCCAAGCAGGGTAAAGGAGATGGGCTTGTCGGTGCTCAGCCCCTCCTGGGCCCGGAAGAGGGATTGGGTGCGGGGGTTGCCATCGGCGGCGGGGGCCACCACAAGGCTGAGCTCATCGCACATCCCCGCCTGGAGGAAAGACCAGTTGAGCACGCCGCCGCCCCCCAGCATCAGCACCTGGATGCCAAACAGCCTTTTCAGCTTTTCCAGGGCCAGGGCGTAGTCCAGGGTGTCTTTTCCCGCCAGGAGGTAGGAGATCCCCAGCCGCCGCAGGAAGGCTTTGTAGTCATTGCTGGCCTGCTCTGTGAGCACTTCCACCACATGGGCGGTGGTGGTCTCGTAGGTCAGCGTGTCAGACTGCCACCCCAGTTTCCCCTTGGGGTCCACGGAGACGTAGTACATGGGCGCCTGCCGGGCGACAAAATCCCCGGCGGGGACGGTGGGGGCGTGGGGAATCAGGTCAGGCGTTCGGTAGTGGGTAAAATTGTCGTCGGTGGTTACCCGTCCAGACAGCCATCCCTGGTGGCGGTAAACAGGCTCGGGCCCAAAGGCGATGTCATAGAACAGATCACTGGCCGCCTCACAGGCGGGCAGGTCCATATAGTTTCCCATGATTTTCCCATCCAGGGAGACAAACATGTGGCAGAAAATATAGGGTCGATCCACAGGGACACCTCACTTTAGTCGATTGTATTCGTCCGGGTCCACCGGTTCCAGCCATTGGCTGCCGGTGTCCTGGCCGGGGACCTCAATGGCCAGGTGCTGGAAGGGGCTGTCCGGTGCGGCCCCGTGCCAGTGCTTGACGTTGGGGGGAATGTGCACCACGTCCCCGGGGTGAAGCTCTTGGGGCGGCTGTCCCCATGCCTGGTAGTAGCCCCGGCCAGCGGTGACCAGCAGGATCTGTCCGCCCCCCTGGCTGGCCTTGTGGATGTGCCAGTGGTTCCGGCAGCCTGGGGCGAAGGTTACGTTGCCCACGGCCACCTGATCCAGGCTCAACATATGCAGGTAGCTGGTGCCGTCAAAGTAAGGGGCGTAGGCGGTATTCTCCTCCCCCACGGGAAAGAGACTGTTTTGTATCAAGTGCTGTAAAGTCATATTACTTTCCCCTTTTTACCCAGGCGGCCAGCGCCGCCTCCTCCCGGCAGACGGCGGTGCCCAGAATGGCCAGCCCCCTGCCCACCCGGGCCCCGGGGCATAGCCGGCGGATGTCGGCCTCGCTGCGGCCCAGGCCGCTGCCCTCATGGGTGCAGAAGGGAAGGATGGTCTTGCCGGTGAAATCAAAGGATGCTAAAAAGGTGAAGACGCACATGGGCATGGTTCCCCAGTAGTTGGGATAGCCCAGGTAGATGGTGTCATAGTCCTCCAGATGATCCGGCAGGGCCCGCAGGGCGGGCCGGGCATCCTGCCGCTGGTCGGCCTGGGCCTGCTCAATGCACTGGTTATAGTTGTCGGAGTAGGGATGGACAGGCTCCAGTTGGAACAGGTCCGCACCTGTGAGCACTTGCAGACGGCGGGCGACCACCTCTGTGTTTCCCACGGACAGCGGCTGAATGCGGCCGCTGACATAGTTTTCTCCCCGGCGGGAGAAATAGACGATCAGTTGTGCCATGATGACCTCCTTCATTGACGGGATCCCTTTTGATGCCCTTATTTTAACGCGCCTTCTCTTGACAGGGAAGAATCAATCTTGTACCATGGCAATAACAAAAAGTTAGAACAAAAGGAGGGACCCCCTGTGTACAACAGCCAGCTGACCACCTTTGTCCAGGTGGCGGACAGCGGCAGTTTCAATAAGGCTGCGGAAGCCCTGTATATCTCATCCACGGCGGTGATCAAGCAGATCAACGCCCTGGAAAAGCATCTGGACCTTACCTTGTTCTCTCGGACCAACCACGGCATTGCCCTGACAGAGTCCGGGCGGATCATTTACAAGCACGCGAGAAAGCTGTTTGCCTATTCGGAAAAAGCGATTGCGGAGGCCCGTCTGGCCGCGGCAGAGGCGGCCACAACCTTCTGCGTGGGGACGTCCATCCTCAACCCCTGCAAACCATTTATGGACCTTTGGTACCGGGTCAGTGAGCAGCTGCCTGGCTTCAAGCTCCACATTGTCCCCTTTGAGGACGACCACGAGGGAATTCTCCGGGAGATCGCGGCCCTGGGGGAGAAGTTTGACTTTCTCATCGGTGCCTGCGACTCCCGACAGTGGCTGGACCGGTGCAATTTTCTTCCCCTTGGAGTGTATCGTCACTGCGTGGCCGTTCCCCGGGAACATCCTTTAGCCCGGAAAACCAAGCTGACCATCCAGGACCTGTATGGACAGACGCTGATGATGGTCAAGCGGGGGGACTCCCCCACAGTGGACCGGGTCCGGGACTATGTGGAGAAACACCCTGCCATTGCCATTGAGGACACCCCTCAGTTCTACGACATGGAGGTGTTCAACCGCTGCGTGCAGACGCGAAATCCCCTCATGTCCCTGGAGTGCTGGGGGGAGGTGCATCCCGCTTTGGTGACCCTCCCTGTGGACTGGCCGTTCACTATCCCCTATGGGATTCTCTATCCCCTTCACCCGGACCCGGATACCCTGCGGTTCCTCTCCCTGGTCCGGCAGGAGATGGCGGGAGCGCCGGACCTCCCCCAGGGAGAAACTCCGTCGCCTTGACAAATTAGGACTATCGTGCTATTTTGTTTGTACGATAGTCCTAATTTTTGCTGCCAAAGAGGAGGAACCTGCCATGACCGCGCCCCCACGCCAAACCATGCTGGCCACCGCGCCTGTGAGCAAGCTGATCTGGACCTTTGCCATTCCCGCCATTCTCAGCCAAGTGGTCAATTCCATGCACAATATTGTGGATCAGACCTTTCTCGGCTGGGGCATTGGAGATTTGGCCATTGCCGCCACCAACATTGCCTTTCCTCTGTCTACCTTAACCACCGCCCTGGCGGCCCTCATCGGCATGGGCGGCGCGGCGGGATTCAGCCTTGACTTGGGAAAGAAGCAGGCACGCTCCGCCCGAAAGAATTGGGGCAACGCCATTGTGCTGTCGGTGGGGCTGGGCTGCCTGCTGGCGGTGCTGGCTGTGGCCTTTTTGGAGCCGATGCTCTACCTCTTCGGCGCCACAGAGGCCATGATGATTTATGCGGTCCCGTACGCCCGGATCATCAGTATGGGGCTGCCCTTTGCCATTTTCTCCATGGCCATGGCCCATTTTATCCGGGCCGACGGCAGCCCCAAGTTTTCCAGCGGGGTTCTCCTGTCCGGGGCCATTTTCAATATGATTTTTGACCCGATTTTCCTCTTTGCCTGTTCCATGGGCATCCAGGGGGTTGCTCTGGCCACGGTGCTGGGACAGGGACTCTCCAGCTGTCTGGCCCTCTATTATCTGGTGCGCCGGCGCCACATGGTGACCCTGGAGCGGGAGGATTTCCGTCTATCTGCTGGTACGATCAAAGGGATCGGCGCGCTGGGGGGCGCCATCTTTTTCAACCATGTGATTATGACCGCAGCCCAGGTCATCCTGATGAACATGCTGCGTACCTACGGGGCCCAGTCGGTCTATGGCAGTGAGATCGCCATCGCCGGGTCCGGGGCGGTGGGAAAGGTGATGATTGTCTTTCTCAGCTGTGTCATCGGGATTGCTCTGGGTTGTCAGCCGATTTTCGGCTTCAACTATGGCAGTAAACGGTATGACCGGGTCATTGAGGCCTACCGGAAGGCGTTGCGCTACGGCACCACCCTGGCGGTGATTGCCTTCCTGTGCATCCAGCTGTTTCCCCGGCAGATTTTGAGCATCTTTGGCTCAGAGGACCCGCTGTTTTATGAGTTTTCCATCCACTATATCCGCATTTATCTGCTTATGACCTTTGTCAACGCCTTTCAGCCCATTACCTCCAACTTCTTTACCTCCATTGGCAAGGCCAAGCTGGGATTTTGGATGGCGTTGGTCCGGCAGGGACTGCTGCTAATTCCGCTGCTGTTGCTTCTGCCGCTGGCCCTTGGTATGGATGGGGTCCTCTGGGCGGGACCCATTTCCGATGGAGTGGCAGCGGTGCTGGTCCTGGTTCTGGGGGCCCGGGAGGTCCGCCGGCTCACGGTGCAGCAGGAGGAGACCCCATGAAGCGAGATACCCGACGGGCCATTCTGGACATGGCCAAAACGCTCTTCAGCCAGCAGGGGTACAACGCGGTCTCCATTGGGGAGATTGCCGGTGCCCTGGGGATCAGCAAGGGCAATGTGACCTATCATTTCAAAAGGAAAGAGGACATCATGGAGGCCCTGCTGGCCGAGGCGAAGCCCACCTTTTTTCAAGAGCCCCCTCGGACCATGGAGGAACTGGACGCCTTTCTGGAGGACATGGAACAGGCCCGGGAGAACTATGCCTTTTACTTCCAGCACCATGCCCAGCTGGGCCAGCTCTCCCCCGCGATCCGGGCGCGGCAGCAGGCGATTTATCACAGCCAGTCGGCACTGTTTGCCCAGGCGCTGTCCATTCTGGCCCGTCAGGGCATGTTTCGAGGGGAGGATTTTCCCGGGGCGTATGCCCGTGTGGCGGATACCATTTTCCTCACCTCCCTTTACTGGCTTCCCTTCTGTGCGGTCAAGGGGCGGAAGGAGGATTTCCGGACCCAGGCCTGGTCTGTGCTGTATCCCTTGCTGACCCCTTTGGGCAGACAACGGGGGCGGGAGCTGGGCCTTCTTCTTGGGGAAGATCCATAACATAAAATAAGCCTGCGCGGGAAATCCCCGTGCAGGCTTATTTTTGTGGACGAGGCGTTCTCTCTTCCACAGAGGCCATTCCCGTGAGACGCCGGAGCTTTTCCCGGTCCAGAATGGTGATGGTCCCCCGGCGCAGTGCGACAATGCCCTCCTGGGCGAAGTATTTCAGCACCTTGGTGACCACTTCCCGGGCGCTGCCGATGTAGCGGGCCATCTCGTCATGGGTGATCCGGAGGACGGGGCCCTTTTGGGCGGACTCGTCCCACAGAAAAATGGCGGCCCGCCGGTCCATCCCCATGAAAAGAATTTGCTGCATGGTCCACATGATATCGGAGAAACGCTCACTGGCGGTCTTGTAGAGAAAGAGTTCGATCTCCGGCCGCTGCTGAGCCAGGGGAGAGAGGGCTGTGACGGGAAGGGTGATCACATGGGTCTCCTCAATGGCCTCGATGAGTACGTCGAAGACGATGGCGTCCATCAGGCAGGAGGAGGAGAGAACACAGGTCTCACCTTCCCGCACCCGGTACAGTGTCACCTCCCGCCCTTCCTCGGACAGAAGAAAGGCCCGAAGCTGGCCGGACAAAAGCAGCAGGATGCCCTTGCAGTCCTGGTCCGCCCGGTGGGTGATGGTCCCCTTGGGCAGGGTGGAGGGAACGCTGGCCTCCCGCAGGGCCATCTGTTCCTGTGGGGTTAGGTGTTCCCAAAAGGGAAGCATCTGGGAAAATATATCGTCCGGTTGTTTCATGAAAACCTCCTTGGGAGAAGCTGGTTGCCCTGTTGGATCGGATGCGTTGAGTGTACCATAGGTCGGGGAAAGATGCAAATGGGATTTCCCCGGGGAACCCAGGCGGCGCCCCGGGGATGAAAGGGGTCAGCAGCCGGTTCCATGCCAGACGGGCCTGTAACCCTGGGGTGGCCAGACCGGAGTGGTGACTGCGGCGGTGCTCTGTCCGGCGGTCTGGGAGGAGATCACCGCTGTGTTGGTAATGGTTCCCTGGGCGCAGGGGTGGACCACCCCGGCCACGAGGAGTGTAGCCGTTGCGCCGGGCGCCAGGGTGCCGAAGGAGAGCAGGCCCTGCCAAGGCCGCCAGGTGATCCCGCCGTCAAGGGAATAGACCCCGGCGGAGAGCGACGGCGGCAGATGGTCCTGTACCACCACGCCCTCTGCCGGGATGCTGCCCCAGTTGACCGCCACCAGGCGGTATACCAGGTATTGACAGGGGACTGCCCAGCAGGGGGAGGTTTTGGTCAGACGAAGCTCTGTGCTTCCCTGGACAGGGACCAGGCTGGTGGCGGTGTTGCTGTTGGGGTTTGGGTCCGGGGTGGAGCTGGCCACCACAGCGGTGTTTACAAGGGTGCCCTGGGCAGAGGAAGACAGGCTGCCGCGCAGCAGCAGGGTTCTTCCCTGACCGGCTGGAAGCGCTCCCAGGGAATAGGCCCCGGTCCACGGGGTCCAGGTGCGCCCGTTGTCCAGGGAAACTTCCACGCGGGACAGACCGCCGGGAGTCTGGTCGGTGAGAAGAACATCCTGGGCGGTGGCAGGGCCCAGGTTGGCGATGGTGAGCGTATAGGTCAGCAGGCCGCCAGGGGCAGCAGTGTCGGTATCGGCCACCTTGGTGATGGCCAGGTCCGCAGCGGGCTGAAGGGGGTCCTCCCGCTGGGCGGTGTTGTTGGTGAGATCCGGGTCCGGGGTGGAACTGGCCGCCACAGCGGTATTGAGAAGGGGAAGGGTAGCGGCGGGGTCGATGGTCCCCCGCAGCAGGAGGGAGCGGGAGGCACCTGCGGCCAGGGTACCCAGCAGATAGGGGCTGTGCCATGGGGTCCAGGTGGCGCCGTTGTCTGTGGAAAACTCCGGCGTCCAGAGTTCCGCCGGAACCGCGTCGGTGAGAAGCACGTCCTGGGCATCCGAGGGCCCGGCATTTTGTAGGGTGATGGTGTAGAGAAAGGGAGTGCCGGGGACAGCAGAGCCTCCGGTGTTCTCCTTCCGTACGGAAAGGTCTGCGGAGGGGAGAAGGGGAACCTCCACGGTGTCCTCATTGTTGTCCGGATTGGGGTCTGGGGTGGAGCTGGTCACCAAAGCGGTGTTCTCCAGGGAACTGGCTGTCGTGGAGGGGTCCACCTGCCCCTGGAGGAGAAGGGTGGCGGTGGTGCCTGGGAGAAGAGTGCGGAGCACGTAGGTACCGCTCCAGGGCTGCCAGGTTGCCCCGCCGTCAGCGGAGAATACTGGGGACAGAATGGCTGCCGGCAGGGGGTCCTGGAGTACCACGTCCTGGGCCGCGGAGGGACCTGCGTTGGTAACTTGAAGGGTGTAGGTCAGAGTCTCGCCCGGATGGACGCGGGCAGGTTGGACCTGCTTGAGAACGGCCAGGTCCGCAGCGGTGTCGATGGGCGTGCGCTCTGTGGCCTGGTTGTTGTCCGGGTTGGGGTCTGGGGTGTCGCTGGTGACAACAGCAGTGTTGACCAGAATCCCCTCTGCCTCCAGGCTGACTGTGCCCCGCAAAAGGAGCTCTACACGCTGGCCTGGGGCCAGGCTGCCTGGCTGCCATGTCCCTGCCCAAGGCTGCCAGGTTGCCCCGACGTCTGTGGAGAACGCCGGTTCCAGCAGAAGGGGCGACAGGGGATCGGTGAGCACCGGATGGACCGCAGGATCGGGGCCCAGATTGGTCAGGGAAAGGGTGTAAACCAAGGCCTGCCCGTGGAGCACCGGATTGGGTGCCCCAGATTTAGTTAGAGCTAGGTCCGCAGCGGTGTCCACCGGGGTGAGTGCTGTGGACTCGTTGTTCTCCGGCCGGGGATCTGGGGTGTCGCTGGCGACGGTAGCGGTATTGGTCAGGGTGCCGCTGGTCCCTTGGGCCACGGTTCCCCGCAGCAGAATCTGGCGGTGGTCCCCGGCGGGCAGGGTTCCCAGGGCCAGGGAACCCGTCCAGGGCTGCCAGGTGCCCCCATTGTCCAGAGAGTATGCGCCGTCAGAGAGGGGTGGGGGCAGGGGGTCGGTGAGGGACACGTTTTGGGCATCGGCGGGGCCCAGATTGGTTAGGTCCAGGGTGTACGTCAGCAGACCGCCGGCGGACACTGGACTGGGGCTGCCCAGTTTGGTGATGGCCAGGTCCGCAGCCAGCTGGACAGGCAGCTCCTCCGTGTCGGTGTTATTGTCTGGGTTGGGATCGGGCGTGTCGCTCTGTACGGTTGCGGTGTTGATCAAAAGAGCGTCGGCGGAGGCCCGCACGGTTCCCCGAAGCAAAATTGTCTGGGCCTGCCCGGGAAGAAGGGTCCCCAAGGCCAGTGTCCCCGCCCAGGGCTGGAAGGAACGTCCTCCGTCCAGAGAGACCTCAGGGGAGGCCAAGGCATCGGGGAGGGGGTCAGAGAGTACGGTATTTTCCGCGTTCACAGGCCCGGCATTGGCCACGGCAAGGGTGTAGGTGACAAGGTCCCCCACAGCGGCGGGCTTAGGAGCGCCCACTTTTACCACCGATAGATCGGCCTGCTCTGTCACGGGGGTTTCCACTGTGGCGGTATTGTTGTCTGGATTGGGGTCCGGCGTGGGAGAGGAGACCTGGGCTACGTTGGTGAGGATGCCTGTGGTGAGGGGGTCTACCACCCCCCGCAGGAGAACCGTAACCCGTTCTCCCACGGCCAGGTCCCCAATGGATTGGGACCCAGTCCAAGGCTGCCATGACAGGCCGCCATCCAGGGAGTATTCCGGGCGCAGCAGCCCCCGTCTGTCTTTGGGCTCCGCCAGAGGCCCGGAGATGATATCTGCCATGGAGATCAGCTTCCTTTCCGATGGATTCTTCCCCCGGTTCGGGTGGGAAGGGGGTCAGTCAATGTGACATCCCGGGCGGGAGAGGGCCCGGCGTTGGAGATGGTGATGGTATAGGTTAGGGGCGCGCCGGGATCTACTGGGTCCGGGGCGGCGGTTTTCTCCACGGCCAGGTCTGCTGCCTCCAGCACCAGTACGGGAACCTCATTGGTGGAGACGGGAAACGGAATGGGAATGCCTCCCTCCACTGGGGTGTAGGCGTAACGCAGGTCTGCTCGGTTCCAGGCAGGGTTGGGCACAGGCAGGGCATCGGCTTTGGCCTGAAAGGAGACGGTGATGGTCTCTCCGCCACGGACATCGGGCAGGCCAAAGCCCAGCTGCGGGTCGGCGGCGGGGAACGGAGTGCCATTGACCTGAACGGTGTCTGGCACAAAGGAAAAGCCGCTGGGAAGCTGGTCCTGCAAAAAGAGATCGGTCAGCGGGCTCTGGCAGGCATTGGTCAGGCGGACGGTGAAGAGGACGGTCTCCCCTACGGTGATTACCTGGCGGTCTGCGGTTTTAACTGGCAGGAACAGGGGCACTTGAATGGGGGAGAGGGCGATGTCGTCGATGACGTAGTCGTTTCCGATGACCTCAGGCCCCTCGCTGAGAAATTCAACGGTGAGCCGGGTGTTCTCCTGGGAGGAGAGAACGCTGCCGATCTGTTTCCACTCTGGGGCGTTTGGGCTGACAGGGATGAGGGCGCCCAGGGTGGCGGCATACAGGGGATTACCGACCTGGTCCAGGACCCGTACGCCCAGTTCCGGGTCTGGGTACCCCGTAACTTTGAACAGGTTCAAAATCCAGGCGGTGAAGAGATAGTAGTGGTTGGGCTCCACGGCTACCTCAGCGCGGAAGAAGACGGCGCCGGGGTTGTAGCCGTTGACCACCAGCATCCGTCCAGTCTCGTTGCCCTGGGTGTGGTCAGCCACCCGCCACCAGGCGCCGATCTGCTGGCTCAAGGCATCGGTCATAAGATTTTGAACGGTGTACTCTCCGCCGGCCGGGGTGTAGACAGCGGGGTTGGGCAGGACGTATGAGAAATCCGGTGTAACCCCAGGATAGGGTTCTGTGGGCGCGCCCGTGTTGGCGGGGGTCCCTGGGGGGAACGTCCCAAAGGTCCCGCGGTCGGCGGCCTCTAAGAGGTTTTCCTCGGAGACTGCGGCGCAGGGATCAAGAATGGTTTCAATGGGGGAGTAGATGACAGGGCCGCTGAGGAAGGTCTGCTCTCCTATGTCTGCCCCCGTCACAGTGAGAAACCGGGTGTTGGGCGTAACTGCGTCTAGATGGGTGGCGCCTGCCGGGGGATTGGGGGCCGCGGAAATGGGGGGATTGCCTCCCACAGGGACAGGCCCGACCGCCGCGCCGGAGAAATCGGCGGGGGAGGGAAGCCCATCTGTTTCGTAGGGAGCCTGGACCAGGCGGTACGCTCCGGCGGGGACGTGAAGAAAGGCATAGTCTCCGGCCTGGTCCGTGAAAACGGTGCATCGTGCCCCGGTGTCCAGATTTTGCAGGACCACGGGAATCCCGGGCAGGCCGGCATCCCCACTGGAGCGGGTGGCGCTGCGGTCCCGGTCAAATAGGACGCTGCCTGTTATGGTTGCCATGGCTTCCACCTCACTTAATTGCGCAGCTGCGTTTTCTACTATCTTATGCCCGCCTGGTGCAGGGGGCGCATAAGACGAGGGGAGCACGACAAAAAGCCCTGCCGCAAGGAGCGGCAGGGCGAAGAAATAGAGCGGGGAAGTCAGGGGAAGCCAGCCGGACGGGCCCGCAGCTGCCAGAAGGCGACGGCGCTGGCGGCGGCTACATTGAGCGAATCCACACCGTGGGACATGGGGATGCAGGCGGTGTAGTCACACCGGGCGATGGTGGCGGCGGCCAGGCCATCTCCCTCGGTGCCCAGGACAATGGCCAGCTTTTCCGCGGCCATCAGCCGGGGGGCGTCGATGGGCAGGGCGTTGTCACTGAGGGCCATGGCCACGGTTTGAAAGCCCAAGGCGTGCAGGCGCTCCAGGCCGCCGGCGGGCCAGTCCTCTGCCCGGTCACCCAGACGGGCCCAGGGAATTTGAAACACGGTGCCCATGCTCACCCGAACAGCCCGGCGGTTGAGCGGATCACAGCAGGTGGGAGAGAGAAGCACGGCGTCCATGTGCAGGGCGGCGGCGGAACGGAAAATGGCGCCCACATTGGTGGTGTCCACAATGCCTTCCAGCACCGCGACCCGGCGGGCCCCCTGGCAGATGTCCTCCATGGCGGGCAGCTGCGGCCGCCGTATGGCGCATAGGATTCCCCGGGTGAGGGGATAGCCGGTCAGGGCGGCCAGAACGTCTCGGTCTGCGGTGTAGACAGGGATGTCCCCGCAGCGGGCCAGAAGGGATTGGGCCTGTCCCTGCACATGCTTGCGCTCCATGAGAAAGGCCACGGGGGCGTGGCCGGCATCCAGAGCCAGCTGAATCACCTTCGGGCTCTCCGCGATAAAAATCCCCTTTTCCGGCTCCAGCCGGTTGCGGAGCTGGGCCTCGGTCAGCCGGGCGAAGAGATCCAGCCGAGGGTCAGTGAGGTCAGAAATTTCTATTATACTGGGCATGACAGCCTCCTGTTCGTTTTTTTGCATGATACCATGGCGGGCAGAGAAAGGCAAGTCTCCTACCATCAGGCGGTGTTGCCGCAGGAAATGGTTTGCAGAGCAAAACACTGCCTGCAGGCCGGAGAGGGCGGAACCCTGTGGGAAACCGCCTGCTTGCTCAAAGCTGTGTTTGATGCTATGATAAACAGAAGAAGTACGACGCAGTGGAGTCCGTTTCCAGGGCGTGGGCTGCATGCGTTGGCATGACGGGAAAAGGAAGGCGATGGGATGAAGTGCACCGTTTCACAGGAAAACTATTTGAAAGCAATCTACCTTTTGCAAATCCAAAAGGAATCTGTCCGGGCTGTTGACGTATCCAACTATATGGCGCTCTCCAAACCGAGTGTGAGCAATGCGCTGAAAAAGCTGCGGACAGAGCGTCTTTTGACCGTGGACAAAGAGAAAAATCTGATCTTAACAGACGAGGGGCTGCAGGCGGCAAGAGAGATTTTCTCCAGGCACTCCTTTTTTGAGCGGCTGCTCATTGACGCGGGGGTGGACGAGGGACAGGCCCATGAGGATGCCTGCTCTTTGGAACACGCCATCAGCAGGCAGAGCTTTGCGGTACTGAAAGACCGGCTGGAAGGCTTGGCAGCCCAAAAGGCCGCGGACTGACTGGTTCGATTACAAAAGCTGGGGCAAAGACGGAAAGAGCGGTACTTCCGCCGCATTGAAAAAAGACAGAGCCGACCACAGGAGAGGCCTCTCTCGTGGTTGTCGGCTCTGTTTTTTGCTGTTTGATTACAAATTCAGACCTCTGTATCGGTTGAAGCAGGCAAAGATCTCCTGCCGCCTGGGCCGGGCCAGGAAGGGAATGCCGGACTGGCCCTCACACAGACCGGCCAGGGTCCGCTGCTGGATCAGCCGGTCCAATTCATCCACCACTTGGCGGAGGGTCTTTTTCCCGTCCAGAAGGTGCCGCTGGGCGTACAGAACACAGTACCCCAGCGCGGCGGTTTGTTCGCTGTCGGTCAGCTGCTCCACGTACCGCAGGTCGATGGTTTCCCGTTGAATCGACACCCCATCCCGCCCCAGTGCTTTGAGCTTCCAGCGATCGCCGCGCCGGAATTCTGGCGAGGCCTTGGGCCGGCGGTCCAGGTTGGGGAGACCGGTCGACTTCGGCGCTGTCCCGTCCGGGGGGAAAGCCAGGGCCTCCTGCTTTGCCCGGACGGTGATATCCCGGGGGAGGTACCGGTCCATCTGGATGATCCGGTCAGCCACATGAAAGTAAGCCCCGGAGCTGCCAGCCACCAGGATGGTGGAGATGCCCTGGTCCCTGTACAGGGCTTGTATCCGGTCAATGAAGGGGGTGATGGGCTCCATGTCCCGGTGGATGACCCGCTGCATCAGGGCGTCCCGGACCATGAAATTGGTGGCGCTGGTATCCTCGTCAATGAGAAGCAGGGAGGCGCCGGCCTCCATGCTCTCCACCACATTGGCCGCCTGGGAGGTGCTGCCGCTGGCGTCTTCCGTGGAAAAGGCCGTGGTGTCCTTGCCGTTGGGCAGGTTGCTGATCCACTGGGAAATGTCTGTGCGTCGGATGCTTCGGCCATCCTCAGCCCGGATTTTCATGGCAGTGTCTTCGGTGATCACATACTCCCGGCCGTCCCCGGTGATGTGGTTGTAGACCCCCAACTCCAGCGCCTCCAGCAGGGTGGACTTGCCGTGGTAGCCGCCTCCCACAATCAAGGTGATGCCCGTTGGAATGCCCATGCCGGTGATCTGTCCCCGGTGGGGCAGGTCCAGGGTGACCGCCAGTTCCGGCGGAGACTGGAAGGCCACGCCGTTCTTCATGGAACGGGCAGAGACGCCGGAGGCCCGGGGCAGAATGCTTCCGTTGGCCACAAAGGCGCACAGGCCCATCTGGGGCAGGGCGTCCCGAATGTACTGCTGATCCTCCGCCAGATCCGCCACGGCCTGCAGCTGTTTGCTGTCTAAGTTCCGATAGAACAGGGTGGCATGGATACACTGGGGAAGAAAGTCAAATAGAATTTTTTCCAGTTCCCGGGCCTGAATGGTCCGCCCCTGGGCGGGGAACCCCACCTCCAGGCGCAGGCAGAGATCACCGTGCGTGGGGTCCAGACAGCAGGCGGTGCGCTCCAAGACCTCCTGCCCGCAGCGGCTGACCGAGATCTGCCCGCTGTGTCCCGAGCCCTTGGCCCGGAAGGACACGGCTTCCGCCTGCCGGGCGAACCGACGGGTCAGCGCATCCTGAAGCGCGATCCGCTGAACAGGAGTTCGGTAGAGGGACGGAGGAAAAGCCGCAGCGCTTCCCCTCACGTGAATACTGACTTTGGAGGGGGCGGCAAAGGGGTCCCCCTGTACATGGTCGATGGACAGCACATAGTCCGGGAATTGGTATGCGCCTTTGGTGTCTTTGTAGGCCGGGTAGCCCTTCCGGTCGATTCTGGCCAGCAGGTTTCTCAGGTCAGTTGCAGTCTGCATGATATTGTTCCTCCATTGAGTTGCCCCGCACGGCAAAGGGAGCTGGTGTTCAGGGCGGAGTGGATTTCAAGAGAGCTATCTTGACAATAGTCCATTTCCAGGCGGTTGTCAAAAGTTTTTATGGGTTTGCAGGATGGCATTCGAAAAAAGTCCCTCGATCGTGCGGCTTTATTGTTTCAAGGATCTCTCGGACAAGTGATTGGTTTTTCTCGGCATATATTTGGAACAATACAGGCAGAGCAACTGGGCCGCAAGGGCGCCATTTGGCGTCTTGGAGGGTAAAAAACCCAGTGGCGGTGCCGTGTAAAATATCAAATCGGTAGGACTGATACTGGGCGCCAAGATCTTCGACAAGATAGCTGTCCCGCTCGTCCCTGCCGCCCCAGGTCACGGTTTCAAGCAGGGCGGCAAGACTGCCATGGTAATATTTTTTTATGAGCTGCGAGAACGTCAACGCCGGTCCCTTGGGCATGAGGAGAATGGCGTTCTGTGCTTCCTCGAAAAGAGCTTCGTCACAGGAAATGATCTGCAGGCATGTTTCGTCCGGGAGCATTTGGACAGCGGCGTATGCCATGTACTCATAGGTTGGAGGGGAGAAGCTGGCAAGCGAGGCGAACAGCGACGCCTGTGGAACCTTCAGCATATTTGCAACCTCAGACAGCAGGGCGGCACGTCGCTCTTCCGGGGGAGAGGGATCCGGCAGGTAAAAGGAAACGATCACATAGTCGTCAATTCCCTTCGCGCTGTACGCCCCTTCAATGGCAGCAATCCCTCTTTGAAGGGCATCTTTGTCCGTGTACCAATAGATGTGATGCCATGGTGCGATGAGCCGCCCCCGGATGGTTGCAAGAGGCGATATAGGGCGGGCCTGACAGTCAGAATGATCCTCCGTTACGTCAATCTGTATTTTTTCGATGGAAAAACCGGCGTCCTCACAAAAACGAGAAAAGGGGAGAAGCAGCTCTCCCCATTCGGTGGAAGCAATGATCGCGAATATCTCGGAATCCTTTGCGCCAAAGTGCTGCTTGACTTGTTCTACATATTTGCTGACTTCATGGAGTGCTTGCCGCGCAGCGGTATTGCTGCGTTTCAATTCAATCAGAACATGGCGCCCCTTCTCATCCCTGGCATATAGGTCGATGAAGCTCTTCGTGCCGTGCTCACCCGGGATATACTGCTCTTTTTGAAGCAAGGTCAATCCCGGTTTTAATTGAGAAATTTTCTGTGCGATCAAATCACGCAGTGCAGATTCTTTCATAAATACTCCTGTTTTTCCTCTGATATGGTTCATCTTCGTGAAGTGCAGAGAGGCAGGGACAAAGGGGCAAGACAATGCCCCTTCAGCAAAAAGGATTTTGGTCTAAGAGCGTCTGAAGATGCGCTTTCAGCGTCTGCTCTCCCAACCGGTCACATGCTGCAATCAATTCTTCCTGAGGGCTGTCTGCGTAAGCACTTTGAAATAGCTGCCGTGCCAAGCGGTCGTCCTGCTTGAGCTGCGCCAGGAGCTTGGGCTGAATGCTTTCATTCTGACAGAAATCATATAGATCGTTTCCGAGCAGTTGTTCAGCGGCCTCCGTTTCCTGGAGGTGTTCCTCTGCTGTGTCCAGCAGCAATTTCATCATCTGAATGGCGGTGTTGGGATCTTGCTCGCCAGTCTCGAGCAAAAGTTCCATGGTGTCCATCTTCAAAAGTTCCTCTACCGTCCAGCGGCCGACTGTGTCAGGAAAGGCGGCAATCAACAGGTCGCGGCAGATCCACTCATTTTCTGAGAAATCCCACCGACGGACTGCGGCCTCCAGCGCAGCGCGATCTGGCTGGAGAATGGGATAAGCGCGCCAATGGGAATTCAAGGCGTTCTGAAGGGCATCCAACTGGGCCGGGCTGCCCTCGCCGGAAAAAAAGCATGCGATCTGGCTTAGGCCATCCACCGTCTGAAAAAGCCAGTTGGGCCAGGGTTTGCATGCCTCATAGCGTGGCAGCTTGGGCAGCAGAGAGGCCCAGAAAGATCCGAGCTGCTCTTCGGTGAGCAGAAATTGCGCTTCAAAGGCCGGCCTTCCGGTGTGGGCAGCGCGCAGCACCTCTTCCGCTGTGCAGAAAGGATAGTTTTGGAAAAATGACTGGAGGAGAGCGCCATTACGCTGGGTTTGCTTCCTTAGAAGGAGAACTATGTGATAATCAGCCCCATGCGCTCCAACTGCCGCTGATGGACGCCGCCACTCTCCATGGTATAGATACGGGTGGTGTTCACGCTGGAATGGCCCAGAATGTCCGCCATCCGGGACAGGTCTTTTTCCAAAGAGTAGTAGGTCCTTGCGAATAAATGACGCAGATTGAGGGGGAATACCTTGCCTGGTTCCACGTCCGCGCTCTCGCAGAGGGCTTTCATATCCCGCCAGATATTTGACCGGTCCAACGGCCTGCCCGTCCGGGTGGTGAATACCGCTCCGGCGGTCTTTTTTTGCTTCTGAAGGTATTTCCGCAGCAGCCGGCGTAGCCGGCCCGGGAGGAAGACCGTGCGGCGTTTGCCCTTGTTGCAGATCTCGGCCCGCCCCGTAGTCACGGCCTCAACGGTGATAAAGCGCAGCTCGGACACGCGGGTACCAGTGGCGCAGATGGTCTGCATGACCAGGGACAGCCGCTCATTGCCCACCTTCTGAGCTGCGCTGACCAGCCGGGCATACTCCGCGCGAGTCAGCTCCCGGCGTTCATCGCAGAAGAGGGCCTTTTGTATCTTCAACAGCTTTACAGCGATGTCCTTCCAACCCATGAAGCGAAAGAAACCATTGACGGCGGCCAGGATGGAGTTGACGGTAGCTGGGGCGTGGCTGGTGGGCACCCGCAAAACTAGGGTCAATGTCTCGTGCTTCGTGATACCGAAATCATCCAGGCGCTTTGTAGTTAGAAATACGCTGGTAATTCTGGCTGTTTCATCCTGGTATAGCGCCACAATCGCATCAGATACCGGGATGTGGGAATTGTTTTGGTGTTTGCCTTCCCAGAAATTTCTTCCCGCGGCAACTGAACCACGATATCCACTTACAATATTGAGAGGAATAAAATCCATCCAATTCTACTGTTTTATAATAGGCGAGATACTGATATTGTTCCATTATTTTCTATCTATATATCTTTCGCGCATAATCCTTAAAGCAACCTCAAGGGAATCATAATGACAAACTGCAGGGGAAAACGCAGAAAAACCACCTAAATAGGCGGTTTTTCAGTAAAAAGTGGTCCGAGTGTAATTATAGGACTTGGAAAGATCCAGTCATATCAATGGTTTTAGCGCAGCAAGAGGTTCTTATCTCAAATTGTACGATCCAAAACTGTAACACGTGTAATCACATCACGCAAGCGGTCTGAACCAACCATATACTCCAACGCATCATCAGCGGTGTCAAAGCAGCATTCCGTTTCAGGACGATTCCAAACATAGATTGTGATTTTATCATCTGTCCCATATCGGATAATGCCATAATGAATGCCGTTCCATTCGATTTCTACTTCTCCACCACATTTCATACACCACTTGAAATCGCTGATCGATTTAAAACGGTTATCTTCCAGTGAATTTTGAGATTTTAAAATGTGATAGGACATATCATACCTCCAATATGACTTGAAATCAGGAATATCTCCATCCCAATAGTTTTCTGCTTTGCCCCAGTTTGGTCGGTTTCCTTCCCATGAAATGGTATGGTCGTGAGGAATAGAGTGTTGTTTGGGACTGCCGTGATCTGAGTAGTGCCGCTCCTTGACTGCCCTTCCGTCTGCACCGATTTTAGTTTCTCTTAAATTCCCGTTACGATCTGTTGTGTGGTTGATACTGCCGGGTTCACCTATAAAACGTCCATCATCCGGCTTAGACGGTTTCCACGCTCCGCCGTATGCGCTGCCTCCGCCTTTTCCAATCAGGTACGGTTCTATTGTATCACGATTCCCGATTGGTGCACCATCCATTTTGAACGCATCCAACTCTTCTTTTGGGAATGAACGCTCGTAGTTTAGATACCGCCAAGAACTGCGTTCGTAATCGACATAGATGAGATTGCCCTGCATTTCGGGAAACGGTGTATTGTAACAGATGATTTTTTCCGGCTCAATATGCCGCAGCATTTCGTTGTAGCCTGCCATGAACCATTCTTTCTGGTCGCAGCGGTTGTCGTGCTCTGAGGCCATATAAGTGGAGACGGCAACAACGCTTCCTTTTTCAATCCCCTCAAAGCAGAAATCAAATGTGGATTCATCGCCCCAGTTGACGGTAGGAATCACGCGAATCCCTTTGGATGCCCAGTAAGCGCCGCACCAGCGATTGCGAAATACGTTGTAAAGCTGCATGACAGACGCCATCTCCAGGTACATACTGAAATCTGGCGAAAGCACCGCACGGTGGCGGGACAGTTTTTCAATGTCGTTGTCCGGATTCTTCCACACCCGCTCAAAGCGATAGTCGTATAGGAAGAAGTGGACCATGCGGTCCAGGTGATTCTGATCCTCCACATGTTTTTTTCAAAACCGATCAGCAAAAGATTATCAAAGTCTCCGGGCCTTTCTTGGAACCTGGGAATGATAGGGATTTTGAACTTTCCTTTTACAAAAAATTAAAAAACGGGTAAGTCCTATACAGACTTACCCGTGGTCCGAGTGGGGAGACTCGAACTCCCGGCATCCTGCTCCCAAAGCAGGCGCGCTACCAACTGCGCTACACCCGGATAGGAACCAAAGCTACCTCGTGTGAAGGAGAGGAACGAAAAACATTATAAAGGAAACAAACAAAAATTGCAAGGCGAGAAAGAGAATTGACCAAAGAAAATTTCCGTGTTACACTGTAACTGATTGTAGATTCCTGTGGCTTGTTGGAGGAGGCAACGATATGAAAACAGAAATACGCACGCTGGAGACCGTTGCGGCGAAGGGACGGCTTCTGGGGTTGGACATGGTGTACCATTGTGCGTCGGGGCACCTGGGGGGTTCTTTTTCTGCCATGGACATCCTGACGGTTCTCTATTTTGAGGTAATGAATGTAGATCCCAAGAACCCTGCGGACCCGGATCGGGATCGCTTTGTTTTGTCTAAAGGGCATTGCACACCTGCGCTTTACCCAATCTTGGCGCAGAAAGGGTATTTTCCCGAGGAGGATTTGGCGCTATTCCGCAGCGTGGAGGGCCATCTGTCCGGGCACGCGGAGATGAACCATGTCAAAGGAGTAGATATGTCCACGGGTTCTCTGGGGCAGGGGATTTCCGCGGCAGTTGGCATGGCGCTGGCCGGGAAGATGGACAAGAAAGCGTATCGGGTTTATACAGTTTTAGGAGATGGAGAGGTGGAGGAAGGACAGGTTTGGGAAGCTTTCCTCAGCGCAGCCAAATACAGATTGGACAACCTCTGCGCGGTCATTGATGTCAATGGTCTGCAGATTGATGGAAAGACAGCGGATGTTATGCCCACAGAGCCGCTGGATCAGAAGCTGAAAGCATTTGGCTGGCATGTCCTTTCCGTGGACGGCCATGATCTGGCTGGGTTAACGGCGGCGTTTGCACAGGCGAAAACGCTCACCGGAGCGCCGACTATGATTTTGGCCAAAACGATCAAAGGCAAGGGGGTTTCCTTTATGGAGAACCAGGCTGGATGGCATGGCAAGGCCCCCAACGCGGAACAGTATCAGCAGGCGCGGCAGGAGCTGGCCGCTGCCTTGGCGGAAAAGGAGGGGAAGTAAGATGGCAGAGAAAATTGCGACCCGTGCCGCTTATGGCAAGGCACTGGTGGAACTGGCGGATCAGGAGCCGAATCTGGTGGTTTTGGATGCTGACCTGTCTGGCTCCACAATGACCAAAGAGTTTGCCGCAGCCCACCCTGACCGTTTTTTTGATATGGGGATCGCGGAGGCCAATATGGTGGGGGTGGCTGCTGGACTGGCCACCTGTGGAAAGAAACCCTTCGTCAATTCCTTCGCGATGTTTGCCGCTGGACGGGCTTGGGAACAGGTGCGCAACAGTGTGGCGTATCCTGGCCTGAATGTGAAAGTGGTGGGTTCCCATGGCGGATTGTCTGTTGGAGAGGACGGGGCAACCCATCAGTGCATTGAGGATCTGGCCATTATGCGTGCCATTCCCAATATGACGGTTTTGTGCCCCTGCGACGGCTATGAGATGCGGGAGGCGGTCCGGGCGCTTTTGGCTTATGAAGGACCGGCCTATATGCGTTTGGGACGCCTGGCAGTGGAGACGGTGACAGATCGTGTGGAGGGATACCAGTTTGCCATTGGCAAGGGGGCGTTGCTCCGGGACGGACAGGATGTTACCGTGGTAGCTGTGGGTATGATGGTGCAGATGGCCCTGCAGGCGGCGGAACAGCTGGCAGGAGAGGGAATCTCCGTTCGGGTCATCGACATGCATACGCTGAAGCCCCTGGATACAGAGATCCTTTTGACAGCAGCACGGGAGACCGGCTGTGTTGTAACGACAGAGGAAGCCAACGTGATTGGGGGCTTGGGCAGCGCGGTGGCGGAATATCTTTCGTCTGCATGCCCGGTTCCTGTTGTCCGTCACGGTGTGGCGGATGAATTTGGACGTTCCGGCGCGGCACAAAAAGTTCTGGAGGCGTATTCCTTGACAACAGAGGGAATTGTTGACAAAGTGAGGCAGGCGGTTTCTATAAAACATGCTTTGACACTTTGATTAGTTTCAGTTGAAAACAACAAATTTTCGGGTCTGAGAAGAGAAAATTAAATTAAGAATTGATTAAGGCTTGCTTTTTTGGCAAAACAAGATTAAAATGAATCTTGCAAAGTGAATCCCGTCAGATGAATTCTTCGGTGGCTGGTATCCATTTCCACTCCTGGAAATAAAATGGTAAGGAGAAGGGAGGGAACCGGTGCCGCGGATGGATGGCAATCTGGAGACATCTGCGTATTGCAGGGGCCGAAGGGGCAAGACCAAGACTCTCAGGCAAAAGGACAGACTCATAGGACGAATTTACAGTGCAAAAAACGAAGTAAAGAGCCCTATTTGAATGGAACTTTTGAACGGAGTGCTGCGGTCTTGCGGCACTCCGTTTTGTGATCTCAGAGGCGGACATTTGCAGTTCGAGCGAAGAGAATTGAGAAAAGGAGAGATTTGCATGGAATTGATCGCAAGTATTAACAGTGCAATCAATGGCTTTGTCTGGGGCGTCCCCATGCTGGTCCTTCTGGTGGGCGGCGGCATTTTGCTGACCATCCGCAACAGAGGCGTCCAGTTCCGGAAGTTCGGCTATGCCATGAAGAACACCATTGGTAAAATCTTTAAGAAGGGGGAAGCAAAAGAAGGCGAAATTACTCCCTTCCAGGCGATGAGTACGGCGCTGGCCGGCACGGTGGGCACCGGTAACATTGCGGGTATCACCACCGCGGTCACCTTGGGCGGCCCTGGCACCATCTTTTGGCTGTGGATTACAGCTCTGATTGGTATGGCCACCAAATATTCCGAGGTTCTTCTGGCGGTGAAGTTCCGGGAAAAGAATAAGTATGGCGACTGGGTAGGCGGCCCGATGTACTACATCAAGAACGGTTTGGGCAAAAATTGGAAGTGGCTGGGTGCTATCTTCTGTATCTTTGCCGCTCTGGCCGCCTTTGGCATCGGTAACGCGGTTCAGGTGGGCAATATCACCGACTCTGTCAACACCGTAATCCTTTCCTTTAACCCTGATTTCAGTGGACAGTCCACAGTGAATGTGGTGCTGGGTCTGATTCTGGTGGTGCTGACCGCAATCGTTCTGTTCGGCGGCATTAAGCGTCTGGGCGCGGTGACGGAGAAGCTGGTTCCCTTCATGGCTGTGGTATACATTGTGGCATGCGTGATCGTGCTGGTGTACTATGGAGCCTATCTGCCTGCTGTGTTTTCCAAAATTTTCACCGGCGCTTTCTCCCCTGAAGGCGTGACAGGCGGTGCAGTAGGTTCTGTTATTCTGGTTATCACTTGGGGCGTGAAACGCGGCGTGTTCTCCAACGAGGCCGGCCTTGGTTCTGCGCCTATGGCTCATGCGGCAACCTCTGAGACCGATCCTGTAAAGCAGGGCCTGTATGGCATTTTTGAAGTGTTCATGGACACCATCGTGATCTGCTCTCTGTCCGGCCTGACCATTCTGTGTGCGGCCGAGGGCGGTGCGCTGAATCTGAACATTGGTACGGAAGGAACCACTGCGTTGAACGCCCAGGCGTTGGGATCTGTCTTCACCCAGAAGGGCGGCGCAATTATCATCGCTGTGGGTCTGGCGCTGTTTGCGTTCTCCACCATCCTGAGCTGGGCGCTGTATGGCACCCGGTGCTGCGAATTCCTCTTTGGCTCTAAGGCGATTAAGCCCTATCAGATCATCTTCTTGGTGATCATCTTCGTCGGCGCGACGATGGAACTGAGCCTGGCTTGGAGTATCGCTGACACCCTGAACGGCCTGATGGCAATCCCCAACCTGATTGCGTTGGTTGGCCTGTCCGGTGTTGTGGTCCGGGAAACCAAACGGCACTTTTCTGAAAAAGTAAATAAGTAATCTTTTTTAGAGGAAAGAATTTCGATCCGCAGGACAACATAGTTGTCCTGCGGATTTTTTAGATGGAAATTTTCTGGGACTTGGGAGGGAGCGCATGATAGGGGGAATCGTCCTAATTTGCATGCTGTTTTGAAACATCTTGCACAGACGAGATGTCGAAAATCGAAAAAAAACGCTACAATTTGTGGATTGTAGAAAGAAATGCTGATATAGTATACTACTTTCGCAATTTGAAAAAGACGGGAGCTTGGCAAAAATTTACAAATTGAGGGGAAACAGCCGGCAATCCGTCAAAAACGAAAAAGGGAGAAGCGTATGGAATTGATTGCACAAATCAACGGCGCGGTGAACAGCTTTGTATGGGGGGCCCCCATGCTGATTCTGCTCATTGGCGTCGGTATTCTCATGACCGTACGGAATAAGGGGCTGCAGTTCCGGAAATTCGGCTACGCCATGAAGAATACCATTGGGAAGATTTTCAAAAGGACCCATGCGGGGGAGGGGGAGATCACCCCGTTTCAGGCGGTTTCGACGGCGTTGGCCGGTACGGTTGGCACCGGAAACATCGCCGGAATCACCACGGCGGTTACCTTGGGCGGACCGGGTACACTGTTTTGGCTGTGGGTGACAGCCCTGATTGGTATGGCCACCAAGTATTCCGAGGTGCTTCTGGCGGTGAAGTTCCGGGAGCGGAACAAGTACGGAGACTGGGTAGGCGGCCCCATGTATTACATTAAGAACGGCTTGGGGAAGAACTGGAAATGGCTGGGCATCATCTTCTGTGTTTTTGCTGCACTGGCTGCGCTGGGCACGGGCAATGCCATTCAGGCGGGCAATATTGTGGGTTCCATTCACACAGCAGTTCTGGCGTTTAATCCTGATTTCAGTGGAGAAGCCACCCTGAACCTGGTGTTGGGCATTGTGCTGGCGATCTTGGCGGCAGTGGTCCTCTTTGGTGGAGTAAAGCGTCTGGGTGCGGTGACGGAGAAGCTGGTGCCTTGTATGGCGGTGGTCTATATTTTAGCGTGCCTGGCGATCATTCTTTACAATGCCTCCAGCCTGCCCACAGTATTTCACGACATTTTTGTGGGGGCTTTTACACCCAATGGTGTGACAGGCGGTGCTGTGGGCTCCATGTTCCTGGTCATCAGCTGGGGGATGAAACGGGGGATTTTCTCCAATGAGGCCGGTTTGGGTACTGCGCCCATGGCCCATGCCACCACGTCTGAGCGGGAACCTGTCAAGCAGGCGCTCTATGGCATTTTTGAAGTCTTTATGGATACGATCATCATCTGCAGCCTTACCGGTTTGACGCTGCTCTGCTCGGGGATTGATTTGAATTATGGTGTGACAGGCGAAATTTCTCTGGTGTCTGAGGCGCTGGGTACCCTGTTCACCCAGAAAGGCGGCGCATTGGTGATTGCAGTGGCACTGGCGCTCTTTGCCTTTTCTACGATCCTGGGGTGGGCGCTTTATGGCTCGCGTTGCTGTGAGTTCATCTTCGGGTCTAAGGCCATCAGACCCTATCAGGTCATCTATGTCCTAATGATTGTGGTAGGTGCCACAGTTGATTTGGAGTTGGTTTGGAATATTGCCGACACGCTGAACGGGCTGATGGCTCTGCCCAACCTGATTGCGCTGGCCCTTTTGTCCGGCGTGGTGGTCAAATGTACCAAGGAGTATTTTGCCAAGGGAAAATCTCTGGAAGAACCGAAATAAATTGGAAACAAGAATCCCATGGAACAGGAAGGTGTTCCATGGGATTCTTTGATTCTTGGAGAAGAAAGATTGTACAGAGGAGAAAGGGGAAAATGCGCAAACCTTTACAATCTATCGCTTGCGAAACCAGCGTGGTTATAGTATAATCGAACGTGTAAAATCAAGAACTTTTTGTGACTGACGGAAGTGGGAGAACCACAGGGAGCAAAAAGCATAGTTGCGGCCGACCGTCTGGGCAGTTCAATTTTCACACAAAGGGAATTGGACTGCCTTTTTTTCGTAGGATAAAAACAAAGAGGGCCTGATCAATCATGGAAAAGAGAGGATGGTTTGTATGAAAAAAGTAGGCGTTATCATGGGCAGCGACAGTGATTTGCCTGTTGTGGAGAAAGCCATTGACAAGCTCAAGGAATACGGGGTTCCCTATGAGGTCCACGTGTACTCTGCCCACCGGACCCCAGTCCAAGCAGGGGAGTTTGCCCGGACAGCCCAGGAGAACGGATTTGGGGCGATCATCGCGGCCGCGGGGAAGGCGGCGCATCTGGCAGGGGCGCTGGCGGCCAACACCACGCTGCCGGTGATTGGGATTCCCGTCAAATCCTCCACCTTGGACGGGCTGGACGCGCTGCTGTCCACGGTGCAGATGCCCACAGGAATCCCTGTGGCCACCGTGGCTATTGACGGGGCGGCCAACGCGGCCTTGCTGGCCATCCAGATTTTAGCAGTTTCAGATATGGCGCTGGCAGAGAAGATCCGTCAGGCCAGGGCTGCGGAATCCCAGAAGGTTTTGGAGAAAAACGCCGGAGTTGAGGCAAAATTCAACTAAGGGCATATCAGAAATGGAGGAATGAACCATGGGTGGTTTTTGCGGCGCTATCTCCAGCCGGGACGTGGTGTTGGATGTCTATTTTGGGACAGACTATCATTCGCACTTGGGAACCCGCCGGGGCGGTATGGCTGCCTGGGACCCGGAACTGGGATTCCAGCGGGAGATCCATAACATTGAAAACGCCCCCTTCCGCACCAAGTTTGACAGGACGGTGGGGGAAATGGTGGGCAAGTGCTGTATTGGCAGCATCAGCGACACGGACCCGCAGCCTCTGCTGGTCCGCTCGGTCCACGGAACCTACGCCATCTGCGTGGTGGGGGTCATCAAAAATGAAGATCAGCTGATTCAGCAGCTGCTGGATCAGGCTGACGGCCACTTTGAGGCCATGAGCGGCGGACGGGTTAATTCCAATGAGCTGGTGGCTACTTTGATCAGCCAGCGGCCCACCATTGCCGAGGGAATCCGCTACGCCCAGGAGATGGTGGAGGGGACGGTATCCGTCTTAATTATGACGCCGGACTGCCTCATCGCTGGCCGGGATAAATTTGGCCGTTTGCCCATTCATGTGGGACAGGATGACGAGGGCTGCTGTGTGGCCTTTGAGTCCTTTGCCTACCAGAAGATGGGCTACCATGACGCCTATGAGCTGGGTCCGGCAGAAGTGGTGAAGATCACGGAGCGTGGTTGGGAGACCCTCCTGCCGGCGGAAAAAGAGATGAAGGTCTGCGCCTTTCTGTGGACCTATTACGGCTACCCCAACTCCAACTATGAGGGCGTGAACGTGGAGGTCATGCGCAACCGCAACGGGGTGAGCTTGGCCAAGACCGACCGGGAGAAAGGGGTGGCCCAGGATATCGATTATGTCAGCGGGGTGCCCGATTCCGGCACCCCCCACGCCATTGGCTATGCCAATGAGAGCGGCATTCCCTTTGCCCGGCCCTTTATCAAGTATACCCCCACCTGGCCCCGGAGCTTTATGCCCACCAACCAGAAGGAACGGGACCGGGTGGCGAAAATGAAGCAGATTCCTGTGCACGATCTCATTGAGGGGAAAAAGCTGCTCTTTGTGGATGACAGCATCGTGCGGGGAACCCAGCTCCGGGAGACGGTGGAGTTTCTCTACGCCAATGGCGCCAAGGAGGTTCATATCCGCTCGGCCTGTCCTCCCATTATGTATGGATGTAAGTTCCTGAATTTCTCCACCAGCCGCTCCCCCATGGAACTGCTGGCCCGCCGCACAGTCTATGAGCTGGAGGGAGAAGAGGGAGATAAGCACCTGGAGGAGTACAGCGACCCCAACACCGACCGGGGTAAAAAACTCCGGGAAACCATCTGTGAAAAGCTCCATTTTACCTCTCTGGAGTATCAGTCCCTGGACAAGCTCATTGAGGCCATCGGATTGGAGCCCTGCAAGGTATGTACCTACTGTTGGAACGGAAAGGAATAAACGCGATGAATATGCAATCAAGATCGGACAGTTACGCCGCAGCGGGCGTGGACATTACCGCTGGCTATCGGGCCGTGGAGCTCATGAAAACCCACATCGCCAAGACCATGACGGCGGGCGCCCTGTCTGACATCGGTGGATTTGGCGGCCTGTTTGAACTGGACCTGACGGGGATTTCCCGTCCTGTTTTGGTCTCCGGCACCGATGGGGTGGGAACCAAGCTGAAGCTGGCGTTTTTGATGGACAAACATGACACAGTGGGCATCGACTGTGTGGCTATGTGTGTCAACGATATTATTTGCGTGGGGGCCAAGCCCCTTTTCTTCCTGGACTATATTGCCTGCGGCAAGAATATCCCGGAGAAGATTGCGGACATTGTCTCCGGCGTGGCCGAGGGATGCGTGCAGTCCGGGGTATCTCTCATCGGCGGGGAAACCGCCGAGATGCCGGGCTTCTATCCGGTGGATGAGTATGATCTGGCCGGATTTTCTGTGGGTGTGGTGGATAAGGCGAAGGTGTTTGACAAAACCACCATCCAGCCCGGAGATGTGATTCTGGGCCTGCCCTCCTCTGGGGTTCATTCCAACGGCTTTTCCCTGGTCCGGAAGGTCCTGGATGTGGAGCACGCTGACCTGAAGGCGCCGGTGGAGGCCCTGGGCGGCCGGTCTCTGGGAGAGACCTTGCTGACCCCCACCCGTATCTATGTAAAGAGCATCCTGGCCCTCATGGAGCAGGTGCAGATCAAGTCTGTCTCCCATATCACAGGGGGCGGATTCTATGAGAACATTCCCCGCAGCTTGCCCCAGGGGATGACAGCCAAGATCAAGGAAGCCAATGTGCCAGTGCTGCCCATCTTCACCCTCATTGAGAAGGCCGGCAGTGTTCCCCGCCGGGAGATGTTCAACACCTTCAACATGGGCATCGGTATGACGGTGGTGGTGGCCCGGGAAGAGGCGGAGAAGGCCATGGAGGTTCTGCAAGCCGCTGGGGAACAGCCCGTTCGTCTGGGCGAAATTGTCGCCGGCGACGAGGGTGTCATCCTATGGTAAAAACAAAGATTGCCGTGCTGGTCTCCGGTGGGGGCACCAATCTGCAGGCCCTGCTGGACGCCCAGAGGGAGGGGGTGCTGACAGATGGAGAGATCGTCCTGGTCATCTCCAGCAACGACAGCGCCTATGCCCTGACCCGGGCTGCCCAGGCCGGGGTTCCCGCTGTGGTGTGCAGCCGAAAGGCACTGGGAAGCCAAGCGGCTTTTGAAGCGGCCATTTCCCAGGCACTGTCCGACCACGGCGTGGAACTGCTTGTCCTGGCGGGCTTTATGAGCATTCTCAGCGCGGACTTTACCAGCCGGTGGCCCCGGCGGATTCTCAATGTCCATCCCTCCTTGATTCCCGCGTTCTGTGGAAAGGGATTCTATGGTCTAAAGGTACACCAGGCCGCGTTGGACTACGGGGTGAAGGTCACCGGTGCCACGGTCCACTTTGTCAACGAGGTGCCGGATGGGGGAGAGATTCTCCTTCAGAAGGCGGTGGAGATTCAGCCGGGGGATACCCCAGAGACACTGCAAAGGCGGGTGATGGAGCAGGCGGAGTGGAAGCTGCTGCCCCAGGCCACCCAGATGATATCAGAGGAGATCAGGAGGGAGAAGGACCAATGAACGTCTATGAAACCCACGACCTGACGGCCCTGCTGGCCGCCAATTCCTACCCGGGACGAGGGATTGTGCTGGGAAACACAGCCGACGGAAAACAGTCGGTGGCGGCGTATTTCATCATGGGCCGCAGCGAAAACAGCCGGAACCGGATTTTCGTCAAGGAGCCCGATGGACTCCGTACCGAGGCCTACGACCCGGCCAAGCTGGCTGACCCCAGTCTCATTATCTATCACCCCGTTCGTCAGATGGGACGGGGACTCATTGTCACCAACGGGGACCAGACGGACACCATCCGGTCCTTCCTGGAACGGGGCCTTCCCATGGAGCAGGCGCTGCGGACCCGGGAATTTGAACCGGATGGGCCCAACTGGACCCCCCGCATTTCCGGACTGCTCTCCCCGGACGGCAGTTATAAGCTGTCGATTCTGAAGAGTGCGGATGCCCAGGGCAGTGCCTGTGCCCGCTACACCTTTGAGTATCCTGCCCTGGCCGGGGTGGGTCATTTTCTCCACACTTATGTCTGCGATGGAACCCCCATCCCCACGTTCCAAGGGGAACCAGAGCGGGTGACCATTTCCGGCACCATGGAGGAGTTTGCCCACGGGATTTGGGATCATCTGAACCAGGAGAATAAGATTTCGCTGTATGTCCGATTTACCGATTTGGCTTCTGGGACGTACCAAGAGATCATTCTGAATAAAAATCAATAAGCGGGGGAGCGAACGATGAAACAACTGGAACTGAAGTATGGCTGCAATCCCAACCAGAAGCCAGCCAGTATTTCTGTCAATGACGGCCGGGACCTGCCCATTGAGGTGCTCAATGGCAAACCCGGGTACATCAACTTTATGGACGCCCTGAATTCCTGGCAGCTGGTGAAGGAGCTCAAGGAGGCCACGGGACTGCCGGCGGCGGCGTCCTTTAAGCACGTCTCTCCCGCCGGCGCGGCGGTGGGGCTGCCCCTCAGTCAGACCGACCGGGCCATCTACTTTGTAGACCCGCAGGCCGAGCTGACCCCCATGGCCTGCGCCTATATCCGGGCCCGGGGGGCGGACCGCCTGTGCTCCTATGGTGACTGGGCAGCCCTGAGCGATACCTGTGATGCCGCCACGGCGGCCTATCTGAAGCCGGAGGTCTCTGACGGGATCATCGCCCCCGACTATACCCCGGAAGCCTTGGAAATCTTAAAGTCCAAGAAAAAGGGCGGATACAATATTGTGAAAATTGACCCGGCCTACGTTCCTGCGGTGCAGGAACACAAGGATGTCTTTGGCATCACCTTCGAGCAGGGACGCAATAACTTCAAAATTGATGCGTCTTTGCTGACCAACCTGGTGACAGAGAATAAAACCCTTCCGGATCAGGCCAAAATCGACATGATTGTGGCCCTGATTACATTGAAATACACCCAGTCCAATTCCGTCTGCTATGTAAAGAACGGACAGGCCATCGGCGTGGGGGCGGGCCAGCAAAGCCGCATCCACTGCACCCGCCTGGCGGGGAACAAGGCGGACAACTGGTATCTTCGCCAGCACCCCAAAGCTCTGGGTCTCCAGTTCCTGGATACCCTCCGCCGTCCGGACCGGGACAACGCCATTGACGTGTACCTGTCCGATGAGTATGAGGATGTGCTGCGGGAAGGTGTATGGCAGACCAAATTTAAGGTGAAGCCGGAACCCCTTACAGCCCAGGAGAAAAAGGAATGGATTGCGACCCAGACCGGTGTTACCGTGGGCAGCGATGCGTTCTTCCCCTTCGGGGACAATGTGGAGCGGGCCAGAAAGTCCGGTGTCTCCTACATTGTGGAGCCCGGCGGTTCGATCCGGGATGACAACGTCATCGAGACAGCAAACCGATATCACATGGTCATGGCCTTTACCGGCATGCGCCTGTTCCATCACTGAGGCAGAGGAGGTCCCTATGAAAATTCTTGTGGTAGGCGGCGGCGGCCGAGAGCACGCTATCATCAAAAGCTTGAAAAAAAGCCCTCGGGTGACGGAGATTTACGCCGCTCCCGGCAATGGCGGCATCGCCGCCGATGCCATCTGCACCGGCATTGGGGCGAAAGACCTGGCGGGCATCACAACCTTTGCCAAGGACAACGCCATTGATTTTGCGGTGGTGGCCCCGGACGATCCCCTGGTCCTGGGGGCAGTGGATCTGCTGGAAGAGGCGGGAATTGCCTGCTTTGGCCCCAACAAAGCGGCTGCCATTCTGGAGGGGAGCAAGGTCTTTTCCAAGGACCTGATGAAGAAGTATCACATTCCCACCGCCGAATACCGGGTTTTTGACAACATGGACGAGGCGCTGGACTATCTAAAGACCGCCCCCATCCCCACTGTGGTTAAGGCCGATGGCCTGGCCCTGGGCAAAGGCGTCACCGTGGCCATGACACGCCAGGAGGCGGTGGCGGCAGTGCGCGCCTGCATGGAGGACAAAATCTTTGGAGAGAGCGGCAGCCACATTGTCATCGAGGAGTTCCTGACGGGCCCCGAGGTCTCGGTTCTCTCCTTTACCGATGGCAAGGTGGTCGTTCCCATGGTCTCCTCCATGGACCATAAACGCATTGGGGATGGGGACACCGGGCCCAACACCGGCGGCATGGGCACCATTGCCCCCAATCCTTACTACACCGAGGACGTGGCCAAGGTGTGTATGGAGACCATTTTCCTGCCCACCATGCGGGCCATGAATCAGGAGGGCCGGACCTTCCGAGGCTGTCTCTATTTTGGCCTGATGCTCACGGAGAAGGGCCCCAAGGTGATTGAGTACAACTGCCGCTTTGGGGACCCGGAGACCCAGGTGGTTCTCCCCTTGCTGGAGAGTGATTTGCTGACCATCATGGAGGCCACTGCCAAGGGCACGCTCTCGGAGACCCCGGTGCAGTTCAGCGACAAGTCTGCCTGTTGTCTGGTGCTGGCCTCCCAGGGGTACCCCAAGTCCTATGAGACAGGGTATCCCATCACCATTCCCGCGGACCTGGATGCCCAGGTCTTTGTGGCCGGTGCCAAGCTGGAGGAGGGCGTGCTCAAGACCTCTGGCGGCCGGGTCCTGGGGGTTACTGCCGTGGGAGATACCCTCCAGGAGGCCATTGACAAGGCTTACCGGGAGGGGGCCAAGGTGACCTTTGAGAACGCGTACTACCGAAAGGACATTGGTGCCCGGGCTCTGCGGGCAAAGGAAGAGGTAAAATAAATGGTATATCGGGTCTATGTAGAAAAACGCCCAGGGCTCACAGCGGAGGCTGATGCCTTGGCCAGCGATATCCGGACGCTTTTGGGGATTGCTTCTCTGGAGAGACTGCGTCTGCTCAACCGCTATGATGTGGAGAACATCACGCCGGAGCTCTTCGATTACAGTGTCAAAACGATCCTCTCAGAACCGCAGCTGGATCTGGTGACGGATACACTGCCCCAGGAGGGAATTGTCTTTGCCGTGGAGTATCTCCCCGGACAATTTGACCAGCGGGCTGACTCCGCTGCCCAGTGCATCCAGATTCTCTCCCAGGGGGAGCGGCCCTTGGTGCGCTCTGCCCGGGTGTATCATCTGACGGGGCAGCTGACCGCGGCGGAAGTGGCGTCCATTAAGAAATATCTCATTAACCCGGTGGAGGCCCGGGAGGCCTCTCTGGAGCCCTTTGAAACCCTGGCCATGGACTATGCTGTCCCCGAGACGGTGGCGACGCTGACCGGCTTCCGGGAGATGGAGGAGACGGAACTGCAGGCCATGGTGGCCGAGTATGGTCTGGCCATGGACCTGGATGATCTGCGGTTCTGCCGGGACTATTTCCGCACCGAGGACCGGGACCCCACCATGACCGAGCTGCGGGTCATCGATACCTACTGGTCGGACCACTGCCGGCACACCACGTTCCTGACCACCATTGACGGGGTGGAGTTTGCCAGCCCCATTCTTCAGCAGACCTATGAAGAGTATCTGAATACCCGCAAGCGACTGAACCGGACCAAACCCATCAACCTCATGGATATCGGCACCATTGTGGCCAAGTACCTCAAAAAGCAGGGGAAAATGCCCAAGCTGGATGAGTCCGAGGAGATTAACGCCTGCACGGTCAAGATCAAGGTGGACACCGAGGCGGGGAAAGAGGACTGGCTGCTCCTGTTTAAGAATGAGACCCACAACCACCCCACGGAGATCGAGCCCTTCGGCGGGGCGGCCACCTGTGTGGGCGGCGCCATTCGGGACCCGCTTTCGGGCCGTGCCTATGTATACTCCGCCATGCGTTTGACAGGCGCAGCGGACCCGCTGACGCCCATTGAGCAGACCATGGAGGGGAAGCTGCCCCAGCGGACCATTGTCACCAAGGCCGCCGCCGGCTACTCCTCCTATGGCAACCAGATCGGCCTGGCCACAGGCCAGGTGGACGAGCTGTACCATCCTGGTTACGCGGCCAAGCGCATGGAGATTGGCGCGGTCATCGCCGCGGCGCCTGCGGCCAATGTCCGGCGGGAGCGTCCCGCCCCGGGGGATGTGGTGATTCTGCTGGGCGGCCGCACAGGCCGGGACGGCTGCGGCGGCGCCACGGGGTCTTCCAAGTCTCATACCACAGAATCCCTGGAGACCTGCGGTGCCGAGGTCCAAAAGGGCAACGCCCCGGAGGAGCGGAAGCTGCAGCGCCTGTTCCGAAATCCGGAGGCCTCCCGTCTGATCAAACGCTGCAACGACTTTGGGGCCGGCGGTGTCTCCGTGGCCATTGGCGAGTTGGCCGAGGGCCTGGAGATTGACCTGAACAAGGTACCGAAGAAATATGAGGGCCTGGACGGCACGGAACTGGCCATCAGTGAATCCCAGGAGAGAATGGCCGTGGTGGTGGAGGAGAAGGATGCGGCCCGCTTCATGGAGCTGGCTGACCAGGAAAATCTGGAGGCCACCGTGGTGGCGGCTGTCACAGGCAAGGGCCGCCTCACCATGACCTGGAATGGGAAGAAGATTGTGGACATTGCCCGTGCTTTCCTGGACACCAATGGGGTGGAAAAGCATATCACCGCGGTCACAGCCCAGCCGGAGTCCATTCTGAAGGAGCAGGTTACAGCGTTCCGGCAGGGCTACCTGGACCTGGCCGGGGACCTGAACGTCTGCTCCAAACGGGGACTGGCAGAACGGTTTGACGCCACCATTGGCAGTGGTACGGTCCTTATGCCTTTTGGCGGTCAATACCAACTGACGCCCACTCAGGCGATGGTCAATCAAATCTCCATGGAAGAGGGGAGCACCGACACCTGTTCCCTGATGTCTTGGGGCTATAACCCCTATATCACAGAAAAGAGCCCCTATCACGGGGCCTACCTGGCGGTTGTGGAGTCGGTTTCCAAGCTGGTGGCCACCGGCGCGGGGCTGAAGGAGACCTATCTCAGCTTCCAGGAATACTTCCCCAAGCTGGGGAAGGACCCGCACCGCTGGGGTCAGCCCCTGGCTGCCCTGCTGGGGGCTTTCCGGGCCCAGAAGGAGCTGGAGATTGCGGCCATCGGCGGCAAGGACTCCATGAGCGGTTCCTTTGAGGACTTGGATGTGCCGCCGACCCTGGTGTCCTTTGCGGTGACCACCGACCAAGTGGGGCATATTGTCTCCCCTGAGTTCAAAGGGGCGGGCCATCCTGTGGTTTGGCTCTGCCCGGAGTACGGTCCCGACGGACTGCCCGTGGCGGCCTCGCTGAAGAAGGTCTATCAGAGTGTGAACCGGCTGATGAAGAAAGGAAAGGTTCTGGCAGCCTATACGGCCACCTTCGGCGGTGTGGCGGAGGCTGTGCTGAAGATGGCCCTGGGCAATGGGATCGGGTTCCGGTTTGATGAGGGCTGTACCCTGGATGAACTCTTCGCTTACTCCTATGGCTCCTTCGTGCTGGAGCTGACAGAGCAGGAGGAGATCGGTCTGCCTCTGGGGGTTACCACGGAAGAGGGGAGCTTTACCTGGCGGGAGGAGAGCATCCCGCTCCAAGAACTCCAGGAGGCCTATGAGGGCAAGCTGGAGCCCATCTATCCCTGCAACATTGCCCAGGGCCAGAAGGAGATTCCTACGCTGTCTGCCCATGGTGACAGCTGGAAGAAGCCGCTGATCAAAGCGGCAAAGCCCCGGGTGCTGATCCCCGTTTTCCCTGGCACCAACTGTGAGTATGACGCGGCCAAAGCCATGGCTGCGGCAGGAGCCGAGCCGGAGATTGTGGTGATCAAAAACCTCACCGCCGGGGCCATTGCACAGTCCATGGAGCATGTGGCCCAGCGGCTGGCCCAGGCCCAGATTGTCTTTTTGCCCGGCGGCTTCTCCGGCGGGGACGAACCGGACGGGTCGGCCAAGCTGATCACCTCTTTCTTCCGGTCCGGTCAAGTGAAGGAGCAGGTGAACGAACTGCTGAAGAACCGGGACGGCCTGATGCTGGGTGTGTGCAATGGGTTCCAGGCGCTGATTAAGCTGGGGCTGGTACCCTATGGAGAGATTGTGGACACCGACGAGACCTGTCCCACCCTGACCTTCAACACCATCGGGCGGCATCAGTCCCGGCTGGTGCGTACCCGGGTTGCCTCCAACCAGTCGCCTTGGCTGATGAAGACCCAGCCGGGGGAGATTTATACCGTTCCCATCTCCCACGGAGAGGGGCGCTTCCTGGCTTCGGAGGAACTGGTGCGGCAGCTGGCGGAGCGGGGGCAGATTGCCACCCAGTATGTGGACCTGGCGGGCAATCCCACCTCGGATATTCACTACAATCCCAACAACTCTGTCTGGGCCATTGAGGGAATCACCTCCCCCGACGGTCGTGTGTTCGGCAAGATGGGCCACAGTGAGCGGACGGGCCCGGGCCTGTACCGCAACGTCCCCGGTGACTATGACATGAAGCTCTTCCGCGCGGCGGTGGAGTATTTCCAGTGAGAAAGGAGGAGCCCGTTATGGCTTTTTATTATCCCGAACCCTCTCATACCTTCAGTGAGTACCTGCTGGTGCCCGGCTTTACTTCGGAAGAGTGTATTCCCGACAACGTCTCGTTGAAAACCCCCCTGGTCAAGTATCGCAAGGGGGAGGAGGACTGCCCCATCAGCTTGAATATCCCCATGGTCTCCGCCATCATGCAGGCGGTGTCCAACGACACCCTGGCGGTGGCCCTGGCCAAGGAGGGCGGCCTATCTTTTATCTATGGCTCTCAGTCCATTGAAGACGAGGCCGCGATGGTGCGCCGGGTGAAAAGCAGCAAGGCCGGTTTTGTCATCAGTGCCTCCAACCTGACGCCCGACGCCACCCTGGCTGATGTGTTGGCCTTGAAGGAGAAGAACGGCTTCTCCACTGTGGCCATCACCGAGGACGCCACGCCCACCGGCAAACTTTTGGGGCTGGTGACCAGCCGGGACTACCGAATCACGCGGATGAGCACGGACATTCCCGTCCGGGAGTTTATGACCCCCCGGGAAAAGCTCATTACGGCGCCTGCGGCCACCACGCTGAAAGAGGCCAACGACATCATCTGGGACAATAAGCTCAACGCGCTGCCTGTGGTAGACGATCAGGACCACCTGATGTATTTTGTTTTCCGCAAGGACTATGCAGAACATAAGGAGCACCCCTTGGCCCTTCAGGACGCGGACAAGCGGTACCTGGTGGGTGCCGGGATCAACTCGAAGGACTATGCGGAACGGGTTCCTGCCTTGGTGGAGGCCGGCGCGGATGTGCTGTGCATTGACTCCTCGGAGGGATATTCCGTCTGGCAGAAAAAGACCATTGACTTTATCCGGGAAAAATACGGCGACACGGTCAAGGTAGGTGCCGGCAACGTGGTGGACCGGGAGGGCTTCCGGTACCTGGCTCGAGCTGGTGCGGACTTTGTCAAGGTGGGCATCGGCGGCGGTTCCATCTGTATTACCCGGGAAACCAAGGGCATTGGACGGGGGCAGGCTTCCGCCCTCATTGAGGTAGCGGCTGCCCGGGATGAGTATTATAAGGAGACCGGCGTCTATGTGCCCATCTGCTCTGACGGCGGCATCGTGTTTGATTTTCACATGACCCTGGCCCTGGCCATGGGGGCGGATTTCCTGATGCTGGGACGCTATTTTGCCCGCTTTGACGAGAGCCCCACCAATAAGCTGATGGTCAACGGTGCCTATGTGAAGGAATATTGGGGTGAGGGGTCTAACCGGGCCCGGAACTGGCAACGCTATGACCTGGGGGGGAAGAACGACCTGGCGTTTGAAGAGGGTGTGGATTCCTATGTGGCCTATGCCGGTTCCCTTCACGACAACGTGGAAAAGAGCCTGTATAAGGTGAAGTCCACTATGTGCAACTGCGGGGTGATCAATATTCCCGATCTGCAGAAGAACGCCAAGCTTACCTTGGTCTCCGCCACCAGCATTGTGGAGGGCGGATACCATGATGTCACCCTGCGGACCACAGGTGGGGGACAGTAAGAGGTTCGGGTTCTCAGAAAGGGGAACCCGTGCCCCCTCACCGGTTTAGAACGGTTGGAAGCACGGTGCGGTTTTTCAAAGTGCTTGAAAGGAGAGCGGATTCCCATGAAGAGTGACATTGAGATTGCGCAGGCTTGTCCGATGAGACACATCCGGGAGATTGCCCGGGAAGTGGGCGTGGAGGAGCGATATCTGGAGCAGTATGGCAACTATAAGGCCAAAATTGACGACAAGCTGCTTCAGGAGAAAAAAGGACCCGATGGCAAACTGATTCTGGTCACCGCCATCACCCCCACCCCCGCCGGGGAGGGAAAGACCACAACCACAGTGGGCCTGGCGGACGGCCTGCGGAAGCTGGGCAAGAAGTCCGTGGTTGCTCTGCGGGAGCCCTCTCTGGGACCGGTGTTCGGACTCAAGGGCGGGGCTGCCGGCGGCGGCTATGCCCAGGTGGTGCCCATGGAGGACATCAACCTGCATTTTACCGGGGACTTTCACGCCATTGGCGCGGCCAACAATTTGCTGGCCGCCATGCTGGACAACCATATTCAGCAGGGCAACGCCTTGGGGATTGATGTGAAAAAGATCACCTGGAAACGCTGCGTGGATATGAACGACCGGCAGCTGCGCAACATTGTGGACGGCCTGGGCGGACGGGCCCAGGGGGTGCCTCGGGAGGATGGATTTGACATTACCGTGGCCTCGGAAATCATGGCCGTGCTCTGCCTGGCCACCTCCATAACAGATCTGAAAGCGCGCCTGGGACGGATGGTGGTGGGCTACACCTATGAGGACAAGCCCGTCACCGCCAACGACCTGAAGGCGGCGGGGGCCATGGCGGCGCTGCTCAAGGATGCGATCAAGCCCAATCTGGTGCAGACGCTGGAGGGAACGCCGGCCCTGATCCACGGGGGCCCCTTTGCCAACATCGCCCATGGGTGCAACTCGATCATGGCCACCCGGGCGGCGCTGAAGCTGGGTGACTATGCTGTGACAGAGGCCGGGTTCGGCGCGGACCTGGGGGCGGAAAAGTTCCTGGATATCAAATGCCGCATGGCCGATCTGCAGCCCAGTGCCGTGGTGGTGGTGGCTACCGTCCGTGCCCTGAAGCACCACGGCGGCGTGGCAAAGGCCGACCTGGGGAAGGAGGATCTGGCCGCGCTGGAGCGCGGGCTGCCCAACCTTCTGCGCCATGTGGAGAACATTACCACGGTGTTCCGCCTTCCCTGTGTGGTGGCCATCAACCGCTTCCCCTTGGACACGGAGGCAGAGCTTGCGCTGATTGCTGACAGATGCAGGGAACTGGGGGTCCATGTGGCCCTCTCCGAGGTCTGGGCCAAAGGGGGCGAGGGAGGCAGGGCCCTGGCGGAAGAGGTGGTGCGTCTGTGTGAGCAGCCCAACCAATTCCAGCAGGCCTATCCGCTGGACTGCTCCATCGAGGAAAAGCTCCGGGCCATTGTCACCAAGATTTACCGGGGCAAGGATGTGGTTTTGACCCCCAACGCACAGAAACAGGCCAGACAGCTTACAGAGCAGGGCTTCGGGGGATATCCCATCTGTATGGCCAAGACCCAGTATAGCTTCTCGGACAACCAGGCTTTGCTGGGGGCGCCGGAGGACTTTACGGTGACCGTCCGGAACCTGAAGGTCTCTGCGGGCGCTGGGTTTATTGTGGCCCTGACCGGAGACATCCTCACCATGCCAGGTCTGCCCAAGGTGCCTGCCGCGGAGAAGATTGACGTGGATGAGACGGGAAAGATTACCGGCCTTTTTTAAGCAAAATATCTTAAAAAAAGCGACAGCACCGGGGCTCCGGTGCTGTCGCTTTATAGACGGACGGGATTCTGCGTGTACTCATTTTTCCCGGGAACCCGCCCGAACTCTCTGCGGCAAAGATCGTACAGCGCGGTGCAGCGGGCTTCCAGGGCAAACACCCGCCTGGCCTCTGAGGGGAGCTTGGCCCCATGGGCGGGTTTAACTATCACGGGCAGAGTGGCGGTGGTTTTCATCTGGCGCAGTAAGTTCTGTCCCTTGGCTGTGAACCCCAGAACCCGCAGGTAAGGGGGCGCATCCAGGCGGTCCTGGGCGGTCAGCCCCAAAAAGGCCCACAGCACCAGCCGGCGGATTCGGGCCAGGGGATACCGTTTCGTTTTGACCAATTGGTAGAGTGCCGGCAGAGAGTCAGCGGACTGAACCGCATCATACAGGCGGTGACTCAGACCTTCTCCGCTGTCAGGTAGTTGGGAAAAGTCTTCTGCCTCCATGCCCCGCAGACGGGCCAAAACCCCCTGGGTGCAAAATGCCAGGCTGGCAGGGTTGGCCCGCAGGCGCGCTTCCGCCTGGGGGGAGAGATGGGGGGCCAGAGAAGTTTCCCCAGGTTCTTCCAAAAGCCTTTCCCGCAGGTAAGAGGCGGAGACATGAGACAGGCCGGTTTGCCCCTGGTCGTGGCCCGCCCCCAGGCGGGGGATGGTGTGGGGAACCAGGGGGGAGCCCAGGGACCGAAGCGCCCGCAGATATTCAATGCCCAGGTTGTTGTTGGGATGGCGCAGGCACTGGGCGTTTTCTCCCAAAAGGGCGGTGGCAGCCCGCTGACGGGCCACGGGAAAGGAGAGGCCCTGCGCCAGTGTCTGGCGCAGCAGGCAGCGCCAGGCCTCGCTCTCCAGACAGTCTGCCACTGCCTGGAGGGGGGATAGGATGCCGGCCTCACTGCCGAAGCTGAGGGTATCCACCACGCCTGTGGCAGTCAGAAGCGCCACTCCGCCCCGGGCAAAGGATTCCGCAGAGGAGACAGCCCAGAGGGTGGGAAGCTCCAGAATCAGGTCGGCCCCTTGACGCAGGGCCAGTTCCGCCCGGGTCCACTTGTCCGCCAAGGCGGCGTCTCCCCGCTGTACCCAGTTGCCGCTCATGACGCAGACCACCGCGCAGTCCGGTCCGAAGGTCTGGGAGAGCATGCGAAGATGATGACCGTGGCCGCTGTGAAAGGGATTGTATTCCGCGATGACGCCGATTGTATGCATAGACCAACCTCGCTTCAGAAAAAATTTGAAATTTGGGGAAAAAACAGTTGTCCTTTTCATAAAAATGGGCTAAGATAAATGCGTATGAACTATTTTACCCTGAATGGGTAATCCAAGCAAGAACCTATCGCAATGATTAACAATTAAGGAGTGGAAAATACCATGAAAGTTTTGGTTATCAACGCGGGCAGCTCTTCCCTGAAGTATCAGCTGCTGGACCCCGATACGAAGGAAGTCCTGGCCAAGGGCCTTTGTGAGCGGATCGGGATCGATGGCCACATTAAACATACCCCCACCGGGAAGGATGTCTATGATGCAGACCGCTACATGCCGGACCATGAGGCTGCTATCAAGCTGGTGATGGAGGTTCTGACCCATAATTACTATGGCGTTATCAAAGATATGTCCGAGATCGACGCTGTGGGCCACCGCGTGGTGCATGGCGGCGAGGAGTTCACCCACTCTGTGATCATTGACCGGGCGGTGATGAAGGGAATCCGGGACTGCATTCCCCTGGCACCCCTCCACAACCCTGCCAACATCACTGGCATTGAGGCTTGCCAGGATGTGATGCCCAATACCCCCATGGTGGCGGTGTTTGATACGGCATTCCACCAGACCATGCCCCCCAAGGCCTACATTTACGCAGTGCCTTACCGCTGGTATACAGAGAATAAGGTTCGCCGCTATGGCTTCCATGGCACTTCTCACCAGTATGTTTCTCAGCGTGCCGCGGAGATGCTGGGCCGCCCCATTGAGGAACTGCGCATTGCCACCTGCCACCTGGGCAACGGCGCCTCTACCTGCTCGGTGAAGTTTGGCAAATCCATTGATACCTCCATGGGCTTTACGCCCCAGGACGGTCTGCCCATGGGCACCCGCGCCGGTGCCATTGACGCGGCCATCACGGAGTATATCGTGGATCAGCGCGGCTATTCCGGCAAGCGCGTGGAGAGCGCCCTGAATAAGGAGTCCGGCATGCTGGGCATTTCCGGCGTTTCCTCTGACTTCCGCGACCTGGAGGCTGCCGCGGCAGAGGGCAACGAGCGTGCGCAGCTGGCCATTGACGTCTTCTGCTATAAGGTCACCAAGCGGATCGGTTCCTGTGCCGCCGCCATGGGTGGTCTGGACGCTGTGGTATTCACCGCTGGCGTGGGTGAGAACTCCGCGACCCTCCGTGCCAAGATCATGGAAGGGCTGGAATTCCTGGGCCTGAAGATGGACCCTGAGAAGAACAACGTCCGGGGCAAGGAGGCCATCATCTCCACCGATGACTCCCCCAATAAGATTCTCCTGATTCCCACCAACGAGGAACTGGTGATCGCGTTGGATACCGCCAGACTGGTCAGAGAGCAGGAAGCTGCAGTCAAAGAAGACTGATTGAATCTGACGGCAATAAACCGAAAGCGGAAAACGCTGGGTCCTGTATAGCAGGGCCCAGCGTTTTTTAGATCGGTCAGGGAGTTATGCGGTGTATTTCCCACCACTGGCTTTATGAAATAAAAGACTCAGACCTTCCAGGGCTTTGTTCAGCAGCCAGATGACAGAGGGAATCAGTAGAATAAATACCGTGAGAACCAAAATACCGCCGAAGGACAGCGGAGACAGAGAGAAGAGACCGGGGATGACTGCGATGATGAAGAGCAAAGCAAGGATTAGTCCCCCCATCATGCCCAGATGGAGCCGGTTGACAGGCTTGGCCACCCGCCAGACCATAAAGAATCCCACGATGGTGACCAGCAGTGCGGTGATGGTGGAAATTTCGTTGTTGCTGATTTGGAAAGCTTGCTGGAAAAGAAGTACAAAAATGATGATAAACAAATCTGTAAACGCCGCCGGAAGAGCCCGGACGATGGCGTTGCGGAGAAATTTTCCACTGACCAAATTTTCGTTGGGCTCCAGAGCTAGGATCAGGGAGGGGATACCAATGGAAAGCAGACTCATCAGTGTCAGCTGCGACGGAGAGAGGGGATAGGAGAACACAGCGGTAATGGAGATCACAGCCAAGATCAGGGAGAAAATATTTTTCACCAGATACAAGGAGGCCGCCCGTTCAATGTTGTTGATGACCCGGCGCCCTTCCGCCACCACAGAGGGCATGGAGGAGAAGTCAGAGTTCATGAGAACCAGATCGGAAATCTGGGCGGCCACGTCACTGCCTGAGGCCATGGCCACGCTGCAATCGGCTTCCTTCAGGGCCAGCACGTCGTTGACACCGTCACCGGTCATGGCCACCGTGTGCTTGTTGCTTTGCAGGGCCTGGATCAGAAGCTTTTTCTGATTGGGCTTCACCCGGCCGAAGACGTTGTACTCCTCGCAGGCGGCTTCGATGTCCTCATAGGTCTCCAGGGTGGAGGCATCCACGTAGCGGTCCGCACCCTCAATCCCGGCCTCCCGGGCAGCTGCGGAAACGGTGACAGGGTTGTCCCCGGAGATGACTTTCACGGTGACGCCCTGCGCGTGGAAGTAGGCAAAGGTCTCTTTGGCATTTTCCCGCACTGGGTTGCGCAGCAAAACGAAAGCCAGAGGCAGAGGAGAGGAGATACCCCGTCCGTTGGGGCCAGGCTGGCAGGCGGCAAAGAGCAGTACCCGGCTGCCGTCGGCCATGGCTTCCTCAGCCACGGAGCGGTAGGGAGCGTAGCCCTCAGCACCCAAAATAAACTCCGGCGCCCCTAACACATAGCTCTCTTGGCCGCCGTAAGATACCGCGCTGTACTTGGTCTCCGAGGAAAACCCCAGCACCTGCAGAGCCTTTCGGGCGGTGTCAGAGCGCAGGGATTTTTGCAGGGCCTGCATAGTCTCATTGTCGGGTTCCATGTTGGAAACAAAGTCCGACAAAAGCTTTTCCAGCTGTGCCTCCGTGACCTGGGTGGCCAGAGGGAGCATGCCGCAGTATGCCATCTCCGGTTGGGTGATGGTTCCTGTTTTGTCCACACACAGCACGTCGACCCGGGCCAGCGTTTCCGTGCATTTGAGGTCCTGTACTAAGGTGTTCTGGGCGGCCAGGCGAAGAACGCTGGCGGCCAGCGCCAGGCTGACCATCAGATATAGCCCCTCTGGGATCATTCCGATGACTGCGGCGGCGGTGGTCTCAACCCCTTCTTTGAGGGAGAGGCCCAACAGAGAGGTTTGCCGATAGAAGAGCATCCCGCCGATGGGGACAATGAGGATGCCGATGGCAATCAGCAGCCGGTTGAGAGAGCGCATCATGCCGGGGAGATGATTTTTTTTGGATTTCTTGGCCTCATTGGTCAGCTGGGAGGCGTAGGAATCTGCCCCCACGTGAGTAAGAATGGCGTAGCATTTTCCAGAGACGACAAAGCTCCCAGACAGAAGCTCGCTGCCCACGCCCTTGGAAATTTCGTCGGACTCTCCTGTGATCAGGGATTCGTTGACCTGCACGGAGCCGGAAACCACCTTGGCATCGGCGGCAATCTGATTGCCTGCGGATAGAACCACCAAGTCATCCTTCACCAGATCGGCGGTGGGGATGGTGGTGACTTTGCTGTCCCGAATGACCTGGGCCCGGGGGGCGGAGAGAAGAGAGAGGGCGTCCAATTTCTTTTTTGCATGGAGCTCCTGGATGATGCCGATGGCGGTATTCGCGGCGACCACCAGCAGGAAGATCAATTCTCCAAAAGAGCCAACGGCAATCAAAAAGCCGGCAATGATGAAAAAAATCAGATTGAAAAAAGAGAACAAATTTTCCAGTACAATCCGCTTCACCGACTTGGTGGGGGACTCCGGCGGGGTGTTGACCTGACCGGCTTGGATTCGTGCCCTGACCTGGGACGCTGTCAGACCAAGGGGACTTTGGCCGGCGGGTTGGTGCAATGACGGCATACGCACGCCTCCGATTTCTGGGAGATTTCTGATGCGAAAAACCGGAGGCCCGGGGGCATAGATCCCATGGGGCCTCCGGTTTTTGCAACCAAAGGTAGTATACTATTTTTCGTCAAAAATAACAACGAATAGATTGTAAACAATTCCCGGTTACTTTCCCACAGCCACCTTGCCGCAGGTTGCACAGTTGTGAGAGCAGTCCCACAGATGCTCGGCGGTGGGAGCCCAGTTCTCCGCGTAACTGTCGCATTTGGCGCACAGATCATCCACGTCTTCCAGGGCGGTTACGTCACTGGGGTGTGCCCCGGATTTGTGGACCATTTCCCGCAGTTTTTCCGGATTCTCCAGCATGGGGCAGGGCCGCAGATGGTTTTCATTGAACGGTTGACCATCGTGGTATGCCATGAACAGGGGAGAGCACAGTGCTTCCAGCAGAGTCTTTTCCCGGATGTTGGAATCGGAATAATGAATGAACACGCAGGGATCGCAGTCACCGTTGGCGTTGATGTGGAGGTAACGGCGGCCGCCGGCGATACATCCGCCTACATACTCGCCGTCGTTCTGGAAGTCCAGCATGAAGATGGGCTTCTTTCCCCGGAGCTCCCGAATCTGGTGATACATATATTCTCTCTGTTCCGGCGAGGGGAGCAGTTCCGGCACCGCATCCTTGCCCACAGGCATGTAGTGGAAGTACCAGACAAAATAAGCGCCCCATTCCACCAACTGGTCCACATAAGCCTCTGTGCTGACGTCTTTGATATTGGCGCTGGTGTAGCAAGTGGAGATGCCGAAAGGCAGACGATTGCGCTTAAGCAGATTCATGGCGTTAACGGCTCGTTGATATGTGCCATTGCCCCGACGGGAGTCCGTCGCTTCTTCAAAGCCTTCCACACTGATAACAGGCACAAAATTCTTTACTTTCAGCATGTTCTGTGCAAACTCTTCGTCGATCAGAGTTCCGTTGGTAAAGCACATAAAGATGGCGTCAGAATGCTTTTCGCAGAGCTTAATCAGGTCTTTTTTCCGCACCAGGGGTTCACCGCCGGTGTAGATATAGAAGTAAGTGCCCATTTCCTTACCCTGGCGAATGATATCATCAATTTCATCATAGGACAGGTTCAACTTGTTGCCGTACTCTGCGGCCCAACATCCCTTGCAATGAAGGTTGCAGGCAGAGGTGGGGTCCAGCAGGATGGCCCAGGGCACGTTGCAGTTGTACTTGGTGCGGTACTCGTCCTGCTTTTTCCAGCCGGTGATGCTGGCGTTGAGGAAAAGGTTGGACAATAAGGTCTCGGTAAAGCCCAGATCCATTTCAGTCATCATACGAAGCACCAGCTTGTGGGCGGTGGAGTCTTCGTTGTTGATGGCGTCACGGATGGCCTGGCGCTGACGGGGGAAGGACTGGGGACCGTCACCCGCGAATTTGTCCACCATGTCCATTACATGGGTTAAGTTTTTGATGGGGTCCTTTTCAATGTAGGAAAAGGCCTGACTCAATGCGAATTTTTTGATGCTGTCGCCTAACATAATAAATTTCCTCCCTTATGTGCGATATCAAGAAAGCTCCGACCAAAATAAGAATAGAGTGGAAAGCAAGAATCAAAAGCGGTCAGTGTATATCATAGTACGTTCTGTTGCATTTTGCAAGCGTCAACCCATACAAATAGTGAGAATACCATGAAAATAAGCCAGACCATTTTGATCGGAGGAGAGGCAGGAAAAGCCTGTCGCTTATTATAGGACTTTATTTTTTATTTTGCAAGTGTTTTTTACAAAAGTAGTTACATAAATGGAAAAATGGAGTTTGCAATCCATATTTTTCCAAATAATTGAAAATGAGCGCGTGTTATGTTACAATACAAAATCTGAGCATATGAGGAGAGGGGGGCGGGAAGGGACGGTTAAATCGTTGTTTACCGGTTCCCAAAAGAATCGGCAACGGAAGGTTGAAAGCGTAATAAAGGCCAAAGAGACATGAGTAACATGGCCATTTTATGAGATTTTATCCACGAAAAAGAAATATTTCTTTACAGTCTGAGCAAATAGGAGGGATAGACATGTTTCAGGGATTTTCCCAGCAGACCAATGACTTTCTCTGGGGGATACGCTTTAACAATGAGCGGTCTTGGTTTGAGGCGCATAAGCAGGAATACCTGGACTACGTACAAAGCCCCCTGCGCCAGCTGGCCCAGGAGGTCTATGCACGGTTTTCTGCGGCCCATGAGGAACTGCCTTTGATGGTGCGGGTCAGCCGCATCTATCGGGATGCCCGCCGGCTCTATGGCCGTGGGCCCTATAAAAGCCATCTGTGGTTTTCCCTGCGGATGTCCGGGGAGAACTGGGCGGAGCAGCCGGTGTTCTGGTTTGAAATTTATCCAGCCGGCTATGCCTATGGTCTTGGTATCTATGAGGCCCGGCCGGCTCTCATGGCAAAGTTTCGTAAGGCAATGGACGAACATCCCGAGGATATGCTGCCGTTGGCAAACGCCTTTCAGAGGCAAACCCGGTTCCGGCTGGGAGCAGAGGAATACAAGCGCCCCAAAGGCACCGCACAGCCCCCTTTGGACCAGTGGTACAATCGCAAAAACCTGGATCTTACCTGTGACCGGGAGATTGATGACCTTCTCTACAGCCGGGCGTTGGTGGATGAACTGCTGCAGGCTTATGAGGCGCTGATGCCCTATTACCGCTATTTCTCCAGGATTTGCAGCCAAGGGGAATGAGAGCTACTTTTTTAAGATGCGGAACCAATTATGGTGGTAATCGATGATCCCTTCCCGGCGCATATTGGACAGTTCTCTGGACAGAGCACTGCGGTCAGCGCCTAAAAAATTGGCCATACTGGCCCGGTCAAAGGGAACGGTAAAGGAATCGCCCTGGGCAGCGGCGTATTGGGAGAGAAAGGTGGTCAGCTTCATCCGCAGGGTGTTGCGGGAGAGAATCTGAATTCGCTGGTTCATGTGCAGCGTCCGGGTGGCCAGGGCGGAAATGAAGCGGTTGGACAGGGCCCAGTCCAAGGGACGAAATGGTGGCATCGGCGCTTTGATCCGGTTGGGACTCATCCAGAGAATTTCCGATTCCGTGACGGCGCAGATGTAAATGGGAGCGTCGGTCCCCAAGAAGCAATAGGCCTCTCCAAAGAGCCCCCCTGCGCCCACACTGTTCATGATGATGTGGTGTCCGTCCATGTCGTCCATATAGACCTGAACGGTTCCGGAGAGAACCAGACCAAAGCGTTCCAAAGGGAAGGAAACGTGGTGGAGAAATTCCCCTTTTTCATAGGTCTTTGTCTTTGCATCAAAGTAGGAGAGTGCGTATGCCTGCTCTTCCGGCGTGAGGCCCTGAAACAGCGGGCATTGTTCCAATTGGGGGTGGTGCATCGTGGTTGCCTCCCTGGGGGATTAGAATAGTGTATGCACCTTATTATAGAAAAAGTCCGTTGCTTTTGCAACGGACTTTTTGGAATTTCAGGCGGCACTGCCGGCAGGGGGACTTCCCGCAGTGTCGTACTTTTCCCCTAAGATGGTGTGGCATCCTTCCAGAGCGTATTCCAGTTTCTGGTAGACAGCGTCAGAGACAGTGGTGGTATTGCCTGCTTTGTACTCTGCTATCGCGGCGTTTACATCCAGAATGATGTAGCGGTCTTGGACATTGGCCCCCCGGTTGAGGACCAGGAGAGGAACGTAATTGATATGGGAGACGGTCGTTTCCCCCGTTGCGGGGTCTTTGGTGAGTTCCAGGTTCAAAATAGCAGTGGTATCGGTATAGTTGACATTGACCGTGGCAGGGCTTTGGTTGGAGACAAAGTTTCCCAGGGAATAGCACACCAGACCCGACCGGGTAGAGCCGTCATCCAGCGTGACGGTGCGGGTTTCCAATGGCTGAGGGACATGAGAGTGGCTACCTAAAATCAGATCGGCTCCGTGAGAGATCAAAAAGTCAGCCACTTGCTCCTGATATGCGTTTTGCGTGGTCTGATACTCAATGCCCCAATGGACCATCACAGCGATCAAATCTGTCCCCAGACTTTCTGCGTAAGCCAGCTCCTGCTGCAGCTTTTCCTGGTCCAGGGTGGCGCATGCGCCAGTGTAATCGGTGTTGAACCGATTCAGAGAAAAATCCTTATCCTGAGGAACTGCAATCCCGTTGGTTCCGTAGGTGTATCCCAGAAAAGCCACGGAAATTCCTCCCACGTCCGCTACAATGACACCGTTGTTCTGGGTGAACGCTTCCTGGGTCCGGTAGGTTCCCACGTGTTGGAGCCCCGCCTGGTCCAAAACGTCCAGCGTCCGGGCAAGCCCTTGAAAGCCCTTATCCATGCTGTGATTGTTGGCCGTGGTGACCAGATCGAATCCGATGGTTTTCAGGTCATACGCCAGGGCATCGGGAGCACAGAACTGGGGATACCCTGAGTAAGGGGGACCATTGAGGGTGGTTTCGAAGTTGGCCACGGCATAGTCCGCGGCTTCGATCCAGGAGGAGACGGACTGAAAGCAGGGGAGATAGCTGTATGTGTCCGTGGCAGCGTCATAGGCGTCGTTGGTCTGGGGAGAGTGGCTCATAATGTCCCCGCAGACTGCCAAGGTAGCGGTAATAGGTTCCTTGTTGTCCTGGGAGGCTGTGCTGCCAGCGGGGGCGGCGTTTTGTCGAAGCCCTAAAAAGATGAAAATAACGCAGAGAAGAACGAGGATCAAAGCTGAAAAAAGCAGTTTTTTCTTCATGTGACTTCCTTTCATTCTGAGAAGCCCCCTGCTCGATGACACAGGCGGAGTAAACGTGGCATTTGTTGCCACCAGACAGGATGGGAACAATCAACAGGGAGCGGTCAGGTGCGGTAGAGTGCGGCAGCGGCTGTCCCCACAGGAAGGGCATTGTCACCCTGCCAGAGTGTGACGTGAAGGCCCAAAGTGTCTCGCAGATAGGCTTGGACCTGTGCTTCAAAGATGGCCATGAGGGGAGGCGCAGAGAAGGCGCTTCCCTGGAGGGACAAACAGACCGGTGCGTTGGCGTCCCGTCCGCCGCCAATGAATTGGATGACAGCGGCCAGATTCGCGCAGACCAGACGGGCTGCTCGTTCCAGGGCGGCCTGAGCAACAACCAGGGCCACCTCTCGGTCCTCTGGCTCCCGGCAGAAATGAGCCAGGGTCCCTCCTGCCTGGGGATCGGCCATGAATTGCAGCACCGTCTCCAGGTCCAGTTGGGTAAGAGAGAGGATATCCCGACTGCACCCAAAGGAAAGGAGCTTCCGTTCCGCAGCCTTGATCATGACCAGACGGAAGATCTCCCCCAGATAGTCAGTGGAGACCATTTTCAAATATAGGTCCAGACCAGGGGCATAGCAGTCTCTGTCTTTGCTGTAATCCACCAGGCCAAAGGGGACGCACTGGGCCTGGGAGAATCCCCCGGTAAAGAGGGTCAGATCCCCCGGAATCCCCGGCCAGCGGAGCACAATGCTGCCTGGGGCGACAAAACCCACATCAATGCTGCTCCCCCAAGTCACCCCCAAGTACCGGCCTTGCCCCGGATTTTGCACCCCCGCTGCCAAAAGGACAGCGTCTGATTCATTGATGAGGGTCATAGGAGGAATGGGGCAGCCACGGCTCTGCAATTCCTCCCGCAGGGAAGCCAGCACCGGTTTTTCAGAGAAACCGTGGATGGTCATGGAGCCGGGGAAACGGGAAATGGTGCCGTCCCCCTTGCCGTCATAGACCACGGGGAAGGGGAGACAGAGGGCCAGCCCCTGTGCCCGGTCCAGAAGGGGCTGCGTCAGTTCCCCAATGGCATAGATCAGGTCCTCCCAAGGCGCAGGATATTCCCGGCCGGGGATAGGAAAACGATCCTGGTCCGAGAAGTGAGCCTCGCCGTGGGAGAAGGTGACCAGAGAAACGCGGATTTCCTGATCGTCCAGTTCGGCGACAGCGATAGGTTTGTTTTCAGTGAGGGTCCCAAAAGGCGGCAAGAAGGTGGGGAACATCGGGATGGAAGCGACCCCGCCATAGAGAGAGATCCGCATTTGAGAGAGAAAAAGTTGGGTTAGGGTAGACCCATCCAGCGTATCTGGGGTCATGCTGTTGGCCCGAAGAAGGTTGGTCAATTGTTGCTGGACAGCTGCATTCATAGAAAAGCCTCCTCAGGGGTGGGAAGATGAAAGCTTCCCGTGAAAATATCAATAGATAAGGATAGTATACCATGTTTTCCCGAAAGATAAAGAGCAAAAGACAAAAAAAGAGACCGGAAAAACCCGGTCTCTTTTTTATAGATTCCTCCTATGTTGGAAGAATTATTTGTACATAGCCTTGTGATACAGGGCCTCAACATCCTTCACGGTGGTGATTCTGGGGTTAACCATGACGTTGCCGCTCTTCATGGCGTCAACAGCCATCTGAGGAATCTTGTCCTCGGTCACACCCACGTCGGCCAGGCAAGCGGGGATGCCCAGGTCATTGTTCAGCTGACGCAGAGCGTCGCAGAGCATCTGGGGCACGAAGTCGGGGCCGGCTTCCTTACCAGTGATGTACTGATAAATGTTGGCATAGCGCTCGTCAGCAGCCAGAGCGTTGAACTCGAAGATGGTGGGCATCAGAACGGCGTTGGCCACACCGTGTGCAACATGGAAGAAAGCGGACACGGGGTGAGACATAGCGTGGATGTCACCCAGACGGTTGTTGGCGAAAGCGATACCGGCAAAGGTGGAGCCCAGCATCATGGCACAGGCAGCATCGGGATCGTTGCGGCGTGCGACGAACTTGCGGATGTTGCCGCCGATGAGCTCCATAGCCTTCTCACCCATTGCCATGGCGAAGGGGTTGGCATCGGTGTTGATGTAGGATTCCATGGCGTGGATCAGAGCGTCAACGCCGCAGGCAGCAGCCACGGAAGCGGGAGCGGTCATGATGAGCTCGGGATCCAGAACGGCATAGGTGGGAGAAATCTCGGGGCCCAGGACGGACAGCTTGTAGTTACGAGCTTCGTCGGTGATAACAGCGGCCACGGTGACCTCGGAGCCGGTACCAGCGGTGGTGGGCACAGCGATCAGGGTGTCGATGGGGCCGGGCACCTTGCCGACGCCTTCATAGTCACCGATGGTGCCGCCGAACTTAGCAACAACGCCCACAGCCTTGGCAACGTCCATGGGGGAGCCGCCGCCCAGAGCGATGATGGCGGTGCAGCCAGCAGCCTTGTACTGTGCGGCACACTCATCCACGATGGTGGTGGTGGGGTTGGGCAGAACATCCAGGTACTCGCTGTACTTCAGGTTGGCACCCTTGATGATCTCACGGACTTTGTCCACAACACCGATGGCTTCCAGGCCACGGTCGGAGATCAGCATAACATTGTCGGAACCGGCAGCTTTCAGGAAGTCAGGCAGCTTCTTCAGCGCGCCCATACCGAACTGGCAGTTCTGAGGGATGATGAAACCAAAATCTTTAATCATAGGGAATCGCATCCTTTCCAAGTAACTCAAATGTGTTTATACGGTTTAACCACAAAGAATGGCTAAACTGTTGACAGCTTTAGTATACCATTGATAAAGGGTGCTGGCAAGTTGTTAGCCGATGAAAATATGCAACAAGAATAGAAAGCATTTTTTGGGCACAATGTATACTTGACAAAAAGAATAAAGGAAAAGAATTGGAGAAAAGATGCTATCCCCGTCGTTTTGCAAAAAAGTGTCCAGATGAACAGAGGGATAACAGCAAAAAAACTCTGTCCGCTTGCCTTGAGAAGGGACAGAGAAGAAAAAAGCGCACACAGCGCACAATTTTAGAAAGCCCCGCTCTGGCCGTGGGGACCCAATTAAAACCTGCACGAGATGGCAGGTGGGTTGCCTCCGCGGTGCTTCGTTGCTTCCAACTTCCAGCCGAGGCTGGGAGGCCTGCAGTTCACACAGCGAGTGAGCGTCCCGTTTCAAAAATGTGGGTTTAAAAGGGTCCAGTTCCACGCACCGAGCAGGGCGTCCTTGCTCCATGATAACAACAACTGATGCAGAGAAAGGGAGTTATTCCGGGGCCTCTTCCTCTTCGGCGAAGAGCTCTTTCATGAATTCGTTGTAGACCGCGTCAATCTCTTCGTCACTGTCCAGAGTGGAAAGGATTTCCTCTCCGTTTTCCTGGATTGCTTTGAGAATCACCAGGCCCATTTCTTCCTCGTTCTGGGCTTCTTCCCCATCCTGGACAGCGGGGAAAAAGGCCAGATAGGTCTGCCCCTGAAACTCGATGGTGTCCAGATGCTCCAGTTCGAACTCGTTGCCTTCCTCGTCGGTTACGGTGATAAAATTTGCGCCGTATTCTTCGCTCATGAAATATTCTCCTTTGCTTATCTGCCTGTATTGTACCTTGTGAAAATGAAAAAAGCAAGCCCAAAGGGGAGAAAAGTTTCAGTAAAGTTTCCTCAAAAACCTGCCCTCTCACGGATAGACAAATTGGAATCCTGTGGTATAATACATAAAATAGGCACGGTTCACAATCATTGCACGACAGAAACAGACGCCTTTTTCGGAAGTGCGTCGCGCTTTTCATCATAACGATCGAATTCGGAGGTGTCAATTTGGACTATCATCGTGAGACACGCCCCTCCCGTGACCGGCGGGATCCTGGAGATCCCCGCAATCGGCAGGGGAAAAATGCCAAACGAAAACGAAAAAAGCATGGGAAGACCTTTAAGGTTGTCATGACCATCGTGCTGATTTTTGTCATCACGGCTGCCATGCTGCTCTGTATGGCGGCGGCCTATATTAAGAATGTGATTATTCCCAATGCGGGCCTGGAGATGACGGCTTATGACTTAAACCTGACCAGTACGATTCTATGTAAAGACCCGGAAACAGGTGCCTATAAAGTGACCCAAAACCTTTATGGAGCTGAGAACCGTGTTTGGGTGGACATCGAGGAGATTCCCAAGAATCTTCAGAATGCCGCCGTGGCCATTGAGGACAAGCGTTTTTATAAGCACAACGGCGTGGACTGGGTCCGGACGGCGAAGGCCGTATCCTTGATGTTTACTGGCAAGGACATCCAGGGCGGGTCCACCCTCACCCAGCAGCTGATTAAAAACATGACCAGCGACAATGAGGTGACCGTCAAGCGAAAGATCATGGAGATTTTCCGCGCCTTGGAGTTTGAGAAAAAGTACAGCAAGGAAGATATTTTGGAGGCGTACCTCAATTACATTTATCTGGGGCAGGGATGCAACGGGGTGTATACCGCCTCGTACACCTATTTTGGCAAGCACGTTTCGGAGCTTTCTCTGGCGGAATGTGCCAGCCTGATCGGGATTACCAACAACCCCTCGAAGTATGATCCCCTGGGTACCCTGGAAGTGAAAGATGAGGAGACAGGAGAGGTTAAGACCTCCCGTGACTTCAACAAAGAGCGCCAGGAGACCATTCTGAACGCTATGCTGGAGCAGAAGTATATCACCCAAGAGGAGTACGATGCTGCCGTGGCGGAGGAGCTTGTCTTCAACGAGGATGGGCAAAACGAAGGAGAGGTACAGACCAACAGCACCATCTATTCCTGGTATGAGGACCAGGTCATCAACGACGTGATTGAGGACCTAATGGAGACTTATAACTGGTCTGAGCAGTATGCCAAAGACAAGGTGTTCTCCGGCGGTTTGGAAATCTATTCCTGTATGAAGCCCGAGGTCCAGGCTGCGGTGGACAAGGTCTATCAGGACCAAAACAACCTGAATGTGACCTCCAGCAGCGGACAAAAGCTCCAATCGGCCATCACCATTGTGGACAATGAGACCGGTGAGGTGGTGGCCATGGCCGGCGGCATGGGAGAAAAAACCGCCAGCCGGAGCCTGAACCGGGCCACCAGCAGTAAGCGTCCGCCGGGCTCCTCCATTAAGCCCCTGGCGGTTTATGCCCCGGCCATTGAGTTGGGGAAGGTGACCCCTGCCACCATGGTGGAGGATAGCCCTTATGGGAAAGTTGACGGGCGAGATTGGCCTGTGAACGCCACTGGCGTGTACCAAGGCAACGTCTCCGTGGCGAAGGCGGTGCAGGAGTCTATCAACACGGTGGCCGTCAAGGTGCTGGATATGGTGGGGACAGAGACCAGCTTTAACTTCATGCAGGATAAGTTCCACATTAAGCTCATCAAGTCCCTGACCAAGGGGGGAACGACCTATACAGATATTGGCCTGGCGCAGCTGGCACTGGGAGGCCTGACGGAAGGTGTCAGCACCTACGAGATGGCAGCGGCATATTCGGTATTCCCCCGCCAGGGCACTTACGTTGAGCCGAAAACCTATACCATGGTCATCGACAACAACAAACAAGTGCTGCTGCGCAACGAGTCCGAACCAGAAAAGGATGTCCTTTCCCAGCGCACCACCTATTATATGACAGAGATGCTGCAGCGGGTTGTGACCGGCGGCAGCGGCGCCACCGGCAAGGCAGCCAACTTTACTGGTCAGGATATTGCAGGCAAGACGGGTACGACCACATCCCGGAAGGACCTGTGGTTTGTGGGATATACGCCCTATTATACTGCTGCGGTCTGGACGGGCTATGACCGGCAGGAACGTTTGTCCAGCCACTTGGGCAATCCCTCCACAACATTGTGGCGGCAGGTGATGTCTGAGGTTCACAAGACGCTGCCCTATAAGGAGTTTGCACAGCCGGATGCCTCGAGTCTGAAGACGGTGACCTATTGTCTGTCCAGCGGCATGCTGCCCGGCCCCGCCTGCGGCGGCCATTTGGCGACGGGTACGTTCTTCGCAGAAGATGTGCCTACGGGAACCTGTACCTATCATAAGGTTCAGAAGCCTGCGGACACAAATGGAAGCAATGGTTCCGATGGGAACGGCTCCAGCACAGATCCCGGCGACAATACAACAGATCCCGGAACCGATCCCGGCGGGGGCACGACAGATCCCGGCGGCGGCACCACACCGGAAACACCGCCGGCGGAGGGGGGCGGAACAGAGACCACGCCCCGGCGCCGACGCATGGCAGCGGCCGGCTGATCTGCGGAAAGAGAGCGGACCCTGATGTTTCAGGGTCCGCTTTTGCTTGATCTGACTGAAATCAGGAGAAAGGAAGGAGAAAAACTGTCGTCCAGACAAATACTTTGGGTTGCCATACACGGACAGATGTGATAGAATATCCCTCGCACGAATCAAAATGACGATCGAATGGGAACGGAGGCGAATCATGTCAAAGGCGCCAAACTATTACATTGTAGACGCGGAGGCTCTTCCGGAAATTTTCCGCAAAGTGGTGGATGCCCGGCGAATGCTGGATACCGGAGAAGCTGAGACGGTGAACCAAGCGGTTCAGCTGGCCGGGATCAGCCGCAGCGCCTTCTATAAGTATAAAGACGCGGTCCGGCCCTTTCAGGATATGCTCCATGGCCGGATCGTCACCTTCCAGATCATGCTGAAGGATGAGCCTGGAATCCTCTCCCATGTGCTCAATCTGTTCGCGGGGTCCGGGGCCAACATTTTAACCATCAATCAGGGCATCCCCATCAACGGATGCGCGGTGGTGACGGTCAACGCAGAGACCTCTGGCCTGGAAGGGAGCCTGCAGGAGCTTCTGGCCCGCCTCAACGGGGCGGAAGGCGTCCTCCGGGGTGAGATTTTGGCGGGGTGACCGCCGGCAGCATGGGATGATCAGATCAAAAAAGGATGGGATAGAAAATATGGTAAACGTAGCAATTTTAGGCTTCGGCGTGGTGGGTTCCGGTGTAGCGGAAGTGCTTACTGGCAATGGCGCCGGGATCAGCAAGAAAGCGGATGAATTGATCTCATTAAAATATGTACTGGATGTGCGGGATTTTCCGGACAGCCCTTTTGCCGCTTGCTTTGTCAAGGATTTCTCTGTCATTGAGCAGGATCCTGAGGTCAATGTGGTGGTGGAGACCATTGGCGGTGTGGGCGCTGCCCTGGATTTTACAGAACGGGCATTAAAAGCGGGAAAAAGCGTCGTTACATCCAATAAAGAGTTGGTGGCCACCCACGGACGCCGCCTGCTGGAACTGGCGGCAGAGCATCAGGCGGTCTATCTGTTTGAAGCCAGTGTTGGAGGAGGTATTCCGATCCTGCGCCCCTTGAGTGAGTGCATGGCAGCCAACGATATTTTGGAAATCTGCGGCATTCTCAACGGCACGGCCAACTACATTTTCACCCGGATGGTGCAGGATGGCATTCCCTTTGCGCAGGCTCTCAAGGGGGCGCAGGCCAATGGCTATGCAGAGCAGAATCCCGCTGCTGATGTGGAGGGGCAGGATACCTGTCGCAAGCTCTGTATTCTATCTTCCATCGCTTTTGGCTGGCACCTGCTGCCGGAACAAGTGCCTACCACAGGTATTACCAGCATTACCCTGGCTGACGAGGCCTATGCAGATGCCTGCCAGCGGCGGATTAAACTTTTGGGCCGGGCCATTGCCAGGGAGGATGGTACCGTCTGTGCCTATGTGGAGCCCCATTTTATCAGTCTGCAAAATCCCCTGGCCGGTGTGGACGATGTCTTTAACGCCATTTTGGTCAAAGGGGATGCCACGGGAGATGTGATGTTCTATGGACGGGGAGCGGGAAAACTTCCCACCGCCAGCGCCGTGGTGGCCGACGTCATTGCCGCTGCCCGTCAGCTGGAGCGAGCCAGCTACCGGCCTTGGCAGCCCAACCGCCCGTCCAGCGTGGTCTCTTCTGACCAGCTGGCCAGCCAGTGGTATGTCCGATTGGCGGAGGGCACCTGTTCTGGAGAGCGTCTGACCATTTCCGGCGGGAAGGAAGGGGAGAGCGGCTGGATCACGCCTGCAATGACCCGTCCACAGCTGGACCAGATGTTGGAAGGTAAGCAGGTGCTGGCAGTGATTCGGGTGCTGGATTGACCTTTTTCGTCCCTGCAACATAAGATGAAGGGACAACATATTAAAATAAAAACAATCTCGTTCCCCCTGACGCGGCGGTCCGTGTCGGGTGACAGGAGGTATGTGAGATGGGACTGATTGTACAAAAATTTGGCGGCACCTCCGTGGCCAATGCGGAGCGGTTGCGCAATGTGGCGCAGATCATTGCCGACACCTATCGCCAGGGCAACCGGGTGGTGGCTGTGCTATCCGCGCAAGGTGACACCACAGATGACCTGATTGAGAAGGCACGGGAGATTAACCCCAATGCCTCCCGGCGGGAGATGGATATGCTTTTGTCCACAGGGGAGCAGATTTCCTGCGCCCTCTGCGCCATGGCCATTGAGACGATGGGACTGCCGGTGGTTTCTCTGACTGGCTGGCAGGCGGGCATTCAGACCAACAGCAGTTACAGCAGTGCGCGGATCAAGAAGATCAATGTGGAGCGTGTCCAGTCTGAACTGGACCGGAGCCACTCCATTGTCATTGTGACGGGCTTCCAAGGGATCAACAAGTATGGAGATGTGACCACCTTGGGCCGAGGGGGATCGGATACCTCCGCTGTGGCATTGGCCGCGGCGCTGAAGGCGGACCTGTGCCAGATTTACACCGACGTGGATGGGATTTACACTGCGGACCCCCGGCATGTGACTGGGGCGCGGAAGTTAGAGGAGATCACCTTTGACGAGATGCTGGAACTGGCCAGCTTGGGTGCGCAGGTGCTCCATAACCGTTCTGTGGAACTGGCAAAAAAGTATCAGGTGAATTTGGAAGTGCTGTCCAGCTTTGAGAAAAAGCCGGGCACGAAAGTCAAGGAGGTTGCGAAGCAAATGGAAAAGACCCAGATCAGTGGTGTGGCAAAAGACAAGAACGTAGCCCGTTTGGCGCTGGTGGGGGTGGAAGATAAGCCCGGAATCGCCTACAAGGTCTTCTCCCTGCTGGGGCAGCAGAATATCAATGTTGACATCATCCTGCAGTCCATCGGACGGAATGAAACCCAGGATATCAGCTTTACCGTCCGCCGCAGTGACGTGGATCAGGCAGTTGCCCTGCTGGAGGAACACAAGGCCAGCCTGGCATTTGACCACATCGACGTGGATAAGAGTGTGGTCAAGGTGTCCATTGTGGGGGCCGGTATGGTGGACAATGCCGGTGTAGCGGCTAAAATGTTTGGTGCGTTGTACGATGCGGATATTAATATCCACATGATTTCCACCAGTGAGATTAAAGTTTCCGTCCTGCTGGATGAGGTGGATGCCAATCATGCAGTGCAGGCAATTCACGACAAGTTCTTTGGCGAATAACGTTGGAAATGGAAGAAATTTGGGGAGCCGGGCAGCAGAACCGGCTCCCGGCAAAGCTCCCCTGTCATATTTAGGCGAAACAACCAAATTCCAGGGAGAAGCAGGAAAAAATTTTTTTTGATGCGATACTTTCCCGGCTTGTAATTTGAAAAAACCTTTGTTATAATACACACCGTAATGTACTGGAAGGGCGTAAATTTGTACTCTTCCGGCGAAACGTCTGCCACCGGAGGCGACTTCGGGTCGGCGTTTATCTGGCAGAGCGGTTTGGAATTTTTTCCGGTGGAAACGGGGATTGTCATGCGATGATTCTGAGGTTTCACGGGGGAGAGAGCGGCCGGCCATGCCAAAATAAAACAAATCAAAAATAGGGGGAAATCAGAAATGAACATACTTGTTTGCATTAAACAAGTGCCGGACACGACCATTATCAAAATTGATCCCGAGACCAACACCCTGATGCGTGAAGGCGTTCCCGCCATTGTCAGCCCCTTCGATGCTTATGCACTCGAAGCTGCTGCCCGTATTAAGGACAAGGATAAGGATACCAAGATCGTCGTCCTGTCCATGGGTCCCGAGCAGGCTCTGGCCGCTCTGAAGGAGTGCCTGTCTGTCGGCGGCGACAAGGCTTATCTGGTCTCTGACCGTGCTTGCGGCGGTTCCGATACCCTGGCCACTGGTTACATTCTGTCCAAGGCTAAGGAGAAGATTGAGGAGCTGGAAGGCATCAAGTTCGATATGCTCATGTTCGGTAAGCAGGCTATCGACGGCGATACCGCGCAGGTTGGCCCCCAGGTCGCTGAGGATCTGGACATTCCCCAGGTTACTTACGCTTGGGAAGTTTGGCCCACCGAGGATGGCAAGAGCGTGCGCGTGAAGAAGGAGCTGGAGGAAGGCTTCGAGATTCTCGAGATGGCTTGCCCCTGCGCTGTGACCGTGACCAAGCCTGACTATGAGCCCCGCTTCCCCACCATCAAGTCCAAGATGGCAGCCAACAAGGCTAAGATCCCCGTTCTGAGTGCTGCTGACTGCGGCCTGGACGTGGAGAGATCCGGCCTGAAGGGTTCTCCCACCAAGGTTAAGAAGAGCTTCACTCCTCCTCGTAAGGAAGGCGGCCTGAAGATCAAGGAAGAGACTCCGGAAGAGTCCGCAAAGAAGCTGTACGACCTGCTCAAGGACAAGGGCATTATCTAATAGAGGGGAGGACAAAGAACAATGTTACAGACAAGCTATGAAGCAAAGACCAAGGACGTATGGGTCTTTATTGAAACCAAAGATGGTAAGGCAAGAAATGTCGGCCTGGAGCTGCTGAATCCCGGCCGTCGCCTGGCTGGCATCCAGGGCGGCAAGGCGGTTGCTCTGGTCATCGGCCACAACTGCGAGGACGCTGTGAAGGAAGCCATTGCACACGGTGCTGACAAGGTTCTTCTGGTGGACAACGAGGTGTATGGCCACTACAGCACCGACGCTTACACCGCCGCTATCGTACACTGCGTTGAGGCGGACTGCCCCACCACCATTCTGATGGGTGCATCCCCCCTGGGCCGTGACCTGGGCCCCCGTGTGGCTGGCCGTCTGAAGACCGGTCTGACCGCTGACTGTACTTCTCTGGACATCGACGAGGCCACCGGCAAGGTTGCTTGGACCCGTCCCGCGTTCGGCGGCAACCTGATGGCCACCATTCTGTGCCCCTTCACTTTCCCCCAGATCGGCACCTGCCGTCCTGGCGTGAATAAGAAGCTGGAGGCTGATTACTCCCGCACCGCTGAGGTGGAGAAGGTTGATTTTGTCTTCCCCGCTGATAAGATCCGCATTAAGCTGATCGAGACCATCGCTGAGGAAGGCGAGAAGGTAGACCTGGAAGGCGCTGAGATCATCGTCTCCGGCGGCCGTGGCCTGGGCGGTCCCGAGGGCTTCGAGACCACCATTAAGCCTCTGGCTGACGCACTGGGCGGCGTGGTTGGTTCTTCCCGTGCCGCTGTTGACGCTGGCTGGATTCCCCACTCCCATCAGGTTGGCCAGACCGGTAAGACCGTTGGCCCCAAGCTGTATGTCGCCTGCGGTATCTCCGGCGCAATCCAGCACCTGGCTGGCATGGGCTCCTCTGACTTCATCGTCTGCATCAACAAGGACCCCGAGGCTCCCATCTTCGGCGTGGCTGACCTGGGTGTTATCGGCAACCTGTATGATGTCTGCCCTGCACTGACCAAGCTGATTCTGGCGGACAAGGACTAATTTGTTAGCAAAAAAAATTTAAATATACCTTGTGGGGCGCTCTCCTTTCGGAGGGCGTCCTCCAGGGGAAAGAAAGGAAAAATTATGGATTTCAAACTGAACGAGATGGAGCAGGAAATTCTCGACATGCTCCACGACTTCTGCCTGAAGGAAGTCAAGCCCATCGCTGCTGAACTGGACGAGAAGGAAGAGTTCACCCAGAACGCCCGCGAGAAGCTGGCTGAAATGGGCATGCTGGGTACTTACATCCCCGAGGAGTACGGCGGCGCTGGTCTGTCCTACCTGACCTACATCGTCTGCTGCGAGGAGCTGGCTAAGTACTGCGCTTCCACCTCCATCATGTTCTCCGTTCACGGTTCTCTGTGCTCCTGGCCCATCCTGGAGTTCGGTACCGAGGAGCAGAAGCAGAAGTACCTGGTTCCCCTGGCACAGGGCGAGAAGCTGGGTGCTATGGGTCTGACCGAGCCCGGCGCTGGCACCGATGCCAACGGCGTTCGCACCACCGCTGTGCTGAAGGGTGACAAGTACATCCTGAATGGCACCAAGATCTTCATCACCAACGGCTATTATGCTGACACCTATGTGGTCTTTGCCCGTACCAACCCCGATCTGAGCGTGGGCCACAAGGGTCTGTCCGCTTTCATCGTGGAGAAGGGCTTCAAGGGCTTCAGCTTCGGCACCAAGGAGAAGAAGATGGGTATCCGTGCTTCTGCTACCTATGAGCTGGTCTTCGATGACTGCGAGGTCCCCGCTGAGAACCTGCTGGGCAAGGAAGGCGAAGGCTTCAAGATCGCTATGATGCTGCTGGACGGCGGCCGTATCGGTGTTGCTGCACAGGCTCTGGGTATTGCACAGGGCGCCATTGACGAGTGCATTCCTTACCTGAAGAACCGCAAGCAGTTCGGCAAGCCTCTGTCTGCTTTCCAGAACACCCAGTTCGAGCTGGCTGATATGCAGACCAAGGTGGACGCTGCTCGTCTGCTGATCTATCGTGCTGCTATGGCCAAGCAGAACCACGAGCCTTACAGCCACCTGGCTGCTATGGGCAAGATGTTCGCTGCTGATGTGGCTTCTGACGTGACCCGTCGTGTTGTTCAGCTGGTCGGCGGCTGCGGCTACACCCGTGAGTATCCCTTCGAGAGAATGATGCGTGATGCTAAGATCACCGAGATCTATGAGGGTACCACCGAAGTTCAGAAGATGGTCGTTTCCGGCTGGATGCTGAAGTAATCAAACGATTCTTTCGATGTGATCGTGAAAGAGAGGGCAGTGGTTCGCCACTGCCCTCTTTTTTAAGAGAGGTGGCTCAAATGACAATTCATCCCATTCGTTTTACGGGCAGGCCGACGGGTGAGACAGACCGGCTGCCGCAGGAGATTGCATGCTATGATTTATTGGATCAGCTGGGGATCTCTTATGACCGTGTGGATCATACAGCGGCCCACACCATTGCGGACTGTGCTGTGATCGAGAAGGTTTTGGGTGCTCCGATTTGTAAGAATCTGGTGCTCTGCAACCGCCAGAAGACCTCTTTTTATCTCCTTTTGATGGAAGGGGAAAAGCCTTTCCGTACTAAGGAGCTGTCGAAGCAAATTGGCTCAGCCCGGCTTTCTTTTGCCTCTCCAGAGGATATGGAAGCGTATCTGCATGTAACCCCTGGTTCTGCCACCATTTTGGCACTTATGTTTGACCGGGGTCATCGGGTGCAGCTTATTTTGGATCGTCCTGTTGCAGAGTGGGTGCGAATTGGATGCCATCCCTGTATCAATACCTCTACGCTGAACCTCTCTATGGCGGAGATTCGAAATAAGTTTCTGCCCTATTTGGGTGTGGAGCCAATTTTGGTGGAGCTCCCGGAGGAGCGGGAGGAGGTCCACTGAGTAGGCGGACGGACCCATACTGCCGGCATGTTCCGGCGGCGTGGGTCTTTTTGTCTGTACAGTGTAAACTATCGGCGGAGAGGAGACGACCATGGTACGAGTTTCAAATATAATCTTGCCTCCAGAAGGAGATTTCTTACTATTGAAGAAGAAGGCCGCCCGAATTTTAGGGGTTCCTATGGGTAAGATTCATCGCTGTGTTCCTGTGCGCCAGTCCATTGACGCCAGAAAGAAGTCGGATGTTCATTATGTGATGACGGTGGATGTGGCCCTTTCTGGGGAGGCCGATGTGGTGGCGCGGGTAAAGAGCAGTCAGGTACGCCTTGCCGAGGAGGGACCCGCCTACACTTTTCCCGTTGTCACCCGAACCTCCCAGAAGCCTCCTGTGGTGGTGGGCAGCGGTCCGGCAGGGCTGCTGGCCGCACTCTGCTTGGCGCGGGCAGGCCTACGGCCGATTGTCTTAGAGCGCGGACAAGCGTTGGAACAGCGTGTGAAGGATGTGGAGGCATTTTGGAGGGGCGGGGATTTGAATCCCGCCTCCAATGTTCAGTTTGGAGAGGGGGGCGCAGGGACTTTTTCCGATGGAAAATTGACCACGGGGACCCACGATCCCCGCCGGTCCTATGTCATGCGCACCTTCGTAGAGGCAGGGGCACCGGAGGATATTCTCTGGCAGCATAAGCCTCATGTGGGGACCGATCTGCTTCGGAATGTTGTCAGGCATCTTCGGGAAGAGATTCAGAATCTGGGCGGAGAAGTGCGCTTTGGGCACTGCTTTAGCGGCCTCACTGTGATCGGGGGCCATTTAGAGGGAATCACTGTGGCAGAAGAACAGGGAAAGTATGATCTGCCCTGCGATGCACTGGTTTTGGCACCAGGTCACTCTGCCCGGGATACCTTTCAAATGTTGCGGGAGGCTGGCGCCGCCATGGAGCAGAAGCCCTTTGCCATTGGCGTGCGGATCGAGCATCCGCAGGCCCGCATCAGTCAGGCGCAGTTTGGGGAGAGCTGGGAAAAGCTGCCCCCTGCGGATTACAAATTGGTCTGCCATCTGCCCAACGGCCGGTCTGCCTATACCTTTTGCGTCTGCCCCGGGGGCCAGATTGTGGCGGCTGCTTCGGAACCGGGGGGAATCGTGACCAACGGCATGAGCAACCGGGCTCGGGATGGTGAATTTATCAACGGAGGCTTCCTGGTTGGGGTTGGCCCCAGTGATTTTGGAAGCGCGGACCCTTTGGCTGGCGTTGCGTTTCAGGAGATTTGGGAGAGAAAGGCTTATCAGTTTGGGCGGCCCGGCTATGAAGCACCGGCGCAGCGTGTGGGGGATTTCCTGCGCGGATTGCCCACCCCCAAGGGCCTGGCCCATCGGAGCACCTATCGTCCGGATGTTTTCTTTGGGGATCTGCGGGAGACCCTGCCCGATTATGTTGCCCATACCCTGGCGCTGGCGCTTCCCACACTGGATCGGAAACTCCATGGCTTTGCCGCGCCAGATGCTTTGGTGGTGGGGGTGGAGACCCGCTCCTCCTCCCCGGTCCGTATTCTGCGTGACAAGACCCTGCAGTCCAATCTTCGCGGGCTGTACCCCTGTGGAGAGGGGGCGGGGTACGCTGGTGGCATTGTATCTGCTGCTGTGGATGGAGTCCGGGTGGCGGAGGCAGTGGCCCATCCTCTGCTTTGCGGGGAAATGCCTGAAAAATAGAGGGAATTCCGCTTCTTTTTCAAAGAGACGGTTGCAATCTTATCCTAAAACAGTGTATAATAAAACATTATTGACAGAGACTGCATGACCGGCAGCGGACAGAGGTTCCCGCAGGGATATACACTGCGGGGCTGTTTTGTGCACACCCAAGGGAAAGCGGGGGACGCGGGGGACGACCGGCGTCTTGCGGTTGCGGTCAACGGGTTTGGAAGATTCTTGTAAGGAGTGAATACCATGGCGGAAGAGACCATGAGCACCAATTTTATTCATAGCATCATTGAAGAGGAGCTGGAGCCCGGCGGGCGCTGTGCGGGGAAACAGGTGCACACCCGGTTCCCGCCAGAGCCCAACGGCTACCTCCATATCGGACATTGCAAGGCGCTGACCATTGATTTCGGTACGGCGGAAAAGTACCACGGCATCTGCAATCTGCGTATGGATGACACCAACCCGGCCAAGGAGGACACAGAGTATGTGGATGCCATCCAAGAGGATATCCACTGGCTGGGCTTTGACTGGGGAGACCGTTTCTATTATGGTTCTGATTATTTTGAGCAGACCTACGAATTGGCGGAGGACTTGATCCAGAGGGGACTGGCCTATGTTTGTGAACTTACGCCGGAGCAGTTCCGGGCTTATCGAGGGGATACCACTACCCCGGCACAGAGCCCTTGGCGGGACCGTCCGGTGGAAGAGAGCCTGGAACTGTTTCGACGGATGAAGGCGGGCGAGTTCCCGGAGGGAAAGTATACACTCCGGGCGAAGATTGACTTGGCCTCGGGCAATTTTAATATGCGGGACCCGGTGCTCTACCGAATCCGCTATATTGAGCACCATCGGCAGGGGACAAAATGGTGTATTTTCCCCATGTATGACTTTGCCCACCCCATTCAAGATGCCTTGGAGGGGATTACGCACTCTCTGTGTTCGTTGGAGTATGAAAATCACCGTCCCCTTTACGACTGGGTAGTGGAGCACTGTGATCTCCCCAGCAAGCCCCGGCAGATTGAATTCGCCCGTTTGGGGATCAATTATACGGTCATGTCCAAACGGAAGCTGCGGGCTTTGGTAGAAGAGGGACGGGTCTCGGGATGGGACGATCCCCGCATGCCCACCCTCTGTGGCCTGCGCCGCCGCGGATACACCCCCAGATCCATTCGGAATTTTTGTGAGCGCATTGGGGTGTCTAAGGTGGACTCCACCGTGGACTGGGCGTTTCTGGAGTCCTGCCTGCGGGAGGACCTGAACGAGACCGCCCAGCGGGTGATGGCGGTTCTTCGCCCGGTAAAGCTCACCATTACCAATTACCCGGAGGGGCAGCGGGAGACTGTCACCGTGGAGAACAACCCCGTAGACCCGGAGGCGGGCGTGCGGGAAGTGCCTTTTTCCCGCACACTCTACATTGAGGCGGACGACTTTTTGGAGGAACCAATTCCCAAATACAAACGTCTTACTCCTGGTGGACAGGAGTGCCGCCTGAAAGGCGCCTATCTAATCCGCTGCACAGGCTGCATGAAGAATGCGGCAGGGGAAGTGATTGAGGTTCTCTGCGAGTATGATCCCGCCTCAAAGGGCGGCAATCCCGCCGATGGGCGGAAGGTCAAGGGAGCGACCATCCACTGGGTGGAAGCGGAGACCGCTGCGGATGCGGAGGTACGTCTGTACGACGCACTGTTTACCGACCCCGCTCCCGACGGCCCAGAAAAAAATTTCCTGGATTTCTTAAACCCGGAGAGCCTTCAGATCTTGACCCATTGCAAAGTGGAACAGGGGCTGGCCCAAGCCCCCATGCCGGAGGCTGGGAAGACAGCGAAGGCCTATCAGTTTATGCGTCAGGGGTATTTTTGTCTGGACAGTCAGGATGCCTCTCCAACGCACTTGGTGTTCAACCGGAGCGTTTCTCTGAAGGATAGTTTTAAGAAAAAGTAAAATCGGACCCTGGAAAGCTGGAAATTTTGGGGAAAGCAGGGAGGAGAAAACCCCTTCTCTACCTTGCGAAACCCCACGTTTTCTGGTACAATAGCAAGGATCATGTAAGGATGTCCCTGTCAGGGGAGGTCCGTTCCTGGAATTGGGAGTGTTTTCACCGTATGAAGAAAAACGAGATAAAAACCGGAAGAAACAAGCCGCCGGAAGTGCGTACCCGAGAACAGATTGAGGATCGTGCGTTTAACCGGATGCTCCTCTGGCTGGCCACTGCCGCAGTGGTTGAGGTGGTGATGGTACTCATCAATCGCTTCTATGTTCACACCCGTGTCAGTGAATTGGGAATTAAGATGCCGCTGTACAAGGTGTTGACGGTCTTTCCCATTGCGGGTGCTGTGCTTTTTGTGCTGTTCCTGGTCTGGGCTGTGAAGGTTCGGAACGGAGACAGCGGAAAAGACGGAACCCTCCAGGCGGCTGTGGCCTGCGGATTTCTGTGTATGGGCATAGGCGGCCTTTTGATGCGGAATTTGGAGACCACGGCGGCCCCCATGGTACTGGCGGTGGTGCCTGGCCTGGGTGTGCTGATGATGGTGTTCTATCTATATCAAAAGGAATTTTTTGGCTGTGCCGTGATAGGCGGCATGGGGCTGCTGGGCTTTTGGGTGTATCGGACATTTCTCAGCGGCGCGGTGTACTACGGCTATTTGGCCCTCACCCTGGTAATCGCGGCAGTGGGGGTGGCATTGGCCCTCAAGCTGAAACAGAAGGATGGTGTATGGACGATTCGGGGCAAGGAGATTGTGGTTCTCCAGCCTGGCGCGGCCTATCTGCCGTATTATTTGACGGCGGCGGTGACAGCCATTCTCCTTTTGGCGCCGCTGGCGCTGGGGGCTGCTGTGGCTTACTACGCGATGTGGATTATGGCTGCGTGGCTGTTTATCCTGGCGGTTTATTTCACCTCAAAATTGATGTAAAAACAAAGACAGGCCCCATCGAATAAGATTCGATGGGGCCTGTTTTATTTAATTATGGGATTTCCCAACCGATGAGAAGACAGCCCGTTTCCACCTGAATGGTCACGGGATTTCCTTGGAAATGGTTGCTCACACCGATGGGAAAGAAAGGAGAGACGGGGACACGGTCCAAAGGGTATTGGGCGCCGTGAATCGAAACCCCCTGAGCCTCCTGCCCCAAGCAGAACAGGGAGAAAATCCCTTCTTTCCGGGCGGGGAGGGTGAGGGAACCATTGCGGAGGGCAGTGAAGAGATAGCTTTTTCCGTAGAGATAGCCCGTTGCCCCCGCCTGGGCCAAAAACCCCAAGGCCTGAAGGTTGGCCAGGGTGTGATCCGGACGGCCGCCGGTACCGCCGTAAAGGTGGAATGTGCGGTATCCCTCTTTCAGGCCGTATTTAATGGCCAGCATTGTGTCGGTGTCGTCCTTTTCCACAGGGAAGGTGTGAATGGGAATCCCCTTGGGGAGGTCATTCAGAGAGTCGAAATCGCCCAGCAGCAAGTCGGGCTGCAGCCCGGCGGCTTGACAGTGGCGGTAACCTCCGTCAGCGGCGAAAACAACATCCCCTGGGGCTGGGGAGACTGGCAGACCAAAGAAAGGGCCGGCACCAAAGATAAAGCAGGCGGGAGGAGACATAAAAATCAGCTCTTTTCCAAAGGATTTTTGGGGATGGTTCCATCATACCATGTTCTTCCAGCCTTGACCAGAGGGGAATTTTTTGTTAGACTGAACCGGCAGAATTTTAGCATGAGGAGGGCGGAGTGATGATCCAAGGGGCAATTTTTGATGCGGATGGCACCCTGCTGGATTCCATGGGAATGTGGGATACGGTGGGGGAGCGTTACCTGGCCTCCCTGGGGGTGACAGCCCGTCCGGGTCTTCGGCAGATTCTTTTTCCCCTCAGCTTGTCCCAGTGCGCGGCTTACCTGCGGGAGAGCTATGGTCTGTCCCTGTCAGTGGATGCCATTGAGGTGGGCATCAATGGTTCCATCCGCTCATTTTATTGTGAGCAGGTGGTGTGCAAGACCGGCGCAAAGGAGTTTTTGCAGGCCCTCCGGGAGAGGGGAATCCCCGCTGTTTTGGCCACTGCCACAGACCGGGCGGTGATGATGGAGGGGCTCCGGCGGACAGGCCTGCTGCCGTTGTTGGACGCAGTGTACACCTGTGGTGAGTTGGGAGTGGATAAACGGACCCCCGCCCTGTTTCACCATGCCCGGGCACAAATGGGGACTGCCATAGAAGCCACTTGGGTGTTTGAGGACGCTGTCCATGCGGCCCAGACCGCCTATCAGGCGGGCTATCGGGTGGCCGGTGTGGCCGATCCATACAGCGACCAGGAGGCATTGAAGGCCACCTGTCATTGGTATCTTACTGACTGGACAGATTTTGCTGGGTTCTATCAGCAGGCATAAAACGACCGCACGTCTGAGAGGGGTTCTCAGACGTGCGGTTATTTTTAGAAGGGAGACCACAGATTAAGTTTTGGGGATCATTTGGATATTCAGGTCAACATTACCTTCAATGCCGGGGACCTTACCAGTGCTGGAATACTGCCACATATCAAAGTGGTAGTAGAAGGTTGGCGTTTTATTGTACTGCGCCAGCCAAAGTGGAAAGTCAACCAGCTTGGACAGATCATAGTGGAGATAGAAATAGGTCAAATTGGAGTATACCATACTGTCATACCCATTTGCCTCCACTGCCTGACAGAAGGCAACGGCGCACTTGGTCAGCATCTCGTCGGAGAGTCCTTCCGTGCGAGGATGCAGGCTACTGTCATAGGGTTCCCAGTCAAACACAATGGGATAGGTGATGGAGTAGTCCTGAAGCAGGTCCATACAGAATTGGGCTTCCTCCACGGCCTCTGCCTCATTGATGGCCTGGGAGAAGAAGTAGACGCCGACTTCAATTCCATTTTCCAAAGCGCCTTGGATGTTCTGATAGAAGTAGCTGTCTCTTACAATGGCGCCGGTGCCGTATCCCCGGTAACCCAGACGCAGCATAGCAAATTCAACCCCGGCGTCTTTGACTGCCGCCCAATCAATGCTGCCCTGGTAACGGGAGACATCAATGCCGATCTTGCTGGTGTATTTGTCGCTGTCGTACGTCAGGAAACCATTTTCGTTGACCTGGAACAGAGAGGAATCATAGGTCCGTTTGGGCATCTCCTCCACCACATAGACTTTTTTCCCGCCAAAGTAAAAGTAGTCACCGGTGGGTTCCTCAGGCTCTTCCGGTTCTTCCGGGAGGTCAGGGGGATTGTCTGGTTCTTCCGGCTCTTCGGGGGTTTGATTTTTGAGTTCATAAACACGCCAAATTACCGTGGTAATCTCTGCCCGGGTGATGTGGTCCTGGGGCTGGAAGAGAAGCTCCCCATTGACCTGATTCCCCTGGAAGATGCCGTGGTCGTAGAGAATCAGGGCGGAAAGATCCTCGGTGTCCGCAAATGGAGAGGGATCATGGGAGGTGCGGGAGAGATCCAGGACATTGACGATGATCTCTGCGATTTGAAGACGGTTGATGGGGTCATTCAGCCCCAAGCTGAGGCCAGAGGGGAGAAACCCGTTCTCCTGGGCCAGCTGATAAAATCCGCTGGCCCAATGGGAACCGGTGGGTATTTGATCGCCATAGCCGGCGGACATAAGGACCAGCTTCAGGGCTTCTCCCAGCGTCACTTGCCCCTGGGGGGAGAAGGTGGTGGGGGTGGTGCCGTGGACAATGTCATTGTCGTAGAGGTCTTTGACATAAGTATAGTACCAGTCATCTGGTGCCACGTCGGTAAAGTTCATTTCACCCGCTGCGGAGACCGGCGCGGCCAGCGAAAAAACCAAGGCCACAAGCAGGAAGAGGGAAAAAATTCTCTGTTTCTGTTTCATTGGAAAAATACCTCATCGTTTCTTTCTCAGGAAAAATGGTGTGGGAAAAGTTTGGGACGCAGACGGTAAACGTACAGGTCACCGATCCGTCCCAGCAGAACGTCGTACAGCAAAAAAGTCACATTACCCAGCAGAAGCATTCCAGCCAGAACCAGGCCTGTCCAGGTCTGTGCCTCTGCCTGGAGGTCGGGCATGACAAACACAAACAGCAGGAGCGCGAAAATGACTGCCAAGGCCAAGTTGAAGAGGAGCAGCTTCAGTATGATCCGCCAAGGCTTACGACGCAGGTGCTGGAGCTTGGGACGGAGCAGGGGATACCAGCCAAACAGCAGGACGAAGAACAACGCGGCCTCCTTGTTGGGGGAGAGAATCAGGCTTAGCAAAGCCACGGCCAGGTAGAGCAGAGCGCCGGTGCGAAAGCCAAATTCCCAGACAACCGGGAGCAGAAGGACCCCTGCCAGAGCCGGACAGATGTAAGTGGTTGTGGGAATCATGGTTCCCAAGAGCATCACGGCAATCATGAGGGCGGCCAAAACGCCGCAGAAAGCCACCCGGAAACTGAGTCGGTTACGCATAAGAAATCACCTCCAAGGAAACAGATTAGGATGACGGATCATCATCAGACGGGGGATTGTCTGGGGGGGAATCCTGGGACGGGGAGAGGGGGTGGCGCAGGCGCCGCCGAAGCCGGGCCCACAGACTGTCCTCCCCCCGGAACAGAGGATGAAACTCAATGACAGGGGGCGGCAGATAGGAGATGGAGCCCTTCTCGTCAATCCCGGACACATGGACGTATTCCTGGGTCTCCAGAGGAAGGGACTTTTTGCGGAGCCGGGCATTGATGAACTCCCGGAGCAGATAGTAGAACGAGGCGAACAAAGGAACCCCCAGGAGCATCCCCCAAAATCCCATCAAGTGGTTAAACAGCAGCAGGGCAAACAGGACCCAGAACGCGGAAAGCCCTGTGGAATCCCCCAGAATCTTGGGACCAATGATATTGCCATCCACTTGCTGTAAAATAATGACAAAGACAATGAAAATGAGACATTTTCCAGGGTCGGTGAGCAGAAGGATAAAAGCGGAGGGAATGGCGCCAAAGAAAGGCCCAAAGACAGGAATGATGTTGGTAATGCCCACAATGACGCTGATGAGCATGGCGTAGGGCATGTGGAGAAGCGACAGGCAGATGCCGCAGATAATGCCGATAATCAGGGAATCCAAAAGTTTGCCGGAGACAAACCCGCTGAAAATCCGATTGATGGCCCGCAGGTGCTTCAAAATCACATCACAGGTGCTCCGCTTCCGGCATAAGGCAAACAATATCTTTTTTCCCTGTCCCACGAACTGGTCCCGGCTCATTAGCAGGTAAACCATTACGATAATGCCGATGATGAAATTCAAAACACTCTTGGCCGCGGCGGCCACCCGTCCTGCCAGGTCCACCAGGGCGGACAGAGGGTCGTCCTGAAGCCATGCGTTGAAGGCAGCGGTGATTTTTTCAGAGACAGTGGTAATGATGGTGGTCGGCTGTCCATGGGCGGTGAGGTAATCTGAAATTCGTTGCGAAAAATCCGAAACCATGTTGGGCAGGTTTTGGATCAAAGGCGGGACATTGAAGACCAGCTGAGGAATGATGAAATAGGCAAACAGCACAATGAGTGCCAACAGGACAAAGGTGGAGAAGGCAGTGGACAGAGAACGGGCCGTTTTCTTTCTCACCTTATGGTATAGAAGAAACTGCTCGGAAAAACGGGTAAGAGGATAGAGAAGGTAAGCCATCACGCAGCCCAGGACAATGGCCCGCAGAGAACCAAAAATGCCGCGGACAGTATTGCCCAATGCGTCCAGATTGAGCAGGACGCGGCAGACCAGAAAAACCACGACCAGGCCCAACAAGACCATGCCGCTATAAAACAAGATCTTTTTGATGGGAACCTTCAACAGTTCGCCCTCCCATTCCTGTGCCAATTCCTTCCGACCAAAAACGGTTGGAGATGCAAAAAATAAATTGGAACATATATTTTATAGTATAGCAAAGCTGGCGGTTGCTTGCAAGCGGAAGGAAACAATTGGGAAAATTTCTTCGGGGAAATCAGCGCAGGGACGGGAAAGCAAGCGAAAACAGGGAAAAATAATGGTTGCGGCGTTTCTATGCCTATGATACAATTATCTTACCAGTTCAGAAATGAAATTCGTTGGATTTGATGGAAGAGAAAGGAGGAGTGAGAGCTTGAATTACCAGATCCTATGGCTGGTGCTGCTCATCGCATTTGCGGGCATTGAGGGGATCACGGCGGGGTTGGTTTCCATTTGGTTCTGCGCGGGCAGCTTGGTGGCGCTCATTGCCACTTGGCTGGGGGCGTCCCTTCCGGTGCAGATTGGTCTGTTCGCGGTGGTCTCTGTGGCTGCCATGGCGCTCATCCGTCCCATGGCCCGAAAATGGCTGCATCCCAAGATGGAAAAGACCAACGCGGACCGTATTCTGGGCCAGGAGGGCGTGGTGGTGGAATCCATAGACAACCTCAGCGCCTCCGGACAAGTGAAGATCGACGGCGCCGTCTGGACGGCCCGTTCTGCGGGAGACGAGATCATTCCAGCGGGAACACGCATCCAGGTGGAGCGAATTGAAGGGGTCAAAGCCATTGTCATCCGAAAAGAAACCTAACGAGAAGAGAGAAGCTGCCGCTTATGTCATGAGAGAAAGGAAAAGGTACTTGCATGGAAACAAAAATTGTTTTGATTGTTCTCATTGTGGTCATTCTGGTCATCCTGGCCCGATGCGTCCGGGTGGTCCAGCAGTCCAAAGCCTACGTGATTGAACGTTTGGGCGCGTTTCACACAGTCTGGAGTGTGGGGCTTCATTTCAAGGTTCCCTTCATTGACCGGGTTCTACGGGTGGTCTCCCTGAAGGAACAGGTGGCTGACTTTCCGCCCCAGCCTGTGATTACCAAGGACAACGTGACCATGCAGATTGACACTGTTTTGTACTATCAGATTACAGACCCGAAACTCTTTGCCTATGGGGTGGAGAACCCCATGAACGCCATTGAGAACCTCACTGCCACCACACTGCGGAATATCATCGGTGAGCTGGAGCTGGACCAGTCTCTGACCTCCCGGGATATTATCAATGCCCGGATGCGCTCGATCCTGGACGAGGCCACGGACCCCTGGGGCATTAAGGTCAACCGGGTGGAGCTGAAAAATATCCTGCCCCCCAAGGATATTCAAAACGCCATGGAAAAGCAGATGCGGGCGGAACGGGAGCGCCGGGAACAGATCCTCCAGGCAGAGGGGCAGAAGCAGAGCCAGATCCTGGTGGCAGAAGGAGAGAAGGAATCCCGCATTCTCCGGGCGGACGGCGAGAAGCAGGCTCGGATCATGGAGGCCGAAGCCGAGGCGGCCGCCATCCTTCGGGTGAATGAGGCCATGGCCAACTCCCTGAAGCTTCTTAACGAGTCCAACCCCACGGACCCGGTCATTCGAATTAAGGCGCTGGAGGCGTTCCAAGCGGCTGCCAACGGCAAAGCCACAAAGATTATCATTCCCTCGGAAATTCAAGGCCTGGCCGGTCTGGCGGAAGGGATTGTGGAGACAGTCAGACGTCCCGACACAGGCAGGGCCGCGCCTGGTCCAGGTGGTCCCAAAGCATAATTCACGTTGTATGCAACAATAAAAACCTATGAAAAAATCCCCCTGTCACCTACGGTGACAGGGGGATTCAATATTTTAGGCGGATTACAGGGTCAGAGAGGGGGCGGTGTAGGTCCGGGCGGCCATCTCAGCGTCCAGCGCATACAGCCCTTTCACATCAGAGGCGAAAAGGTCGAAACGCCCCAGCAGGTCGTTGGCGTTCTTCTCTTCCTCGCCCTGCTCCTTTACAAACCAATCCAGGAACTGCAGGGTGCGGAAATCATTGGCCTTCATGGCCTCAGCATAGATGGCGTTGATGAGGGAGGTGACATACTCCTCGTGGACCAGAGAGGCGGCCAGAGGATCGCGGAAGGACTCATATACCTTGTCCGGGGCGTCGATGGCGCCCAGCTTGGGGCACTCACCGTTGTTCTGGAGATAGGTCAGGAAGAGCATAGCGTGGTCTCTCTCCTCCTGAGCCTGAATCTTAAACCAGTTACCGAACCCATCCAGGTTCTTGGAGTAGTAGTAATTGGACATATCCAGGTACAGGTAGGCGGAATAAAATTCCTTGTTGATCTGCTGCTCTAACAGCGCGGCGACTTCTTTCTTCAGCATAACAAACATCCTTTCTGAAATATCATTCTTATCTTGTGCGGAATCAAAGAAAACCCTTGACACCGTATGGGAAAACATAGTGATTTTGTTTGGTAATCATACCATATCTTGGGCATACTGTCAATTCCCATTCCGAAGGAGGTGTGGTGTGCGGTCTCTTGACGGAAGGGAAGAACTGTGCCAGAATGGAGAAAAAGGAGGCGAAAACGGTGAAAACAGTATGGCTGCCAAGCAGGCGGGGGGATCGGATTCCGTGCCATGATAATTGGGAAGGGCAATCCCGTGTGGTGATCGTTTGTCACGGGTTTGGAAGCAGCAAGGAGAGCCCGATGGTGCAGGCCCTGCATCGAGCGCTGCCCGAACGGGGGATCGGTGTATGGAGCTTTGATTTTCCGGCCCATGGAGACAGTCCAATGGGGCAGGAGGGACTTCGGGTTCCCTTCTGTATGGATGATCTGGAGACGGTGGAAGCCTGGATTCGGGCAAAGTCTCCCCAAGTGGAGGTGTGCTATTTTGCCTCCAGCTTTGGAGCTTATATTACCTTGCTTTCCCTGTCCCGTGCCCCCCGTAACCGGCCCCGGGCCTTCCTGCGTTCGGCGGCGGTGACAATGCCCCAGCTGGTGGCACGCTGGCTGACGCCTCGGGCCAAGAAGGACCTGGAGAGACGGGGATACTTTGTACCAGACTATGCATACGTTCGGGAGATGCGGATTACCCCTGCATTTCTTCGGGACCTGTGGGAATATGATCTGTTTTCCCGTTATACGCCGGAGTTGGCCTCCCTTTTTATGGTCCATGGAGCGCTGGATGAGGTGGTGCCCGTAAAGGATGCCCGTCGGTTTGCTGAGACTTTTGGGGCCCAGCTGCGGATCTTTCCCCAGGGAGAGCATCCGCTGATGGGCAACGGGGAGCTGGAAGCGGTTTTGGCCTGGGCGGCGGACTTTTTCTTGGGAAAAGAATGAGGTAGGCAGGCAAGAAAAAGCAAGTGTTCCCTTGAAATTCGTGGGGATTGCAGGTATAATAAAAATGTATTGGTCTGCATTTTCACAATGCAGAGAGAAAGAAAACCATGTTGCTCCCTCACGCCATGGGGAGGGCAGGGCGCGCCCAAAGGGCGCGGAGAAAGGAAAGGAATGTTATGAGCAAGCCAGTATACATTACCGCCGACAGCACCTGTGACCTGACGCCGGCGTTGTTGGAGCGGTTCCATGTGAAGACCATTCCTCTTCACATTGTCTTGGGAGAGGAGAACTACTTAGATGGGGTGGATTTTACCCAGGAAATGATCTATGAGCGATATGCCAAGGACAAGGTGCTTCCCCGGACAGCTGCGGTGAGTCCCCAGGAGTTTACAGACTTCTTCACGCCTTTGGTAGAGGCGGGGTATGAGGTTGTGTTTCTGAGCATCAGCTCTGGCTTGTCCGGGACGTATCAGAATGCGGTCATTGCGGCCCAAGATCTGCCTGGAGTCTACCCGGTGGACTCCCTTCAGCTGACCACTGGTATGGGAGAGATGGTGCTGGCGGCATGTGAAATGCGGGATGAGGGAAAAGACGCAGCCTCCATTGCCCAGGCGATGCAGGACCTTATTGGCAGGGTCAATGTCAGTTTTGTCATTGATACGCTGGAGTACATGTGGAAAGGTGGGCGCTGCACCGGCGTCACCGCGTTTGGCGCGAATCTTTTGAATCTAAAGCCCTGTATTGAGATGCGAAATGGAAAGCTGGAGGTCTGCAAGAAATACCGGGGCAACATCGAAAAGGTATATGAGAAGTATATTGCGGAGCGCCTGAAGGGAAAAAAGGTGGACCCCAGGTACATTTTTATCACCACTTCCAACGCGCCCACACCGGAGCTGGCAGCACGGTTGGAGAGCGCGGTTCGCAAAGCGGTCCCCGAGGCGCAGGAGATCTTTTTCACCCGGACGGGCTGTACGGTAACCTCTCACTGCGGACCTGGCACCATGGGGGTTCTTTTCCTGGAGGCCTAAGGACAGCATTCACACTTTTGTTACAGTTTTGTTAAACTTTTGTTTTTTCTTGCAATGATTGGGAAGATATGTTATACTGTACCTGTCGATAGTGGAAGCATGCGAAATTTAAGAACCACGAGGTGAGTCTACTATGCAGCACATCTTATGCTCGAAGGGGCGGGGAAAGCGGCTTGGCGCACTGGTGATGACGCTGGTGATGGTATTCTTTGCCATGACAGCGGCACTGCCCGCAGCGGAGGCTGTGACCCAAAAGGACATTGACAATTTGAAGTCTCAGGCAGCCAGCCTGAAGGAACAAAAGTCTGATATCCAGAAGAAGCTGGACAAGCTGTCCAATTCGAAGAATTCGGCGCTGGACCAGAAGTTTTTGCTGGAGGAGAAGATCAATGTTCTGCGGGAGCAGATCGCCCTTTCTGAGCAGTCCATCCAGGAGTATGGTAAGCAGATCGATCAGAAGGAGGAGGAATTGGCCGCTGCCAAAGAGGAAGAGGCCAAGTACTACGATGAATTCTGTGAGCGGGTCCGCAGCATGGAGGAGCGGGGCAACGTGTCCTATTGGGCCGTTCTCTTCAATGCCAACAGCTTTTCGGACCTGCTGGACCAGATCAACGCCATCTCTGAAGTGATGGATTACGACAACGAGGTCATGGACAATCTGGCCGCCGCCCGTCAGGCGGTAGCTGATGCCAAGGCTGAGCTGGAGGAGAGCAAAGCTGCCGAAGAGAGTGCAAAGGCTGACCTGGAGACACAGAAGGCCGACCTGGTGAAAGAGCAGGCCAGCGTGGAGGCAACCATTCAGGAGATTACCAGTCAGTCCTCTGTCTATGCGCAGAAGATGGACGAGCTGGAGGATGATTCCGCCAGCGTCTCCAGTCAGATTGCCCAGGCGGAAAAGACCTATCAGGCTCAAATCGCGGCCCAGAAGAAGGCGGAGGAAGAGGCTGCCCGGAAAAAGGCAGAGGAGGAAGCGAAGAAGCAGCAACAGCAGCAGAATCAGAACAACTCCAATTCTAACTCCAACTCCAAACCTTCCGGTGGCGGTGGCACGGCCGGTTCCGGCGGCTACCTGTGGCCGTTGTCGGGGTATACCCGGGTGTCTTCTCCCTTTGGCTATCGAAACTGTCCCTTCCACGGGCAGGAGCTCCACGGTGGCTGTGATATTCCCGCCCCCTATGGCACGCCCATCAAGGCGGCCAAGAGCGGCGTGGTCATCATTTCCACCTACGGCTCTTCCTATGGCAACTATGTGACCATTGCCCACAGTGATGGCTCCCGTACGATGTATGCCCATCAGTCCCAGCGGGCGGTGTCCGCAGGACAGACGGTATCTCAGGGTGAGGTCATTGGTTACGTAGGTTCCACCGGCAGTTCGACCGGAAACCATTTGCACTTTGAGCTTTGGCTCAACAGCTCCAGCAGCAGCCGGGTCAACCCCGTCGCTTACTGTTTCTAAGAGCAAACCGACAAAGAGCGGACCGCCCAGTCTGGGCGGTCCGCTTATATTTTTGGTACGAAAGGACATCCTATCCAAGCTGTATAAAGAGAAAGCTCCCTGGACAGGAAGAGACAAGGGAGCTGAATTTTACGGTTTCTCCACGGATAACACCGTGAGGACCCCGTCCTGGACGGAAAACTTTACCTCAAGTCCCCCGAAGGCCATGCCATAGACCCGTGTGGGGTCTTCCTGGTAGGAAGGACGGGGGTCTTGGGCCAGCACGCCCCGCAGGGCGGCCTGTTTCTCAGGGGGGACCTTTTTCAGAAGGTCTTCTGGAAAGCGGACTGTGAGATGATATCCCTCGTAGTCAGCGGTAAAGCCGCTGGAGGCCTGGGGATGGGCATCGGTATAGGGGAGGTATGGCTTGATGTCAAAAATAGGGGTCCCATCCATGAGATCTGCCCCGGCCACGTGAAGGACAGGACCCAAGGTTGGGTGCTGTACAATTCCTTTCAGCCGGACTGAGGACAGACCAATGGGGTTGGGACGGAAGGGGGAACGGGTGGCGAAGACCCCCATTCGGGTATTTCCTCCCAGGCGGGGCGGACGGACCGTCGGGGACCAATGCGGACGAATGGCCTGGGAAAAGGACCAAATCAGCCATAGGTGGGAAAACCCCTCCAAGCCGCGCAGGGCATCCGGGTTTCGATATTCTGGCTCAAACACGACGGTGGCTTCAAGGTCTTCCACCAGGCCGCTTTGCCGTGGAATCCCGAACTTTGTGGGAAAGGCACCATGCAGAGTGGCGATGATTTTCATGGGAATGGAGCTTTGCATAACACACCTTCAATCGTTGAAAAATGGGAAGGATTCTTCCCTTAGTATACTAATTGGCCCGGCCCGATGCAAGAAAATAGTTCAAAAAGAGGAGAAAACCACACCCGCTGCTTGCTCCCAGAAAAAACCATGCTATAATAGGGAGAAAAAAGAGATTGCCTGGCCTCCAAGGGATTTGGGGCCGAAAGCAAAGGAGAAGGAATAACATGAGCAAGATCATCACCGCGGCCCAGGCAGCGGCGCTTGTGAAGGATGGCTGTACGCTGACCACCACGGGCTTCAACGGGTTCGGCTGCCCAGAGGACCTGATCATGTCCCTGGCCGCTCACTATGACCAGACTGGACATCCCAAAGATGTGACGCTGGTGAAGTGTACCAGCCAAGGGGATGGACAGGGCCGGGGGGTGAGTCATCTGGCGGAACGGCCTGGCATGTTCAAGGAACTCATTCTCTCCCACATGGGATATGATCCAGGCCTGCGGAAACTGGTTCAGGAGGAACGGGTGGCCTGCTTTATGCTGCCGCTGGGAAACTTGATGCAGCTCTTCCGGGCCATTGCGGGAGGCCTTCCCGGCGCCATTGCTACCACGGGACTGGGGACCTTTGCCGACCCGAGAAATGGCGGCGGCAAGGCCAACCAACGGGCCCGGGACACCGGGAAAGAGGTGGTTTCTCTGGTGGAATTGGGCGGCAAAGAGTGCCTGTTTTATCCGTCCTTCCCCATTGATGTCTGCTTTATTCGGGCGACCTATGGGGATGAGGCGGGCAACCTGTCCATTCAGAACGAGGCCATGAATATTGAGCAGTTCGAGGTGGCCGCTGCGGTCCACAACTCCGGAGGAATTGTCATTGCCCAGGTTGATCGGGTGGTCAAGCAGGGGAGCATCCCCGCCAAAGAGGTTTTGATCCACGGATTTATGGTGGATTACCTGGTGGAAGGCCGGCCGGAGTACAGTATGCAGAGCTTTGAGACAGATGCGTTTCGTCCTGAAATTGCCGGCCTTGCCAGCATTCCCGCGGTGGGGTTTGACCCGCTGCCCATGGGACCGCGGAAAATCTGCTGCCGCCGGGCGGCCATGGAGCTGCGTCCGAACTCTCTGATCAATTTGGGCATTGGCATGCCGGGCGGCATTGGTTCTGTGGCGGAGGAGGAGGGACTCACGGACCTATTTACGTTGTCTCTGGAGTGCGGTCCTCTGGGAGGGATTCCGCTGGGAGGGATTGACTTTGGCGCGACCATCAATCCGGAGGCCATGTACCGGATGGCGGATATTCTGCAGCTTTACGATGGCGGCGCACTGGATATGGCAGTGCTGGGCTTTGCCGAGGTGGACCGCTTGGGGAATGTCAATGCCCACAGCTTCAACAACCGTATGGTGGGAGCGGGGGGCTTTATCGACATCACGCAGAACGTCAAAAAGCTCTGCTTCATTGGAACCTTTACTGCGGGGAAGCAAACTGTGAAAATGAAGGGGGATGGCCTCTCCATTCACACCCAGGGCCCCCAGAAAAAGTTCTTGCACCAGGTGGAGGCCATTACCTTCTCAGGACGGGAGGCTGTGCGCAAGGGGCAGGAAGTTCTCTACATCACAGAACGGGCGGTATTTCGTCTGGAGCAGGAGGGGCTTACCCTGGTGGAGATTGCCCACGGCGTGGACCTCCAGCGGGATATTTTGGATCAGATGGAGTTTAAGCCGGTGATCCCGGAATATGTTCGGTACATGGACCCCCGACTGTTTCGGGAGGGACCCATGGGCCTCACTCCAGAGCAGATGGAGATGCTGGACCCTGAATATGAATTCTGGCGGGACCTCCGGCCCGGTGGAGAGGGCGGAGAGAGCCGCGGATGAGAAGGAGTCATTATGCTGCAGGAAATTGCACCCAAACAATATCATGTGGAGTTTGCGTTCCGTGCCCCAAAGGAAAGCGGCCGCTGCGTTGTGTTTCGTGGAATGGAGATTTTGGAGCGGCTGCAGGATGGCCAGTTGTTTCTGCCTACCTACGGGGAACTTCAGGATCGGGTGGCAGAGTGCTGCTATCTCTTCCGCATTGATGAGGAGGAGTATTATCTCACAAGCCTGCAGGAAACGGCCTCTGTGCCGGAGGGATATGGCTGGTGGAGTCTCCGAGAGAGCCGGGCAAAGAAAGCCCGGGACCTGCATTTTGCAGAGACCACGGCCTACCATCTCTCCGTTTGGTACCGGGACAATCGCTTCTGTGGACGGTGTGGGAAAAGAACCCAGCCGGACCGCAAGGAGCGCATGCTTCGCTGTCCGCACTGCGGAAATTTGATTTATCCGAAAATAGCCCCGGCCATTTTGGTGGCGGTGACCCATGGAGACAAGCTGCTGATGACCCGTTACCAGGGGAGAGCCTACAAGGGATATGCGCTGATCGCGGGATTTACCGAGATCGGGGAGACCGCGGAGGACACGGTGCGACGGGAAGTGATGGAGGAGGTGGGGCTCCGAGTCAAGGACATTCGTTACTATGGCAGCCAGCCCTGGGGCATGGACTCCAATTTGCTGATGGGCTTTTATGCCCGTCTGGATGGGGAGGCTGAGATTCACATGGACCGGCAGGAGCTGTCCCAAGCAGGATGGTACCGCCGGGATGAGATTTCGTTGCGGCCGGATGGGTACAGCCTGACCAATCACATGATCCAGGCCTTTCTGCGGGGAGACTGGCAGTAAAACTGGATAAGCTGTGGGTACAGCAAGGAGACACTGTGTAAAACAGTGTCTCCTTTTGTGTTTCTGAAGGATAGGAAACTATGTTCCCTCCGGTGCGGTAAAAAGCTGCCCTTACCCAATCCACTGCCCAAACAACCAGGAACTGGGCCAGATCAGCACCAGAGCGGGGAGAAGATTGACCGCACTGATGTGCTTGATCTGTGCAATGCTCAGACCCAGGACCAAGGTGAGCAGTCCGCCCACGGCGACAAAGTCCTGAAGCATGGCTTCGGTGGTTAGAGGCAGGATAAACCGGGCGCCATAGAAGCAGGCACACAAAATCAAAAATTGCGGCAATACAATGAGATTCATTGCCCGCCCGAGGGTGGTGGCGAATAGGGTAGCGGCGAAGATATCCATTACCGCTTTGGAGAGAAGGATGGTGAAGTCGCCGGAGATCCCTTCGTTGATGGCACCAAAAATATTGGTTCCACTGGCGCAGAATGTGACGGTGACAATCAGGTAGAAGCGCATATAAACTTCTTTGTCGCCGTGAATTTGGAACCGCAGCCTCTCCAAAATCCGCTGAAAGAGCGATTTGATTTTGTCATCTAAATTGACAGCTTCCCCGATCAGTCCGCCCAGAATAAAGGCCAGGATCACAGCGGGCAGAGAGTGCAGCTTTACCACAGAGGTGATGCCGATGGCAATGGCAGAGAGGCCGAAAATTACGTTCATCGGCTGGTTGATCCGCGCGGGGATGTGATTTTTGATGGCGCTGCCCAAGTTGGTTCCCAGCAGGACGCACAGGCAGTCCAAGATAATTCCTTTTGGCACCATAGCAATTCTCCTTCCTGTGGGCCTGCCATTTGACAAAGCCCAAAAAGATGGAGCATTTTAACATATCGCACCCATGTGCGTCAAGAAGGATCTTTTATAGAGGCGAAAATGGGAGAGGCAGTCGATCGAAAAGGGAAAGCGGGAGGCAGATTGCCTTATTGGGGGGAGGAGACAAGTATTTTCTACAATTTGTCCCGATAAATTGATGTGGAATCTTGCAACTTTTTGTCACAGCCATTATAATAGACTGCGAATCATGGCCATAGCGTGGCCGAGAAAAGAGAGGAAAGTAGGTGACGGCATGGAGAATGCTCCGCAATATGTGATTGAGATGCTTCACATCACCAAGGAGTTTCCGGGAATTAGGGCCAATGACGACATCACACTCCAGCTGAGGAAAGGGGAGATCCATGCGCTGTTGGGGGAAAACGGCGCAGGGAAGTCGACGCTGATGTCTATCCTCTTTGGGATGTATCAGCCAGATGCTGGAGAGATCCGCAAGGATGGAAAACCAGTGACCATCCAAAACCCCAACGATGCCACGGCCCTGGGCATTGGTATGGTGCATCAGCATTTTAAGCTGATTGAAGTCTTTACGGTGTTGGATAATATTATTTTGGGGGCGGAGGACACCAAGCTGGGGTTCCTGAAAAAGAAAGAGGCGCGCCGGAAGGTGATGGATCTCTCCCAGCGGTATGGTTTGAAAATTGACCTGGACGCCAAGGTAGAAGACATTACGGTGGGGATGCAGCAGAGAGTGGAAATCCTGAAGATGCTCTACCGGGACAATGAAATTCTGATTTTCGACGAGCCCACCGCAGTGCTCACGCCCCAGGAAATTGATGAGCTCATGCAGATTATGAAAAGCTTAGCTGCAGAGGGAAAGTCCATTCTGTTTATTTCCCATAAACTGAATGAGATTATGACGGTGTCTGACCGGATTACGGTTTTGCGTAAGGGGAAGTACATTGGTACGGTGGAGACCAAGGACACCGACAAACAGGCGCTGTCCAACATGATGGTGGGACGTCCAGTTCAGCTGGAGGTCAATAAGTCGGAGGCGAAACCGGGGGAGGTGGTTCTCCAAGTAAAAGAACTTCGGGTCCCCTCCAAGCTGCATAAGAAAGACGCGGTGCAGGGGGTCAGCTTTTCGGTTCGGGCCGGGGAAATCGTCTGCCTGGCGGGAATTGACGGCAATGGACAAAGTGAGCTGATCTATGGGCTCACCGGGCTGGAAAAGTGCTCTGGCGGCTCGATTACCCTGTGTGGGGAAGAAATTTCCCATACCTCCATCCGAAAGCGGCTGAAGAACATCAGCCATATTCCAGAAGACCGGCACAAGCACGGCTTGGTACTGGATTTTACGCTGGAGCAAAATATGGTTCTCCAACGGTTTCAGGAGCCTAAATTCCAAAAGTTTGGGTTTATTAAGCAGGACGCGGTGCGTTCCTATGCGGAGGTCTTGATTGACCAGTACGATGTACGCAGCGGCCAAGGTCCCATTACGGTGGCCCGAAGCATGTCCGGCGGCAATCAGCAGAAGGCCATTATTGCCCGGGAAGTGGACCGGGACAAACCCTTGATTGTGGCGGTGCAGCCCACCCGCGGTCTGGACGTAGGCGCCATTGAGTATATCCACAGCCAGCTGGTGGCGGAGCGGGACAGAGGGAAGGCGATTTTGCTGGTTTCCCTGGAGTTGGATGAGGTGATGAGCCTGTCCGACCGAATTCTGGTCCTCTACGAAGGGGAGATTGTGGGAGAGCTGGACCCCAAGAAGACCAATATACAGGAGCTGGGCCTCTATATGGCCGGTGCCAAGAGAGCGGAGAAAGGGGGCGGCACGGAATGAAACCACGGATGTCTGGACTGATGAAGAAGGAGGCCACCCGATCTATTTTAGCCTCCATTCTCTCCATCATCATTGGGCTTGTGGTGGGCTGTGTCATTATCTTGATTGTGGGGATGACCAGCGATACCCTCTCTCCCTCCAGTGCGTGGGATGGAATCCGGCTGATTTTTGGCGGCCTGTTCAGCACAGGCCGGGATGCAGCGGGAGCCTTGACCTTTGGATTTAACCCCACTAACATCGGGAACATGCTTTTCCGGGCGACGCCTTTGATCCTGACAGGACTCTCCGTGGCGGTGGCTTTCAAGACGGGCCTGTTCAATATCGGCGCCCCGGGACAGTATCTGATGGGCACCATGGTGACCCTGATGCTGGCGCTGGGCATCCCTTCCGAGGTGGTCCCTGCGTGGCTGATTTGGATCATTGCCTTTGTGGGCGGCTGTTTGGCCGGTGCGGTTTGGGGAGCGATCCCTGGGCTCTTGAAGGCGTTTCTCAATATCAATGAGGTGCTGGCTTGTATCATGACCAACTGGTTGGCAGCCAACCTGGTTACCTGGATGTTCGACATCAGCAATTTCAAAAACGTGGTGGAGAATACCAAGTCGGGATACATTTATAAGACCACCTTCAACGGTGTGGCAACGCCCAAGATGGGATTGGATCATCTCTTCCCCAATTCCCAAGTCAACATGGGGATTGTCATTGCCATTCTCATCGCCATTCTCATGTACATCATCATGAGCAAAACGACCCTGGGCTACCAGCTCAAAGCCTGCGGTGCCAACCGTCACGCTGCCCGGTATGCCGGGATTCAGGACAGACGGAATATTGTGCTGTCCATGGCCATTGCCGGCGCGCTGGCGGCGGCGGGTGCTTCCTTGTATTATCTGTCTGGAAACACGGAGTTTTATTGGTCCACCTATCAGTCCCTGCCCAGCACGGGATTCAATGGCATTCCCGTGGCGCTGCTGGCGGTGAACAATCCCATTGGGGTTATTTTCACAGGCTGCTTCATGTCCATGCTGGATATTTCGGGACTCCAGCTGACCAATTTGACGGCGTATAATGAGTATATTACAGACGTTATTATCGCCACCATCGTCTATCTGAGCGCGTTCTCGCTGGTGATCAAAATGTTCATCAGCGGACGGAAAAAGCGGAAAGCCAAAGCCTCTCTTGCGGCGGCTTCAGATTCCGGCGGAGCTGAAACGCCGCCTGCAGGGACGAAGCCGGAGAAAGGAGGCGAGGGCGCATGACCTTTTTGGTACAGCAGACACTAATCTACGCGGTTCCCCTGATGATTGTGGCGTTGGCCGGCGTCTTCGCGGAACGAAGCGGCATCATCAACCTGGCCCTGGAAGGCATCATGATTTTTGGCGCGTTTATAGGCGTCCTTTTCGTGCGGACCATGCAAGGATCGGAGGTTTTCGCAGCGGCCAAGGCAGCGGGAGATTACGCCACCCTGCAGGGGCTGGAAATCATGGCGATGGTGGTGGCGGCGCTTCTGGGGGCGATTTTTTCTCTGCTTCTGTCGTTTGCCTCCATCAACCTGCGGGCGGACCAGACCATCGGCGGTACGGCGCTGAACCTGATGGCGCCCGCCCTGGTGCTCTTCTTCATCCGTATTATCGCCAACCAGAATACCCTGCAAATGGCGGACGGAGATGCTGCCAGCTGGTTCATGATCAAAAAGACCATGTTTGGATATGGACGGATGGAGGACATGGGCCCCTTGGGGGAGACCTTCATCAACCGAACCTATCTGGCCACTTACCTGTGCATCCTTCTTTTCCTTGTTTTGGCGGTCCTGCTGTATAAGACCCGGTTTGGTCTGCGGCTGCGTGCCTGTGGTGAGAATCCCCAGGCGGCGGATTCTTTGGGCATCAACGTGTACAAAATGCGGTATGCCGGCACCACCATCTCGGGCGCTCTGGCGGGAATGGGGGGCTTTGTCTATTCCTTGACCACGGCCAACTGCACCGCCAACGGGGACGTGGCTGGGTTTGGCTTCTTAGCCCTGGCGGTTATGATTTTCGGCAACTGGAAACCGCTGAACATTGCTGGGGCCTCTCTCCTGTTCGGCCTGTTTAAGTGTATCGCGGCCAGCTATTCCAGCATTGATATCAACGGGGACGGGGTTTACCTGTTGGCGGACCTGGGAATCAGCGCCCACTTCTATCGGATGCTGCCGTATCTGATTACCCTGATCGTTTTGGCCTTCACCTCGAAAAATTCCCGTGCGCCCAAGGCGGAAGGCATTCCCTACGATAAGAGTACCCGTTAAACCCTTTCGCGCCGCCTGGTACCAGGCGGCGCGTCTTTTATCAGGAAAGGTTTCACGATATTTTACAAACCAAATAGAAATGAGAGGAGTGGAACAGGGATGAAGTCCTTGTTGGTGGTTGTCGATATGCAGAGAGATTTTGTCTCCGGCCCATTGGGGACGAAGGAGGCGCAAAACATTCTGCCCGCAGTGGTTCGCCGTATCCAGGAATTCCAAGGGGATGTGGTTTATACCCGAGACACGCATAACGGGAATTATTTGCAGACCCAGGAGGGGCAGCAGCTTCCGGTGGTCCATTGCGTGCAGGGGACCCCAGGTTGGGAGATTGTGCCAGAAGTGCGGGACGCGGGGAAGGGAAAGACCGTGGCGGTCATCGACAAACCGACGTTTGGGTCGGTGGCCCTCTGTGATTTTGTGGAGGCCGGCGGATACACGGCGGTAGAATTGGTGGGCCTGTGTACCGACATCTGTGTGATCTCCAACGCCCTTTGTCTGAAAGCACGATTGTGGGAGATTCCAATTTCTGTTCGGGTTTCCTGCTGCGCAGGTGTTACGCCGGAAAGCCACGAAAATGCCCTTGCCGCCATGAAGATGTGTCAAATCCATCTGGTGTGACTGGGGTAAGGGAGGAAACCGTTGTGGAGAAAGAAATTCTTCTCTTTGGAGGGCTGCTGCTGGACCACTATTTTTCCGTTGATCGGTGGCCGCAGCGGGGACAGGATGGATATGTTGTTGGGCAGGCGCGCTTTGTCGGCGGATGTGCCGCCAATATGGCAGTGACCATCCACAACTTAGGCGGGCATCCCCACGTGGTGTCCTGCGTGGGCAGTGACCGGTCGGGGGAGACCATCCAGCGCTATTGGAGAGAGCACGGCCTGTCTCAGCGATTCATTTTAGAGACCGAAGGGGAGACCGGAAGCTGCTTGGTTTTTTCTGAGCCGAATGGGGAGCGCACTTTTTTGACCCGGAAGGGGGTGGAACTCTCTTTTCCGGCTGACTTGGCGGAAGCGGTGCTTTTGTGCGAGCCGGCGTGGGCGGGGGTAACGGGATACTATCTTCTGGGGGAGGAGGGGCCGCAGATCCTTTCTTGCCTGGAGCGTCTTCACAGAAGAGGGACGCGCATTCTCTTTGATCCCAGTCCCTTGGCAGGGGACATTGCTCCCGCACTTCGCAAGAGAATTTTGGCGATCAGCGATGTGCTGACCCCCAGTGAAAAGGAATTGGACGCGCTTGGCGGGCATGAAGGGGGGGAGCGGCTGGTCCAGGCTGGCAAAACGGTTGTTTGGAAGCAGGGGGCACGGGGCGGTGTGGTACAGGCACCAAGGGAGAGATTTTCCTACGAGGCAGAACCCTGTCTTTCGGTGGATACCACTGGGGCGGGAGACAGCTTTTCAGGTGCGCTGCTGTACGCCCTGGCACAGGGTGGTACCCTCCGAGAGGGCATTGTGCTGGCGGCCCGGTGTGCGGCCAAGACAGTGGAACTTCGCGGCCCCCATGGATTTTGGAAGAAGAGAGACGGTTTCTCTCTTTGAAAATAAGCAAAAAAGCCCTAAGGGATGGCCGAAATGGTCGGTTATCCCTTAGGGCTTTTCGGTACGATGGAAGCCTTCTGAATGGTTTGAATTTCTTGTTGCAGGCGGGAGAGGAATTGTGCGGCAGGAACACCGTCCAACTGTGTGTGATGGAACTGAAAAGAGAGCAGCAGGGTACGTTTGAGAAAGCCCTTTTTATACTTCCCCCAGATGAGAAAGGGATTGTTGTAAAAGCCGGCATAGAGATTCACAGCGCCATCAATGTCATACTGAGAAAGGGCAGAGGTGCCGATCACCATGTATTCTTCCGCCAGGTTATACGCCTCTCCCGTGTCGTGTACACGCCGTGTCAGATTCAGATAGTCCTGCTGGAATTGGGAGAGGTCTGTGGAGAAGGGAATGTCACAGGTGCTGATTGCGTGATCTGCGGTGGGCACCACTGTGCTGATGGCCAGTTTGTCGTATTGGATCAATTTTTGGTCCACCGGCAACAGGTAAAACGCTTCGGTTTGTGAGGCGGCTCTTCCAATACACCAACACAGCAGCATGTGGAACTTGCAGCCCGTTCTGCGGCTGTATCTGACCAAAGGCGTGACATCAAGCGTTTTGAATAGGGTAATCATCGGCATGGGCGCATGCATCCAGAGGGAGAATGCTGCGGCGCGTTTGGTTTGCGTGGGATCAATTTCTTGGATCATGGGGCCTCCTTTTTGCTGAAATGTACGGAATGTTTGTGCAGAGGCGTCAAAAGTAGAAAAGCTCTTCAAATTTTTTGTCCAGAGCGATACAAAGGATCAACGCCAATTTCGCGGTGGGGTTAAACTGCCCGGTTTCAATGGAACTGATGGTGTTTCGTGACACGCCAACCAGCTGCGCCAAAGCGGACTGTGACAGCTTTTTCTCTGTGCGGGCTTCTTTCAGCCGATTTTTCAGGATCAATGCGTCTTTCATAAAATCACTCCAATCGGCCAAGTTTTCTTGGAGTATAGTATACCTGTGCACAGTTTTCTTGTCAATGTTTTTTCAGGGCCTTTGTTGTTCAATGAAATGGGGACTTCACCGAAGAAAAATGGGAGAAGCTTTCTGTTTTTCACAAAAATTTCAAAAGAATTCTTGACGGAACCGGATAATATGCTTTACTATGATAAAATAGAATGCCATTTTTGGCCATTGTATACCGCAAAGATGTTTTTCAGAGAGGATGTGAGGGAATGGAGAACTATGGTGTGCTGAGCTTATTGCCGGTAGCGGTGGTGATTGTCCTGGTGTTTTTGACCAAGCGGACGACGGTCTCCCTTTTGGCGGGAACGTTGGTGGGGGCGGTGATGCTCTACGGGGTCCACTTTGCCAAACCGTGGCTGGAGGTGGTCTACGGGGTCATGGGCAGTGAGCTGTGGATTTGGCTGGTGCTGGTCTGCGGCTTTTTCGGCAGCCTGGTGGCGTTGTTTGAGGCCTCCGGGGGGATCTATGGCTTTACCGACATCGCTGCTAAAATCTGCAAAGGGGAGAAACGAACGCTGCTCGCCGGCTGGCTGTTGGGGATTGTCACCTTTGTGGATGACTGGCTGTCCATCCTCTCTGTGGGCACAGCAATGCGGCGGGCCACGGACCGGTTTCACATTCCCCGGGAAATGCTGGCCTTTCTCAGCAATGCCACGGCGTCTTCTATCTGTGTGATTGTTCCCACCTCTACCTGGGGTGTTTTTATGATCAGCCAGTTGGTGGCAACTGGCGTTTGTCCGTCGGAGGCTGGGATGGCGACCTTTGTGGCCACGCTGCCGTTTTTGTTTTATCCATTTGCGGCGCTTCTCTGCGGACTTCTCTACGGGGTGGGGGTTCTGCCCAAATTTGGCCCCATGCGAAACGCATACACGTTGGCGCAACAGAGGGAAGTCCCGGTGGAGCAGACAGAGGAGAGCAGCGGAAAGAAACCCAAGGCACGGAACTTTTTGCTTCCGGTGATTCTGGTCACTGGGATCACCATTGCCACAGGGGAGATTCTATATGGGACGTTGGCCAGTTTGGTGTTCTGCGCCCTTCTGTATCTTCCGCAGAGGCTTATGAGCCCGGGAAAATATTTGGATACCATCCTGACCGGATTCAAGGACATGATAGGGGTTTTGTTTATTGTGACCAGTGCCTTTATTCTCCGGGATATTAACAGTCTCTTGGGAATGCCAGAGTTTGTCATCGGAATGGCAAAGACGGCCATGAGCCCGCAGGTTCTCCCCGTGGCGGCGTTTTTGATTGTTACCCTCCTGGCGGTGGCGGCGGGAAACTTTTGGGGGGTCTGCGCCCTCTCCTTTCCGGTGATCATCCCCATCGCGCAGGCATTGGATACCAATGTGCTGCTCACGGCTGGAGCAATCATTTCCGCCACGGCGGCGGGGTCCCACCTTTGTTTCTTTGGGGCGGAGGCCACATTGGCCTGCTCCTCCACGGGGATTGAAAATGTTCGTTACGCCCAGACTTCCGTTCCGATGCTGGTGATCCCCGTGGGGATCAGCATCCTTTTGTATTTAGCGGCGGGGTTTTTCATTGGATAATACAAAAAGCCAGGGCAGTTTGGCCCTGGCTTTTTGAGAAATTACAGCCGTTTCCATAGGGGAATCCGCGTGTCAAAGGAGACAGAAAGTGCCCCTTTGTCCTTTAACCAGGACAGGTACGAGCGAACCGTGCTGCCCACCAGAACATATTGGGAGAAGTCCATGGTCAGGTGATAGAGATCGAACAATTTTTGCAGCAAATGTTCAAAGCAGATGGGCTCTTGGCACAGGGTAAGGATGTGCTCCGCCACTTGGTGGGTGTGGTCAATGTTATATTGGGCCAGAGGAGCAATGTCGTCTGTGGCCTCTGCGTGGGCGGGAACAAAGCAGTGGGCACGGAGGGTTTTGACCCGCTGCAATGTATCCAAGTAGGCCCCCACATCATAGAGAACGCCGATTTGGTATTTTGCCAAGGTCTCTTTGCTGGAGAGGCAATCGGCCAGGTAGATGACGCCGTCCTCCGTCTCGAACCCTACCATATTAAAGAAGTGGCCTGGGAGGGGAAGCATTTTCCAGCCCTTGGGCAGCACATCATCGGTGAGGTACTCGGCTTGGCTTGGCTGTGCCAGGAGGAATTTGTGGCGCAGGTCTTTGGGAGGGAACCCGCCGTACAGGTAGGAGGGCTCCAGCAGTGGATGTCGGGTCAGGGCACACTCTATGCCAGGGGCGTAAATATGGCATCCGGTCTGTTTTTGCAGGTATTGATTTCCCCCAATGTGATCGGCGTTGGAATGTGTATTGAGAATCATTTGCAGCTGCCACCCGTGTTGCTCCAAGAGCTGCCGAATTTTTCGCCCGGCGTCTTTGTCATTTCCGCTGTCAATCAGGCAGACTTGATTGTCTTGCAAAAGGGAGAGGCCAATTTTAACCGGTGCGTTGATATAGTAGCTCCGCGGCCCAACCTGAATCAGTTCATACATAATGGCGGTATCCTTTCCCGTGGAATTTTTTTCATTATAACAGAAAAAAGAAAAAAAGTCATCCGGGACAGGAAGATCGTTGACGACGTTCTACAAATGTAGTACAATACGGAGGGATGTGTTCTACTAATGTAGGAGGTGGACCATGACAAATCTATGGGGCGTTTTGCTGCAAACCTGTTCCGTTTCCCTGGTGGCCGGACTGCTTCTGGGGCTGAAAAGGGTATGGAAGCAGACCCTTTCCCCACGCTGGCAGTCTGCTTTGTGGGGAATTTTGGCGGTCCGAATTTTATTTCCGGTTACTATGACAGGAAAGTTCCTGCTTTTGCCCCTCCCTTTTTGGGTGGAGACGTTAAAAACTGTGGTTGAGGGGCACCTGTCCTCCTCCTATACGTCTTTTTACGAGATGACGCAGGTGACAGCCCCTATTCCATGGATTGCTGGCCTTCCATCCAGCGTGACAGACTGGCTGTTCCTTCTTTACAGCTTCGGGGTGGGGGTGATGCTGCTGCGGTATCTTCTTGCCTATCTCCGGCTGCGCTGCTGTCTTCGACTGGGGCATCCGGCACCATTGGAAGTCCAGAGAACCGTTCATGAAATAGGGAAGCGGTATGCTTTGCGGGTTTGCCGGGTGGTTGTTTTGCCTGGGCTTTCTTCCCCTCTGGTCTTTGGTGTGCTGCGTCCTGTGATGGTGCTGCCGGAGGGAACGGTGGATGAGGCGATGCTTCTCCATGAGCTGCTCCATATCAAGTACTGGGATGCGCTGCAAAATAGCGTTTGGTGCATTTGCCGGGCTCTGCATTGGTGCAATCCCCTGGTTCTCCTGGCTATTGACCGTGCGGAACTGGATATGGAATCCCTCTGTGACCAGCGGGTGCTGGAGCGGTTGGAGGGGGAAGCGCGGCGGGCTTACGGGTATACGCTTTTGGCTATGGCCGATGGCTGCTATTCTTGCATTCCGGGGACCACTTCCATGGCCGACGGCAGCCGAAATATCGGCCGGCGCATTGAGGTGATTGCTCGGTTCCGGCGGTATCCCAGAGGAATGGCCCTTGTGGTGGCCTGTATGATGGTTTTGCTCTTGGGAGGGACCGTGCTGGGAACAGGGAGCCAGGGAGTTCGACCGATGCTTTCCGAGGGGCAGACGGGAGGCTGGGAGAAGGCTGCGGCGTTGGCTTCGCTTCGCCTGGCACACTGCTCCACTGTGGCCGGTGCACTGGACACCTACGCGAAAGGAATGATGACAGGGGAACCCACCTACCTCGCCATAGCCTCTCCGCGAGAGGTTCGAAGAGAATGGGAGCGAGAACTCTCACGGGCACTGTATCAGGGAGAGAAGATGGAACCAATAGAAATGGGGACGGACCTTTCTGTCTATGTGCTGGACCGTGGGGAGGAAGGGAGTGTCCCTATCTATACGGGACAAAGCACGGATATCTCTTTGCAGGGAAATGCGGAGATGTATACGATCCACAATCTCCGGGAGGAACCAGACGGGACGATGACAGCGCAGCTGTTGTTCTCGTTGGAGGACCTGGATGGAATGGAACCATCGGAGGGCAGTTCAGGTGTTCTGCGCTATGGAGTGCGGATCATGCCAGAGGAAGGTTGGGTGGTAGAAGGGACAGGACTGCGGGAACTTTATTTGGGGGACTTGGCCCGGGAGAATATGTCGGGAGTTTTTCTGGATGTTGCGGTCTATCCCGGCGGCCGGACGCAGAGGGCGGAGGGGGTATATGGTACGGTGACGCGGAGGACGCTGACGGAACACCATATTCTGACAGAGGGAGAGGAAGCCGAGGGATTCTTTGGAAATGCCTGGGATTCCTCCGAACTGGTGCCGGATCTGGATGCGGTGTTTGACAAAGTGAACGAGTCCAGTGTGACGACCTGTGTGTTCCGGCGCTGGGAGGAGACGGATTCAAACCGGGTCGATGCGGGACTCCAAGTAGCGAACCGAAGAGAGTACGGAGGAGTGCCCGACTTCCCAGAGACACTTTTGGTAGGAGAAGGTGGCTGGGGAACGGAGTTTGGTTCGGAAACAGGGGACTATAAGCGGTCCGTCTACAGAAAAGATTGGGATGGTATCCTGACAGTGAGAGGAATCCACAGCTATTCAGAAAGAGAGTACCAGGCCACAGGGTTTGCCGTTCAGCTCTGGCTGGAGGGGGAACGTAAGGAGATGCTCCTTTTGAAAGAAGTGACGGAGGAAGGGGGAGTTTGAGATGATTCGATTGACAGAAGGGGAGTGGGCTATTTTAGAGGTCCTCTGGTCAGGGGAACGCTTTCCCCTGGGAGAGATTGTCTCGGCCCTGCGACCGAAGATGAACTGGCGGAGGAACACGGTGCACACTTACCTCACGCGGATGGAATCCAAGGGATTGGTGAAAATTCATCGGGAGACAGAACCCCATCAGTACGCCGCGGCTGTGAGCCGGGAAGCGTGTGCCCAGCAGGAGCGGAAACAGCTGCTGGATAAGGTATACAATGGCGCGGCGGGAGAGCTCATCGCGGCCTTTTTGAAAGAGAGCCACATGACGCAGGCGGAACGGGACCGTTTGCGGAAGCTGTTGGATGAGATGGAGGTATGATATGGAAAATATATGGAGCTTTTTGCTTCAGACCTTGTCGGTCTCTCTGATCGGGCTCTTACTGCTGGTGGTGAAGCTGCTGCTGCGGAACAGACTGTCTCCGCGCTGGCAGTACGCTGTATGGGGGGTGCTGGCGGTGCGATTGATGGTGCCTGCGTCTACCTATGGAAAGGATATTTTTCTGCCGCTCCCCCTCTGGGTGGAAACGGTGAAACTGACGGTGGAGCAGGGGTTGTCCTCGGCCTATACTGCTTTTTATGAGGCGGTGCGTGTCGTGGCGCCGGTTCCCTGGCTTTCTGGGGGGCCGGTCAGCGTGACGGATTGGCTCTTTCTCCTGTATATTCTTGGCGTCTTTGGGATGCTGGGATGGGAACTGTTCGCGTCCCTCCGGCTTCGCCGGCGATTTCAAAACGGGGAACCGGTTTCTGCACAGGAGTTCCGGCGGCTGCAGCGAATGGGGGAGCGGGAAGGGAGGACAATCTGTGCCGCTGTATTCCTTCCGCAGCTGACGTCCCCTATGGTCTGTGGTGTTTTCCACCTTGTTTTGGGTCTGCCGGCGAACAAACCCGTGGAGGAGACGGCAATTCTCCATGCGTTTCTCTATCCAACTCGTTGGAATATCCTGCAAAGTGGGTTCTGGCGGGTTTGCCGGGCGCTCCACTGGTGTAATCCTGTGATGTGGTTCTTTCTCAGGCAGGTGAACCATGATTGGGTATCCTTCTGCGATCATCAGGTGTTGGAGCGGTTACAGGAGGAGGAACAGGAGGGTTATGACCCGGGGAGGTTGACTGGGACGAGTGCCATTTTCGATGGGGAAAAGGACCTGAAAGAGCAGGCGGAGGCAGCGGAGCGGCGTTCGATTGCGCCCAAGGGAAGGACGCTTGTCGCAGTTTGTGTCACAGTGGTCTTGCTCTGCTCCTCTCTTCTGGGGACGGTGGAGAAAACAGTGGAAATTCGTCCCTGGTGGGAGGGCGATGGATCGAGGCAGGAGATGGTGGCGATTTCCCATTGCAATCCCTGCACGACGGCGGCAGGAGCGCTGGACACATATGCGAAGGGAATGATGCAGGAAAACCCGTTGTACTGCGCTATGGCCTCCCCCGAAGCGCGCCGGAAACAGCTGGAGGATGGGTTTCTCCGGGGAGAAGGACAGAAAACGGCTTCGGAAACCGTTTTGCTGTATCCGGCGGTGTCTTATGACCAGGCAGCGGAGGCGCCCGTCAAGGTACGTCTGGAAGATGGATACCGATTTGACACCGATCGAGGGTATCGTGTGCAGAACCTGAAGGAGAAGGATGGCGGCCAGACAGGACTTCTGATCCTCTACTTGTATACAGTGCCCGAGGGAAAGGAATTTGTGGAGAAGGATCGTTTCGATGACATGGAATTGACGGAGAGCTATCTTCCCAGCGGACAACTGGTATGTCCCGTCCGTGTGTGGCGGGAGGAGAACCGCTACGTGGTGGAAGAAACGGGGGAACGAGCCATTTACTTATCCTATGATATACCAAATGGGGGGGCGGAGTACTGCGAGCGAATGGTGCCGGAACTGGAAGCAGAGAAGGCAGTTGGGAAATATGGAACCATGACGGTACATCGCTGGTCTGTCTATCAGGTGGACAACGAGGAGAAGGCCGAGACCTCTGTTTGGGACTGGGAACGCGGGAGCGGTTTCTGTGAAATCCCCAAACCGGACGCAGCATTTTCGGTTATTCGATGGCCTTGGAAAGTATCCTATCAGTGTGTGGATGGCTGGCAGGACCGGGAGAACTTACAGATGGTAGGTTTGCATGTGATGCCTCTGATCGAAGAAGGAGAGCAACCGGACTTTTCGGAACTGGATGCGTATTTGGACATTTCAAATCTGAATGCGTCCGGGAGTGACAACCGTGGCGTTTCCTGGAACCATTGCAGAGTGGATGAGACCTGGGATGGTGAAGTGACCGTGGAGGGAGTTTGTGAGACGGACACGCAGGGTTTGGCCGTTCGGTTGATTTGGAATTTTGAGGAGAAAGAGAGCTTCACAATCAGAGGAGGTGTAAACGATGGACCGTAATAGGGTGGCCCGCGCTGTGGGTCTGATTGCTTGGGGATATCTCCTGCTGTGCTTCCATTTGACAGTGGGTACCATTGTTCTGGTACCAAATTGGCTTTGCTATATTTTTTTCTTAAAGGCAATGGGGGGACTGGAACCAGTTGTCCCCGCTGTGAAGCTGCTGTTTCCTCTGGGGGTGCTTCTGGGAGTCTGGGAGGGGCTGCTGTGGGGGATGTCCGCTGTGGGGATACAGGATTTTACCCTGCTGTACGGCCTTCAGCTGGTTGCCTCCGTGCTGATGATCTACTTTCATTTTCAGTTTCTGACCAATTTGGCGGAGATTGCGGCGCAGGCAATGCTTCCCCAACGCATCCCCCTTCTCTGTCTGCGCACCATCCGTACGCTGTTTACCACAGTCACGGCGCTCCCGATTGCCTGGACGGAGGTTTATCCTCTGGCGGTTGTACTTGGAATTGTCGGTGTGGTGATTGGAATTTGTACCTGCGTGGTTTTGTTTGGCCTGCGGAAAGCATTGAAAAGAGGCGGCCTGCCGCTGCAGCCGGAGATGGGAAAGTAGAAACCGAGGCGTTCTAAAAAGAACGCCTCGGTTTCTGTTTGGAATTTCTTATGAGGAGGAGAAAATCATTTCAAGAACGCTTCCAGCTCTGCCTTGGATTTTACCCCCACGGAGACATCCACGGGTTCTCCATCCCGGAAGAGCAGGAGCGTGGGAATGGCGGAAATTTGATAGCGCTGTGCCAGTTCAGGGGCTTCGTCTACGTTGACTTTTCCAAAGGAAATTTCCGGATGCTCTTCCGCCAGTTCTTCCACCACGGGAGAGAGCATGGAACAGGGCCCGCACCAGGCAGCCCAGAAATCCAGCAGCACAGGGGCAGAGGACCGGGTGACCTGATCATCAAAGTTTTCCTGGTTGATGGTGGTGATTGCCATAGTCAGCACTCCTTTTTGCAGATAGTTTGTTTTGTTGTGGATAGCATACCCGAAAATCCATCCTTTTACTGTGATCAAGACACATAAAAGCACAGGATTTCAAAAAACTTTTCAGGGTTTGCGCTGGATTTCTGGGATTTCCGTGCTTCCCATGGTTATTTTAGCAGGCCTTATTGGAAGAATAGAGGGGGGCGGGCAATGCGCAAGCCGGGTATTTGGGGGTTAGGGTTCCGCAGACAGGGGATCATCCGTGTCGCGGATGTGATAGATGATGCAGGGACGACCACCGGTATTGTAGTCCATGTCGCTGGTAATAATACGCTGTTCAACCAGATAGTTCATATAGCGCCGCACGGTGACAACGGACAGCCCGACATGGCTGGCAATGTCATCACAGGTATGTCCCTTCTGGGCGGTGTCACGGAGGTAGCCTTCAATGAGGGAAAGGGTCTGGCTCTGCAGCCCTTTGGGCATGGCAGAGGAGCTGCCGGCTCCCGTGGAGGAGATATGGAGCAGGGCGGAATCCAGTTTGGTCTGGGTGAATTTTCCGCTGTGGATGGCATTGCGGCGCTGGCAGAAGGTTTTCAGGGCCAGCTGAAACCGCTCATATCCAAAGGGTTTAATTAGATAATCTGTTACACCGAGACGCATGAAGGCTTCGATGGTGGTGGCGTCGTCTGCGGAAGTTACCATGATAACGTCTGCGTCCACGCCTTCCGCGCGAAGCGCCCGGAGCAGGTCCAGTCCGCTCATCTGGGGCATGTAAACATCCAAAATAATCAAATCCACAGGGTTGCTGCGCAGCCAGAACAGAGCGGGATGAGCAGCGGAAAAAGTCTGAACCACACAAAAGCGGTTGTCCATTTCAACATAGCGGCGGTTCAAATGGGTGATGACAGAATCGTCTTCAATGATGACAGTACGGTACAGCATAGTGATCTCCTGTTTCTTTATGTGTGGTCAGTCAGCGTGATAATAAATGAAGTGCCAACCCCCAGGTCGGATTCTACCCGGATGGTTCCATTGTAGGTCTCTATGATATCTCGGACCAAGGCGAGCCCCGTTCCACGGCCATCCCCTTTGGTGGAGAAGCCCCGCTCAAAGATATGCTGCTTGACTTCCTCCGTCATGCCGGGCCCGGTGTCGTCTACGCTCAGAAGGAGACCGTGGGCCCCCTCCCGGATGCTGACGGTGACTTCACTGGGGACATCTGCGGGGGCGCCCCGCATGGCATCAAAGGAATTCTCGATGAGGTTGCCCAGAACGGTGATGAGACCAGTGACTGGCAAATACTGCCCATTTCCATGCAAGGTGCTGGCAGGGTCCAGGGTGAACAGGATATCCAGTTCCGCCGCGCGATAGGCTTTTCCAATCAGCAGAGCGGCCACGGAGGGGTCCTGTATCCGGTCACTGATGTAGCCGATGGACTGCGCGCGGGTTTCGGTGATTCGGAGCACATACGCCTCGGCGTGCTGGATGTCGCCCAGCTGCAGCAGCCCAAGGATTACGTGGAGCTTGTTGGTAAACTCATGGGTGTAGGCTCGCAGTGCCTCGACGATGTGCTGTACCCCGGTCAGGTCCTGGGCGAGCTTGGTTACCTCTGTGCGGTTGCGGAAAATCGCCACAGCCCCCTCAATTTTTCCGTTGTGCCAAAGGGGAATCCGATCGGAAAGGACGGAGACATGGGTGATGGATTCCAGACTGATATTGTATTCCGGCAGGCCGGTCCGCATTACCCGGGGAATACTGGAGCGGGGATAAACCGCCTTCAGTGGCTGCCCCAGCGCGGCGGACTGATCAATCTGCAAAATTTCTGATGCTGCCCGGTTGAGATAGGTGACACACTTGTTTTCATCAATGGCCAGCAGGCCTTCATCCAAGGCGTCCAGGATATCCATACGCTGAAGAAACAGCTTGCGAAAGGCGTCGGGCTCATAACCGAGCAATTCCTCCTTGATATTTCGGGACAGGCGCAGACTCAGGAGGCTGCCGGCGATCAGCGCGACCACACAGGCAAGCAAGTGAAACAGCAGCATACGCAGGACCATCATTTGAATGGAGCGCATATAGATGCCCACCATAACAAAGCCGGTCAGTTCTCCTTCGGAGGAATAGATTGCCGCATAGGCACAGCGGTCAGTCCCGGAGGGGGCCTCCCCATTGTAGAGCATGGTGTCGTTGCCCGCAGTGAACCACGCCATCACACTCTCGCTCAGCGGGGTTAAGAGCGTAGGGTCATCTGCGCCGGAGGCCAGGTCATAGAACGCCACGGGAGCGCCGCTTTTATCATATACCGCGAAGACATCAATGCTGGGAACATTGCGGACGGTGCGCCGGATGTACTCAGTGGCCTGGGTATGGTGGATGTCCTCCATCAAGACAGGGGTGTTTGCGGCCACCTGCGCGGCGCTGGAGAGGGTCTGGTCCCGGGAACGGCTTTCCTGGATTAAGTTGAGCAGAAAGCTGACACCAAGGGAAAGTCCCAGGGCAATCACGATACCCAGTAGGAGCATTTTCCGGATTTGAACATAGATCTTAGGACTGGTGTTTTTTTTCTTGTGCATGGGCAGCATGAACCTCTGAACAATAAAATTTCCTGTTTATCATATCACATCCGTCAAGCGGCATCAAACCCGTTTGGAGGGGAAAGGGATGGAAACCGTCATTTTGCGCGGTTTGCGTTTTTTACTTTTTTAAGATTGCCTTTCTTCTTTGGAAGACTAAAATAAGGTGCGATCTGAAAAACGAAAGAGGTGGTACATGTTGGATGAAATTCAAGCGGCGCTCAATGAGCAGCTTCAAAACAAGACGGCATTTGAGATCCCTCTGTTTGGCGGGATTCCGGTGCCGGCGTCTGCGGTGGTCACCTGGGTGATTATCCTATTGCTCACGCTGCTTGCCATTTGGTTGACCCACGACCTAAAAGAACGGCCGGGCAGGCGGCAGGCGGCGGCAGAGATGTTTGTTGGGTTCATCAACAATTTCTGTCAGGAAATCTTGGGGGAAAAATATTGGCGTACCTTTGCGCCTTATCTTGGTACCATCGGCCTGTATCTTTTGTTTGCGAACCTATCCGGGCTGTTTGGGGTGGCACCGCCCACCAAAGATTTGAATGTGACAGCGGGCTTGGCGATCATGAGCCTGGTGCTGATCTACGGTTCCCAGTTCCGCTATCACGGGCTGGGCGGTGGACTGAAGAAATTTGGCCAGCCGTCCGTGATCATCACGCCGCTGAACGTGATGGAGGTTGGCATCCGGCCGCTCGCCCTGTGTATGCGGCTGTTCGGCAACATTTTAGGGGGCTTTATCATTATGGAGCTGATTAAGACGGTGGCTCCTGCTGTGGTTCCCGTTCCGTTTAGCCTATACTTCGATATCTTTGACGGGGTATTGCAGGCGGTTGTGTTCGTGTTCCTGACAACACTGTTCCTTTCGGAATCTTTGGAGTAAGCAGAGAAAACATCCTGAGAAAAACATTTTATTGAGGAGGAATTTAACATGGGTATTGCAGCACTTGGCGCGGGGATCGCGGTTCTGACTGGTCTTGGCGCGGGAATTGGCATCGGCATTGCCACAGGAAAGTCTTCAGAGGCCATTGCACGTCAGCCGGAGCAGGCCGGGCGGATCAGCCGGAATATGCTTCTTGGCTGCGCAATGGCAGAAGGTACCGCGATCTTTGGACTGCTGATTGGCATTCTGCTCATCTTCATGAACTGATCGGGGGCGTGACCGTTGGTTCTGAATCTGAACTGGGAGATCATCTGGGTTTTTGTTAATCTGTTGATTTTGTTCCTGCTGATGAAAAAGTTCCTGTTTGGCCCCATCACCAAGCTACTGGACGAGCGGGCCAAAGGTGTCGCGGACACTTTGGATCAGGCGGAGACGCAGCTGGCGGAAGCGGAGCGGCAGAAGGCGGAGTATACCCAGCAGCTGGCAAGTGCCCGGGGAGAGGCGGCCCATATTGTGGAAGAAGCGCGGAAACGGGCGGACTTGGCGTACAGCCGACGCATGGATGAGGCGGCCCAGGATGTCCAGCGCCTTAATGAGCAGGCGGCCCGTCAGAGAGCAGCGGACCGGGAGGCCATGCTGGCCTCGGCACAAAAGCAGGTGGCTGACTTGGTGCTGCTGACCACGGCCAAGGTGTCACAGCGTACGCTGGACGCGGACGCCGACCGTGCCATGCTGGACGCCCTCCTGGAGGAGGTCGGTGACGAGTGATGAGCACACCTGCATTCCGCTATGCAGCGGCGCTGTACCGCACGGGCTGCCCTGTGGAGCGCCTGTGTGAAACAGCGGATTACCTGACGGACAGCCCGCCTTTGTGGGAGGCATTGTGCAGCCCTGTGGTGGAAGTGCGGGAGAAAACTGCGGTGCTGGCCCGCCTGCCCTCTTTTACAGAGGATGTGCGGCTGCAGCATTTTTACGCGCTGCTGGCGGAGAAGGGCCGGTTCCCGCTGCTTCCTGACATTGTGGAGGAGTACCAGCGTCTGGAAAGAAAGCAAAAGGGCGAAGGATTGTGCCGTCTCCGGTGTGCCCGGGACCCGGGGGACCAGGCGTTGGGTGCCCTGGCCCGGCGTTTGTGCAAGAAGTATGGGTATCAGTCCCTCACCTTCGCCATTGAACTTGATCCAGCGGTATTGGGTGGTTTCGTGCTGGAGATTGACGGGGTAACTTACGATAAGAGTGTGCAGGGGCAGCTGCATGCCTTGGCACAAAATCTCCGGGAGGGGGGAAAACATTGAAGCATTCAGAGGAAATTATATCCATTCTCCAGGAGGAGATTGCCCAGTATGACAACCGAACCCGCCGCAGCGAAAGCGGTACGATCCTGGAGATTGGCGATGGCATTGCTACGGTTTATGGGCTGGACCGTGTGGTCTATGGAGAACTGGTGGAATTTGAAACGGGTGCGCGGGGCATTGCCCTGAACCTGGAACGCGACAGCGTAGGCGTTGTGCTGCTGGGCAGCGAGGCGGGCCTGCATGAGGGTTCCTGGGTCAAGCGCACAGGACGTCCGGCGGATGTCCCTGTTGGGGAGGAACTCATTGGCCGGACGGTCAACGCATTGGGGGAGCCCATCGACGGCTTGGGGCCCATCGCTTCGGTGGAGACCCGTCCCATTGAGCATGAGGCCTCCGGCGTTGTCACCCGGGAGCCGGTGAACCAGCCCCTGCAAACCGGCATTCTGGCCATTGACGCCATGGTGCCCATTGGCCGTGGGCAGCGAGAACTCATCATTGGAGACCGCCAGACGGGAAAGACTGCCATTGCCGTGGATACCATTTTGAACCAGAAGGGGCAGGATGTCATCTGCATCTATGTGGCCATCGGCCAAAAGGCCTCTACCGTGGCCAAGCTGCGGGGGACGCTGGAGAAATTTGGTGCGCTGGAGTACAGTATCATCGTGTCTGCCACCGCGGCGGATTCTGCCCCGCAGCAGTATATTGCGCCCTATGTGGGAGCTGCCATCGGGGAGTATTTTATGGAGAAGGGACGGGATGTCCTCATTGTATATGATGATCTCTCCAAGCACGCGGTGGCATATCGGACCCTGTCCTTGCTGCTGCGCCGCTCCCCTGGACGGGAGGCCTATCCAGGGGACGTGTTCTATCTCCATTCCCGCCTGTTGGAGCGGGCCTGCCGCCTGACCGAGGCATACGGCGGGGGCTCCATGACAGCTCTGCCGATCATTGAGACCCTGGCGGGAGATGTGGCGGCTTATATTCCAACCAATGTTATCTCCATTACGGACGGTCAGATCTATCTGGAGAATGACCTGTTTTTTGCCGGTCAGCGGCCTGCGGTCAATGTGGGGCTGTCGGTCTCCCGTGTGGGCGGTTCTGCCCAGACAAAAGCAGTGAAGAAGACGGCGGGAACGCTGCGGATTGACTTGGCCCGGTTCCGTGAGCTGGAGGTATTTACCCAGTTTAGCTCGGACCTGGATCAGGAGACCCGCCAGGCGCTGGACCATGGCAAGTGCCTCATGGAGATTCTCAAGCAGCCGCTGCATCATCCTATGGCGGTGTGGAGACAGGCGGTGATCCTGTATATTGCCACAAGCAATCTGCTGTCTGACGTGCCCTTGAACCGAGTCAATCGGTTTGTCCAGGAATTTGCCGACAGCCTTCAGGCGGAGCACGGCGGCCTGGTGGAGGAAATCCAGTCCACGGGCACACTGCCCGGGGCGGTGACGGAGCAAATTCGCGGGGCACTGGAAGCGTACAAAAAGCAGGTGAGCGTATCATGGCAGGAATAAAGGAGATCCGCACCCGCATTGACAGCGTACAGCAGACCCTCAAGATTACCAATGCCATGTACCTGATCTCCTCCTCTAAGCTGCGAAAAGCCCGGCAGCAATTCAATGCAGTACAGCCTTTTTTTCAAAAGGTGACGGAGACCATTTCGGACATCCTGCACCACTCCCCGGCGATGGAACATGTCTATTTTGACAAGCGTCCCCATGTATCGGAACATACCGTGGGCTACATTGTGATCACAGGGGACAAAGGACTGGCAGGGGCGTACAACCACAATGTGCTGCGCCTGACAGAGGAGCGGCTTGCCCAAACCCTGCGGCCCATGCTGTTTTTGATTGGTCAGGTGGGACGCAGTTATTTTTCAGAGCGGGGCGTGCCGGTGGATGGAGAATTCATGTACACGGCCCAGGACCCGACATTTTCCCGTGCGGAAGAGATCAGTGACACGTTCATCCAGTTGTTCCGCCAGGGAAAGTTGGATGAGGTCTATGTGGTGTACACGGACATGGTGACACCCATGCGGCTGGAACCCAAGGTGCAGAAGCTGCTGCCTCTGGATATGGATGCCTTTTCCTGGACGCCGCGGCCGGAAGAGGAGGCTGGATACCGGCAGATGGTAACCTATGTCCCCAATGAGCACCAGGTACTGAGTCACATTGTCCCGGGATATGTCACGGGGGTACTGTTTGGTGCATTGGTGGATTCCTTTTGTGCAGAGCAGAATGCCCGCATGATGGCGATGGACGCCTCAAGCAGCAACGCGCGTGATATGCTCAAGGAGCTTTCCCTGCGGTATAACCGTGCCCGGCAGGCGGCCATTACCCAGGAGATTACGGAGATCGTCGGCGGTGCACAGCAGCAAATGGAAGCGCAGCCTTCCCACCCCAGGAAAGCGCCGGTTCGAACCGTCCGTTTCCTGGCGGACGGCAGCCGCGCATAGAAAGGGAGGAATGGACAATGGAACGGAAGGGAACAGTGGCCCAGGTTCTTGGGCCGGTGGTCGATGTGGAGTTTTCGGAGGGAAGCCTGCCGGAAATCAATGAGGCGCTCACCGTCGAACTGGACGGGAAAGCACAGGTCATGGAAGTCGCCCAGCACATTGGCGGGGACACGGTCCGCTGCATTATGCTCTCTCCCAGTGAAGGGCTTGGCCGGGGCGTTGGCGTGACCGCGACAGGGCATACGATTCAAACACCGGTGGGAGAAGGGACGCTGGGCCGGATGTTTAATGTGTTGGGAGAACCCATTGATGGGAAAGGGGCGGTGGATGGATCGGAGCGGTGGTCTATCCACCGAGACGCACCGTCTTTTGCCCAGCAGAACCCCACCACGGAACTGTTGGAAACCGGCATCAAGGTCATAGACCTTCTTGCTCCCTATGCCAGAGGCGGGAAGATTGGTCTGTTTGGCGGCGCGGGCGTTGGGAAAACGGTGCTGATCCAAGAGCTGATCCGAAACATTGCCACAGAGCATGGCGGATATTCCATTTTTACCGGTGTGGGAGAGCGCACCCGGGAGGGGAATGACCTGTGGCGGGAGATGAGTGACTCCGGCGTTCTGAGCAAAACCGCCCTCGTTTTTGGACAGATGAACGAGCCGCCAGGGGCACGGATGCGGGTTGCACTGACCGGTCTGACCATGGCGGAATATTTTCGGGACCGGCAGAAGCAGAATGTCCTGCTCTTCATTGATAATATTTTCCGCTATGTACAGGCTGGATCGGAGGTATCTGCCCTGATGGGACGGATGCCCTCCGCAGTGGGGTATCAGCCCACCCTGGCCCAGGAGGTGGGGGCGCTGCAGGAGCGGATTACCTCCACGCAGAACGGCGCCATTACTTCGGTACAGGCGGTCTATGTTCCGGCGGACGATCTGACGGACCCGGCGCCGGCGACCACCTTTGCCCACTTGGACGCAACCACGGTCCTCTCTCGTAAGATCGCGGAGCAGGGAATTTATCCTGCGGTGGACCCGCTGGAGTCCACCTCCCGCATTCTGGAGCCGGATGTGGTGGGAGAGCGGCATTACGCGGTGGCCCGTGGCGCGCAGGAACTGCTGCAGCGTTACCGTGAGCTGCAGGATATCATTGCCATTCTGGGCATGGAGGAGCTGAGTGCTGAGGACCGGAAAACGGTGGACCGCGCGCGCCGGATGCAGCAGTATTTCTCTCAGCCCTTTTTTGTGGCGGAGACCTTTACAGGTCTGGAAGGGCGGTATGTCCCCTTGGAGGAGACGATCAAAGGATTTGAAGCCCTTCTGGGCGGGGAACTGGATCGGTATCCCGAGTCGGCGTTTGCCATGGTGGGCACGGTGGATGAGATCCGCGAGAAGGCAAGGGCCCAGGGAGCGGTGTGATGGAGAAGACATTTCAACTGGAGATTATGACCCCGGAGAAGCAATTTTTCAAAGGCCAAGCGGAGGGGCTGATCATGCCGGCGCTGGACGGAGAGTATGGAGTGCAGCCGGGCCATGAGCCCATTGTGACCGCGCTGGAGCCCGGCACAGTACGGTACTGTGTAAAGGGGCAGTGGGATGACGTGATTGTCGGCCAGGGATTTGCCGAGGTGATGCCGGACTATGCCATTCTTCTGGTGTCCACGGCGGAACGCCCAGGGGAGATTGACAAAGCCAGGGCGGAGCGGGCCAAAGCCCATGCGGAGGAATGCCTGCGTCAGAAGCAAAGTGTGCAGGAGTATCACCGTTCCAAAGCGGCCCTGGCCAGGGCAATGGCACGGCTGAAAGCGGCGGCCAAATAACTGGATTAGGATTCGAGAAGAAACGCGGTGTTTCCTCATGGGAGAGGAACACCGCGTTTCTGTATACCTTGCTGGATCAAAAGGGCAGCCATGGAAAGGGAATGGGAAAAACTTGCGGAAATAGAGACAGGCTGGGAGGGAATAGAGTAGAGCACAGGAGGTGCTGCCCATGATTTCAGCATGGATATTACTGCTGCTCAATACCCTCTGCTTTCCCCTCCGGTTGGGAAACGCCGGGTCATTTCCCCGCCCCTTGAAGGCGGAGGAGGAGCGAGAATACTTAGAACGGTTTGCCAATGGAGACTTGGAAGCCCGGAACAAATTGGTGGAACATAATCTTCGCCTGGTTTCCCACATTCTCAAAAAATATTATGTACAGGCCGGAGATCAGGACGATTTGATTTCCATTGGAACCATTGGTTTGATTAAAGGGATTTCCACGTTTAAGCCGGACAAAAAGGTGCGGCTGGCCACCTATGCCAGCCGCTGTGTGGAGAATGAGATTCTCATGCATTTTCGCAGCCAGAGAAAGTACCAGGGGGATGTCTCCCTGTCCGATTCCATCGACTCCGACCGGGAGGGAAACGCGCTGTCACTGATGGATGTTATCAGTGTGGAGGACGATATGCTGGAGAACCTGGATGCCCGGGATTCCTGTGCCAAAGTTCGACGCTGCGTTGAACACTGCTTGACAGAACGGGAAGCCAAAGTGATTTCCCTGCGTTACGGTTTGGACGGCGAGGGGCCGCGCACCCAGCGAGAGATCGCGTCTTCCTGTGGCATCAGTCGTTCCTATGTATCCCGCCTTGAAAAGAAAGCTTTGGGAAAACTCCGGGAGGCAATGGAGAAAGGATAACAGGGAACCGGCCCGGGACCTGTAAAATACAGGTCCCGGGCCGGTTGGAGCGGTCAGGTCAGGGGTGCAGTGCGATTTCATGACGTTTGGGGCCGGTGGAAACCATTTTAATAGGAGTCTGAATTTCCTGGGAGATAAAGTCTACATAGGCTTTGGCGTTGGCAGGCAGCGCCTGGTAATCTGTGATTCCGCGAATGTCAGATTTCCATCCGGGCAATGTGGTGAAGATGGGTTTGGCACGGGATAACAGAGCGGGAACGGGAAACGATTTGGTAACTTGACCATCCACTTCATAGGCGGTACAGACCGGGATTTCATCCAGATAGCTCAAAACATCCAGACAAGTCAAAGCCACTTCCGTAGCGCCCTGCACCATACAGCCGTACCTGGTGGCCACCGTGTCAAACCAACCCACCCGGCGGGGCCGTCCTGTGGTAGCGCCGAACTCCCCTTGGTCTCCTCCCCGGCGGCGAAGTTCTGCCCCGGCTTCTCCCAGAAGCTCACTCACGAAAGGCTCTGTTTGCGCACCGACACAGGAGGAGTAGGCCTTGGTGACACAGATGACATCGTGAATCGCGGTGGGTGGAACCGGGGCGCCCACACAGCCAAACCCGGCTAACGTATGGGAAGACGTGGTCATGGGAACCATGCCCAAGTCAGGGTCCTTCATTGCCCCTAATTGTCCTTCCAGGAGGATGGACTTGCCGTTCTGCAGGGCCTGATGCAGGTAGGTCACGGTATCTCCCACGTAGGGGGAAATGATCTCACGCAGCTCAAGCAGCTCACGGAATAGGGCTTCCGCGTTGATGGGAGGTTTATGATACAGGGTTTGGAACAAGATATTTTTTACCTCAACAGCTCGCTCTACATGCTCCCGTAGACGAGGAGGATCAAACAGGTCGCAGACCTGGATACCAATTTTGGCATATTTGTCTGAGTAGAAGGGGGCAATTCCGCTTTTGGTGGACCCGAAAGCGTGTCCTCCCAGACGCTCCTCCTCATAGGTGTCTTGAAGGATGTGATAGGGCAGCAGCAGTTGGGCCCGGTCAGAGATCATTAAATTGGGGGTGGGAACGCCTGCCTCAGCAAGATGACGGAGTTCACTTGTAATCTTTTGCATGTCTAAGGCCACGCCATTTCCAATGACATTGGTAATATGGGCGTAAAAAACGCCTGAGGGCAGGGTGTGCAGCGCAAAACGGCCGTAGTCGTTGATAATGGTGTGCCCCGCGTTGGCGCCCCCTTGAAAACGAACCACAATATCCGATGCTTCCGCCATTAAATCCGTAATTTTTCCTTTGCCTTCGTCACCCCAGTTGGCGCCGACAATCGCTTTTACCACAGAGATCCCTCCTTGCAATGATTCATACGATACACGTGCACCGCACGATGAGACTTGGTCCCGCATAAGAAATACAACTCATTATAATACTCGGTATTTCAAGATGCAAGAGTAGAGTCGAAAAATTTCATTTTTATTTTGGGGAATTCAAAATTCTGAAGAACTCCCTCTTTACATTCACGATTTACCTTGCTAAAATAAAAAAGCAGTTGAGAATAAAAGGAGAAGAGTTTCATGAAGCAAACGCCAAAAGAGGACCATGACTTGCTGTATGAGAGCCTTCTGCAACTGAACAATGTGGAGGAGTGCCGGCGGTTTATGGAGGACCTGTGCACGGTAACAGAGCTGAAAGCCATGCGGCAGCGCATTGAGGTTGCGATGTACCTCCGGGAGGGAATGATTTATCAGGACATTCTCAAGCATACGGGAGCCAGCAGCGCCACCATCAGCCGGGTGAACCGCTGCCTGCAATATGGCGCGGATGGCTACCAGACGGTTTTGCCGCGGCTGGACCCCATTTGGGAGGAGAAGAAAAAGCCGTGAGCCATTGGAATGAGACCTATGACGCCTTAGCTGGCTGCTATGACGATATGACAGAGGATGTGAACTACCCAGGTTGGGCGGATTTTTTGGAAAAGCTCTTTTCCCGGGGAAAGCACCCAGTACATACGGTATTGGACCTGGCCTGTGGCACAGGAACCATGTCTTTTTTGCTGGCCGCCCGGGGATATGAACTGATCGGGGTGGACTTCTCTCCGGAGATGTTGGCGATTGCCGCAGAGAAAACATTGGAAGGGGAAGGCGAACCGCCTATTTTTCTCTGCCAACCAATGGAAAAGCTGGACCTCTATGGGACGGTGGATGCCTGTGTTTGTCTGCTGGACAGTGTAAACCATATAACCCAGCCGGGAAAATTGCGCAGGGCATTTGAGCGGGTCCGGCTTTTTTTAGAGCCCGGTGGACTTTTCGTCTTTGACGTTCACACGCCTGAACACTTGGCGGGGTTGGACGGTGGTATTTTTTTGGATGAAACGGAAGACGCTTATTGTGTATGGCGCACGGATTACCACCCCCGGCGTCAGATTTGTACCTATGGCATGGACATCTTCCGCCGGGAAGGGGAGGCCTGGCATCGGGAGACGGAGATGCATGAAGAGCGGGCCTATTCCGTGGAGGAATTGACGAACTATTTGCAGCAGGCGGGCTTTGTGGAGATCCGCCAATATGGCAACTTAAAACTTCGGAGACCGGAGGCAGGGGAGGAACGGATCTTTTTCACGGCCCGAAAGCCGAAGGAAACAAAAAAGTAGGAGAGACATCGCATGGATTATATTGTTAGAATGATTGCAAAGGATGCGCCCATCAAGGCGATGGCGATTCAGGGGAGGGAAATGGTCCAGCGGGCCAGAGAGATCCACCATACATCTCCGGTTGCCACAGCGGCCCTGGGGCGCACGCTGATGGCGGCCTCCATGATGGGACAGCAGATTAAAGAGAAGGACGGCTCTGTGACGATACGGATCAATGGCGGCGGTCCCTTGGGAAGCATTCTGGCCGTCTCGGACAGCGACGGAAATGTCAGAGGGTATGTGCAGAATGGGCAAATTGACGTTCCCCTCAAAGGACCGGCAAAATTGGACGTGGGATGGGCGGTTGGCACGGCGGGCTCCCTGACGGTCATTAAGGATCTGCGGATGAAAGAGCCCTATGTAGGAACCATTCCTCTGGTTTCTGGAGAGATTGCAGAGGACATCACGGCATATTTTGCCGAAAGTGAGCAAATTCCCACGGCCTGCGCCTTGGGCGTCTTGGTAGAGAAGGACCTGTCTGTCGCTGCGGCGGGCGGTTACTTGATTCAGTTGCTGCCTGGTGCCAGCGATGCCGACATTGATAAGATTGAGGCGGGTATTGCACAGGTGGGCCAGGTGACCCATCATCTGAGCCAAGGTGTCAGCCCGGAAGAGCTGCTTCGGATGGTACTTTGCTCGTTTGATTTGGAGACCTTAGAGAGCGTTCCGGTGTCGTATCGGTGCTACTGCAGCCGGGAACGGATGCGCAGCGCACTGGCAAGCATGGGCAAGGAAGAACTCCGGGCCTTGATTGCCGAACAGGGACGGGCGGAGATGACCTGCCAGTTTTGCGACGCAGTCCATGTCTTTGAAAAAGAGGAGTTGGAGGCATTGGCTGATTCCCTGTGAGGGGCTCAGTGTCTGCCTTGTTTCCTGGGATTGCCTGCGTTGTAAAAAAATAAAAAGATTTGAAAAAAGCTATTGACAAATAGGGTGGTCTTCGATATAATAAACTACGCTGCTTGAGGGTTGCGAGAGCAAACAAGGGTAGCTTCACCGGGAGCATAGCTCAGCTGGGAGAGCACATGCCTTACAAGCATGGGGTCACAGGTTCGAGCCCTGTTGTTCCCACCACCCACATGGCGCGGTAGTTCAGTTGGTTAGAACGCCGGCCTGTCACGCCGGAGGTCGAGGGTTCAAGTCCCTTCCGCGTCGCCAGAGGGGTACGAACTTGTACCCCCCTATATGCCCAGGTAGCTCAGTTGGTAGAGCAGCGGACTGAAAATCCGCGTGTCGCTGGTTCGATTCCGGCCCTGGGCACCACGTTGTGGCTGTGCCACAACGTATTTGCGAGTGTAGCTCATCTGGTAGAGCGCCACCTTGCCAAGGTGGAGGTAGCGAGTTCGAGCCTCGTCACTCGCTCCAGATGGCGCCATAGCCAAGTGGTAAGGCAGAGGTCTGCAAAACCTTTACCCCCAGTTCAAATCTGGGTGGCGCCTCCATGAGAAAGCCTTGTCGAAAGACAAGGCTTTTTTCCGTATTGTCATGACCTGTCAGAAACAGAGGTACGGACGATGATTTATTTTGTTGAAGACGATGCCAGCATTCGAGAGCTGGTTCTCTATACCTTAAACAATGCGGGCTTTCAGGCAGAGGGCTTTGAACGTCCTTCCGCCTTTTGGAAGGCAGTGGGGCAGATGCGCCCAACCCTCATTCTTCTGGACATCATGCTGCCGGAAGAAGATGGACTGTCCATTTTGCGAAAGCTACGGGCGGACCCGGACACCCGAGCCACGCCGGTGATGATGCTCACGGCAAAGGGGACAGAGTATGATACTGTATTGGCGTTGGATGCTGGCGCAGACGACTATGTACAAAAGCCCTTTCGCATGATGGAGCTGCTCTCCAGGATTCGTGCATTGATTCGGCGGTCAGAGGGGTATGGTACACCGGCAGGAGCAGTGGAATATCAGGCAGAGCATTTGGAAGTGTCGCCCGCCCGGCACCTGGTCCGCGTGGATGGAAAAGATGTGACACTGACGTTGAAGGAATTTGAACTGCTCTGCCTCCTGCTGGAAAATAAGGGGATTGTATTGTCCCGGGACCGGATTTTGGATAAAGTCTGGGGGGATGCCATGGGAAGAGAGAGCAGGACAGTGGATGTTCATATCCGGACGCTCCGACAGAAATTGGGGCCTGCAGGCGGCTGTATTGAGACGGTCCGGGGAATTGGTTATAAGTTAAAGGGAGCGGATTGAAAGGACGACTTATATTGGTATGGTTGGTTTCAGTGATGCTGCTTGGTTTTTACACAACACGCCGTCGGAGAAATCCGACGGCGTGTTGTGTTTGGGGGAATTCAAGTGTGGCTGACCTGGTCTAAGATGCCGGTCAGGTAGGCCAAAACCACACCATAGTTGGAGATGGGAATCCCTTGGGCGTTGGCCTGGGCGATTCGATGGATGACGTGGCGGCGGTTGAACATACAGGCGCCGCAGTGGATGATCAGATCATAGGGAGAGAGGTCTTGGGGAAAGTCGTTTCCCCGGAGGAAGGTGAAGGAGAGTCCTTGCCCCACCCGCTGCCGGAGCAGACGGGGAATTTTTTCGCGGCCAATGTCCTCGGTTGTAGGGGCATGGGCGCAGGCTTCCGCAATGAGGACCGTGGAGTTCTCAGTCAAAGATGCAATGGCTTTGGCCCCATGTAGGAAGGTCTGAATGTCTCCTTTGTAACCAGCAAAGAGAATGGAGAAGGAGGTCAGCAGGCTCTCCGCGGGTTTTGCCTTCCAGACGGAAGGGAAAACCTGGGAATCGGTTATAATCAACTTTGGGGGGATGCGCAGGGCCTCCAAGGTTGCTTCCAAGCAGTCTGCCGTGCAGCTCATAACGGAACATCGCTTGTCCAAAAGTTCCCGCATGGTTTGGACCTGCGGAAGGATCAAACGTCCTTTGGGGGCTTGAAGATCCTGAGGCATGACCAGCAGAACCAGATCACCGGGCTGCGCCAAAGAGCCGGTGATGGTAAGCTCCCAAAAATCATCTGGAAGGGCTTGCGCGATGGCCTGGCGAAGCTGCGGAATCTGTTCCCCTGTTTTTGCGCTGACCGGAAAAACGGGCAGGCCACCCAGCTGCTGCGACAGGTATGCTTGCACAGCAGGGACATTTTCCATTCTGTCGCATTGATTTAGGACCGGCAAGATGGGGACTTTTTTCTCCTGGAGCCATTGAAACCAGGAAAGCTCCTCTTTCATCGGGCCCGTCAGGACGAGGATTGCCAAGTCCATGGTATCCACAGCCTGCCTGGTCTTTTCCACCCGAAGGGTTCCCAGGGGACCCGTGTCGTCTAAACCGGCAGTATCAATAAACACCACAGGACCCAGACGCTCTAACTCGAAAGTTTGATAAACCAAGTCGGTGGTTGTCCCCTCCACAGGAGAGACCAAGGACTTGGCCTGTCCTGTGATTGCATTAAGAAGGGAAGATTTCCCGGCGTTTCGATTGCCGAACAAACCGATGTGCGGCCGGTTGGCCCGGGGTGTGTCCTGAAGTCCCATGTTAAACCCCTCCCAAATCCAAGGTAAGCCCTGTCAGCTGGGCGATTTCTTCACAGTGGGCCAGACCGGAGACATGACGCTGGTCAATGGGACGGAACGCTTTGGCCTGGGCATCCGGCAAAAGGTCACAGAAGAGGAGATTGGCGCCACAGGCAATGGCGTTTTGGTTGCCTGTTTTGTCAGCCAGGCCTGCTTTGGGGTGAATTCCCGGCTGCTGTGCGGTGATTTTAATGTCTGGAAGCATCAGTCGAAGGATTGCCATTTCCTTGTTGTTCAGCAGGAAGTCACCCGGTCCGCCTTCCAAGGCCAGAGGCGTGTTGGCGGCGGGAAGATAGGGAATGTTGGGGGCCCAGCTGATCTCCAGTTCTTTCATCAGCAAGATATCGTCGGCCAGTTCATCTAAGGTCTGCCCGGGCCAGTCTACGATATTGCCGGAGGCCAGTTTCATGCCTGCTTCCTTGATCCAATGGGCACATCGCATCCGCTTTGCGTAGCTGGTAGAGGGGTTGAGGCGCTGGAAGCTGTCTGGGTGAGACATTTCAAACTTCAGGACATATTCCTCCACGCCCGCGTCGTGCAGTTCCTGATATTGGCTTGCCTCCAACTCTCCGGCCCCCAAGGCGATGGAGTAGCCCTGTTGCCTCAAGCCAGAGACCAACTGCAGCAGATGATCGAAACCGTAGTTGCGGTCTTCTCCCGCCAGGAGGAACATGCGTCCCAGCCCGTCTAACTTTGCCTGCTGGGAAAGAGAGAGAATTTCTGCAGGGGGAATGCGATAGCGGGGAATGGGGTTCCCCGCTCGCATCCCACAATAAAGACATTGGTTTTTGCATATATTGGTATAGGCCAGCATGGCGGTTACCAAGAGGGTGTTGCCAAAGTGGTCTTGGCAAGTTTTCCGGGCAGCGGGGGCAACCTGTGCCCAAAATACCGCTTCGGGAAGAGACAAGATGTCCAAAACATCTTGTTTTGTTTGGATGTTCATAATAAGCTTCCTTTTTGGAATTCCTGCGGAGGACCGTTACTGGCCCAAGTAATAGAAGTCGTCACCTGGCAGGGCACCGCCCACCGACTGGGGATTTTGATCGAAAAGAACCTGGAAATAGCCCTGCACGGAGCTCTTCATCTCTTCTCCCGTAATGCAGACGATATTGCAGTAGGGAATGGCCTTCTCCGCCACAGCGGCCTCTACAATATCATACTGGGCCACCAGCTGGGCGGCCTCCGAGACATTTTCATTGACATATTGGGTGGAGGCGGCATATTCTTTCAAGAAAGCGGCCACAGCCTCCGGGTGCTCTTTGGCAAATTCGGTGCGGACCACCAGCCCGGCGGTGTTGAGCTGACTGCCGTTGTCCAAGGCATCCCATTCCTTAGTTAAATCCAGGCGGATTGTAAGATCGTCAAATTTAGACTGTGCGACAGTGACAAAGGGCTGTGGCAGCATGGCGATGACGTGGTCTTCCGCAGCCATCTGCGCCACGATTTCAGAGGGCTCGCTCTTCCATTCAATCGTCACATCCGCGGCGGGGTCCAGGCCGTTTTCCTCTAAAAGATAGTTCAGCGCATATTCCGGGGTGGAGCCCTTTCCGGTGGCGTAAATGGTCTGCCCCTTCAGGCTGTTCCAATCTGTGACGGTTTGGCCGCCTTTCTCCACCAGATAGATCACCCCCAGAGTATTTACGGCCAGCAGCTGCACGGCGCCATCGGAGTTGTTATAAAGGACGGAGCCCAAGTTGACAGGGACGGCCAGAATGTCCAGTTCCCCCTGGAGCATTTTGGGGGTGAGTTCATCTGCGGAACCAGCCATGGAAAATTCATAATGATTGGTGGTTTTCCCTGCATCGTTGTCTGACAGGAGCTTGACCATTCCCATGGAGGTGGGCCCTTTCAGACCGCCTAAGCGAACGGTAACGGGTTCCTCTGGGGTGGTTGTGGTGCTGTCGTCTTCTGCGGGGGTGGGCGTGCTTCCGCATCCGGCACACAGTGCGGCAACCAAGCAGAGCGAAAGCAAAAGCGCAAGAAGTTTCTTCATAACAATACCTCGATTTCTCGCCGATGGCGTTAATGTTTTTATTGTAGCGCGCAGACAAAGAAAAACACGTTGCAGATGCAACCGGGAGAGGACATTTTTTGATAAAATCGGGTAAACAGGCAAAAGGAAATCCCTCTCCCATCTTATAAAAGATAGGAGAGGGATAAGACATCAAACTAAATTATGCCTTCTTCCACAGGCCGTGGAGGTTGCAGTACTCATAGGCGGCCACGAACTTGTCGCCGGGAGCCATGGCGAAGGTGACGGTGGGCTCCTGACCGGGCTTCAAAGCTTTGCGCTGATTTCCCTGCTCGGTCTGCAGGCTGATCCACTGGATGTAGTGTTTTTCCTCCATGGGGTGGGTAACAGAACCAACGGAGACAGTGACCTGGTTACCGTCCACCGTTACCACAGGGACATGTTTTTCCGTGGCGGCGTCTGTGGTGTTTGCCACCATTTCCTTCATCTCTTCCCCGCAGCAGACAACTTTAGGACCGTTGTCCTGAACGTAGGCAACGATGTTGCCGCAGTGGGAACATTTGTAGAATTTCATATCCATGATCATAATCTCCTTTACAAGATAAATTAAAATAGTGGTTGTGCTTGCTTTCCTGTCTATGGTATGATGATACTACAAAATTGCGAATTATCACAGTGATTTTGTCACCCAAGAAGGAAAAATTTGAAATACACCGCATTTTCTGCCGACGGAGGGCCTTCCAATGAATCGAGAAATTTCCTTTTATCAGTATTTAACCCCGGAAGAACAGGATCTTTTGGACCGCTCCATGCAGCAGGTACCATGTCGAAAGAGCCAGGTGGTCCACCGGCATGGGGACAGCTGCGTGGGGCTGATTTTTGTGCGGAAGGGCCGGCTGGCGTTTTCCATCCTGTCGGAAGAGGGGAGAGAGATTACCGTATTCCGCATTGAAAAAGGAGAATCTTGTATTCTTTCAGCGGCCTGCGTGCTTCAGAGCTTGGAGTTTGAAAGTCATATCACCGCAGAGGTGAATTCTGAGATTGCAATCCTGCCCGCACCGACGCTCTCACAGCTGATGAACAGCAACCCGGATGTGGAACGGCTGGTCTATAAGCAGGCGGTGATTCAGTATTCCGGGGTGCTGCGGACCATGCAGCAGATTATATTTCTCAGCCTGGAAAAGCGATTGGCGACCTTTTTGTTGGAGGAGAGCCAGCGGAGACAGTCTCCCTCCTTTTCCGCGACCCATGAGCAGATCGCCCGGTATATCGGTTCCTCCCGGGAGGTGGTGACCCGGATGCTCAACCAGTTTGCCGGCCGGGGCATTGTTTCCCTGGGGCGGGGGACGGTTACTGTTTTGGACCCGGAGGCATTGGAAGACGTGTTGATGTAAAGAAACCGAGGAAAAACTGCTGACCGGATAAAAATAAGAAAAAACACAGGTGCATGGAGCCGCCGTGCACCTGTGTTTTGCTCTTTTTCATTAAAAATAAAGCTCGTCGCTCTCGCCGGGGGCTCCCAGCAAATCTACAAAATAGGGGGCAACCACATAGACATTGGTGGCGACTTTCATAATGTGGCCATCCTCAGTATAGATCACGCCGGACACAAAATCCAATAAGCGGCGGGCGACATCCCGCTCCGTTTTGGCCAGGTTCAGCACCACAAACTTCATATCCCGGAGAAGGTCAGCGATCTTGGATGCATCCTTGTACTCCTGGGGAGCCACCAAGACGATCTGCATATCTGCAACGCTGTGGATGGGCTGAACTCCCTCGGATGCCCAGTCCTGTCCCTCGTCCTCGTAGGCATAGCTTTCTTCGTAATCCTCGTACAGGTCCTCTTCTTCCGGCTTTCGGCGCAACGCGCTAAAGAATGACATGTGCGTACCTCCTCTGTATTGATATGCTCTCTCTTGGTCGAAATCCCCAATGTGACAAGAACACAACTCTTGCTTCTATCAAGCGTTTTTACCATGATACTACAAAAGATGATGAATTTCAAGGCTTTTGTGGAATATTTTGTGAACGTTTGTAATTCTTTTTCAATATATTGAAACCGTTCTGCAACTTTTTCCGGCCTTCGACAAAATTCGTCAAGGGACGGGCCAAAAGAGACCACAATATATAGAGGGGAAACAAGCGGACACAGGGCTCAGGCATCAGGGAGCGTCCCGATATTTCTCCAAAAGACGAAGCAGCTCTTCCTCATCTTTGTCATCCAAACCGTGGGCGTTGGCCAGGGATTCCACGTGGTGGGTAAACTCGTGGGCCAGCGTGGTGTAAAGCTCTTCCCGCCAGGTTTCCTCTGACCAACTCTCATTGCGGGCGGAGGCCAGGAAAGAACCATAATATAAGTTAATATATCGGCCCAGGTAACTGTCCTGAACGTATTCCCCCATGAAGTAGACCTCGCCCTCGGGAAACATGGGGTCCGGCTTGGCCTCTTCTTGGAGAAGAATGCCTCCGTTCAGTTGCTCAAAGAACACAGGTGGAAAAGTCTCGGCCATCTCATCCAACAGATCGGCCACTTGGTCAAAGGTATATTCCATCGCAAGCTCCTCCTCTCGAGTATCCTCCATTTTACAATAGTTTTTGGAACACTGCAAGAAAAAGCCTCTGGCCCAGAAAAAGCTGAGCCAGAGGACAGAGGCGTTAGCGGTTGTATTCGGCGTACTGCAGCATGTCACGCAGGAGGTACAAAAGGAGCAGTGCCACCGGAATATTGATGATTCCAGCCACCAGAAGTCCGCCGCTGACACCGCCGGGCAAGTTCAGAAGCACCATCAAAAACACTGCAATGAGGATGCCGGGCAGGGTCAAGAGAATTAGAATCAAGAAATAGAGGAACATGATCAGAGCCTTGCTGGCGCCGCTCCAAAACCGTTCCAGCAGAAGGTTGCCGCTTTGAAACAGGAGAGCATAGCTCATCCGAGCGAAGAGACAGACCAGAATAGCACCAGGCCCCATGCCTAAAATCAGGCCCACAGGGACAAAGACCACAATGGCTTCCGCCAGCGCGGAGGGGACGAGTTCCCGCAGACAGTGCAGAAGCTTGGAGAAGGAGGACTCTGGCACCAGGTAAATAAAGGGTTTGTAGAGTTCTCGATTGATTCTGCTCTGTCCTGCGGTGAAGAGTTGTAGGTACACCGCAAAGGCGAACACAGGGAGGATGCCGCTCTCTCGCATGAAAAAGGAAAAGCCAATGAGCACCACGGCAAAGATCAGGCTGGCAGGGGGCAACAGCATCCAGCTGCCCCGCCGGTTCTCAATTTTGTGTTTATAATAGAAGGCCGAGGCACCCCATCCCTTCTTCAAGCCGGTTGCTCCAATACGGACTTTGCCTGGGACAGACTCCATGGTGCCTTCCTTTTTAGCGACAATGGCGGATTGGGCCAGCTCAGCGGTACGGAGGACATCTTCGTACCAATCCCGGTCGAAGTGTGTCAAAAGGAAGAGAAGGAGGAAAAACCAGGCCAGGCAGAGAAGAAGCCCAGGCCACCAGGTACCCAGCCCAAGGCAGGCGGAGAAAACCCAGCCCAGCCAACCGCCCACTGGAAAGAGCTGTACCGGCAGACTGACCGAAGCGTCAATTACTCCGGCCAACCGTTGGTCGGGGGAGGTCCAGAATCCCCAGAAGAGCCATCCAGCCACCAAAAGCAGGCAGAGAATGATCAGGCCCTTTAAGAGTTTTTGGGCTCCCTCATGGCTGCTGGTAAAGGTGTAAATGGTCATGGCGGTGACTTGTCCCAGAAAGACCGCTGCGGTGTAGCATAGAAAGAGCGCGACCATGGACGCCATGGTGATGCCATAGAGATTATGAAGCCATCCATATTGGTAGAAGAGAAAGATGCCCAGCAAGAGTGCTGTGCTGATTTGCCGCAGGAGGCCGTAGAATAGCGTGCGGGTCCGGTGAATGGGGGAGGGGAAGAGAAGGTTCACGTCGGAGAGGGAAAAAATCGTTCCCCCTTTCGAGAAGCCGTTCCAGACAGTGAGAAGGAAGATAAAGAGGAACAGGGCGGTCGCCATGGCCACCACTTCACGAAGGTCCCGGTAGCTCTCTGGAGGGTATGTGCTGCCGCTGCCCTGCACAGCGAAAACCAAGAGGGCCAGCAAAAAAACAACATAGATCAGCCGGGCAGGTTTCCGCAGCAGGTCTCGAATCCCGTTTTTCAGCCGGGTCAGCGTCAGATAAGTCAGGGCGCTCATGACGGTTTTCCTCCCTCTGTAATGGCAAAGAAGAGGTCCTCCAGACTGCGGGCCTTCAATTCCTCTGGCCTGTTGTATTGGGTGGCGGCAAAACGCCCATTCACCATGATGTGTGTGACATCCCAGTAATCCTCCACACTGTCAATCATGTGGGTGGAGATGAGGAGGGCGGCGCCTTGGGCCTTTTGCTCCCGGAAAAGCAGCTTTAATTCCTTGATGGCGTGGGGGTCCAGCCCCACCATGGGCTCGTCAAAAATGATCAGCTTTGGGCGATGAACCAGCCCACAGCAGATGGACAGCTTCTGCTGCATTCCTTTGGAGAGGTCACGGCCCAGCTTATCCCGTTTGTCTGCCAGTTCAAAGCGTTCCAAGAGTCTCTCGCCATACCCGTCGTCCTCTATGCGGTAGGCCCGCCGGATAAACTCCAGGTGCTCTGAGACGGTGAGCATGTCATACACCGCTGGTGTTTCAGGGATATAGGCCAGCAGACGTTTGGCCTCGGTGGTTTTGTTTCCGTGGCCACCGATGGTAATGTCACCCTGGAACCGGAGAAGCCCGGCAATGCACTTGATGATGGTGGATTTTCCAGCGCCGTTGGGCCCCAGAAGAATGGCAATCTGGCCGCTGTCAACCTGGAAACTGATATCGTCGTTGGCCAGATTTTTTCCGTAGTATTTTGTCACGTGATTGAGCGTTAGCATAGAGAATCTCCTTTTTGATGGTAAGTATGCGCTGAAGAGGTTACTTGCTGGAAAGCATTCCGCCTCGGATATTGGTCCGGCGAATGAGCAGCCACCCGATGAGGGAGAACAAAAGAACGACGACCAGAAGGAGCAGGATTGCACCCCACGGCGAGTGAAAGAAGGTGTCGCCCAGAGTGAGAAACAGGGTGCGAACAGGGGGAAAAACTTCTTCTGCTTTTGCCAGCAAGGGGGGAAAGCCGATCAGAGAGGCCGGGATCGCCAAGGCCGCGACAATACAGCCGACCTTGTTCAGCCGCCAAAATAGAAAGGTGAAGAAGAGGCCGAGGGAGTAACAGGCCAGCATACAGGCAGCGGAAAAGAGAATAGAGGCGGTGTGCTGAAGGAAGGTCAGGGGAAGCCCCTGCTTGAGATAGATCATACTAAACAGATCAGAGAACTCCAACTGAAATTGGGTATGGTCAGCGGCAAACTGGGCCAGGGACAGCAGCAGTTCTCCCGCCAGAGAGAGGCAGACAGCGGGCAGCAAAGCGGAGAGAAAAAGACTGAGAAAGGTTGTCCGGCGAGAGACCCCCATCTGTACGCACAGGCGAATGGCCTGGCGGGGAAGGATCAGTCCAAAGACCAAGAAGAAGATGGCACAGGCAAAACCATATCCGTTGTATGTGTAGCCGGAGCGGTCCCCGCTCCCCAGGTTGAGGGATAACACGAGAAATCCTATGCCAATGAGAAGGGCATTGATGGCCCAAAAGACAAGGCAGCTTACCAGGTATTCTCGGAGCTGGTAGCGAATGGCGGGTTTAAGATTCATAGACATGGTTTGCATCCTTTCTCTCTGTCGTGCCGTCCTCTGCTTCCTGCAGACTGATGAAGTAATCCTGTAAGCGCATAGAGCTTCGTTCCAGGCCGGCAGGCAGGGGTTCGGTGGATTCCTCCTGCAAGGTAACCGTCTTCAGGCCGCCCAGAGAATGGCTGGTCAGGATCTGCTTTCCTTCGGTGTACTGCTCCACCAGCCCGGCAGGACCGGAGAGGGTGTAGGCGGAGGTAAGCAGTTCTTCTGTCGGCGCGTTGCGCAGAATGCGCCCTTCCCGCAGGATGATGGTGTGGTCGATGAGGTTCTCCACCTCAGAAATTAGGTGGGTGGACAGAAGAATGGTACAGGACTGTGCCATGAATTTTTCCACCAGAAGACGGTAGAAGAGCTCCCGATGCTGGGCATCCAGGCCCAAAACCGGCTCGTCAAAGATAACATACGGCGTGTTGACGCTGAGCCCTAAGATCAGGCGAAAAATGGAGGAGTATCCAGTGGAAAGTGCCGGGATTTTTTTCTTGAGCGACAGGCCAAACTGTTTGGCCAGTCCATGGGCGCGGCGCAGATCGAAATCGGGGTAAAAATAGGTCATGGTGTGCAGTGCCCGTTTGATCTTCATGTCTTCGGGGAAAAAGTTCTGCTCTCCCACCATGAAAACTTTGTGTAAGGCGGCATCGTTGTTTCGCACGGGCTGTCCATCCACGGTCACTGTGCCTTGGTCAGGGAGCTGACGGTCGGTCAGGATACTGAGCAAGGTGCTTTTTCCAGCACCGTTGTTGCCCAAAAGGCCGTAGATATGACCGGGTTCCAGCGTGAGGGAGACTTGATCCAGGGCACGTGTGCTCCCAAACTGTTTTGTAATGTCTTTGCATTCAATGGACATCTTGAAATCCTCTCCTTATCAAGTCGGTGAGCTGTGCGAGGGTCAAGCCCAGACCTTTGGCCTCTCGGACCATTTTTTCCACGTAGTCGTGATAAAAGGCCTCGGAACGCTGTTTTCGCAGGTTTTCCTGGGCGCCTTCGGCGACAAACATACCAATTCCTCTCTTTTTGTATAAAAGACCGGCATTCACCAGTTGATTGATCCCTTTCAGCGCGGTGGCGGGATTGATCTTATAGGTGGCAGCGTATTCTGTGATGGAGGGAACTTGGCTCCCCTCTGGATAGGCGCCAGAGAGAATCCCGTCCTCCAGCTGCTCCGCCAACTGGAGAAAAATCGGTTTTTCACCTTGGAATTGCAAGGAGACCCCTCCTTTCCTTGAGTGGTTAGTTAGTTGACTGATTAACCATAAGCCGAATATAGCAGACCGGGCGCGGCTTGTCAAGAGGGGATGTGTTCTTTTCCAGTTTTTTGCAGATAAATTTATGAAAAGTGGGAGAAGCAACCGTTGACAAGAGAAATAATATACGGTAGAGTTTTGACCATCGGCAATGCCGAAGTTGGAAAAGAAAGAAGGAATCCTATATGAAGTGGCTGAAACGAACTGCCGCAGCGGGCATGACAGCGGTTATGCTGTTCTCCTGCCTTCCGGCGGCCGGTGCGGTGCAACCGGGAGAGGAACTGACCCGGGGAGAGACCGCGTCGATCCTGCTGGAAGCGGCAACGGATTACAACGCGGATGTGACCTATGGAGACATTCTCAAGGGGTATCCCGGCGGAGACCTAAACGAGGATGGCGCTGTTACCCGGGCCCAGGCGCTGGTGATGCTCCAGCGGGCCTTTGGCGGTCTGCCTGAGCCCAAGGGAGACAACGCCCGCAGCGGCTATCCCGCGGCAAACTTTACGGACATCCCCGCCTGGGCGCAGGCGGAGCTGGAAGATGTGCTGGCATCCGGCATTGTGGCGGGAACCAGTGCAACCACCTTTTCTCCCGACCGAAAGATTACAAAAGAGCAGCTGGATCTCTTCCTCCAGCGGACCTATGCCCTGGAGGGCAGCAACCTGAAGGATGACTTCTACGCTACGGTCAACAAAGAGGCTCTGGATAACAGCGTCATCCGGCCGGGTTATCTGGGGGCCAGTGCTTTCTATGACTTGGGCGCAAAGGTGGACGAGGAGATTGCCGGGATCATTCAGGAACTGGTTGACGGCGGCGCCAAAACAGAAGGGGAGAAGAAGATCGTCAACTTCTACCGGAACATTCTCAATACCGAGGCACGAAATGCGGAGGGAATTGCCCCCATTCAGCCCTACTTGGATGCCATTGATCAGGCGAAAACCATAGAGGAGCTGATGGCGGTTCAGAACCGTGTCTATGAGGAGACAGGCGGAACCCTTTTTATGGGCTTTGGCCTAAACATTGACGTGAAGGATAACACGGCATATACACTTCTCTTTGACGGAATCACGCCTTCCCTGGGGCAGGGAGGATACAGCACTGCCACGCCGGAGCAGAAGGCGGCCTATCAGACCTATGTCCGCACCATGCTGACTTTGGTGGGGCAGAGTGAGGCGGCTGCGTCCGCGGCGGCGGATACCATTTGGCGGGTAGACGCCAAAATTGCGGCGGCGTCCTTGAGCAACCAGGAACTGGCGGATGTAGACAAAACCTATAATATTTACACCATGGAGCAGCTGCAGGCCATGTTCCCCCGGGTGGATTTGGAGGCGCTTTTTGCGCTGACCGGACTGACACAGACCAACCACATTCAGGTCATGGACCCTGGAAAGCTCCAGGCATGGGCGGAGATCTTTGATGAGAGCAAAACCCCGGACGGATTGGAGATTCTGAAGACGTATGCCCGTCTGTATTTGGCCGCAGGTTTTGGTCCGGCGCTGAATGAGGAATTCACAGAAGCGGGCAACGCATTTAATGAGGCTTACATGGGCTCTTCCGGTGCCCTTTCCCTGGAGGACAGTGCTGCGCAGTATGTCCAGCAGGTGATGAGCGACTATCTCGGCCAGGCCTATGTAGACCGCTATTTCTCCCCAGAGGCCAAGGCGGATGTGGAGAAAATGGTTCAGGACATCCTGGCGGTTTACCGGGACCGGATTGAAACGCTGGATTGGATGAGCGAGACCACCAAGGAAAAGGCCATTGAAAAGCTGGACACCATCCAGATTAACATTGGGTACCCGGATGACTGGGACGATACCCTGAAAGATGTGGAGATCCTGTCGGCGGAGCAGGGAGGTAGCTTCTGTGACAACCTCATTGCCATCCAAAAAGGAACCAACAAGCTGCTGGCAGAGCTCCAGAAGACCGGGGTGGATGAAAATATCTGGCCAATGACGACCTACACGGTCAACGCCGGGTATCTCTTTACCGCCAACTCCATCACCTTCCCCGCGGGCATTCTGCAGGAACCTTTCTATGACGTGGATGCTTCCTATGAGGAAAACCTGGGGAAGGTAGGCTATGTCATTGCCCACGAAATTACTCATGCCTTTGACAACAACGGGGCGAAATACGATGAAAACGGCAATGCCGTGGACTGGTGGACACAGGAGGATTATGCGGCCTTCCAGACGTTGTGTGAGAAAGTGGTCAAGCTCTACGATGGGAAGGAGTCCGCACCGGGAATCACCTGCAATGGTGCCCTGACCCTGTCTGAGAACATTGCCGATCTTGGCTCCGTGGCTTGCCTGACCGAGATTGAAAGTAAGCGAGAGAATCCTGACTATGCCGCGCTGTATACTGCGATGGCAGAGATTTGGTGCAGCAGCTATCCCCGGGAGACTCGACTCTATCTGGCTCAGGCAGACGTTCACGCGCCGGATAAGCTGCGCGGCAGTCTGGTCCTGCAAAACTTCTCGGAGTTTTACGAGGCCTTTGACATCACAGAAGAGGATGCCATGTGGCTGCCGCCGGAAGAGCGCGTGGTTATCTGGTGAGGGGGCGGGGTTGCATGGATCAGAATCTTTGCTGCCTCCAGGAGAAATTCATCAAAGACCTCTTTGTTTCCGAGGGCCTGGGTGCTGTCATTGACGAGGCGTCCTATGGGTATGCCAGGTGCTCCATGGAAATTGAGCCCCGGCACTGCAATGCTTTGGGAATCCCCATGGGAGGGACCATTTTTACCTTGGCGGATTTTGCATTTGCCGTGGCTTCCAATCAAAAGGGAAGAGATGTGGTGACCCAGGCGTCTCAAATCACATTTCTGAAATCCGCAAAGGGAAAGCATCTGACGGCAGTGGCACAGCAGGTGAAAGATGGGAAGCGAATTTGTTTCTATGAGGTGAAAGTCACCGATGAGCTGGGCACCGAAGTGGCCTTTGTGACAGTGAATGGCTATGTTGTCCATGACAACGGCCGGGGAGAGACCTAAAAGGACAAAGAAAAGCCCCCTTCTTGGACAGGATATTTTCCTGGACAAGAAGGGGGCTTTGGTATGGAGGAAGAAGAAAGGACAGGCGATTAAGAGAGCAACCCGAAGGCGGCCAGGGTTTCTCGGAGTTCCTTGCAGGGCTTTTTGTCCATTGCCCAGAGAGGGCGGCGGAGGCTTCCGCTGTCAAGGCCCAGTTCCGCCATAGCAGCCTTGATGGGAATGGGATTTACCTGGGAAAACAGGGCTTTCATCAGGGGGAGATAGGAGAGCTGAAGCTCTCGGGCTTCCTCGATTTCTCCCCGGAAATAGCTGTGCGTCAGCTCTGCCATGGGCTCTGGAACCAGATTGGCTGTGACGGAGATCAGCCCCTTTGCGCCCAGAGCCAACATGGGGACGGTCTGGTCGTCATTGCCCGACCACACATTCAGCTCATCTCCGCAGAAAGCCATGGTTTCTGCCAGAAGAGAGAAATTTCCAGAGGCTTCTTTGGTGCCGTTGATCCGGGGATGCTGGCTTAAAATACGGTAGGTCTCTGCGGTAAAGGACAGTCCGGTACGGGAGGGCACGTTGTAGAGGATGACGGGCAGGTCTGTTTTGTCTGCCAGATATTCATAGTGGTGGATCAGGCCGGTTTGCGTGGTTTTATTATAATAGGGGGTGACCAGAAGAAGGGCGTCTGCGCCGGATTCCTGGGCATGCTGACAGAGATAGAGCGCGGCGGCGGTGTCGTTGCTGCCGGAGCCGGCAACCACTTTGCACCGGCCTGCTACGTGGGACACGCAGTAATCCACCAGATGGACATGTTCCTGCACAGTGAGGGTGGAACTTTCCCCTGTGGTGCCGCAGACACACAGCGCGTCCACGCCGGATTCCAGCTGACGGTCCATCTGCCGGGCAAAGGCGGCATAGTCGATGGAACCAGAGGCCTGAAAGGGGGTAATCAAAGCGGTACAGGTGCCAGTGAACACAGGTGTTTTCATAAAGACTCCTTTCCAGATAACAAAAACGTAAAAAAGCACGGACCAGATTGATTTCTGAAGAAATGCTTTCGTAACAGAATATCAATCTGGTCCGTGCTTTGAGAGATGAATTCTCTCAGCGGGGAAGAATGTAGCCTTCCGCGCAGAGCAGTTCCGCCAGCAGAACGCCGCCGCCGGCCGCGCCGCGGAGGGTATTGTGGGACAAGCCGACAAATTTATAGTCGTACTGGGTATCCGGACGGAGACGGCCCAAGCTGACCGCCATGCCGCCCTCAAGGTCCCGGTCCAGCTTGGCCTGGGGCCGGTCGTTTTCCTCAAAATAATGAAGGAACTGTTTGGGGGCGCTGGGGAGAGCCAGTTCTTGGGCACGGCCCTGGAAGTTTTTCCATACAGTTTTAATTTCCTCCACCGAGGGCTTTTCACGGAAGGAGACAAACACAGCGGCGGTATGGCCATCCGATACAGGCACCCGTAGGCACTGGGCGGTGATGGAAGGGGCGGCGGCGGGGACAATCTGCCCATGTTCCACGGTGCCCCAGACCTTTAAGGGCTCCTGTTCCGACTTTTCCTCCTCTCCACCGATGTAGGGAATGACGTTGTCAACCATCTCAGGCCAGGTTGTAAAGGTTTTTCCCGCTCCAGAGATGGCTTGATAGGTACAGACCAGTACCTGTGTTATGCCGAAGCGGCGCAGGGGATGTAGCGCGGGGGCGTAGGATTGAATGGAACAGTTGGACTTCACCGCAATGAAACCGCGCCGGGTTCCCAGCCGGGATTTTTGGGCCTGGATTACCTGGAGATGCTCTGGATTGACCTCTGGAATGACCATGGGGACATCGGGGGTCCAACGGTGGGCACTGTTGTTGGAAATAACCGGGCATTCCAACTTGGCATAGGATTCTTCCAGGGCACGAATTTCTTCCTTTTTCATGTCAACGGCACAGAAAATGAAGTCGACGGAGGACGCAATGGTTTCTCGGTCTGCCAGTGCATCCAGGACCACCAGGGACTTGGCTTCCTCAGGGATCGGGGTGGTCATGGCCCAGCGGGGACCGACAGCCTCTTCATAAGATTTTCCAGCGGAACGGGCACTGGCCGCCACGACAGTCAGCTGAAACCAGGGATGGTTTTCCAGCAGGGTCACAAAACGCTGGCCCACCATCCCAGTGGCACCGACGACACCGACAGTATACTTTTTCATGAGAAGGACCTCCTGATCTTGTTGAAACTACCTGAAAACAGCCCGTTCTGCTGGGAAGTGAGAAACAGCAGTTGAAAAGCTGATGGTATTTGTACTATAATAAACTGTATTTTGTCTCTTAGAAGAACAGAGTGTTTTTGAGAAAGAGACAGATGTTTGCTTAGTAAAGATAGCACAGATTATTTTTGCTGTCAACGCCCAAAGTCCTTCCCGGGGAAAAAATGTCGTGGAACCGTGAAAATCGGGTCTTTGGAAACAGTCTCACCATGGGTTTCCGGTCCATACTATGCCGGGCGAGGCGGTTTTGTCACCGAGACGGCTGACGGCAGAAGGTTCAGTTGATGTAATGGAGATGGATGGCTATTAAAACACACGATTTTTACTATGAATTACCCCCTGAACTCATTGCACAAACGCCGATCCAACGTCGGGACGCCTCCCGGCTGCTGACGTTGGACAAGAGGACGGGGGAGATCGGACACCATCATTTTTATGATTTGCCTCAATTTCTTCGGCCAGGGGACTGTTTGGTCCTCAACGATTCCCGGGTGCTGCCGGCCCGTTTGCTGGGCAGACGGGAGCCCACAGGGGGAGCCTGCGAGGTGGTGCTTCTCATTGACCGGGGAGAAAATGTCTGGGAGTGTCTGGTCCGGCCTGGAAAAAAACTGCGGGAGGGGGCGAAGCTGTCTTTCGGGGATGGCGCCCTGACCGCAGAGGTGACCGCTGTGTTGGAAGGGGGAAACCGGCTGATCCGCTTTACCTATGAGGGTATTTTTTTGGAATTACTGGAGCGGCTGGGGAAGATGCCGTTGCCGCCCTATATCAAAGAAGAACTCCAGGATGCCGAACGGTATCAGACGGTCTATTCTCGGGAGGTTGGCTCTGCGGCAGCCCCTACGGCGGGCCTGCATTTTACCAAAGATCTGCTGGATTCCATTGAAAAAATGGGGGTAAAAATCTGCTATGTGACGCTCCACGTGGGGTTGGGAACCTTTCGCCCAGTAAAAGCGGAGGAGATTACGGACCATGCTATGCACAGCGAGTATTGTGTCATTTCTGCGGAGACAGCGGAAACCATCAACCAAACCAAGCGGGATGGAGGACGGGTGATCTGTGTGGGAACGACGTCCTGCAGGACCATTGAGAGCTGGGCAGAAGAGGATGGCACACTGCGGGAGAGCGCGGGATGGACGAATATTTTTATTTACCCTGGCTATCGGTTCAAGGTACTGGATGGGCTGATTACCAATTTCCATCTGCCGGAATCCACCCTCATTATGCTGGTTTCCGCATTGGCTGGACGGGAACCCATTTTAGCGGCCTATGAGGAAGCGGTCCGGGAACGCTATCGCTTTTTTTCCTTTGGAGATGCGATGCTGATTGTGTGAGAGAACCTGCGGAGAAGGGCCTGCAAAATGGCGGTATTTAGCTTGCCGTTTATGCCCTGGGTCAGGGCCTTTTCGGTTTCTCATGCTGCATGTTCTGAGCTTGGATGAAAAGGCCTCTTTGTAAGTTTTACAGCTGCTTTTTATTAAATGCGCTGATTGCCGCCACTAAAAATACCACGGACAAAACCACGGAGATGATAAAGGGAACCGTAAATTCCGTTATGGAAATCTTTCCTGAAATCAGGTCAACATTTCGTGAGGCAAGGACAATCGGGTTCAGGGCGGACAATGGTCTCACCATACTGAAAATGGAAAAAAGGGCTACGATCCCGCCAGTGAATAGGATGCTGGTGAAAGTCTGCTTGAATAGGACACAGCCAAGTATGAGAATGCTAAGGTATAGAAATCCAATCATCCACATGAAAAACGCAGACGGTACGATATAGGAAAGAGAAGTATCTGGCCAAAGATGATCGGTATATCCATAGGCACCGACAAAGCTCACCCAGAAACTGACCGTCATAGACACAGCCGCTACGGTGTACTTTGTCAAAATCACTGCCGGTCTTGCCAGACCCTTTGTTACCAGCAGAAGCAAAGTGCCTTTGGAATACTCACTGGACATACAGCTTCCGAACAGGATAATCAATGCGCTGAATCCGACCCCAGAAATATTTTTATAAAACTGCTGCCATGCGTCAAGGGCGACAGGTTCCTCGGTGGCTTCGAATCCAGCTCCCAGAGCCTCTATAATCTCTGGTGTGAATTTTGCCAGAAATGCACTGGACAACCCGAAAATCGCAAAGATAGTAAACAGGATAAAAAAGCGATAGTTTTTAAGATTTTCTACAAACTCCTTTTTTATAAACGCAATATACCCTTTCATTTTATCACCTCCAAAAACAAGCTTTCAAGGGACGGTTCCATGAGTGCCACCTTGACCGGCGCAAGATCTGCCTCGGCCAAAGTGGAAAAAATAGTATGCTGAGCCTTTTTCATCTCCCGGCTGTGTATGATCATTTCCCGCCCCTTTTCTTCTGATCCAATCAGAAGCGGTTGCTTCGCCATAGAAGCCTTGAACTGTTGCAGGTCGGCTTCGCTGGAGAATTCGATCAGTAAGCTGTCATGGCTATGTAGCGCCTTTATCTCTGAAAGCGTTCCGCCAACAGCAATATAACCATCATTCAAAAGTGCCACATGGTCGCAAATACGTTCCACATCGGACAAAATATGCGTCGAAAACAAAACCGTTGTTGTCCCACGGATTTTGTAGAGAATATCCAAGATTTCTTTTCTTCCCACCGGATCAAGGGCACTGGTAGGTTCATCACAAATCAGCAGTTTGGGGTCGGCCAGCAACGCTTGTGCAATTCCAAGACGCTGCTTCATGCCGCGGGAATAGCCGCCGATCCGTTTCTCAACGCCATCCAGACCGACAAGGGAAAGTAGCCTTTGTCCTTTTTGAGAAATGATTTTTTTTGACAACCCGACAATTTCCCCGCACAGTGTTAAATACTGTATGGCGGTCATGTAGTTGTAAAATTCCGGCACATCTGGTAAATAGCCAATATACTGATTGGTTTTGGTCTGTCCAAAGCGAACTGGCTCATTACACACGCGGATTTCTCCCTCATCAGGCTGCAAAAGTCCTAATACCATTTTCATTGTTGTTGTTTTTCCGGCGCCGTTCTGTCCAATAAAGCCAAAGACACTTCCCTCTGGAACAGACAGATTCAGATTTTTTATAATTTTCTGCTCTCCGAAACTTTTAGACAGATTGCATATAGAAAGTACATTCATTTTTCCTCACCCCGCCCAAAAACAAAATAGATAATAGGACCGAACATAACAACAACCAGAGAGAGTACAAGCCACATGGCCCTGTTCCCAAAACGATAATGTGGATGCCAGAGGATATGCCGGACAGCGGCCACAGCAAGGATTACATCAAGCACAAAAATGGGAATCAGAAGCGGAAACATTTCCTGCAACAAAGACATACTAATTACCTCCTTAGTCGTAACTCGTATCTGTATTTACGGGACAACGGTGTTTTTTTGCTTGTTACTCCCATATAGGATATATTACCGCAATGGAAATAAAAAAGCAATATTACTCCTTGAATTTTTGTTTCCAGAATGGTAATATTTTTGTAAAAGGAGGTTGCATATGGGAAGCAAGAACTTGAATGAGAAAATTATGGAATGTATTTCCAATCCGGCCAAGAGCCGTTTGATGATCGAAATCATGCGGCGGGGGAAAGTGACCGCAAAGTATCTGGCTGAAAAGTGCGTGGATATCCCCCAAACGACGCTTTATCGCTATTTGAAACGAATGACCGATGATGGGCTATTGAAAATTGTGGGCGAAACACCAATACGAGGAACAGTTGAAAAGACTTATGCATTGACCTTTGACCCGTCTGATCCACCGTCGGTTCTCGGACAAAATTCTGGGGCTATGTATATGCAGATGTTCTTTCAATATTTTTTGACGTTTGCAAAGATTTTCCAAGATTATTGTGACACACCAGGTATTGACATAAAAAAGGATCGGTCTGGTCTTAGCCTTTCCCATGTTTATTTAACGGATGAAGAGCTGGAAAAAGTAGCAGCAGATATGGCCCAAATCTTATATCCGCTGCAAGAGAATAAACCAAAGCCGGAACGTAAATTGAGAACAGTTGGGTTGATTATCTCCCCGGAACATAAAACAGGCGAAACGGGGACGGACTGGTAGCAAAGTGCCAACGCATTTAACATCACAAAGCGTGTTGATGCTTTATTTTCATATTGACTTTCAGAAAAAAGTTTGCTATTATAAATAAGTAAATGCGGTGTAGGGGAAGAGCCCTTGCACCGCTCATTTTTTCCAAAAGGCCATGTTCATTTTGTAAAACAAGGAGGATTCTGCGTTGTTTACGCTGTTGAAAACCGAAGGCCGCGCCCGACGCGGGCAATTGACCTGTGCCCATGGCACCGCGCAAACGCCCGTGTTTATGAACGTGGGAACGCAAGGGGCAATTAAAGGCGCGGTGTCTGCTCAGGATCTGCGGGAAATTGGCTGTCAGATTGAGCTCTCCAATACGTATCATCTCCATTTGCGCCCAGGGGATGAACTGGTGAAGGAGATGGGGGGGCTTCACCGCTTTATGCGTTGGGACGGCCCGATTCTCACAGACAGTGGGGGGTTCCAAGTCTTTTCTCTGTCCGGGAGGCGGAAGATTCAGGAGGAAGGGGTCACCTTTGCCTCCCACATTGATGGGCGCCGTATCTTTATGGGGCCGGAGGAGAGTATACAGATTCAATGGAACCTGGGTTCGGACATTGCCATGGCGTTTGATGAGTGTGTGGAGAATCCTGCGCCCTATGCGTATGTGAAACAGTCCTGTGAACGAACCTTTCGTTGGCTGGAGCGATGCAAAACGGAGCATGCGCGTCTCAAGCAGCTGGCAGATGGGGTCAACCCGCAGCAGATGCTGTTTGGCATCAATCAGGGAGGGATCCTCCCGGACCTGCGCGTCTGGCACATGCAGCAGATTGCCTCTTTAGACTGCGATGGATATGCCATTGGAGGCTTGGCGGTGGGGGAGCCGGCGGAGACCATGTATGAAATCATCGAGGCCGTAGAACCCTATATGCCTGCGGAGAAACCACGGTATTTGATGGGGGTGGGAACCCCGGTGAATATTCTGGAAGGCGTGGCCCGGGGCGTTGACATGTTTGACTGCGTGCTTCCAGCCAGAAACGCACGGCATGGAAAGCTGTACACTTGGAACGGAGCCATGAACATCAAAAATGAGAAGTACAAGCGGGATGAACAACCCATTGACCCGGCATGCCGCTGTCCTGTCTGCCGGTCTTTTTCCAGGGCTTACCTCCGCCACCTGTTTGCAGCAGGGGAGATGCTGGCCATGCGGCTGGCCGTTCTTCATAATTTGTATTTTTACAATGCACTGATGGACAGGATTCGCCTGGCGCTGGAGGAAGGTACTTTTGAAGCTTTCTATCGGGAATACAGAGAAAAATTAGGCGCACGAATGTAATATAGAAAAAGTAACAGGGAAACAAAAAAATACTTGTCAAATGGAGAAAACTCTTCTATAATAAAGAGAAAGTTTATTTTTACAGCGGAGGGAATCACCTTGGAAATTTTGATTATCGTCCTCATTGTTTTCTATATCGTTATTTTCTATTTCTTGAAAATGCGCCCTGAGAAGCAGCGGAAGAAAGAGATGGAGGCGATGAAGCGATCTCTGGCACCTGGTGACGCAGTCACCATGATTGACGGCATTGTTGGAAATATCTGTGCCGTGAAAGAAAAGACGATTGTCATTGAGACCGGCGCAGACCGTGTTCGTCTGGAGTATGCGAACTGGGCCATTATGAACAAGGGCGTGGCGGTTGACCAGGCCCAGCAGTAAAAGAATCACAGCATAGAACGCTCCCTCCCCGCATAGAATCCATCACAGATTCTCTTCGGGGAGGGATTTTTATGGTTAAAAACGGGGAAGAAACCGCCAAAAAAGAGGGGAAGACGACAGGAAATGTCTTACCTGTTTTACTGGGAACGGGGACAGGATTGGTTTTGCTTCTGCTGCTGACTCTGCTGGCGGCGGGCCTGATTTGGAGCGGTGTTTTACCTGTCTCCATTGCGGGAATGAGTCTGACCATTGCGGCGGGGCTTTGCGCCTTGGTGGGAGGCCGAGTTGCGGTGAACAGGGGAAGTGGGGGATCCCTGCCCATGGGAAGCGCAGCAGGAGGCCTTCTTTGCCTCATCTTGGGATTGGTCTGCCTGGGAACCACTGGAACCGAGGGGTTTCATGGGCAGTTTGTGGGAATCCTACTGATGACATTGGCTGGAGGCTGTTTGGCTGGGCTAATGGGGAAGAAGAAGCGGAAGAAAAAGAAGCGATAAAAAATGATGAAGATTGCAAAAAAAGCGGAGCGGGCTTTGGACCGGAAAAAAGAAACGGAACAAAAAAATCGAGACACAGTACTGTTGATTCTTTCCGTTGGATTCTTGGTCGGGGGCGTATTGGGGTGCCTGCTGGAGGGAAAACTGTCCACAGAGCATTATATCGGTCAGTTTTTCCAGCAGGCAGCACAAATGTCCATTGCGCCGTCTCTGTGGCGTGAAGTTTGGATCGTATTCCGCTGGCCCGTGGCGGTGATCCTGTTGAGCCAGTTGCCACTGGCCGGTGTGACAATCCCAGTGGTGTTTTTTCTCCGAGGCTTTTTCCTCTCCTATGGCATTGTGGCTTTGATGGAGGGAATGGGGCTCTCTGGTGTTCTGTGTGCTGGTGTGGTGTTTGGGCCAACCTGTCTGTTGGCTGTGCCGGTACTATTTGTGCTGGGAACCACAGGTCTGCTGCGGAAGGCGGAAAGTCAGCCGAAGGGCATTCCGTTTTTCCGCCGTATGGTAGCCAGCCTGCTGGTTTTGGCACTCTGCGTGTTTTTGGATCAGGCAGTGGTTCCTAAGCTCCTGGGGATTCTGCTGAAAGCATTGACCATGGTCTCTGGCTAAATGTGCGGAGCTCTGTCTGAAAAGATGTGTATTCCTTTCCAGTTCCTCTTGTATTTTGGAAAAGAGAAGTATATAATAAATCTATTCCTTATGATGGTGTGCTCCCAAAAGGGAGCATGCTTTTTAAGAAAATAACTTCGCATAATGTAGATTTTGCGAAGTTAAAGACGTGAGAGAAAGGAACGCAAATCTATGGCAAAGTATTGGCAGGAGTCACCTCCCATTTTACAGGAGTTTTTGAATTACCATGCGTCTATCCTCTCCCATTCCGCCAAAACAGTGGATGAGTATTTTTTGGATCTACGCAGCTTCTTTCGTTATCTAAAAGTACGGCGGAACCCTGCATTGGCCCAAACGCCGTTTTCGGAAATTTCAATTTTAGATGTGGACTTGGAATTTGTCTCTCAGACGCAGCTGTCAGAAATCTATGGTTTTTTAACCTTTCTCTCCGGCGGCGCTCCAGCTGGAAAAGCGGAATCTTCTACAAGAGCGAGAAAATGCGCGTCCATTCGATCCTTCTATCACTATCTCTGCGTCCATGCCCATCAAATGGAACAGGACCCCACCCAGTCTTTGAATAATCCGAAGCTAAGGAAAACACTGCCCCGCTATTTATCCCTGTCAGAAAGCATTCAGTTGCTGGAGGCCGTATCCGGCCCCAATGAGGTTCGGGACTACTGTATCCTTACTCTGTTTCTCAACTGTGGCCTGCGTGTAGGAGAACTGGTGGGTTTGAATGTACAGGATATTCGAGAGGACACGGTTCGAGTGTTAGGAAAAGGAAACAAGGAACGGCAGCTCTACCTCAATGAAGCATGTTTAGATGCCATACAAGCCTATTTGGTGGTTCGTCCAGAGCCGAAGGAGGAGTTCCGCCATAAAAACGCATTGTTTGTCTCCCGCAATAAAACACGGCTTACCACCCGAGCCGTAGAGAATATTGTACAGAAAGCGGTGCGGCAGGCGGGGTTGGACCCCAAATATTCACCGCATAAACTGCGCCACACAGCAGCTACACTGATGCTGAACCACGGTGTGGACATTCGGACCCTTCAGGACGTTTTAGGCCATGAGAATTTGGGGACAACACAGATTTACACCCATATATCAGATGCCAATATGAAGCAGGCTGTGGAAGCCAATCCCCTGTCCCGCGTGAAGAAGCGAGAGGAGTAACTTATTCCAGAATGTGATCCAAGCCCTGGGCAAAAATAGTTCGAACGTGGTCATCTGCCAGGGCATAATATACCATCTTCCCTTCTCGACGGGGCTTTACCAGCCGGGCCTGCTTTAGAATCCGGAGCTGGTGCGAGATGGCGGACATGGTCATGCCGAGCAGCCGCGCAATATCCCCTACGCCCCGCTCTTCTGTAAAGAGGGTGTAGAGAATTTTGATTCGGGTGCTATCCCCAAAAATTTTATAGAGCTCTGCCAAGTCATCCAGAAGTTCCGCATTGGGCGACAACTGCTCCGGCAACGGGACGGAGGTGAGATCATGGTGGTGCACAGTGGAACCCTCCTCTACCATTGATTGAATGATTGCTCAATGATGGATAGTATATACCCAATGGAAAAAAAGTCAAGAATGAGAGAGAAATCCGTATGTTTTCCGGGGAACATACGGATTTCTTTTCTCATGCCTGCAGTTTTTCCTGGAGCTCGGATAAGCTGAGAACTGGAATGCCTAAGGATTCTGCCTTGGTCAATTTGCTGCCGGCATTGTCCCCCGCCAGTAAGAAAGCAGTTTTTTTGGAGACGCTGCTGGTTACCTTTCCCCCGTGGCTCTGGATCAGCTGCGTGGCTTCTTCCCGGCTCATATCTGGCAGTGTTCCAGAGATGACAACGGTCTGCCCGGAAAGGGACAGGTCCTCCTGGGGAAGCGTTACAATATCCTGCTCCATATTGACACCGGCGTCCTTTAACTTTTGCAGAACCTTTTGGTTGTGCGCTTCTCGGAAGTATGCATAGACGCACTGGGCAGAGATTGGGCCAATGTCGTCCACAGCCATCAAATCTTCTTCCTGCGCGTGAGAGAGTGCGTCAAAGGAGCCAAAGTGATTCATGAGGACCTGGGCGGCGGATTTCCCCACATTGGAGATTCCAAGGCCTGTCAGAAGGCGATCTGGTGAGTTTCGTTTGGCTTTTTCAATATTTCCCAAGAGTTTGTCGGTGTTTTTCTCCTTGCCAATGATCCCCTGTTCAATCAGCTCCTCCCGGTGCTGAGAGAGGGTGAAGATATCTGCCACATCGGTAAGATATCCTTTCTCAATGAGATCGTGAATATAGACCACACCAAACCCTTTGATATCCATGGCACTGCGGCCGACAAAGTGACCAATCAGCCGTTCCAGCTGGGCAGGGCAGTTAAGGTTAACACATTTGATGTCTGCGGTGGCTTCCCGGACAGCGGGTTTCCCACATACAGGGCAAACCATGGGAATTTGGAACGGACGAGCCGCAGCGGGCTGTTTATCCGGGACTACCCCCACGCATTTGGGGATCACTTCGCCGGATTTTTCAATGAGCAAGGTGGAACCCAGGCGGATGTCCAGGCTGGAGATAAAATCCTGGTTGTGGAGCGTACATCGGGAAACTGTGGTACCGCACAGGCGAACAGGATCAAACACAGCGGTAGGCGTGATTTTTCCGGTTCTGCCGACGGACAGTTCAATTTGCCGCAGCCTGGTTTCTTTCCGTTCTGGAGGGTATTTATAGGCGACTTGATACCCCGCATTTTTGGCGGTGTCTTTCAGCTGCGCCCGTAAAGCGAGTTCGTTGACCTTGACCACGGCACCGTCAATATCATAAGGTAAGGTACCCCGCATATCCCCAATGGCTTCAATGGCCCGCCAGACTTCTTCTGAGGTTTTGCAGACAAAGCGGTGGGCAATGACGGTAACACCGCAGTCCTCCAGAAACTCGTAAGCCTCCTGGTGGGTGGATAGGTCCTTTCCCTGGATATCCTGAATATTGAACACAAAAAAGGAGAGATGCCGTTCTTTGGTAATAGAGGCGTCCAGCTGGCGCAGGGTGCCGGCGGCACAGTTGCGGGGATTGGCAAATGGCTTTTTCCCCAATAACTCCTGCTTCTCGTTGACGGCTTCAAAGGCGGCATTGGTCATATAGACCTCTCCCCGCAGCTCCAAATAGGCAATGGGATGCCGGAGGGTGACGGCGACATCGTCAATGACTTTGGCGTTGGCGGTGACATCCTCACCGAAATTTCTGCCATCCCCCCGGGTGATGGCCGTGACCAATTTTCCGTCTTCATAGCGCAATGCCATGGAGAGACCGTCAATTTTGGTCTCGACCAAAAAGGTGATCCCCTCCCCTAACTTCTCCCGGCAATCGTCCATGAAATGGTCAACCTCTTCTCGGGTAAAAAGATCCTGCATCGACAGCATGGGAACCCGGTGGGCGACCAGGACACCAGCCGTCCGTTTGGCGGTTCCCCCCACCTTTTGGGTGGGAGAATCCGGGACGATCAGTTCGGGATGGGAGGACTCGAGCATCTTAAGCTCCCGCATGAGAGCGTCGTATTCCTGGTCTGAAATGGTGGGGGCATCTTCATTGTAATAGAGGTTACTGTGGTGATTCAACAGGGCGCGAAGCTCCTCTGCTCGTTTGGATGCGTCCATGGTCCAAGGTCTCCTTTGCAACAGTATACCGATATTATTTATTATTTCCGCAAAAGCGCGTCCGCAGCCAGTAGAATGCCTAATTTTCCAGATTCATAGGTCAGGCCGCCCTGCAAATAGACTGTGTAAGGAGGGCGCATGGGGGCATCAGCGGACAGTTCAATGGAAGCGCCCTGAATGAAAGCACCGGCGGCCATGATGACCGGGCAATCGTAACCGGGCATATCCCAGGGAACGGGCGTAACATAGGAGTCTACAGGTGCGCCGGACTGAATGCCATGGCAGAACCGTTCCACTGCTTCCGGGGTTTCCAAGTGGATCATTTGGATAATGTCGTGGCGGATCTCCTGAGACATAGGATCAGTACGGTAGCCCAGCAATTCCATGACCTTGGCGGCAAACACCGCAGTTTTGGTGGCCTGTGCCACCGTGTGCGGGGCCAGGAAGAGCCCTTGATAAAGCGCACGGTTGTTCCCCAACGAGGCACCACATTCCCGGCCAATCCCGGGTACTGTCATCCGCGTGGCGGCGCATTCTACCAAATCCCGGCGCCCGGCTACATATCCTCCCATAGGAGCCAGACCGCCGCCCGGATTTTTAATGAGTGACCCCATAATCAAGTCGGCGCCGACTTGTGTGGGCTCGGTGGTCTCCACAAATTCGCCGTAGCAGTTGTCTACTAAAATGTAGACATGGGGGTTGTGGGACCGGATGACTTGGCAGATTTCTCCGATGCGTGCCACAGAGAGGGAGGCCCGAGTGGCGTATCCGCGGGAACGTTGGATAAGAACTGCTTTTACTGCAGGGTCCTGGACTGCCTGGGCAATCCCAGGCAAGTCAGGGGTGTTTTCCGGGGTCAAATCCACCTGGCGGTAGGTGATCCCGAATTCTTTGAGAGAACCGTTGCCATCTCCAGTGATCCCAATGACGCCTTGCAAGGTATCATAAGGGGCACCAATGGCGGAGACCAGCACATCCCCCGGGCGCAGAACCCCGTATAGAGCAGACGAGATTGCATGGGTTCCGTTGACAAAGTTGATACGAACCATGGCGTCCTCTGCGCCAAAAAGATCGGCGTAGATGGCCCCGAGGGTTTCCCGGCCAAGGTCATCATAACCGTAGCCAGTGGTTCCCTGGAACATAGATTCCGCCACTTTGTGTGTTTGGAAGGCGGAGAGAACTTTTTGTGTATTGTATTCCGCGATGGCGTCAATGCGGGCAAACTGCTCTGACAATGCGTCCTGTGCTTGTGCACCTAACGCACGAACGCGGTCGCTTATCTGTAAAGGCATTTTACATTACATCCTTTGAAATTTATAGTTTTTTCTGGGCGAACGCTGTCATAAGACGCACGGTGGCAGTGACGTCGGACAGGTCTACCATCTCCACGGGAGAGTGGAGGTACCGACAGGGAATGGAGATGCCGCCAGTGCGGACACCCTCCCGTGCAACATGGATCGAGCCGGCATCTGTTCCGCCGGAAACGATGACATCACGCTGGAAAGGGATTTTACTTTCCATAGCAAGTGTTTCAAGGAGTTTTATGACATCTGGATGACAAATTACGGAACTGTCCATAATCTTCACCGCGGCTCCGTCGCCCAGGATAGAGCTTCCCTTTTGGGGATCATCCCAGGTCTCTCCGACTGTGACATCCACAGCAATGCCGTAGTCAGGATCAATGGAGTAGGCAGCGGGCTTGCTTCCGCGGAGCCCCAATTCTTCCTGTACAGTAAAGACAAAGTACAAGTCGTTGGTGTACGCCCGGATATGGCTCAAAGCATCCAGCATGGCGGCACAGGAAATTCGATTGTCCAGATAGGGAGAGACTAACTTGGTCTCTGTGGTAAAGGAGGGCATCCGGGAAACAGCGGTATCCCCTACCTGAACCAGGCGGCGGGCATGCGCTTCGTTTTTGGCGCCAATGTCTAAGTACAGGTCTTGGATCGTCATGTCTTTGAGAGAGACACCAGGACGGAGTGCGACCACGCCGCACACGCCGTTTTTGAAACGGAATGGTGTGTGCAGGATACTTTCCGGATGGACGCCCCCCAATTTTCCAAAGGAGAGATAGCCCTCTTTGTGGATGTGCGTGACAATCAGGCCGATGGAATCCATATGCGCGGCAAACATGACCTTGGGTCCGGGACCTTTTTTATGGACAATGAGATTGCCCAGGGTGTCGATGTGGCACGTATCGGCGTATGGTTCCGCCAGACGCTTTAAGGTGGTGGCGATCTGCCGTTCATCTCCTGATGGCCCATGGCAAGCGTTGAGCATTTCAATAACAGAAAGATAGTCCATATATTTTCTCCTTATTCCATTGTGGCTACGGCCTGTAAAAAGCGGCGGGCCAGAATGAGGATGTTCTGGCAGTCCTCCAGGGAAGCGACACTGGAGGGGGTGTGAAGATACCGCACAGCGGCGGAAATGGCCGCCACCCGCACCCCTTCCTTGGTACGCTGTATGGCAGAGGCGTCAGTTCCACCGGAGAGAAATTCTTTGGTTTGCCAGGGAATGTGGCCGCGTTCTGCTAAGGTGCGGAGAAGCTCAAATAGTTCTCGGTCATAAACGGTGCCCCCATCCATATAGGGAACCACAGGCCCCTTTCCAGGCAGGCATACCTTCTGGTGACTCTCCATCTCCGGCAGGTCGGCGGCGGTGGTTCCCTCTAAAATCAGGGCAATGTCAGGGGTGACAGAAAAGGCGGCCCCAAAAGCCCCTCTGGTTCCAACTTCTTCTTGCACGGTAAATACAAAGGTACAGTCCATGGGAAGAGGTTCTTTCAAAAGCTCTACCATAACAGTGCAGCCGATGCGGTCATCAATGGCTTTAGCTTTCAGAAAGCCATGGCCAAATTCTAAGATATCTGTGTCGAAACACACGATATCTCCGGGGGAGACATGGCGGAGGGCCTCTTCCCTGCTGTCAGCCCCGATGTCAATGTAAAACTCCGTCAGCTTAGGGATGGATCTTGCCTCTTCCCCGCTGGTCAGATGGTATGCTTTTAGGCCAATGACCCCGGGCAGTTTCTGCTTTCCCACCAGGACCGGTTTTCCGAGCAGAACACGGCGGTCGATTCCACCGACCGGACGGAATTTGAGGTATCCGTCCTCTGTAATGGTGTGGACCATCAGCCCAACTTCGTCCATGTGGGCGGCCAACATCACTTTTTTTGTGCCAGGGCTTACCCCTTTTTTCTCAATAATTAAATTACCCAGGGTGTCTGTATAGGACCGGTCAGCGTAGGGGGCGGTGATTGCGCGGATGTAATCCCGTACGGCGTCTTCACAGCTGGACACACCGGGGAGGGCACAGAGCTCTTTCAAGGTCTCAGTCAGCAAGAAATTCCCCTCCTTCTCGTGCCAGGTCCTGGACGAAAGCAGCCAGCAGGGCGGCGGAGTGCTCTAAGTCATCCAGGTCCAGGGTTTCTACCGGGCTGTGCATATATTTCAGCGGGAGGGAGACCACTGCTGTGGCGATACCCTCTCGGGCAACCTGTACCCGCCAGGCGTTGGTTCCACTGTGCCCGGTCATCACTTCAGGGGACCAGGGAATGCCCCGCGCCTCTGCTTTTGTGATGAGACGGTCTGTCATCCAACGGGTCATATTGGGGCCGATGCCAATGACTGTTCCCCCGCCAGCGGGAAAAGTTTCTTCCTTGGGAGAATCGGGGGTACGGGCGTGGGTGACATCCACGGCGATAAAACAGTGGGGCGCAAGAGAAAAGGCGCCGACCACGGCCCCGCCGCCGTTGGTTTCCTCTCGGCTGCTGCCCATAAGATACAGATCGACATCCAAAGGGGTGTCCCGAAGCAGTTCAGCGGCCCGCAGAAGAGTGACAAAGCCCGCACGGTCATCCAATGCTTTGCTGCTGACGCGGCGTCCCAGAAGGGCGCGAAAAGGTTCTCTGGGCACAACAAAGGTTCCCACCAGAGCTTCCCCCTCTTTCTGGGTCAGTCCGGCGTCAATATACAGACCCGACAATGGAGTGCTCCGGTTGGAGTCGCCTGCCTTTTGAACATGGGGAGGCAGGACAGCCACAAGACCAAACTGGGGGGGCTGGGAGAGGATGATGACTTCCCGGTTGGGAAGCATCCGAGGGTCTACCCCACCAACAGGGCGAAAGCGGAGAAAGCCGTCTTTGGCGCCGGTGATCACCAGGCCAACCTCATCCAAGTGGGCGTCCAGCACCACCCGTTTGGCGTTTTCCGTGCCGCAACGCCGAATCCCAATCACATTTCCGAAACGATCTTTCTTCACTTCATCCATCAGGGGACGTAGCAGTTCCATCGCTTGGCTGGCCACGGCGTCCTCCCTTCCAGAGGGGCCGGGGCAGCTGCAAAGTGCTTCTAAGCTTGCTTGAATATCCATGGGAACCTCCCTCACAGCCCATTGACGATGGCCTTGAAGGTTTGGCCGCGCTGGGCAAAGTTTTTGAAGTGGTCAAAGGAGGCACAGGCTGGAGAGAGCAGAACCACATCCCCATCTTCCGCCATACGGGAGGCTGTCAGCACGGCCTGAGAGAAATCCTCTTCCATGACAATGGTAGGCTGGCCCTTCTGATACCCTTGTGAAGAGAGTACAGCCTGACGGATTTTATCTGCTGTATGACCCGTTAGAATCAAGGTTTTCACATGGTCTTGCACCGCCTGACCCAGTACATCAAAGGGAATCTTTTTGTCATAGCCGCCGGCAATGAGGATGACCTTTTGGGGGAAGGAACGGAGACCGGCAATGGTGCGGGTCGGGCTGGAGGCAATGGAATCGTTGTAATACCGGACGCCGTGCAGAGTACGGACCAATTCAATCCGGTGCTCCACGCCGGGGAAGGTCTCTGCCGTGTGAAGGATCACATCGTCGGGGACCAACCCTTGTACGGCGGCGATGGCGGCCAGATAGTTTTCCACATTGTGTTCTCCGGGAATCAAAATCCGGTCTGTGGAGAAGAGAGGCCGTTTTTTTCCATTTTGTGCGACCACAATGGTGCCGTTGTCGACAAAGACGCCCTCCTCCAAAGAGGTGCGGCGGCTGAACTGCAGGACCCTTCCAGGCGCCCGGCAGACCATGGCGTGGGTCAGGTCATTGTCCCGGTTGAAGATGGCCAAGTCATTTTCTCCCTGATGGGAGAAGATGTTCTCCTTTGCCAGGGCATATTCTTCCATGGACTTATGAATATCCAAATGGTTGGGGGACAGATTGGTAAAAACCGCAATATCCGGACTGGCAGAGAGCGTCATCAGCTGGAAAGAAGAGAGCTCCAAAACCGCGATATCGTCTGGAGATATGCTGCCGGCTTCCGAGAGGAGCGGTTTTCCAATATTTCCTCCCAGATGGACGGTATAGCCGGCATTCTTCAGCATTTCGGCGATGAGGGTGGTTGTGGTGGTCTTTCCGTCGCTGCCAGTGACAGCGATGATTTTACAGGGACAGACCTGAAAAAAAACCTCCATTTCAGAGGTTAGCGCACTTCCCTTTTCCATGGCGGACAGAAACGGTGGAATATCGGGACGAATTCCCGGAGAGCGGAAAATGACATCCTGGTCGAGACCATCCAGATAGGCATCCCCCAGATGAAGCACTGCACCCATGGACTCCAACTCGTCAGCCAGGGCACCGAATGCTGTGCGGGGGGCTTTGTCACAGGCGGTAACGGAAATCCCCGCCTGAAGCAAGGTCTTGATAAGCGGCGTATTGGAAACCCCAATGCCGATGACAGCGACGCGTTTTCCCTGAAGAGAGGTAAGATAGTCTTGCAGTGTAATGGCCATGTGCGTTTCCTCCTAATTGATTGAGAGCAGCTTGCTCAGTCTATGGACTTAAAACGGTAAAAGAATCCGCTGCGCGGTGTTCTGGCGTTGCAAATGAAAAATAGACACTTCATTATACGCCGAAGCGGTAGGAATTTCAAGAAATCCTTCTGTGAGAATCACAAGAAAAGGAAGTATGGGTTTGCGCTCCCCTCTGAGAAGTATGTGGAGAATTAGCAAAAATTAAAGAAGGTTTTTTGTAAAATTGACAGCCGTATCAGGTGTTCTGGAAAGGGCCCGTTTGTCAGCTTTTCTAAATGATTCTTAAGTACAAATGGAGCGGGTGTGCAAAGTCATGACGGAAGGAAAAAGAACGCTTGAAAAGTTTCTTCCTTTATGGTATTTTATATAATAACTATAAAAAAATTCTGCGGAAAGGGAGGCCCTTTTATGCACTTACAAGAATCTGGAGAAATGTACTTGGAGACCATCCTGATCCTTTCAAAGAGCGGCAAAGATGTGCGCTCTGTGGATGTGAGCGAATATATGGGCTTTTCTAAGCCCAGTGTCAGCCGTGCCATTGGCCTGCTCAAGTCAGGCGGTTATGTGACAATGGACAAGGGAGGACACCTGGAGCTGACAGAAGAGGGGCGTGCAGTGGCTGAGAATATTTATGAAAAGCACACCTTGCTGGCACAATTTCTAATGACCCTGGGCGTGGATGAGGCCACTGCCACGGAGGATGCCTGCAAAATGGAACACGTGATCAGCGATACCTCGTTTAAGGCCCTTAAAAAGCACGCAGGAATGGAATGATGATAGAAAAAAGCTCCGGTCTCGGATTTCGAGACCGGAGTTCCTTTTTGGCATACTGGTTTCCTATGAGAGAGAAGGCAGTTACAGGTCATAATACATGGCGAACTCTGCGGGGGTGGGCTGACGGTCAATTTCTTCCAGTTCTGCCCGCTTTTTTTCGATCCAAATCTCAAGCAGGCGGGGAGGAAATACACCGCCTTGGGTTAGGTAGTCGTGATCTGCCTCCAGTGCATCCAAGGCCTCCCCCAAGGACTTCGGCAGGCTGTCAATTTGCGCTTTCTCCTGGTCTGAGAGAGTATAAAGGTTAAAGTCATAGGGCCCCCACCCTCTTTCATGGGGATCAATGCGGTTTTGAATCCCATCCAGTCCCGCCATCAGAATGGCAGCGAAGGCGTAATAGGGGTTGCAGGTGGCGTCCGGGTTCCTTAGCTCGAACCGCTTGTTTTTGGGGGCTTTGGCGTAAGCGGGAATCCGAACGACAGCACTGCGATTGGCCATGGCGTACCCGATGGTGACGGGCGCTTCAAAGCCGGGGACCAGTCTCTTATAGGAATTGGTGGAGGGATTGGTGATGGCACACAGGGAGGCCGCATGCTCCAGCATACCGCCGATGAACCAAAGCGCCGTTTGGCTCAGCTGTGCGTAGCCTGTTTCATCATAGAAGATGGGCTTACCTTCTTTGAATAAGTGCATATGCACATGCATTCCGCTGCCGGCCTCCCCTGCCACTGGCTTGGGCAGAAAGGTGGCGGTGCGTCCTTCTTGAGCGGCGGCATTTTTGATAATGTACTTCGCGACCATGGTGTTGTCTGCCATCTGGGTCATCTCTCCCAGTTCCACCTCAATCTCCATTTGGCCGCAGCCGCCCACTTCCGGGTGATGGTATTTGACTTTCACACCCCACTCCTCCATTAGGAGACAGATACGGTTTCGCAGGTCCTGTGTGACATCCATGGGAAGGCTGGTGTGATATCCCCCTTTTCTGGGGACCTGATATCCGTTGTTTTCTGTGCTCCATGCGGCCTGCCGTGCGGAGATGGAGAAGCTGGCATGTTGAGGCTGGGTGGTGTAGGATACCTGGTCGAAGATATAAAATTCATATTCAGGCCCTACGATCATCTCGTCTGCGATCCCCAACTCTTGCATATAGCCAATGGCCCGTTTGGCCACATTCCGGGGATATTGGTCAAAGGGCCGGTTGGCCGGACGATCAATGATCATCACGTCTCCGATCATGGTGAGGGTGGGAACCTCTGCAAAGGGATCAACTGTGGCAGAATCCAGGTCGGGCACGAAAACCATGTCGCTGCTCTCCACCGGGGCATAGCCGTAATTGGAGCCGTCGAATCCAATCCCGTACTGCATAGTCTCCTCGTTGAGCCGGCCGACAGGAATACTGAGATGGCGCCATCTTCCGTCAATGTCAGTCATTTTGAAATCGACAATTTGAATGTCTTTCTCTTGGCAAAGATCTAAAATCTCCTGCAGTGTCTTTCCCATGGAGGGGCCTCCTTTGTGATAAAATAACCCGAGTGGTTACAGGTGATATTCTCGCTTGGAACTTTTTCAAGATACCGATTTTTGGAACAAATGTCAAGAAAAGAAACGATGTTTCTGTGGGGTACCAAATGATATGTTATTAAAAATAAGATAAAATTAGAAAAGGCCAGAGATTGGAACGATATCGTCCCAATCTCTGGCCTTTTAGAAGGAGGAGAAATTATTGAATGAAGGTTACAGGGTAGTCTTGGGCTTCCACTGCGTTTTTCAGAACATCATCTGTTACATCCTCAGAAAGTGTCACCACGGCAGTTCCTGCCTCATGGCTGACCTTGGCCTGTTCCACGGCATCCAGTGCTTCCAGTGCCTTCTTCACGCGGGCTTCACAGTGGGTGCACATCATGCCTTCGATCTTCATTGTTTTTTCCATGGTACGTTGCTCCTTTACAGTGATTGAAATGGATTTGATCTTTTTATCCTTGCTCCCGTCGTGCATGCGGAAAAGATTCAGACGCAGAGCATTGGTGACAACACAGAAACTGGACAAACTCATGGCGGCTGCTCCGAACATGGGGTTCAGCGTCAAACCAAGGGGAATAAAAACGCCGGCGGCCAAGGGGATGCCGATGGTATTGTAAAGAAAGGCCCAGAACAGATTCTGGTGAATGTTCCGAAGGGTGGCCCGGCTGAGCCGGATGGCGGCGGGAACATCACGCAGGCGGCTTTTCATGAGGACAACGTCAGCCGCGTCAATGGCCACGTCGGTCCCCGCGCCAATGGCGATCCCAATGTCCGCCCGGGTGAGCGCGGGAGCATCGTTGATACCGTCCCCCACCATAGTGACCTTCCCCTGCTCTTTCAGCTGCCGGATGACACGCTCTTTCCCATCGGGCAGGACGCCGGCGATTACGTGATTGACGCCAGCCTCTTTTCCGATGGCTTGCGCTGTGCGTGCATTGTCTCCTGTCAGCATCACGACTTGAATCCCCATGGACTGTAATTCTTGAATGGCCTGGGGGCTGTCCTCTTTGATGACATCCGCCACGGCGATGATGCCGGTCAGGTGACCATCTTGGGCAAAAAATAAGGGGGTTTTTCCAGCTTGTGCCAGGGTCTCCCCCTGTATCCGCATAGATTCCGGGACTTGGGACTGGCGGCTGATAAAGGTATAGTTCCCACCCTGAAGGAGCGTGCCCTGCCAGGTAGCGGTGAGGCCATTGCCGGGAAGCACCTGGAAATCCGAGACAGGTTCAGGGGACAGGTTTCGTTCTTCTGCCCGGTGGAGAATGGCCCGGGCCAAGGGATGTTCGCTCTTTTGCTCCAAGGCAAATGCCAGGCGCAGAAGTTCCTCTTCTTGGACACCGGGAGCTGGGATCAGATCTGTGACCTTGGGCTCTCCCGAGGTGATGGTGCCGGTTTTATCCAGAACGACAATCTGCGTTTTTCCGGCGTTTTCCAAGGATATAGCGTTCTTAAAAAGAATTCCGTGCTTGGCGCCCATTCCGTTGCCCACCATAATGGCCACAGGGGTGGCAAGGCCCAGAGCACAAGGGCAGGAGATCACCAGCACAGAGATTCCGCGGGCCAGAGCAAAACCGATTTCCTGCCCCAAAAGCAGCCAGACAATGGTGGTAAAAACGGCAATGGTGATGACTGCCGGGACAAAGATGCCAGAGACTTTATCCGCAATCTTGGCAATGGGCGCCTTGGTGGCCGCAGCATCACTGACCATTTGAATGATTTGAGAAAGTGTGGTGTCCTCCCCCACCCGAGTTGCCTGGCAGGTCAAAAATCCTGATTGGTTGAGCGTGGCGGCGGAGACCAAATCACCGGTTGTTTTATCCACAGGAATGCTTTCCCCGGTAAGGGCAGATTCGTTGACTGCGCTGCTGCCCTCTATGACGACACCATCTACGGGGATGTTCTCCCCTGGCCGGACCACAAAGACGTCGTCCTTTTTGACTTGCTCGATGGGGACAGTGATCTCTGTGCCGTCCCGTAGAAGGGTGGCAGTTTTGGGGGCCAGCTTCATGAGCCCCTTGAGTGCGTCTGTGGTCCGTCCTTTGGAACGGGCTTCCAGCATTTTTCCCACAGTGATCAGCGTCAGAATCATGGCCGCGGATTCAAAATAGAACTCCATCATGTAATCCGCAACAGCGGCCATGTCGCCAGCTGCCTGCGCAGCGGTCATGGCGAAGAGCGCATAGGTGCTGTAAACAAAGGCGGCGGTGGCGCCCAAGGCAACCAGTGTGTCCATGTTGGGAGCCCGATGCCAAAGGCTCTTGTACCCGCTGATGAAAAACTTCTGGTTGATGACCATGACCACTGCGGTTAGCAGCAGCTGGGTCAAGCCCATGGCGATGTGGTTTCCGTGATAAAAGGCGGGGACTGGCCATCCCCACATCATGTGTCCCATGGAGAAATACATGAGGATGACCAAGAAAACAAGGGACCAGATGAGACGCCGTTTCAGCACGGGTGTGTCATGGTCTGCGAGGGCGTCTTCTGTCTCAGCAGTATGATTTGCGCTGGCAGCTGCGCTGCCCTTCTCGGAGGCACCGTATCCAGCGTTTTCTACCGCGTGGATAATATCCTGGGGAGAAGCAGTGCCTTCCACCCCCATGGAGTTGGTTAAAAGGCTGACGGAACAGGCCGTCACGCCAGGTACTTTGGATACCGCTTTTTCTACCCGGGCGCTGCAGGCGGCGCAGCTCATGCCGGTTACATTGAATTGTTCCATCGCGTCGACCCCTTTCTGGTTTGTGCGGTCAAAATTAGGATTTCCCTGGAGGGGGGCACTTATTTCATCAGTTTTTGCAGGGTGAGCACCAGCTCATCAATGACATCCTCTTTGCCATCCCGAATGTCTGTCACTACACAGGTGCGGATGTGATTGGCCAGAAGGTCCCGGTTAAAGGCGTTCATGGCGGCGGAGACTGCCGCTGACTGTACCAAGATGTCCGTACAATAGGCGTTTTTTTCTACCATTCCCCGGATGCCCCGAATTTGTCCTTCGATCCGGCTGAGGCGATTGAGAAGCTTTTTGACTTCCTCTTCCGTGCGTTCCTTGGTCTTATGGCAGCAGCAAGTTTTATCTTCCATCTGCAGTACCTCCTTGTAAATACCCCCAAGGGGTATTTTGATAATATACCCCTTGGGGGTATTTGTCAACGGTTTTTTGCTCCTTTCCATGAGAAAACAGAGCGGCACGTTCTCCGCTCTGTTTTTTCCTGATCCTGTTTGCAAAACCCTTGTGCCAGATTAGGAACTTCTTGGCTGAGTCAATGGAAGGGTTACGGTAAAGGTAATCCGTTCTTTGGCGCTTTGGGCACGGATGATGCCGTTGTGCCGTTCTACGATCTCCTTGGCAATGGCAAGCCCCAAGCCAGCGCCGCCGGAAGAACTGGAACGAGAGGAATCCAACCGAAAAAACTGTTCAAAGATTTGATCCAATTTGTCCTGAGGAATGGTACGGCCTTGGTTTTCCACAGAGACGATGACGGCGTCCTTCTCTTTAAGCATGGTGACGCCAATAGGGGTGTTTGGATTGCTGTAATTGACGGCGTTACGTAAAAGGTTATCGAAAACACGTTCTAATTTTTCTGGATCACAGGCTAAGATAACATCGGGCGTGAATTGAAGGGACAGGGAAAGGCCCTTTTCAGCCAAGATGGGCTGAAACTCGAAGGTCACCTGCTCCAATAGCCGGGTGAGATTTACTTCTTCCAGGCGCAGAGAGAGCTGCGTTAGGTTAAAGCGAGTAATTTCGAAAAATTCATTGATCAGTGCCTCCAGCCGTTCCGCTTTTTCCAAGGCGATCCCGGTGTATTTGGCGCGCATTTCCGGGGAGATCTGCGGCTCATCCCGAAGAAGGGAGAGATAGCCGATGACGCTGGTAAGAGGGGTCTTCAGATCGTGGGCGAGATAGACGATCAGATCGTTTTTTCTCTGCTCTGCCTCTTTGGCGTACATGGCACTGCGCAGGGCACCTTCCCGGACGATGTTCAACTCATCCTGAATACTCTCCAGAGGAGGCGAAAGCCGGATCGGAGTGTCTGCGGGGTGAGCCAGTTCTTCGGCTGCTTCAATGACTTCATCCAAGTAGTCCAAGGGTTTGGAGATGGAACGGTAAGTGAGAAGAAAGACACCCAGAAGAACCACGCCGCTTCCCCAGAACATGGCGGTGTCCTCCAAGGCTTTGAGAAGGCGGTACAGGGGCTCATGGGGCTGCCAAATGAAAAGACGGCAAAACACCCATCCCAGGAAAAACAGCAGTACCAGCCCCCCAATCATCCCGAGGACACTGAATACATACCGGATCAGAATTTGTTGGGAGATCTGGTTATGGCGTTTCCGGCGGGGCGGCCATAGGAGTCGACGCTTACTCAATGGTATACCCCACCCCCCAAACGGTTTTGATGAACTTTGGTTTCCGGCTGGGCTCCTTCATTTTCTCCCGCAAGCGGGCGATGTGTGCCATGACCGTATTGTTTCCATCCATGTATTTTTCTTTCCAGACTGCTTCAAACAACTCTTCCGAGGAGACGACTTTCCCACGGTGCTCACAGAGATACCAGAGAATGTTAAACTCAATGGGGGTGAGGGTGAGGTCTTCTCCGTTGAGGGTACACTGGTGGCTATCCTGACAGATGAACAGGCCGCGGAAGTCGTGTTCATTCCGCTCCTGCTCTCTGGGGTCTGCGGTGTTATAGCGTGTGTACCGGCGCAACTGGGTCTTTACCCTGGCCACCAGTTCCAAGGGGCTGAATGGTTTAGTAATATAATCATCTGCACCCAGCGTGAGGCCCATGATTTTGTCCATGTCTTCCACCTTGGCGCTGAGCATCAGAATGGGATACAAATGGGACTCTCGAATTTTTTGGCAGAGGGTAAATCCATCCATGTCCGGTAGCATCACATCCAAGATGGCTAAACTAAGCTCTTTTTGGGCGATGATCTCCAAGGCTTCGGCAGCGGTGTATGCTTTCAGAACGGGAAAGCCTTCGTTTTTCAGATAGACTTCCACCAGATCGGCAATTTCCCGTTCATCGTCTACAACAAGAATAGTTTGCTCCATGATAACAACTCTTTCTATATGGGGTTTCAAAGGGAAAACGGATTTTAGACATTGTTATTTTATCATAAAATTCTTAAGGAATCGTTCCAAATATCATACAAATTTATGACATTTTGGAAGCGTTTCTCACGGAATGTAATTTGATTGCATCCCCAAAAAGATTCCCATTGACGAACCAGATATTTGCATGTATAATATTATGGTAATTTTCAAAACGAGTGGAAACACTCTTCATAAGGAGCGGTATCGAAGTGGTCATAACGGGGCTGACTCGAAATCAGTTTGCCGGTAACTCCGGCACGTGGGTTCGAATCCCACCCGCTCCGCCAAACAGCTCTCCAGTGTGGAGGGCTGTTTTTTATGAAAAGGAACTCCACCGGCCGAAGCCGGTGGAGTTCCTTTTAATGGGGAAAAGCTGTTTTGGAATCGATGGTAACTGAGCAGACCTTTTTCAAGGTGAGGCGGTAGACAAGATAGAGAAGGAGAGAAACCACGGCGATCACACCCAAGCAGGTGATCATGCCGGAAGCCTCACTGGGCGTGATGCCCATGGGCTCTCCGTTGGAGTACATGATAAGGGTATAGAACGCGTAGATCAGGATGGTTCCCACCAGAATGGGGACTCGGAAGACCCGGCTCACCTGCCCTTTCACCGAGCGGTATAGGTACGACCGCGGCGCCCCTAAATGGCGCAGATCATCGTAGACCCGGGCATTGGTCATACCGATGGTCATGCAGCGGGTGAAAGAGATGACGATGACTGCGGCGAAGCAGACAATGGCGATGAAAATAAAGAGCATGAGGAAAACTGCCATGGTTTTTACCAGTTCCGTCTCATCCAGAATTTTGAACTGAGGCATGTATTTCCAGCTTGTGCGGAATTCTGTGCTGTCGGGTTTGTCATAGTCGATGGAAGAAGTGCCGCTTTCTTCCAAAGATTCCGGGTCGCAGAAATACGATCCTGTCTCCTCAATGGCAATTTGGCGGGCCACAGGGTCCCAAGCGTCAAAGACTTCCACTTCCGGTCCGGAGTGGTCCACGATGTCATAAAAAAGCGCCTTGGCAAAGGGGAAGCTGGCTTCTACATCCGTGACATTGAAAAGGACATAGTCCTCCTGCCACTGGCCGGTCAAGCCGGCAGAAATGGCCTCATAATCCCTGTCATCCAATACGTAGCACCCCAGCAGCATGGTGTATGACAGAGGTTCTGCCGGCGTAACGTCAAGGGTTTTTCCCGTCACCATATTGGTCAGATGGGTGACATCACCACCGCTCAGGTAACTGCTGCCGCCGTCGTCATCGAGAACATTGGCACAAGTGCCGGGAGCAAGGTCGATCTTTTGACCAGTGATCGCGTTGTAGGCACGCTCAGGCAGGAAGGTGGCACTTTGGAGCAGTTCTCGGTACTCCTCTGTATAAGTGACTCCGATGGAGGATTCGGTTTCAATATGTTCCATACCATCCGTGCCCAAGATAGAGCCGGTAGCCGTCACCCAGGTTGTGATGTCCACGTTGTGTTTCTGAGCCAGCTGTGCCACGTCGTTTTGTCCAATCATATCCTGATCACAGCGGTAATGGTACAGATAATCGTAGGGACGGCTGGCAACACTGGTTCCAGAGCTGGAGAGCATCATCGGAGCATAGAAGCTGGCGAAGTAAGCACCTGCCAGCAGGACGGTCATCACCAGCATGTTCCGCACTGTTTGCCGCCCCTGAAATTTCATCATGCTGGTGGAAATCAGGTCCCGATACTGTTTTTTCTTGCCGCCCCATCCATTGACCACGGTGTGGAGCAGAAGAATGTACAGGCCGATCAGTGCAGGCAGGTAGAACAGTGCATCCACCACGGAGGGGGCATACCAGTGGAGAACTTTGACGAAAAAGCTGGGCATGAAGTACCCCAGGAAGCCTCCCAATGCAATGAGGAGGACGCCAACAGGACCATACCACCGTGGGACAGCGCGGATGGGTTCCGATTTATGGGATTCCTGGACAATATCAATGATATTGGTGCGACGAATAGAGCGCCAGCCCATCAGAAACAGCATGAGGATGACGAAGACGGAAAAGGCCAGTGCAAAGAGGTAGGCTTGCGCGTCAAAACGCAGAACCATTTCCTCGGTATCCACAATCATGGTACGGAAGATTTGCCAGATGCCCCAGGACAGCGGAACACCCAACAGGGCACCAGCGGCGCAGGAGCCCAGAGAGAGAAGGGCCAATTCCTTGCTCAGTTCCGTTTTCAACTGGTGCCGGGTGGCACCCAGGGCCAGAAAGGTGCCAATTTCCCGGGACTTTTGACGGAAAAACAGACCGGAGGCATACGTGGTAAAAACCGCGCAGCCCAAAACGGCCAGAACAAAGACCATCATTACCTGCTTTCGGGAGTCCCCTCCCTCCGGCAGAATGGTGAGGACAGTGGGAGAGCGCATCATGCAGGCGTAAGCTGTGATAAGAAGAACGGAAAAAAAGGTACATCCGGCCAGCAGAGCGTACTGCCGCCAATTTTTCCGCCGGAGATGGCGATAAACTTCTGAAAAGTGTCTCATGGGTTTCACTCCCTTCCCATCTCACGGATCGCATCCAGAAGCTGATCCTGAAATGTGGTACGGGCCAGGGTCCCCTTTTCCAGGACCCGCCAGACTACACCGTCCTGCAGAATAATGACACGGTCGCAGAAGGAGGCGGCGAAAGAGTCGTGGGTCACCATGAAGATGGTGGCTTCCAGGGATTGTTTTGCCTGTTCAAAGGAGGAGATCACCGCCCGGCTGGACTTGGAGTCTAAATTTCCCGTGGGTTCGTCTGCCAAAATGAGCAGAGGGTTATTGATGAGGGCACGGGCCACGGCGGTGCGCTGCTTTTCACCGCCGGAGATCTCTGCCGGGTATTTCTCCCGAATGGCGGAGATGCCGAACACCTGGCACAGCTGGTCAGCGCGCTGCTCCATGGCGGGACCAGCAGTTCCGCCAATGATGGCAGGGAGAAGAATGTTTTGCTGGACGGTTAAGCCATCTAACAGCAAAAAATCCTGAAAGACAAACCCAAGCTGTTTGTTTCGAACAGAGGCCAGGGCGGTTTCATCCAGCTTGGCCAGCTGGCGATTGCCCAAGGTGATTTCTCCGCTGTCTGCAGGGATGTAGCAGGAGATGCAGTTGAGCAGTGTGGTCTTTCCGGAGCCAGACGGTCCCATTACGGCCACAAACTCCCCTTTTCCCACCTCCAGGGAGACACCCTTGAGAACTTCATAGGTAGTTTTTCCCACTTGGTAGGATTTGTGAAGATTGTGTACAGTCAGCATTGACGATTCCTTCCTTTCTCTGATGGTGAAGGGAGAAATGAGCTGTTCTCCCCTTCTTTCTGTCTCCACCATAACCGATGGAGTTTCTGACAGCAACTGCCCCAGTCATATTCGGCCTGATGGATGCTAAGTTTGGCAGGCGCAGAAGACGGGATGTCAAGTTTGGCGGGTTTTCTGTCAAACTTGGGGCGGCTTCTGTCAAGTTCTATTTGGCGGAAGCCGCCCTGTGTGGTACAATCAAAGAGGTTAGATTGTACCACACGATGGTGCATTCGTAGGATACTCAAGAGGAAGGGAGAAACGATCTTTGTTCTGCGTTGGGATTTGCGATGACAGTCAGGAGGCTCGTTTGCACCTGAGGGCAAGGTTGGAACGGGTTTTAGAGCCACATAGAGACATGGACCGAGTCCTGGAATTTTCCTCGGGAGAAGGGCTGCTGCGCTGGGTGGAGAACCATCCCGGAGAGCTGAATCTGATTTTTTTGGATATGGAAATGGGGCAGCTGGACGGGATGGAGACCGCCCGGCGTCTGCGTCAGATAGAGGAAAGTCTCCCGTTGGTGTTTGTCACAGGCTATACAGAGCATGTCTTTGAGGGATACACGGTGGGGGCTTTGGGCTATCTTCTCAAACCTGTGCGGGAGGATCAGCTGAAGGAAGTTTTGTCCCGGGCCGCTGCGGCGCTGCTCCGAGAGGAAGAGGAGGTCTATCTCTGCCGCCGCGGCGATGTGACCTATCGAATTCCCCGGAAGAAGATTCTATATTTTACATCGGACCGGCGGCAGGTAACCTGTGTGACAACGGAAAAACACTATACATTTTATGGAAAGCTGGATCAGGTGGAAGAAGAACTGAAGGATTCCTTTGTACGAATTCATCAGCGGTATCTGGTGCGGACACAGGCGGTACAGCAGATCTCGGGCAGCCAAGTCTTAGTGGGTGGGCAGACACTGCCCATCAGCCGGTCCTGTCAACAGGCTGCGATGATTGCCCTCACCCGGGCCTCGCTGGAGGAGTGACTATGGACGGCCTGACATTGCCCCAACAAGCATTGATTTGTCTCACCTATGGCGTCACACTGGTATGCAGCGGATTGGCTCTCTATGGAACGGCCCGGCGATTCTTAACGGTTCGGTCGTTAGGATGGGGAAAGGCCATCCTTTTCCTGACGTTTGGTATCTCCACAGGCATGGTGATCTGGGTTGGAGATCCTAATCTGCTCTATGTGTTCCCTCTCTTCGTCTTTTTTTCCATGCTCAGCACCCAAGGAGACTGGATGGGACGGCTGGCAGTTACCATCATTTTCTTCTGTATCATTATGTCGGTCTGTGCCATCCTGGACACGTACATTGCCCTTTTTGACCTGTTTACCATTGATACCAGCGATTTTCTATGCCGCTTGATGCGTCCGTTGTTTTTTGCCCTCCTCTATCTTCTGATCCGGCGGCGGATGCCGGTGGGGGTGATCTCCCTCTCCCGCCGGTTATGGAAGCTCATTCTGGGCTTGTCCTTCATGCCCTTGTGCGCGTTGATGGCAGTGGTTTTGCTGACCTATCGCAAGTGGGACTCGATGGTGGCCAACTCCATGGCCATGAACCAGGGGATGGTGGTTCTCCCCTTCACTGGTGTGACGGCGCTGATTCTTTTGTTTGTCATTTTAACCCTGGCCAACCATGAAAAACTGGAGCAGGAAGTCCATTTGGCCGGCTTGCGGGAGGTCTATTACCAAGGCATCCAGAGAGAACAGGTTCAAGTGAGAACCCTCCGTCATGACCTGAGAAATCACATGACTGTGCTCCGGGGTCTGCTGGAGTCGGGAGAAACAGAAAAAGCCATCGGTTATCTGGAGCAGATCACCGATTCCTCCTCCCTTGGAGGAGGAAAGCCCTTCAGTGACAATGAGACAGCCAATGTGGTCCTGACGGCCAAGGCAAAGGAGATGCGCCAGCGAGGGATACAGGGGGAGTTTCAGATTTCCCTGCCTCGAAACCTTTTGATTGCAGAGATGGATTTGTGTGCCCTTTTGGGCAATGCCCTGGACAATGCCATGGAGGCGGCGGAGAAAAGTACAGACAAGACGGTCCGGGTTCGCTGTCGGGCGGAAAAAGGCCTGTTTATGCTCCAGGTGGACAATGCACTGGCTGGGGATGAAAAGCCGGATCTCTCCACCACGAAGAAAGACAAAACTGCCCATGGTTTTGGCCTTTTGGGTATGCGGGAGATTGCGAAACGGTATGGAGGCTCTTTCGAGGTGGTGGCGGCCAATGGCCGGTTTGAACTGGTGGTCTGTCTGCCTTTATAAACAAATTTGTATTTTTTTTGAGAAATGACTACCCTTTTCCATAGAATTTATGCTATAATAATCCGTCAAAACATTGCAATTCATTGGATCACATAGAGGGAGGAACTGAATATGGCAGATCATAAGCGTCCCGAGTCGATGGAACGGATTACAACCCCTGCCCTGGCGGAACAATTCATTGCCGAGCAGGTGGCAGCTGTCCGGGCACAGGTGGGAGATAAAAAGGTCCTGCTGGCACTGTCTGGCGGCGTGGATTCTTCTGTGGTGGCGGCCTTGCTGATTAAGGCGGTGGGAAAGCAGCTCACTTGCGTCCATGTCAACCATGGCCTTCTGCGGAAGGGAGAACCCGAGCAGGTGGTGGAAGTATTCCGGAATCAGATGGACGCCAATTTGGTTTATGTGGATGCAGTGGACCGTTTCCTGGACAAGCTGGCCGGTGTAGCAGACCCGGAGACCAAGCGGAAGATCATTGGCGCGGAGTTTATTCGTGTGTTTGAGGAGGAAGCCCGGAAACTGGAGGGCATTGAGTTCCTGGCCCAGGGAACCATTTACCCTGACATTCTGGAAAGCGGCCCAGTCAAGGCCCACCATAACGTGGGCGGCCTGCCGGAGGACCTTCAGTTTGCGTTGGTGGAACCGGTCAAGTTCCTCTTCAAAGATGAAGTCCGCGTGGTGGGAAAAGCGTTGGGTCTGCCGGACAGCATGGTGTTCCGTCAGCCCTTCCCCGGTCCCGGCCTGGGCGTTCGCTGCCTGGGTGCCATTACCCGTGACCGGCTGGAGGCGGTGCGGGAATCCGACGCGATTCTTCGGGAGGAGTTTGCCAAGCATGGACTGGAGGGCAAGGTTTGGCAGTATTTTACCGTGGTGCCGGATTTCAAGTCCACCGGTGTGCGGGACAATGCCAGAACCTTTGACTGGCCGGTGATTCTCCGGGCAGTCAATACCGTGGATGCCATGACGGCCACAGTGGAGGATGTCCCCTTCCCCCTGCTGCAGGAGATTACCGCACGGATTACCTCAGAGGTGAAAGGGGTAAACCGGGTTCTCTTTGACCTTACCCCGAAGCCCAGTGGAACCATTGAGTGGGAATGACGCTTGAGACGGCGCAAACCTATATGAATACAGTTTCTTTTGTCCATCCATGCATCCATGAGATCTTTGATACTGGGCTGGTGCGATTCTCGTCCACTCGGTGCGGACATGAGAAGTAAGAAAAGCTGCCCTGCTGAACGCAAATCAGCAGGGCAGTTTTTATCGTATTCATTAAAAATATAGCAAAGAATAACCTCAAGATAGATGATGTGGACAATATTCGAAAAACTCTATTGACATTATATCCGAAAACGGATATATTATATATGAAATCGGATATTAAGGAGGCCGTGATGGTTTACGAAAAAGCAAGAATGTATGCCTATTTGTCTGCAGAAATTACGTCTTTGTATCATGAGGCAGCCGTAAAAATAGGCATTTCTGATACTGTTTTGAATATCCTGTATGTGCTTTGCGAAAAAGAGGGACAATGCCTCCAACGTGACATATTCAGATTGACAGGAATCAGTCGTCAAACAATCAATTCGGCAATCCGCAAGTTAGAACGAGATGGGATCGCCTATCTGAAGCAGGGAGAAGGCCGAAACACCATGGTTTGTTTGACCAAAAAAGGGAGCAACTTTTCCACCGAAAAAATTCTCCCGTTATTTCAAATCGAAGATAAGATATGGAATGAGTGGACAGCCGAGGAGCAGGAGAAGTATATTCTGTTGACGCAAACATACCGCGACGCATTGAAAAAACATCTGCGTGAAGATTTGTAATCGTGTCTGCTGCCACTCATTAAGGAGCAGCTATGAACAGAGAAAATAAACGAAAACAGTTTGAAAAAGGATACTATAAAACACATGGGTGTAGTGACAGCTTTACCTGTAAGGTATGCGGCAGACTGGTTGTACCTACCGGAGCAGGCAGTAACCACCGCAATCATTGTCCAAACTGTCTTAGCAGTTTGCATTTGGATATTGAGCCCGGAGATCGAGAGGCAGACTGCGGAGGGATTATGGAACCTGTGGGCGTTTGGGTCAGAAAGAATGGCGAGTGGGCGCTCATCCATCGTTGCAGGAGATGTGGCCACCTAAGTTCAAATCGTGTAGCGGCAGATGACAATCCCATGAAGTTAATGTCTATTGCGATGAAACCTCTCTCCCAACCACCCTTTCCATTGGAAAAGATTGAGGAAATGACCACCCTTATGGGTGGAGATGGACAGCTATCCTACGGATAAAACCGAATAGTATTTTACGCATAGCAATCCTTGTCGGGGCCACCGTTGACCGCTTCGACAGGGATTGCTCTGTAATGATATATTATCTATATGATCCTTTCCAGTTTCAATTTGATGAAACGAAGATCTCCTGAAGAAGATTTTTCTATTTTCCTTTCCAGACTTCTATGATAAAATAAAATTGAGGTGATTTGATGCAGGTCAATATGGAAGGCGTGGTAGTGGGAATTGTTGCTTTGGTGATGATTGGAGTATTTCATCCCATTGTCATCAAGTGTGAATATTACTTTTCCCACAGAATCTGGCCGTTGTTTTTAGCGGCTGGAATCGGTTTTTTGCTGGCTGCCCTGTTTACAGAGGGGATGCTGTCTATGATTTTAGGGCTGGCTGGTGTTTCCTGTCTATGGAGTATCCGGGAACTGCAGGAACAGGCGCAGCGGGTAGAGAAGGGATGGTTTCCCAAGAATCCAAACCGAAAAGAGCCTATGGACTGCACCAAATAACAGGAGAGAACGCTTCCTATGCCGCAATGCAAACCAGGTCTGCAGCGTACGCATGTGCTGTGCGGGCCTGGTTTTCGGAATAAAGGGGTGAAATACAAAGAAAAATTTGCAGAATTTTTCTGATTTTGCTTGCAATTTAGCAAAAAATGTGATATCGTTAGCTGTCGCTAATTTTTGGCTGGTTCATCTTATAGATGGGCTTTTTTATTGGTTGAATGTTAGTCTTCGCTAATAGAAAGCAGGAGGAGGAAGTTCCATGGCAGATCAAGGAAGCCTTTCGGCGCGGGATGTTCATATTCAGTGGTCTTTTGCTCTGCCGGGCCTCCAGGTTTGTCAATTTGAGGGGGGGCAAGAAGCGTCCTGGTTTTCGGAATCTCTGCTGTCTCCTTGCGCGTTTCTTTTCTGTCAGACTGGCGGGATGCAATTTTATCTGGATCATGGTCAGGTCATTGACTTGAATCCGCACGATATTTTGCTTCTCTCTGCGGGCGCTTGTATTCAGCGCATTCAGTCGGCAGCCCCCTGCTCCTGCGGCATTCGAATGACTCTGGACGGAGAAGAGGCTCTTTGCGCCTTGACCAAGTTCTGGCCGGTCCCTGGGACCCGTTTGCAGGCGGAACAGGTCGATGTCTGCTTACAGGCCCACGGAGGATGGCTTTTGTTCCCCAGTGGGCTTTGGAACAGCGCATTTTTTTCTCAGCTGACGGATCTTCCCACGGACAAACGGGGAGAGTACTGTGTACTCAAAGGTGTGGAGCTTCTCTATCTCCTGTGCGGAAAGGGGCTTTCTCCGATGGGGCATCGTGGCCGGCGGTATTGGGACCGAGACCAGATTGAAGCGATTCGGCAGGCGCACGATTATATGCTGGCGAATTTGGGCCAGCCTCTGACCATTGAGGGATTAGCCCGGCGGTTTCATATTTCAGGAACCTTTTTGAAGGAAGGATTTCGGCAGATGTATGGGCAGTCTACCCGGAAATTTCTTCAGATGCGTCGGATGGATAAGGCGTCCGAGCTGCTCCGTACCACCAACCAAACGGTGCTGCAGATCGCAGTCGCCGTAGGATATGAGAGTGCCAGCCAATTTTCACAAATTTTTAAGCGGCACTATCAGCTTCCTCCCGCGCAATATCGCAGGCAAATTATCAAAAGAAATGTCTGAATCCATTCAATTCTGACGGAATCCGTGTGCTTTTCTCTTGGAAACACGTTACAATATGCGAGTTAAACAAAGTGTTTTGCTTTGAGGAGGTGTCCCATTGAAAAAACATCGTTTTTGGGCATGGAGTGCTGTGTTCTGTATGATCATGGTGATGCTCACTGGGTACAAACATAAGTAACGCACGGGAGGTTCCAAATGAATTATTATAAGAGTTTAGCTTTGTTTGCCGGCGGCGTGTTGTTTGGGTCTGCGGGCATTAAGTTGCTGTCCAGCAAAGACGCGAAGAAGGTTTATACCCACACCACGGCGGCTGCGCTGCGGATGAAGGACTGTGTGATGGGGACTGTCACCACAGTACAGGAGAATGCGGCTGACATCCTGGCCAGTGCAAAGGATATCAACCAGGAAAGAGCCGCCCGGGAAGAGATTGTGGAGGATGCCGCAGAGGAGACTCAGGCAGCACCGGAGGCCTGAGTACATCTCAAAGAACGGCAGATATGACGCAGACAGAGGGGGCGGGAGCCCTCTCTGTTTCCCTTTGGAGGTCTTACTATGAAATTTAAGATCGTTCACGAGTCCCGTGGACGGGTCCGCATTCAAGTGATGCAAAAACGGATGACCTTGGAGCAAGCGGACCTATTGGAAGCCTATCTGAATCACAGCCCCGCCATTCGGCAGGCGGCGGTACATGAACGGACGTGCTGCGCGGTGATTCAGTATTGCGGAGAACGATCCGCCCTGCTGACTTTTCTGAGCCGGTTTTCTTACGACACACCAGAGATTGCCAAACTGGCGCCTGCGCATAGCGGACGGGCTTTGAACCGGGCTTATGAGGAAAAGCTCGTCGGCAAGGTCGTCTTTAAGGTTATACGGAAATGTTTCCTCCCGCCTCCCCTGGCGGCGGCGTATACGGTTCTCAAATCCATCCCCTACCTGGTCCGAGGCGTTCGGTGCCTGTTGCAGGGAAAACTTCGGGTTGAATTGCTGGATGGTTTGTCCATTGGAATTTCTATGGCTCGCCGGGATTTCTCCACGGCGGGCTCTGTGATGTTCCTGTTGAGCCTGGGCGAACTGCTGGAGGAATGGACCCATAAAAAATCTGTGGATGATTTGGCACGGTGCATGTCACTGAATGTGGATCGTGTCTGGCTTCATACACAGGAGGGGGAGGTCTTGGTTCCTCTCAACCAGATCCAGCCCGGGGATGCCATCTCTGTGCGGATGGGCGGCCTGATTCCGGTGGATGGCATGATTGTCCAAGGGGAGGTCATGGTTAACCAGGCCTCGCTCACCGGCGAATCCGTTCCGGTTCCCAAGGGGCCGAACACGATGGTCTACGCCGGCACTGTGGTGGAAGAAGGCGAGTGTATCATACAGGTGTCCCAGCAGAACGGCAGCAGCCGGTATGACAAAATTGTCTCTATGATTGAGCAGTCGGAGAAACTCAAATCTGCCGCGGAGAACAAAGCTTCCCATTTGGCGGATACACTGGTACCCTATACTTTGCTGGGAAGCGGCTTGGCGTATCTGCTGACACGAAATGTTACCCGGGCGCTTTCCGTTCTCATGGTGGATTTTTCCTGTGCGCTGAAACTGGCCATGCCGTTGGCGGTGCTTTCTGCTATGCGGGAGGCCAGCGGAAGACATGTGACGGTAAAAGGCGGAAAGTACCTGGAGGCAATGGCCCATGCGGACACCATTGTCTTTGACAAAACCGGTACCCTGACCCGAGCCTGCCCCACGGTGGTGGAAGTGATTCCCTTTGGTGGGAGGAGTGAGACAGACATGCTTCGCCTGGCGGCCTGTTTGGAGGAACACTTCCCCCACTCCATGGCCAATGCGGTGGTACAGGCAGCCCGGGACAGAGGCCTTTCCCACGAGGAGATGCATTCTCAAGTGGATTATTTGGTGGCTCACGGCATTGCCAGTACCGTGGGACCAGAGCGTGTTATCATTGGCAGCGCACATTTTGTGTTTGAGGATGAGGGCTGCACAGTGCCGCCGGAGGAGCAGGAGAAGTTTGATGCACTGCCGGATCAGTATACCCATTTGTATTTGGCCATTGCTGGGGTCCTTGCTGCGGTCATCTGCATTTCAGACCCTCTGCGGCCTGAGGCAAAAGAAGTGATTGATACCCTTCGCGCTTTGGGAATTCGGAAAACGGTCATGCTCACTGGCGACAGTGAACGCACTGCGGCCGCGATTGCGGCGCAGGTGGGGGTAGATGACTATCGCTCTGAGGTTCTGCCAGAGGACAAAGCAAACTATGTTGCGGAGCAGCAGGCCCAGGGCCGTGTGGTGGTTATGCTGGGAGATGGGATCAACGACTCCCCTGCCCTCTCTGCGGCCGATGTGGGAATTGCCATCAGTGATGGTGCGGCCATTGCCCGGGAAATCGCGGATATCACGATCTCTGCGGATAACCTGGAGGAACTGGTTACGCTGCGCAGAATTTCCATGGCGCTGATGAAGCGAATCCAGTCCAATTACCGTTTTGTGATTGGTTTTAACGGAAGCTTGATTGGCCTGGGAACCGCAGGCGTTTTGGCACCGGCCACCTCTGCCATGCTGCACAATCTTTCTACTCTGGGCGTAAGCCTGCGGAGCATGACCAATTTGTTGGACCACGATTCATAATTTGTAAAAGGTCAAAAAAGGATGGAGCAAAATGTGCCCAGCAACTGTATAGGCAGTCTGCTGGGCACATCTGCGGAAAAATGGAACAACAGAAAATAATCGTTGCAAATGTCGGTTTTTTATGATACCATGACAGACAAAGAATTAGCTTTTGCTAACAAATGGCGGGGTTTCCTTGCTTGGAGAGCAACGGCGGAATCCTGCTATGACGAATAACACCTCCACACACGACACATTTGCCGCAGTCCCCGGAAACAGATGTCTCCGGGGACTGCGGCGTTTTGGGGGAGGTTTTATTCCTTTGACTCAAGGCTGCTGGCTGGGGGCTGCTGTGCGTGTTCTTTTTTCTTTTGCATCCTTCTTCGCCAGAACAGAATAAAAAGGCCGGCGGCCAGAACGGTGAAGGTCAGAAGGTATTTGACCAGAGAATTCCCCTCCTCTACCAAGCAAAAGGTGATGGTTTCCTCTGTGGAGGGGAAAAGAAGATAGCTGCCGTCTTTCTCGCTGTCCTGCCGCTGCCAGTTCTCCCCCGTTTGGACCCAAACGGCGTACCGTCCATTGGCCTCTGGAAGCCGGCAGTGAACGGTGTAGGAGACGGCGTCTAAAACGGGGTCCTTCACTGTGACGGTATAAGCGGTGCCCTGGTGGCTTTCTCCTTTGGAATCGGTCCATGCAGTTTCCTTAGTCGTATGGGAGACCTTTGCCTGGGCGCTGAAGCTGCCGTCTACCAAAATATCAGGCAGGTCACCACCGTCGGTTAAGGAGGAAGTGTACGGGGTGTAGATTGCCTCCAAGGTCTGGCTGGCGGTCAGGTGGGAGTAATCCAAATCAGGCCAGGCCGCGGAATACCCTTTCTTGGCGGGAATTTCTGGCAGACGTGCAATCCCTTTGCCATATTGGAAGGGCACCACGGCGACTTCTTTTCCATCGGCCCGGAAAGTTAACTCCAACTGAGCAAAGGTCTCTGGTGCGCCGGCGGCGCAGAGTGCACCAAACGTTACTGGCTCAGCTTGACCGGCATAGCTGATTCCGTCAATGGCCCCCAGAGCTTCCTGGGTAAAGGTATTGCCTGTGACAGTGCCCTCTGGATCAACGGATCCAGCTACGGTGCCCACATAGGCGCTCCCCTCTTGGAGGGTGATGAGTGTGTGACAGTTTTTCAAGGTGGAGCCATAACCGGCGATCCCCCCCACATAGTGGTCTCCTGAAAGCGTGCAGCGAGCCCAACTGTCCCGGATGCTTCCCCAAGACGCACCAGCGATGCCTCCTACATAGCTGCCATCTGCGCTGCTGACAGAACCGTAGTTCTCACAGTGGGAAACTTGCCCCAGGTCCATTCGGCCGACAATTCCCCCTGCGTCATCCTTTTTTCCGGTTACTTCTCCCAAATTGATACAGGATAGGATAACGGCCTTGGTTTGGTAGCGAACGTCCAAAGAACGGTCCCCCACTTCGACCAAATCATCTTCAGGGTCAAAATCGTATTCAATGGCCATGGAGCCGGCAATTCCGGCTACGTTGACATCGCCTTTTACCACGCCCTCATTCCGAGCGTCGGACAGGCAGCCGGTTCGTTGACTCCGACCGTCTACCTGATCGGAGATGTCCTCGATCCGGTCCCCTTCCCCGCTTTTTTTCAGGGAGGTTTCCTGTCGGAGCAGGTCTGTGATGGATTGCAGCTGCTGGCTGACGGCGCTGAGATCCCCTAAGATCGTATCCGAGGATTGGGAGAGAAGATCACCGAGATCGTCAGCACTGCCAAGTAAATCAGACAGGGCGGCGTCCAGCGCGTCTCCCCGGGCTGTCATATCGCTGCCTATGGGGGTGAACTGGATGGAAGGTTCCTCCGCCAGGGTTTTCACCATCTCATGGAATGCATCGGCACCTTCTCCCAATCGAGAGAAGGCGTTGTTGAAGGCGTCTCCGGCGTCTCGGAAGGCGTCTACCACCCCATCCAGATAAATCCCGGCATCCTCTAACGTATCCAAGGCGGATAAAAGGTGCTTTCCAGCGGTTTGCAGTTGATCTGCCCCAGACTGGAATGACGCTGCGGCTTTTTCAAGTTCTTGCAGCGCGGTTTTCAAGGCCTCTGTGGGGTCTCCATTGGCTGTAATCGTGTCTTTCAGACGGATAAAGGCCTTCTGAATATTTTTCAGGCCGTTGGCGGTGCTGGTGCCGGCTGTGGAAAGGTCTTCGAAGGCCTGGAGGAATGCGTCAATGGAAGATACATCAGGCAGAGCTGCCCAGCCATCCCGGAGATGTTCCATGGCCTCGGAAAATGCCACGGTGCCATCGCCCAATTGACCGATGCCTTTGGCCATTTGTTCCAACGCCAATTTGATCTCATTGGGGTCACCTAAGGCCGATTTGAGAGCATCTTGGCTGGCGCGGATGTGTTCCAGTCCCTCGTTCATGTGATCAGCGGCACGCAAGGCCTCCTGTAGCGCCGTGCGCAGCGATTGCCCAGCGTCGCTGGCCAGGTCACCAGCTTGTTCTGCCTGATCAAGCCCTTCTTCTAAAGCGTCTACTGCGTCGGTCAGTTCCTCCGGCAGAGGACGCAGGGTTTCCAGAATCGGCTCCAGCTGCTGCAGACTCCAGGAAATCCGGGCGGAGAGATCATTCACGGTGCTGAGGTTCCCGTTGGCCCAATCTTTGGCCGCATCCATCAACTCTCCGGCGGCATCCTGAGCTGTGCCTGCGTGGGAAGAAAGCATTTGCAGCTGTGCTGTGGTGGAGGTGTTGGTGCTGTTCAGGTCAGAGAGAAGGTGATCAACCTGGTCGCCCAAGGTACCCAGTTCGCTCCAAAGCTGATTTAAGAGGTCTTCGCCATACCGCAGAAAGATTTCAGGCTCCAGCTGTCCCGCAATCCCGCCGACATCCTTGCGGCCCAGAATGACGCCTTGGTTGGTGCAGCCGTTTAGGTAACCGGACTGCCGTCCGGCGATTCCACCGACGTTGTATCCCACATGCTCATAGCCAACAGGACCTGTGTTCTTACAGCTTTGCAAAACACCGGTGGAGAAACCTGTGATTCCGCCGATGTCCGTGCAGGCAGGGAGATTTTCCGTGGAGTTTAAGGGCCTGCTATCCAAATCTTCCAGGTCGGCCTCTCCCTCCACTGCGACGGTATTGATCTTCCCTTGATTGACACATTGCAGTATGCTGCCCAGGTTTTGCCCCGCAATGCCGCCCACATAGTGTTCTCCTGTGACGGAGCCGGAAAAAGTGCTGTTGATGATCTTTCCACTGGATTCGTTGACGCCGATGATTCCCCCAATATTGGTTTCACCCTGAATACTTCCCGTGACAGTGCAGTTTCGTACACTGCCGCAGTTGTTGCCAACCAGCCCACCCAGGGAATCCTGGAGGTCTGTGGGTTCTATGGTCACTTCCAGGGACACATTCTGCACCACTCCGCCGGACTGCAGGTAACGAAACAGTCCCCGCACGTTGCCGCTGCCTGTTATGGTAAGCCCGGAGATGGTGTATCCCTGCCCATCGAATGTGCCGCCAAAGGTGGGGATGGAAGAGAATTCCACATCAGAGAGATCAAGGTCCGCAGATAAAACGACTGTTTTCCCCCGGGACCAGCTGTCTAAAGAACAACGGCGGGAGAGTTCCACCAAATCCTCTGGGGTACGGATGGTAATCCGGCTGCCGGCCGCCCCCACAGGGGCGGCCAAAGAGAGGAGCAGGGCAAAGATCAGCAGGATAGCCAGCCTGTTATGGATTCGTTTCATGGTCGTTCTCCTCCTCTGATGGCGGCGCTTCCTGGTAGGACCCGGTTCCCATAAGCGCGGAAACGTCGCCGTGGATTACCCCTTGGATGTTGGCGTCCACGATGCCGGAGATTCGTCCCCGAACGCGTCCGTTTACGTAGATGGTGCCGCTGGTCCGATGTTTTGCCTCCGGCATGTTGACGCGAAAACTGGTTTTCTCCACAATGGTGTCTCCCAACAGCAAGATCTGAGGTAGCACAAACATGACCAGGAACATAGAGATCAAGGTGCCTCGGCTCAGGCACTCGCCGATGCCCACAATGGTACCTTCCGTGGAGAGTTTCCCAATAAGGAAACCTGCAGAAGCTAAGATTGAGCCAGAAGTCAATACCGTGGGAAATGAAAGCTCCAATGCTTTGACAATGGCTTTCTTAGGCGGCATGGCGGTTTTTAGTTCCTTGTACCAGCTGGAGATGACAATGGCATAGTCGATGTTGGCCCCCATTTGGATGGAGGTGACGATGAGGTAACTTAAAAAGAAAATTGGGCTTTGCGTCAGTCCTGGGAAGGAGAAGTTAAACAAAATGCTGCCCTGGATGATCAGAATGAGCAGCACAGGCAGGCCCACCGATTGGAAAGTAAACAGCAGGACCAAAATCACAAAAACCACCGACAACACAGAGATCATCACATTGTCCCGGGAGAAAGAGACTGACAAGTCATAATCGCTGGTGGAGTCTCCTACTAAATAGATCTGGTCGCTGTCATAATACTGCTCTGCTTCCTGGTGAATGGTCTGCAAGAATTGGAAGGTCTCCTCCCCTTCCTCCGGCAGATTCAGCTGGAGGAGCATCCTTGTGTAGTGCGTTCCCAGCATTTGGTCGCGGGCGTCGGTGAGCTGCTGGTACATGTCGTTGAGCTCTTCCGTGGCGTCTTCCTCCAAGGAGAAGTATCCGGCTTCCTCCTGATCGTAAGCAAAGAGAAACAGGTCCATTAAGGGAACGGTATAGTCGTCAATTCCACCGACAATTTGGCCGTAGTTCTCGTTTTGCGCTGCATAGGCGGTGTAGAGGAGACAGACAACCTCATAATCCAAATCGGTCATCTCCGCGAACTGCCGGGGGGTCAGGGCATCGGTTAAGGTGTAGCCGTCCATGGCTTCGATATTGGACAGCCCCATGGCATAGTCAATTTGATCATATTGTTCCAGGCGGTTCAGCAGGGCTTTCTCGCTGTCGTAATCCCCTTTTGGCACCAGGAGGGCGGCGATATTCTGGGTGCCAAAGGTCTCTCGAACCTTTTCTTGGGCAATTTGACTTTCACTCTGCCGGCTGGTTGTCAGCTGACTATACCCGTAGACGTAAGGACACTGATTTGACATCCAAAATCCCAGGATTAAGCAGACGACAAAGATCGGGATGCTGACATAGCGGGCTTTTACCGCAAAGCGCCCCCAGCGTTCTATGGAGGGGACAAAATTTCTGTGCTGGGTTTTCTCCATTGCCTTGGAGAAAAGAATCAAAAGGCCCGGCATCAGTGTAAAGACGGAAAGAAGACTGAAACAAATGGCTTTGATGAGGATCAGTCCCATATCGAAGCCAATACGAAACTGCATAAACATCATGGCGGCCAAGCCGGAAATGGTTGTGAGACTGCTGGAAAAAATAGCGGGAATGGCGGCACTGAGTGCCGTGATACAGGCACTTCGGTCATCCAGTGTATGCTGACGGGCCTCTAAAAATCGATGAAGCAGAATAATCGCGTAGTCAATGGCCAATGCCAGCTGGAGAACCACTGTCACAGAGTCAGAGACAAAGGAAATCTCCCCCAGCAAAAAATTGGTTCCCATGTTCAGCAGAGCCGCGGCGCCGAAGGTAAGCAAGAGGACGGGAACCTCTGCAAAGGAGTGGGAGGTCAGCCCCAGGACCAAAACAATGATGACCACGCTCACAGCAAAGATCACCTGCATTTCCTGGTCCAGGGTTTCTGCCTGGGAATCTCCAACGGTGCTGTCAATGGAGGCATCATAAGGCGCCAGCCTCTGCTTGATCTCCTCCATAGCGGACAGACTGATGGGATCGGTCTCCTCTCCGTCAAAGGTAACGGAGAGGAGGGCGTCCGAGCCTTTGAAATATTCTGCAATCTCTTCTGGGGTGTCCTGCTCTGTCCCGTTGCCAAAGGAGACGGAGGTTACGCCGTCAATGGACGCAAGTTCGGCTGCCAGGTTCGCTGCCATATCGTAGGTCACGTTGGACAACATGATCCGGGCTGTGCCGTAGGTGATGAATTCATCTTCCATAATGGTAAGCCCTTGGCGGGTTTCGGTGTTTTCCGGCAAGTATTGTGTCAAGTCATTGCAGACCTTGACCCATCCCTGGGAGAACAGAGAGAAGATCAAGGCGCAGAGGTAGAGGAAAAAGATGAGATTTCGTCTGTCCACGATGGCAGTGGCCAGTTTTTCGAAAAAGGATGGTTTGTCGGGCTGCTTGTGCATGGGGCCACCTCCTGCCCTTTTGGATGGGGAAAGAAAACATGCGGCGTTATTTCCAGTTGGAACACCGTGTCTGAACTACGTTTGAGAGCAATATTTTGCACCATTTGTTCGAGCCTCTTGCCAGCATACGACGGGAAGAAAGATGTGGCAAGGCACAGATTCCATCACGTTGTTAAATTTTTAACAAATCTACTAAATTTGTTAGAATGACTTCTGGCAGATAGCGGGCTGAATTCCCTTTCCAGGTGTGTTATAATAAAATAGTATCCCGTCCATTTTCCGACTCCCCGGAGGAAAAATAAGCATGAAATACCCTACCTCGGAAACGACAAAGCAGGAACTGTCCGCCGCCTTGAAAACACTCATGAGCCAGAAGCCGCTGGAGAAGATCTCCATTCGGGAGATCACAGATCTCTGTGGCCTGCGGCGGGAAACTTTCTATTACCATTTTGCCGATATCTATGACCTGGTAAAATGGATGTTTGAGGAGGAGGCGATCGTCTTGCTCCGCCAACATGAGGGGGTGCAGCTGTGGCAGGAAGGACTGCTCCAGTTGTTCCACTATATCCAGGATAACCGGGCCTTTTGCCTGTGTGCCCTGCGGTCCATTGGGCACAGCCATCTGCGAAAGTTTTTTCAAGCAGACATCTATGGCATTGTACAAAGGACCGTGGAACAGCTGTCCAGGGAAATGGGCTGTCCCGCGGATGAGTTGGTGACCCAATTCTACGTCATCGCACTGGTGGGGACCGTGGAGAGCTGGCTGTTGGGAGAACTGGATCGGACGCCGGAGGAACTGATTGCGTTTGCGGATGTTATGTTGAAGGATCATATTCGCGGCGCAGCCCTTCGAATACAGGGGAAATCTGCTCTGCTGTAAAAACAAGGAGAGCCTGCTCAGAACTGGCGGCGCTGTGGCTTGGGAGGCTTTTTCCATAGAAATAGAGTGACATAGGGAGGAAGCGGTTTGTCTGCCCGAATTATGATTGTAGATGACGAACCAGGTATTGTTGATGTGGTACAGCGTTATTTTGCGCTGTCAGGGTATGAGGTCATTGCGGCACAGAGTGGAGAGGAAGCCTTGAAAAAGATATCCTGCCGTCCCGATCTCATTCTCTTGGATATCAATATGCCGGGTCTAAATGGGTTGGAGGTCTGTGCGCGCATTCGCGCCCATGTCTCCTGCCCTATTTTGTTTTTGACCGCCCGCATTGAGCGCAGTGATAAAATCGTAGGATTTCAGGCCGGCGGAGATGACTACATTGTAAAGCCCTTTGACATGGAGGTGCTGGGCGCCCGGGTGGAGGCCCACCTGCGCCGGGAGCAGCGAAGAACCACATCGGTTACGGTACGATTTTTCGGGGAGCTGGCAGTGGACTATACGGGGCGCACCGTGTCCATCCGCGGAGAAGCTGTGAAACTGTCCAAGCGGGAGTTTGACATTGTGGAGTTACTTTCTATGCATCAGGGCCAGGTGTTTGACCGGGAGCGGATCTATGAGATCGTCTGGGGTATGGACGGAGACGGGTCCAGCGGAACGGTGATTGAACACATCCGTAAGGTCCGGGCCAAGCTGTCCGCTAAAACCCTGCACAATTACATCGAAACGGTCTGGGGGGTGGGGTATCGATGGAATGGCTGAGAAACCTCAGTTTGCGAAAGGCCTATCTTTTGTTTACGGTGAGTTGTTTTCTTGTGGCATTTTTACTGACTTGGGGAACCACGAAGGTCTGCGTGAGCCTCCGGGAATCCCTTGCCCCCTCTGGTGTGGAGATTGTCTATGATGAATCTGGGAAAGGCACGATTGTCAGCCGTGAGATTCCCACCGAAGAGGCATGGAACGCGGCCAGAGGGGTGGAGTCTCTTCAGTACATTTTAACAGTGGTGTATTTTGGCGGGGCGTTTTTGCTTTCGGGCACGTTATTCTATCGGTTGAAATTAAAGCATCCCATTCAGAAGCTGCAAGCCGGCGCCCAACGCATTATGGAGCAGGACCTGGATTTTGTTCTGGAGGCCGAAGGGAAGGATGAACTGGAAAGCCTTTGCGCCGCCTTTGAAAAGATGCGAGGCCAGCTGCAGAGAAGCCATCAGGAATTGTGGCGGCAGGGAGAGGAACGCAGGCGTTTGAACGCGGCGTTTTCCCATGACTTGCGAAACCCTGTGACCGTCCTCAAGGGTTCCATTCGGGTGATGGAGAAAGTCCTCCAGGGGGATCGCCTGGAACGGGCGGCGTTGGAAGACCATTTGGCGCGGATGTCCCATTACACCGAACGGATCGCCTCTTATATTGAAACGATGAGCCAGGTACAGAAGCTGGAGGACACGCCTTTGTCCCCTGTGGAGATTACCTTTGGAGAATTGGGAAAAGAGATGCAGGAAGAGGGAGAGCTTCTCCTGTGGGAGACAGCCTGTCCCCTCTCCTTTCAGTTTTTCGGCAGTGAGCATGCAGTTGTCTGGGTAGATCGAGCGGTGGTTTCCACCATTTTGGAAAATTGTTTGACCAACGCCAGCCGGTATGCCAAGCAGACCATTCAGGTGACGGTGTCTGTGCAAGGGGAACGGCTGACACTGTCTGTTCAGGAGGATGGCCCCGGCTTCTCCCCCAATATGCTGCGAAATGGAACGGAACCTTTTGTTCGAGGGGAGAAAACAGCATCTGAGCACTTTGGCATGGGGCTGTATGTCTGCCGGCTGCTGAGTGAAAAGCACGGCGGAGGCATTGCACTGGAAAACACGGAGACAGGCGGAAGGGTTTCTGTATGGATGAAAAGCGGAAAACCTTGATTCTTTTTTGATATTTTTTTGCTACACTCTCCCGGTGGAAAGGGAGAGTGTATTTTTTCTCCCCAAAATAGAAAGGAGAACGCAGAATGCGGATTGTAGCGACGGATCTGACCAAACGCTATGGAACGGGAGAAAACCAGGTGATTGCCCTGCACAAGGCCAATCTGGAAATCCAAGCGCGGGATTTTATCTCCATTGTCGGGCCCTCCGGTTCAGGAAAGAGCACGCTTTTACACCTCATCAGCGGTTTGGATTATCCCACAGAGGGTGTTGTGGAATATGATGGTCAGAATATCCATCAAGGAAAGGACGCGGTCCTGTCAGCATTTCGCCGGCGAAGAATTGGGTTTATTTTTCAAAAATTTCATTTAATTCCGGTCCTAACAGCGCGGGAGAACATTATCATGCCCCTGTTGCTGGATCATCGTCAGGTAGATGAGGGATATTTCAAGCAGATCACGCAGTTTTTGGGGTTGGAGCATCGACTGACACACCTGCCCAGTGAGCTGTCCGGCGGACAGCAGCAGCGGGTTGCCATTGCCCGGGCGTTGATTGCAAAGCCAGATGTGATTTTTGCAGATGAGCCCACGGGTAATCTGGACTCGCAAAGCGGGCGGGAAGTCATGGACCTGTTGGCAAGTGTCCATCGAGAATTTGGAAAGACCATCGTGGTGATTACCCACGACGACCGAATCGCCCAAATGGCGGAACGAAAGTTTTCCATTGTGGACGGCATTCTCTCGGAGGTGAGCCGCAGATGAAGACCTATCGAGCACTGGCATACAAGGAACTGCTTGCTTCCAAAATCACTTCTGTTCTGATCCTGATTGCGGTCATTCTGTCCACAATGATGACCACCGCCATTGGGCAATCCCTTGGTATTCTCTCTGCCATGCGGGATCAGCAGGCCATTGCGCTGAATGGGAACCGATATGCGACGTTTGTTCAGATGGATCAGGCGCAGGTGGATAAGATACGAGCGGACCCAAGAATTTCCTATGCTGGGGTCTCTGTCTCGGTTGGCACAGTTGAGCTCAATCGTATCCTTACCCTGGGACTCAACGAATATTGGGGAGACAGCTTGTCTGCCTACCCTTCCCTGTCCCAAGTCGAGGAGGGGCGGCTGCCGGAGCGGCCCATGGAGATTGCCTTACCGGAAGATGTTCTCCAGATGCTTGGCTTTTCCGGTGATGTGGGGGATACGATTTCTCTTGCCGCCTCCAAAGCTTTGCGCCATGGAGTTCAGACGAGCGATTTTTCCTATACCGGCCAGTTCACCTTGACGGGAATTCTGCGCAGCAACTATTTGGGATATTCTGCCGGTGTGGTGCAGGGAATTGTGGGCAAAGGAACCGCAGAGGCCCTTCTTCCCCCAGACTACCTTTATTATAATGTGGATATTCGAACCAAGGAAAAGGCTGCCTTTCAAGAGACCATGGATGACCTTGTGGAAACGCTAAAGGTTCCGGAACTGGACACGCTTTACAATGTGACCTATCTCAACGCCAAAGGAATTTCCTTTGATGAGGAATCGGCGGATACGGAGGAGGACGGAGACGGCTTTTCCCTGTTGGCTGTGGCCGGCCTTCTGGTAGGTGGACTGATTCTATTGGCGGCGGGGCTGGTGATCTATAATATTTTGAACATATCGGTTTCCCGGCGGACGGAGCAATATGGGACACTGCGGGCCATTGGCGGGGAGAAACGTCAGATGTATACTGTGGTTTCCCTGGAAATTCTGCTGCTGTGTGCCGTTGGCATGCCAGTGGGGTTGGGGTTGGGGCTCCTCTCCGCCACTGGGATTTTAACTGCCGCCACCAGTCTGCTTTCTCCCGAGCTGTTTCTGGCCCAGGACACAGCGATGCTGCAGCAGTTGATCCAGGAGAACCAGGGCGGAAAAGGTCTGTTTTTGTTTCTCAGCGTTTTTATTACCTTGTCCTTTGCGTTTGTAGCGGCCATCCCTGCGGCACGTGCCGCAGCGCGGGTTTCCCCGGTGGTGTCAATGGCCGGACCTGTCGTTGTGGGAAAGCGCAAAAATCGAAGCACCAGAAAAATTCACTGTTTTGAGTCGTATTATGCCAGGCTCAATTTGAAACGGCACCGAGGGCGCACTGTAATTACGGTGCTCTCCTTAGTGATGAGTATTACTGTGTTCCTTGCGCTGCAGGGGTTTGTTTCTCTCCTAAACGCGGCGGGAACGGAACAGGAGCACTTGGGAGATTACTCCGTGGTCAATGAGACCGTGGGATTCACACCGGAAGAGTTGAAGAAATTGCAGGAGGACAGCAATGTGGAGAATGTGGCCGCTATGCAGTTTTCTTTATATCCCTTAGACGAGCAAAACCGCCCTGTGGGCATTGCACTGGACCGGGCGATGCAGCCGGGTGAAACCTTTCAAGTGGTAGGGCTGAACAAACTCTACCTGAAAGAATTCTTTGGGGATCGTCTTTCGGAGGCGGATCTGTCCGCCATAGAGAATGGGACAGGATGCATTGTACGCAATCCCATTGCAGTCAGCGTAGGAGAAGGAGACTCTCTCCCGAGCACGAGGTACACAGTGGGCAGTGCTATCACGGTGGCGGGGAAAGCACTCACGGTTCTCGAGACAATGGACGACTATGACGGTTACTTAAGTGTGGGGAATTCTGGATTTACCAATGGGGTTCAGGTGATTGTCATTGATCAGCTGTACCCCGTTCTGACAGGGCGGGATACCTATGCGGAGCTGCTTCCTCTTCTGACCGAGGGGGCGGACCGCAAGGCATTTGACCAGGTCCTGGAAAAGTTCTGTCAGGAGATTCCAGGCACTATGTCAGTGTCCTATGAGCAAACAGATCAGCAACTGGAGGAGAGCTTTGCACAGATCCATCTGTTGGCGTGGGGCCTAATCCTATTTGTAGGGCTCATTGGCGTGCTGAACATCATCAATACAGTCTATACCAATATTCACACACGGAAAAAGGAGATTGGCACCCAGAGAGCCATTGGAATGAGTCTGAAAAGCCTTTATAAAACCTTCCTGTGGGAGGGGGCGTATTATGGCCTCCTGGCGGCTGTCATCGGCGGAATGGCCGGATCGTTTTGCGCCATGGTGATCCAAGGGGCGCAGACGGGGACAGTTACCCTTGGAACGCCGCCGTGGCTCCCACTTTTGGAAGCAGCGGGCGTCTCTGTGGCGGTCTGCCTGCTGGCCACGGGGATTCCCCTGCGCCAAATTGCACGTTTGTCTATTGTAGACGCCATCGAAACGGTCGAATGAGAAAAAAGAAACGATCCGCAGCCGTCAAATGCTGCGGATCGTTTTCCTTTGTTTACAGTGGTATCATCCGCAGGGCAGCGGCATCCCGCAGGGAAAAGAGACCGTCCAGAATCCCCAGGCTGAACTGGCTAATGCTGCCATGGGACTGGAACTGTTCCGCCGCGTATTCTCCCGCCAACCCCATTGCGGCGGCACCGGACAATGCAGCCTCCAATGGAGAAGCGACAGCGAGAAAAGCTGCCACGACAGCGCCCTGCATACATCCTGTGCCCGTCACCCGAGCCATCAGGGGGTCCCCGTTTTCCACACCGAAGGCGCAGACCCCATCGGTGATGAGGTCAGTTTTTCCAGATAGGAGCACCACGGTATGAAATTGACGGGCTGCCTGCTTGGCCACGGTCAGAGCTTGCGCCAAAGGACCGTGTTCCCCATTGTCGATGCCTCTGGCGTGGTGTTCTACCCCGCAGATGGCTCGAATTTCGGACTCATTTCCTTTGATCACCGCTGGATGTGCCCGGAGCAGAAACCCGTGGGCAAAGGAACGGCGAAGCTGGCTGCAGCCCACGCCTACCAAGTCTATCATGCAGGGGATGTGATGGGTGCGGGCGGTCTCCCCTGCTGCGGCTATGGCCTCCATCCGGCTGTCTGAGATATTTCCCAGATTTACCATAAGGGCTTGGGACGTGGCGGTGATTTCTGCAACCTCCCCAGGGTGCTCGGCCATGATGGGAGATGCCCCCAGCGCCAGCAGAGCGTTGGCGCAGTCATGGATGGAAATGTGATTGGTAATGCAGTGGATGAGCGGCGAATCAGCTTTGATCCGCTGCAGAAGCTGGGGAAACTGCGTTTGAAAGGTCATAGGTTCTCGCTCCTAATGCACGCTGAATTTTGGTGAGCATCCCGGTTCTCCGCAGGGCGGCCAGGAAGACAAAGGCAATGGTTCCTCCAATGAGCGTGCCAGTGATAAACAATGGGGTATAGAAAAACCAAGTCAGGCCCGATTTATGGACCAAGAAGGCCATGATCGGGTAACTGATGATAGAACCGATGATCCCTGTACCAATGACCTCGCCGAGCACAGCACAGATCAGTTTTCCTTTGGAAGCACGATAGAATACCCCGGAGAGAAACGCGCCAAAGACAGCGCCTGTGAGCGCCAGAGGCGGGATTCCCATAAAGGACATACGAATGATTCCGATCAGGGTGGCACAGAGCAGAGAATACCAAGGCCCCATGAACACGGAACAGGCAATGTTGATGAGATGCGCCATGGGACACATCCCCTCGATGCGAAGAATGGGAGAGATGACTACCCCAATGGCGATCAGCATGGCCAGCATCGTCATTCGAAGAATTTCTGTCTTACTTTTCATGATTTCCTCTCTTTCCGCCCAGCAGTCATAGCACTGGACTATGACGGTACGGTGGAGAGGGCCCGGTGGGTAGACTCCGCCCGTATCGTCGGACGGTCGAGGCTCAAAAGCCTCCTCTCACCTTGAAACACAAGTTCCCTCGCTGTGGTTGGACACGCAGAGCCCCGGGCGCTCCCCCGCAGCTCCGTCTCCATCCGGACGCCAACTGCGCCAGATAGAGAGGTCCCGTATTGGATGGATGATTTTATCGTTCTGTGCAGAACTCTACTTTTTTACCCTCTAAAATCAGGTTGGTGGTACGAACAGCACACATTTTTCCACACATTGAGCAGGTGTGGCGGTCTGAAGGCGGTGTGCTCTCAAAATAGGATCGTGCCTTATCGGGATCAACCGCGATTTGGAACATGGCCTCCCAATCCACCCGGTGGCGGGCCTCCGCCATCTGATTGTCCAGGTCTCTGGCGTGTGGGACCCCTTTGGCAATGTCGGCAGCATGGGCAGCAATACGGGAGGCAATGATCCCCTCCTTGACATCAGCGGCATCTGGCAGACGAAGATGTTCGGCCGGGGTGACGTAACATAGGAAGTCAGCGCCATTGGCCGCGGCGATGGCGCCGCCGATGGCTGAGGTGATATGGTCGTACCCGGGGAAAATATCTGTCACCAACGGGCCCAGAACATAGAACGGAGCCTCATGGCAAAGCCTCTTTTCCAAGCGCATGTTGGCGGCAATCTCATCCATGGCCATATGGCCTGGCCCTTCGATCATCACCTGTACATCTCGATCCCAGGCCCGCTGGGCCAGTGCCCCTAACTCAATCAGTTCGGCGATCTGGCCTGCATCGGTGCTGTCATCCAGACAACCCGGACGAAGCGCATCCCCCAGACTGATGGTTACATCGTATTCCCGCAGGATATCCAAAACCGCATCATAGTACTCGTAGAAAGGATTTTCCTGACCTGTCATCTCCATCCAGGCGAACAACAGAGAACCACCCCGGGAGACGATATTCATCTTCCGCTTGTCCCTCTTAAAAGCCTCCACGGCCCGGCGATTGATTCCAGCGTGGATGGTCATGAAATCCACCCCTTCTTCCGCGTGGGCCCGGACAACCTTGAGAAAGTCCTGCGCGGTGATATCCAGCAAGTCCTTTTCCAGGTAGCCGATGGCATCATACATGGGGACTGTGCCGATCATGGCGGGGGACAATTCGATGAGCTGTTGGCGAAAGGTGTTGGTTTTGCCGTAATTGGACAGGTCCATAATGGCCTCTGCTCCAAATCGCAGGGCCATACGGACCTTGTCCATCTCGGCCTCGTAGTTGTTGGCGTCTCCAGAGATCCCTAAATTTACATTGATTTTGGTGCGCAGCCCCTTGCCAATACCCTCTGCACACAGGGATTTGTGGTTAATATTGGCGGGAATGGCGATCTGCCCCAAGGCGACGCGCTCTCGAATGATCTCTGGATCGGTAAATTCCTTCTCCGCGACGGTTTTCATTTCCGGGGTGATGATGCCCTGTTTCGCCGCTTCCATCTGGGTTGCATATTCTCTCATCGTTCACACCCTTTCTTTTTCCCAAGAAAAATGGCTGTCTGTTCGTTATGCCGAACAGACAGCCGTTTATGGTGTCATAAACAAGTTCCCTCCGTCGGCATTATCCGAATCAGGTGCGTGGCTTTTGCCACAGGGTCGAAACCGTTGTTTCCTCTCAGCCGCCGTTGCAGCTCCCCTCTTTTTATCAATCTAACACGGCGGAGGGCCATTGTCAAGAGCGGATACCGAAGCGAAGAGAAGGACTGATTTTCTGATTCGGTTTGAAATCATTGGAGAAAGACTTGCAACCAGCCGTAATCCACGATACAATAAAAAAACGACAAAAAGGGAGTGAATCTCCATGGAACAGGAACATAAACGCCGGGTACGCTACAAGGGCACCCATCCCAGAAAGTACCAGGAAAAATACAAAGAGCTGAATCCGGAGAAGTACCAGCGAGATGTGGAGAAGATTCTTCAGCAGGGAAAAACGCCCGCTGGGATGCATATTCCAATCTGTGTGGAAGAAATTCTGCAATTTTTTGATATCCAGCCTGGCCAGATTGGGCTGGATGCCACCTTGGGATATGGTGGCCACAGCCGGCGGATGCTGGAAAAACTGGGTGGGCAGGGACATCTGTACGCCACAGATGTGGACCCCATTGAATCTGAAAAGACCCGGCTTCGTCTGGCACAGTTGGGGTATGGACCGGAAATCCTCACAGTCCGGCGGATGAACTTTGCGGATCTGGACCAGGTGGCGCCCGGCGTTGCCTATGATTTTGTGCTGGCGGATTTGGGGGTTTCCTCTATGCAGATTGACAATCCGGCCCGTGGTTTTACCTTTAAGCAGGAGGGACCGCTGGATTTGCGCTTAGATCCCACGGCAGGGGTGCCCGCGGCCCAGCGTCTGCGGGAGCTCAGCCGGGAGGAATTGGCCGCTATGCTGGTGGAAAACGCGGACGAACCATACGCAGAGCAAATTGCAGCCGCTGTTCGCGCGCGTCTCAGGAAAGGGGGCGCCATAGAGACTACCCGAGAGTTGGCAGAGACCGTGGCGGGGGCGCTCTGTTTCCTTCCACCTCGGGAGAGAAAGGAAGCGGAGAAAAAGGCCTGTCAGCGGACCTTCCAGGCGCTGCGTATCGATGTCAACAATGAGTTCGAGGTGTTGTACCGCTTTTTAGAGAAGCTTCCCGGGGTTCTTAAGCCGGGCGGAAAAGTGGCGGTTTTGACCTTTCACTCCGGGGAAGACCGTCTGGTGAAGAAATCCTTTCAGGCATTGGCTCGTCAGGGGGTTTACTGTGCGGTAGCGAAGGAAGTGATCCGCCCCTCAGCCCAGGAGTGTGTCAAAAACCCGCGGGCCCGTTCTACCAAAATGCGGTGGGCCATTCGCGGAGGCCTGAGGATGGAGAAAACAGAAGGGACAGGAGAGGAAACACATAGAGTATGACGCTGAAAGATTTAGAGATTGGCACCTCCGGCGTGATTATCGCGGTGGGGGGAGAGGGTTCTCTTCGACAGCATTTTTTGGATATGGGAGTTATCCCTGGGGCGGAAGTTACATTGATGAAGTATGCTCCCATGGGCGACCCAATGGAGCTGAGAATCCATGGCTATGAATTGACGCTGCGCCTGGCGGACGGTGAAAAAGTAGAGATCGCTCCCCTGGGCGCTGATAGAGCGCGGGAGGAGGCCCCACGGGAAGCAGAAGCCTTTGCGGAGACCCAGGCGCACCCCGGCCTGGGAGAGGGCGGAAAATACCATGTAAAGGGAGAGGAACACCCGCTGCCGCCGGGAACCCAGCTGACATTTGCCCTGGCCGGCAACCAAAACTGCGGGAAAACCACGCTGTTTAATCAGCTGACCGGGGCCAATCAGCATGTGGGGAACTTTCCTGGCGTCACAGTGGACCGGAAGAGCGGTTCGATCCGAGGACACGGAGAGACTTTGGTGACGGACTTGCCTGGAATTTATTCCCTTTCCCCCTATACCAGCGAAGAGATTGTATCCCGGCAGTTCATTCTTCACGAGCATCCCACGGGAATCATCAACATTGTGGATGCCACCAACATCGAACGAAACCTCTATCTCACCATGCAGCTCATGGAGTTGGATGTCCCCATGGTTTTGGCGCTGAATATGATGGATGAGGTTCGGGGCAATGGCGGTTCCATTCATATTAACAGAATGGAGGAACTGCTGGGGATTCCCGTGGTCCCCATTTCAGCGGCCAAGAACGAGGGTGTAGAGGAACTGGTCAATCACGCGCTCCATGTTGCCCAATACCAGGAGCGGCCTGGGCGGACGGATTTCTGCGACAAAAAGGACCACAACGGCGCGGTTCATCGGTGCCTCCATGGAATTATGCATTTGGTAGAGGACCATGCCAAGGCAGCGGGAATTCCCCTGCGTTTTGCAGCCAGCAAGCTGGTAGAGGGTGATCCGCTGGTGTTTGATGCACTGCGGCTGAGCCAGAATGAACAGGAAATGTTAGAGCATATCATCTCTCAGATGGAGGAGGAGCGAGGGCTGGACCGAGCTGCGGCCATTGCCGATATGCGCTTCTCCTTTCTACAGAAACTCTGTGATCAGACCGTGGTGCGTCCACGGGAGAGCAAAGAGCACGAGCGCAGCCGCCGGATTGACGCATTCCTCACAGGAAAATACACCGCCATCCCCGCCTTTGTAGGAATTATGGCGTTGGTATTCTTTTTGACTTTCAATGTCATCGGTGCCTGGTTTCAGGCATTGTTGGAGGGCGGAATCAGCTGGCTGACTGTCTGGGTGGATGAAGCGTTGACCGCTTGGGGGGTCAACGCAGTCCTGCACTCCCTGGTCATCGACGGGATCTTCAATGGTGTGGGCAGTGTATTGAGCTTTGTGCCCATCATTGTTACCTTGTTTTTCTTCCTGTCTCTGTTGGAAGACAGCGGTTACATGGCCCGCGTGGCTTTTGTGATGGACAAACTTTTGCGGAAGATTGGCCTTTCCGGACGGAGCATTGTGCCGATGCTGATTGGCTTTGGTTGTACTGTGCCCGGTGTCATGGCCAGCCGAACCCTTCCCTCTGAGCGGGACCGTAAAATGACCATTCTGCTCACGCCGTTTATGAGCTGTTCGGCCAAGCTCCCCATCTATGGATTTTTTACAGCTGCGTTCTTCCCAGGGCGTGGGGGGCTTATCATGGTGGCGCTCTACTTTTTGGGAATCTTAGTAGGCATTCTGATGGCGCTGCTCTCCAAGCGGACCATCTTCAAAGGAGAGGCCGTTCCGTTTGTTATGGAACTGCCCAATTACCGGATGCCTGGCATTCAGAATGTGGCGCATCTTCTGTGGGACAAAGCCAAGGATTTTCTTCAGCGGGCATTCACGGTTATTTTCCTCGCGACCATTGTGGTCTGGTTCCTTCAGACATTTGATTTCCAGTTAAATGTTGTGGCGGATTCCCAGAACAGCATTTTGGCGGTCATCGCGGGGGCGATTTCTCCCCTTTTTGTGCCTCTTGGTTTTGGAGACTGGCGGGTTTCAACGGCACTGATTGCTGGATTTATGGCCAAGGAAAGTGTGGTCTCCACGCTGTCGGTTCTGTTTGGCAGTACGGAACAGCTCCTGGTGGCACTGACGCCGCTGGCTGTGGCTTCTCTCTTGGTCTTTTGTCTACTGTACACGCCTTGTGTAGCGGCCATTGCTTCCATTCGACGGGAGCTCGGCGGAAAATGGGCGGTCGGAGTGGTGGTTGGACAATGTGTGATTGCGTGGGTCTGCGCACTCCTGGTGCGTGGACTGGGACTGGCCATGGGGATAATCGGATGAACCTTACGAGTGTTTTGATTTTGGCCCTTGTTTTGCTGGCCTCGGTCCTTGCGGTCCGGGTTCTTTGGACGCGGAGAGGGAGCTGCCATGGCTGCGGCGGCTTTTGCGGCTCGTGCTGGAAAAATAAAACCGATGATGTCCAAGACAACAAGCGTTCAGTATAGTCTGAGCCATAGGAAACCTCCCCTGTCAAGAAACCTTGGCAGGGGAATCTTTTTTGATGAAAACAAAGAGATTATCTTGTGGTAAGAAAGTTGTTATAAACGGTTGAAATGACCAACGGAATATAGTACAATCAGGAACGCTGTGAACACAGCAGAGAAAGAAGAATGGGAGAAAAAACATGCAAAGAGAACGTTTAGGCAGCCGTCTGGGCTTTATTTTGCTCAGTGCCGGCTGCGCCATTGGGATCGGGAATGTCTGGAAATTCCCTTACATGGTGGGACAAAACGGTGGCGGTGCATTCGTGCTGATCTACCTGTTTTTCTTGCTGGTCCTGGGAATTCCTGTCATGACCATTGAGTTTTCCTTGGGCCGTGCCAGCCAAAAGAGTCCTGTCCGTCTCTATCAGCAGCTGGAGCCTAAGGGAAGCAAATGGCACTATCATGGCTACGTTGCGTTGAGCGGCAACTACTTGCTGATGATGTTTTATACCACGGTAGGCGGATGGATGATCCAGTACTTCCTCTCTACGGCGTCTGGTAAGTTCAACGGATTGTCCACCCAGCAAGTGGAGGAGGCGTTCAACCAGAGTGTCTGCGGCAACCCGGTTACCATGGTAGGCTTTATGGCTTTGGTGGTTGTGCTGGGTTTCTTTATCTGCTCATTTGGCCTGCAAAGGGGGCTGGAGCGTGTCACCAAGTACATGATGATTGCCCTGCTGGTTATCATGGTGATTCTGGCGATCAACAGCTTTACCATGGACGGGGCCAAGGAAGGGTTGTCTTTCTATCTGAAACCCGACTTCCAGAAGATGCAGGAAATTGGCGTTGGAAATGTTGTGGTGGCAGCGATGACCCAGGCGTTTTTTACCCTGAGTCTCGGAATTGGCGCCATGGCTATTTTTGGCAGTTACATTGGGAAGGAACGCTCTCTGATGGGAGAATCCATCAATGTGGCGATTTTGGATACCTTTGTGGCGTTGGTTTCTGGTCTGATCATCTTCCCCGCCTGCTTCACCTATCAGGTGGAGGTGGGATCAGGGCCGAGCCTGATCTTTGTTACGCTGCCCAACGTGTTCAATAACATGCCGATGGGAAATCTTTGGGGCGCGTTGTTCTTTGTGTTTATGACCTTTGCCGCGTTTTCGACGGTGCTGGCGGTCTTTGAAAACATCCTCTCCTGCTGTATGGACATGTTTGGATGGAGCCGGAAAAAGGCCTGCCTGATCAACTGCCTGCTGCTGTTGGTCTTGTCCCTGCCCTGTGCGCTGGGCTTTAATCTCCTGGCGGAGGTTCACCCCTTGGGCGGGAGCACCACGTTCCTGGACTTGGAGGACTTCTTAGTCAGCAATATTTTGCTGCCTCTGGGCTCTCTGATCTTTGTGATCTTCGCGGTGAGCAAGCGGGGCTGGGGTTGGAAGAAGTTTATGGAGGAAGCCAACGCCGGCCGTGGATGGAAGGTAAAAAATTGGATGCGCGGCTACATAACCTATGTACTTCCCATCATTATCATTGCCCTTTTTGTCATCGGTCTTGTGACATACTTTATGCCGAAGTAAAAGCTTTATAAAAAAACACCATACAGGGAATGGGTTCCCTGTATGGTGTTTTTATTTCGATATGATTCTTCTGTTTTTGCTACAAAGTGTTGCAATTCTTCTTGGAGTATAGTAAAATAAATGCCGATTAATTTGCAGCATTAAAGCGGCAAAAGAAAGAAGGATGGGAGAAGAAAAAGCATGCAAAGAGAACGTTTAGGCAGTCGTCTGGGCTTTATTCTGCTCAGTGCCGGCTGTGCCATCGGGATCGGAAATGTCTGGAAGTTTCCTTACATGGTAGGACAAAATGGAGGCGGCGCGTTTGTCCTGCTCTATTTGTTTTTCCTGTTGGTCATGGGAATCCCCGTTATGACCATTGAATTTTCCCTGGGCCGTGCCAGCCGAAAAAGCCCTGTTCGCATCTATCATGCGCTGGCCCCCAAGGGGAGCAAATGGTATATTCATGGCTATATGGCCATGATCGGAAACTATCTGCTGATGATGTTCTACACCACGGTAGGGGGCTGGATGATTCAGTATTTCCTCTCCACAGCCCAGGGAAAGTTCAATGGGATGTCTGCGGAGGAAGTGGGGCAGGCCTATGAACAAATCTGCGCGGACCCTGTGGGCATGGTGGGCTTCATGGCTTTGGTGGTCGTGCTGGGTTTCTTTATCTGTTCCTTTAGCCTCCAAAAGGGACTGGAACGTGTGACCAAGTATATGATGATTGCGTTGCTGGTCATTATGGTGGTGCTCGCTATCAACAGCTTTACCATGGAGGGTGCCAAAGAAGGTCTTTCCTTCTATTTGAAGCCCGACTTGGAGAAAATGAAAGAAGTTGGCGTTGGTAATGTGATCCTGGGGGCGATGACCCAGGCGTTCTTTACCCTGAGCCTTGGCATGGGCGGCATGGCTATTTTCGGCAGTTATATCGGTAAGGAACGCTCTCTGATGGGCGAGTCCATCAACGTGGCAATTTTGGACACCTTTGTGGCGCTGGTCTCCGGCCTCATCATTTTTCCCGCCTGTTTTACCTACCACGTGGAGGCGGGTTCTGGCCCCAAATTGATTTTTGTCACGCTGCCTAACGTCTTCAACCACATGCCAATGGGGGAACTTTGGGGAGCACTCTTCTTTGTCTTTATGACCTTTGCCGCGCTGTCCACCGTGCTGGCGGTCTTTGAGAATATTCTCTCCTGCTGCATGGACCTTTTTGGATGGAGCCGAAAAAAGGCCTGCCTCATCAATGCCATTGCACTTTTGATCCTTTCCTTGCCCTGCGCTTTGGGCTTTAATCTTCTCTCTGGGATTCATCCTTTGGGGGGAAGCAGCAACTTCCTGGATCTGGAGGACTTTTTGGTGAGTAATATCATTCTGCCAGTGGGCTCCTTGATTTTCCTGCTCTTCGCTGTGAGTAAACGGGGCTGGGGTTGGGAAAACTTTATGGCAGAAGCCAACGCTGGTCGAGGATTGAAAGTGAAGAACTGGATGCGTGGATATATGACCTATATTCTCCCATTCCTTTTCCTTGGGATATTCCTCATTGGACTTGTCACGTATTTCCAGTGAGGGACATGAGAGAATCCATGTCGCAGAGTCGATCTCCGCGGCATGGGTTCTCTTTTTTCAAGCGCCAAACTTGACGAACCGAAGAAATGTGACTACAATCAAAGAAGAAAGCTTCGGAGGAGGGAGACAGATGAACAGCAGAATTCGGGAGGCAATTTGCCTGAAAACACAGCCGGTGGCGGTGATTCAAACCGATCACCTTCCCCCCGATGCCCAAGGATGGGAAACCGAACACCATGGCTGTATTCTCCCCCGTCTGGAGGATGCGGCCGAAGGAAAGACCGTGGTGGTGTTTCAAGCGCACACGAATGCCTGTCCGGGCAGCAGAGCTGGGCTGGGGTTTGAGAAATTGTCTATTGACCCGATGGCGGAACTTCTCTCGAAAGGAAAGGAGGGACATGGCGGCATGGCGTATAAAAAGACGCCTGATTTAGCCGTGTCGTATCTCCACAGCCTGCCGGAGACGGTGCCGAGCAAGTATGTGATTTTTCAGCCCCTGGATAAGCTCTCCGATGCGGTGGTGCCGACTGCGGTGATTTTTTTGGTGAATGCCGACCAGCTGTCCGCATTGGTTACACTGGCCAACTATGATCGCCCGAACCAAGATAATGTAAAGGTGTTGTTTGGCGCTGGCTGCGTGCAGGCTGTTTTATACAGTATGTGTGACACTGGGGCTTGCATCCTTGGGCTAACAGATCCCTCTGCCCGGCTTCCTATCAGCAAAGACCTGTTGTCTTTTTCCATCCCCTATGCTCGCTTTTTGGAGATGGAAGACAATGTGCCGGAGAGTTTTCTAACAGGAGAGACATGGCGGCAGATTCAAAAACGTCTGTGATGGGACGGGAAGCAGCAGAAGAACAGGGGCTGGAACCTTGTCTGTGATACCGGCATAAAAGAAAACAACTGCAATTAGAAAGAAGACGATGGTTTGAAAAAGACGCAGCCCATTTCCCAGCACCTTTTTCGGGGAAGCTGTTACCTTGTGGGACTGCTGATCTTGGCGCTGGGAATCACCATGAATACAAAGGCAGGGTTGGGGGTCTCCCCGATTATCTCGGTCTCATACAGTGTTGCCACCATCTGGGGTCACAATTTTGGCAATACCACACTCCTTCTGTATTCCGTGTTTGTGTTGGCCGAGATGATTCTGCACAGCCTGCTGGCGTACCGAAGGAAAAAAGCGGGGGTGCCTTCTGTCCGAAAACTTTCTACCGTGCTTCTCATGGACGCGATGCAGTTCCCTCTCAGCTTGATCTTCACCCGGTTTCTCAATGTGTTTGGAGCACAGATCCCAGACTTGGCGTCAGACTGTGCGGGAACCTTTTGGGGAACTCTTCCAGGACAGGTTCTCTTCCTGCTCATCGCCATTGTGCTGACAGGGGTTGGGGCTGCCCTCTCTCTGGACATGCGTTTGATTCCGAATCCAGGAGACGGCATTGTACAGACCCTCTCTGATTTTTCAGGCGGAAGCGTGGGACTGACCAAAAATTGCTTCGATATCGGCAACGTGCTGTTGACCTCTGCCATTGGTCTCTTGATGGCCGGACAGTTGGTGGGGATCGGTCTGGGGACGATCCTGTCCATGATTGGGGTGGGACGTGTGATTGCGGTGTTTAATCACTTTTATTTCCATAAGACAGCGGTCCTGGCTGGCCTGCAGCTGTCTTGAAGGGAAGCGCGACAAATGAAACATACGAAAAAACGGACAGAGCGGCAGCGGAAAAAATGGGCACTGATCGGGCTGGCTTTCTTTTTGGTGGCAACCGTTCTGATCTGCTGGCAGGTGGGGCTGCCGATGGTGCGTCTGGCTTCTGATCCAGAAAACTTCCGCCAATGGCTGGAGGAGAGAAAACTGGGCGGTCTGCTGATCTATGGTGCTATGGTGTTTTTCCAGGTCCTGTTTGCCGTCATTCCCGGGGAGCCGTTGGAGATTGCCGGCGGCTATGCCTTTGGCGCGGTTTGGGGAACCCTCGTCTGTCTGGTGGCGGCTACGCTGGGAAGCCTCTTGGTCTTTGGATTGGTGCGGCGGTTCGGGACCCGTCTGGTGGAGGTGTTTTTTCCCGCGGAAAAGCTCCGTGCCGTCCGATTTTTACAGAGCTCTCCCAAGCGTACCATTCTCTTCCTGGTGATTTTTATGATTCCAGGGACGCCAAAGGATCTCCTGTGTTATTTTGCCGGGTTAACCGACATCAAATTTCCTGTATTTCTGCTGGTCTGCTCCCTGGGCCGACTGCCTTCGGTGGTAACCTCCACGGTTGGCGGGGATGCGCTGGGAACCCAGGACTATCTATTTGCCGTCGTAGTTTTTCTGGTTACCTTCCTGATCAGCGTGGGCGGCCTGTTGTGTTACCGTCAGATTTGTAAGCGACACAACACACGAAAGGAAGGGGCGGAACGGCCGAAAAAGGAGGGGGAAAATCTCTGGCCATAAACCGCTTTTCTATGCTATAATGGGTTCAAATCAGAATCTGTGGAGCTGCGCTCCGCTGGGTTGGAGGTCCCAATGGATCATACTTTGGAAAAAATTTTGGCCCGCGTTCAAAAACCCGGGCGCTACGTAGGCGGCGAATATAACGCCATAAAAAAAGAAAAGAACGATGTGGACTGCCGCTTTGCCTTTTGCTTTCCGGACACCTATGAGATTGGAATGTCCAACTTAGGCATGCGGATTCTCTATGGCGTAATCAATGAAATGGATGGGGTATGGTGTGAGCGCGTTTTTGCCCCCTGGGGAGACATGGAGGCAGAAATGCGCAAGGAGGGGTTGCCCCTTTACGCCTTAGAGAGTGGGGACCCCATTGCAGAATTTGATATCATTGGATTCTCTCTTGGCTATGAGATGGCATATACCAATGTGCTCAATATGCTGGACTTGGCGGGGCTTCCTTTGCGGAGTGAGGACCGCAAGGACCTGCGTCCGCTGGTGGTGGCGGGCGGCACCAGTATGTACAACCCGGAACCCTTGGCCCCCTTTGTGGATATTGTCTCTCTGGGAGAAGGGGAAGATGTCACGGTGGAGATGATTCAGCTCTATCGAAAGGCCAAGCAGGAGGGCTGGTCCAAGGCACAGTTGCTTCGGGCGGCCGCCCAGATTCCCGGGCTTTATATTCCCTCTCTTTACGAGATTTCTTATAGAGAAGATGGCTTAATTGCCTCCATTCTTCCCCAGGAAGGAGCCCCGGAACGGGTGAAAAAGCGGATTGTTACCGATATGGACCGGTCCTACTATCCGGTAAAAACCATTGTGCCCTCCACGGAGATCACACAAGACCGTGTGATGCTGGAGCTTTTTCGAGGGTGCATTCGAGGATGCCGTTTTTGTCAGGCTGGATTTGTCTACCGCCCGGTGCGCAGCCGCAGCCAAGCGCAGCTGGCCAGACAAGGCATTGAGGCCTGTCAGGACTCAGGATACCAGGATATGACACTGATGAGCCTATCCTCCAGCGATTACCCGGATTTGCTCCCTTTGTGTGACGCGCTACTGGAGTGGTGTGAGCCCCATAAGGTCAACCTGGCCCTTCCCTCCCTGCGGGCGGATAATTTTTCCATGAATCTTATGGAAAAGCTGCAGCGTGGCGGACGGAAGAGCGGCTTGACTTTTGCGCCGGAGGCCGGTTCCCAGCGCCTGCGGGATGCCATCAATAAGAATGTGACGGAGGAGGACCTGCTCAACTCCTGCCGGACTGCGTTTGCCGGAGGCTGGAGCGGTGTCAAGCTCTATTTTATGTTGGGTCTGCCCACGGAGACCGATGAAGACGTTTTAGGCATTGCAGACTTAGCCAACAAGGTTTACCATGTCTGGCGAAACAACACCCCCAACCGGTCACGTGGGGTGCGGATTACCGTTTCGACCTCTTGTTTTGTGCCCAAATCTCATACCCCATTTCAGTGGGAGGCGCAGAATACAAGGGAGGAATATCTGCGAAAGGTAACACTCCTCCGAGAGAATCTGCGGAACAAATCCATTACCTACAACTGGCACGACCCGGAGACCAGTTTCTTGGAGGCGGCGCTTTCCAGGGGGGACCGCCGGGTGGCGGATGTGATTGAGCAGGCCTGGAGGCATGGCGCCAAGTTTGACTCCTGGAGTGAATATTTCTCCCTTCAAACCTGGCTGGATGCCTTTGCGGCCTGCGGCCTCTCCCCTGCTTTTTATGCCAACCGTATACGGGACAAGGAAGAGATCTTACCTTGGCAGACCATTTCAGACGGCGTAAAGGAGAGCTATCTTTGGAAGGAGCGGGAGACTGCGTATGCCGGTCAGATTACCCCGGACTGCCGGGTGAAATGTTCCGGCTGCGGTGCAAACCGGCTGTGTGAGGGGGGAATCTGTCATGTCTGAGCAGAGAATTCTGTTTGCCAAATACGGTACGGCCAAGTACATCTCTCATCTGGACCTCATGCACACCATGGAGCGGGCTTTCCTGCGGGCAGGTATTGCCATTCGGCATACGACAGGGTTTCATCCCCATCCTTATGTGTCCATCCCGCTCCCGCTTCCCCTGGGATTCTCCAGCCAATGTGAAATTATGGAGTTCGGGCTGGTCTCCGGCAGCACGATGGAAGCACTGCCTGCACAGATGAACCGGGTTCTGCCCGCTGGCATTGAGATTTTGCGCTGTTATGAAGGGGGACGCCCCTTCCGGGATTTGGCATTTGTCCGTTACGAGGTCACATTGGAACTGGATGGGGATTTGGCGCAGCAAGGGGAAGCGGCTTTTCGTTCTTTGGTGGACCGCCCGTCCTTTGTTGTAAAAAAGAGAAGCAAGAAAGCCAAAAGTGGTTTTACAGAGGTAGATATTATTCCGCTCATAGAAGGGGTAGAACGGATCGAGGCGCAGGGGGACCGGTTGGCTCTGACCTTACTGCTGAAAGCCCAGAATCCGGGTTTGAATCCAGAGGTTCTGCTCCAGGGTTTTCGAGGAGAATTTCCAGACCTCCCCATCGTTTATTCCGCATGTCACCGGCGGGAAATTTTGGATGAGGCCAAGCAGCTATACCGATGACGTAGAACAAAAGCCCCCACCCGCGCTCACCGTGTGCTGTGAGAAGCAGATGGGGGCTTAAACTTTGCTGAACATCACATTTCCAGACGGACCACGCCCTCCTGTTCTTTGAGCAGAACCATGGTGGAGATATCCCCTCGCATAGCCTGTTCTGATTCCAAATCCAACCGCACTGCCAGGATGTCAGGGCGCCCGGAGGGGAATTCTTTGACCTCTCGAACGCTCCAGCCGATCTCGTGGATGAAATGGATGGCATTTCCCAACCCGACATCCCGCCGGACCTCCAGATAGAGCGCTGTACTGGTGGGGATTTTTAAGTATTTCGTGTCCACCACATTGACCAAAAGAAGAATAAAGATCAAAATGACATACATGGCCAAGGCGCATTCGTAAAACCCGACGCCGACAGCCAGCCCCATGCAGGCAGTGGCCCAAAGGGTTGCCGCCGTGGTCAGCCCTTTGATCTGGTTGCGCCGGGTGACGATGATGGTGCCGGCCCCTAAGAAACCGATTCCGCTGATCACTTGTGCACTGAGCCGGGCAGGGTCTCCCACGCCATAACTGGCATAGATATACTGGCTGACCAGCATGGTAGAGGCGGCCCCGACGCACAACAGCATGTGGGTGCGCAGGCCAGCGGCTCTCTGCCGGATTCCCCGTTCAAAGCCGATGGTTCCTCCGAACGCCATGGCCAAAAGCAAGCGGACGCAGACTGACAGTACATTTAAGTCTCTGAGACTTCCCATCCAGTCCAGCTGTATCATGCGTTTTCCCTCCATTCCGGTCCAATGGCTCCGTTAAAATTTTGTAATAAAATGCCCATTTTCATACAGATAGTATTATTTTGCCATGGTTTTATCAGGTTGTCAAACCTTTCTCGTTGCTTTTTCTGATCAGATAGGATATACTATCCATATTCCTCCAAATAACCATGATTTTAGAAACTGAAAGGAGTACCTTATGTCAGACAGTCAGGCGAAAAGAACACTGCCCCGCATGTTGATCAGTTTGCTGATCACCCTTGCCATTGGCGCGGTGTGGTTTTATGTTTCCCTGCCCGCCATTAACCTGCACAATACAGGTTTTTACAGCTTCGTTTTTATCCTTCTGTTGGTCTACATCTTAGTCTTTATGATTATTTTGGGTGTGGATACCGGACATCAAGAGATTCATTTGAAGGATTACCTTTCCTTTGCCAAAAACCAGTGCAAAATTGTAGTCCTCATTGTGGTTGTCATGGCCGCTATTTTTGTGGTGGGCCAGCTGATCTCGGCGCCGATTTTCCGCGCCGGCTCCTACCATGAGCTGTTGGATGTGGGGACAGGCGATTTTGCCACGGAGATTGAACCGGTCTCTTTTGACGAGATTCCCATGTTGGATGAGGCGTCCGCCAGTGTGCTGGGTGACCGGAAGCTGGGGGAACTGTCCGACATGGTCAGCCAATTTGACGTATCTGCGGACTATACCCAGATCAACTATCAGGGACGTCCCGTCCGGGTAGCTGCCTTGGAGTACGGTGATTTCTTTAAGTGGTTCCTCAACACCAAGGAGGGGCTGCCGGCCTATATTACCGTAGACATGGTGACCCAGGAGGCCGATGTGGTCCGGCTTTCCGACCTGGGTCTGGAGGGAATGCGATACTCTCCCTCAGAATATTTCAACCGGGACCTGAACCGTTTCCTTCGGTTCCATTATCCCACCTATATGTTCAGTTCCGCACACCTGGAGATTGACGAGGAGGGACAGCCCTGGTGGGTTTGCCCCCGGGAGACGCGGACCATTGGTCTGTTCGGCGGTGCTGACATCATTGGTGCGGTTTTGCTGAACGCCAGTACAGGAGAGCATGCCTATTATGACGTCAAGGACATTCCCACCTGGGTAGACCGGGTTTACACGGCCAGCCTGATTGTCCAGCAGTACGATTACTATGGCACCTATGTCAACGGGTTTATTAACTCGCTCATTGGCCAGAAGGATGTCACTGTGACCACGGAAAACTTTAACTACCTGGCAATGGATGACGATGTGTACATGTACACAGGCATTACCTCCGCCAGCAGTGACCAGTCGAATATCGGCTTCCTTTTGTCAAATCAACGAACAAAGGAGACCACGTATTACCCAGCCCCGGGTGCCATTGAGAGTTCTGCCCAGCGATCCGCGGAGGGCATTGTGCAGGACTTGGGTTACACAGCTACCTTCCCATTGCTGCTGAACATCGGCGGGCAACCCACCTACTTTATGTCCCTAAAAGACAGTTCCCAGTTGGTGAAAATGTATGCTATGGTAAACGTGTCTCAGTACCAGATTGTTGCCCAGGGAACCACTGTGGCCGCCTGTGAAAGCGATTATATCGCACAGCTACAGCAGCGAAACATCCCTGTTACCAGTGACAGCGCCCAGGATATTCTGGAGAAAACCAACGTGGAGGGAACCATCGCGGAGATCCGAACCGCAGTGCTGGACGGTGACTCCTGGTATTATGTCCGGCTGGATGGCGCGGATACCTTCTATGCTATGGCGGCCTCCAAGGACCGTAATGTAGTGATCCTAAATGTGGGAGACGCCGTCAGTATCCAGATTTCCCCGGAGGACTCCGGCAATGCCATTGTCAATGCCCTTTCAATTTCCACGGGAAACGCGGCACCGGATCCTGTGAAAGAGGAGCCCGATAACGCCACAGATGCGGGCGGCACAGAGCCAACGACGCCTACAGAGGAGTAACAGTAAGAAAAAAGATGGTAGACATCATTCGTGTCTACCATCTTTTTTTGTACTGAAAGGGAACAAGAAGTGTCCCAACAAGTTACATATCCATAGCATGATTTTTCGAGAATGCAATTTGTTCCTGGGCACGCACCAGCGCAGCGTATTCCCCGTTTTGCGCCATCAGCGATGGATGACTCCCCTGCTCGATGATTTCTTCCCGGTCAACTACGGCGATACGATCCGCATTGCGGATGGTGGACAGACGGTGCGCAATGATGATGGAGGTGCGGCCTTCGCACAGGCGGTCAAAAGAGGCTTGGATTTTAGCTTCTGTCACACTGTCCAACGCGCTGGTTGCTTCATCTAAAATGACAATGGGTGGGTTTTTGAGAAACACCCGGGCAATACTGATCCGCTGTTTTTGCCCGCCGGAGAGCATGACCCCTCGTTCTCCTACATAGGTTTCATATCCATTGGGCATGGCCAGAATGTCCTCATGGATCTCTGCTTGGCGGGCAGCCCAGACTACCTCCTCATCTGTGGCATCGGGACGGCCGTACCGGATATTTTCCAGGACACTGTCTGCAAACAGGAAAACCTCCTGCTGGACAATTCCGATGTTTTGGCGGAGGGAATGCTGTGTGATTTTCCGGACATCGTGTCCATCAATGAGGACTGCGCCCTCTGTCACATCGTAAAACCGGGGAATCAGTTGACATAGGGTGGTTTTCCCGCCGCCGGATGGTCCAACAAAGGCAAATTTTTCCCCGGCTGGAATGGTCAGTGAGATATCCCGTAGCACCTGCGCCTGATTGTTGTACTGAAAAGAAACATGATCGAAGCGGACCTCTCCTTGGACCGAGTCCAAATCCTGGGCGTCCGGAGCATCCTGAATCTCCGGTTCCAGCCGCATCAGCTCCAGGAACCGGCTGAATCCAGCCGAGCCCTGCATGAATTGCTCCACAAAGTTGACCAGCTTTTTGACCGGGGTGGTGAAGGTCGTGACATATAAGGTGAACGCGACCAGATCGGCATAGTTGACCGCATCGCGCATGATGAAATATCCCCCAGCCCCGATGACAAGAACCGGCATGATGGATAGGCTGAATTCCATGCCGCCCTGGAATGTGGCCATGGTCTTGTAATATGTGCTCTTGGCCTGGACGAAGCGTCGGTTCATCACCTTGAATTTTTCCTTTTCCGTCTCTTCGTTTTGGAATGCCTTGGCCGTCCGCATACCGGAGATGCCGGATTCAATGGCGGCGTTGATCTCTGCTGTCTGGGCCTTCAGCTTCAGATTGGCCCGGCGCATTTTCCGCCGCTGATAAATGGTGAAGAGAAGAAAGAACGGGACAATGGCAAAAGAGAGTACAGCCAGCTTCCACTCAATGGTACACATGATACCAAACGCACCCACCAAAGTGACAGTGGAAATAAAGAGGTCTTCCGGCCCATGGTGGGCCAATTCTGTGATTTCAAACAGATCATTGGTGACCCGAGACATGAGGACCCCGGTGCGGTTTTTATCAAAAAAGCTGAAGCTCAAGCTCTCCATGTGGGAATACAGGTCCCGTCGAAGATCGGCCTCTACCCGGACGCCAAAGACGTGCCCCCAATAGGAGACAACAAAGTACAGTAATCCCTTTCCCACATAGGCAACGGCGAAAAAACCAATGAGAAGGAAGAAAACGCGGTACTCCTGCTGGGGCAGTAAGTGATTGAGGGCGGACCGGGAGAGATATGGAAAGGCCAGATCAATCAGACAGATTACCAGGGCACAAAACATATCCAAAAAGAACAAGTGTTTATGGGGGCCGTAGTAGGAGAGAAAAATTTTAAGGGGGCGGTTCTTTTGATAATATGCAACATTGCGTGTCATGGACGCACCTCCAGGAAAAAGTAAGATTATTATATCGTTCCTTGCGGCACCTTGCAAGGTAACTTGTGGAGAGGTTTCCCTTCAACCTCCGCTTTTTATTGACAATTCTGTGCGGATATTGTACAATTTCAATTGTCCGAATTCTAACAAATGGGGGGAGTTCTTTCGGATGGAAACTTTGAACCATCGTGCTTATCAGGTGACTCAGCTGGCCTGCATTGTCAATCAGCTGCACCGAATGGCCATGCGGATGCCGCCCGATGCACTTCCCTCGGGCATGACAATTTCCCAATTATCCACCATTGGGTTTTTGTATTTTTCTCAGCAGGGAGACGTTTATCAGAAAGATATCGAATCCTTCTTTAAGCTCCGTCGTTCCACCGTCAGCAGTCAGTTGGACACATTGGAGAAAAAGGGCCTCATCCAGCGGGTACCTGTCTCCCATGATGCCAGACTTAAAAAGCTGGTTCTTACAGAGGAGGGACTGCGGATCAGCGGTCAGGTACTTCTGGTGTTGGAACAGATGAATGATTTCATGATCCAGGGGCTGAGCCAGGAGGAGACGGTAGTGTTAACAAATCTCTTGCGAAAAATAGAACAAAATTTAAGCCGCATTGGATGAAAGCATCCTTGCGGCACACTTTGCGCTGTATGCCATATCCCCGGAGGTATCCCAATGAAAAAACGTATTTTTAGTCTTGTTTTGGCTTTGAGCTGCATGGCAGTGCTTTCCGCCTGCGGTGAAGAGGAGACTGCGGAAACCGAGGAGTCATCCACGGCGGTGGAAATCGCCACCGTGGAGCGCGGCTCAATTTCTTCCGAGAGCAATGTCTCTGGCCAGGTGGTTTCCGATGGACAGGAGTCCGTCTCTGTGGCGCTGTCCGTCCGTTGCACCGATGTCTATGTGGAGGTCGGCGATACGGTGTCGGCTGGGCAGGCAATCTGCAAGCTGGATATCTCCGCCACCATGGCCAACTATGAGACGGCGTCTATGAGCTATGACAATGCCAAAAAGAGCTATGCGGAACAGTCTTCCCTGCTCTCTCAACAAGTTGCCCAGGCGGAAAAGAATGTCTCTGATACCCAGGCGCTCTTTGATATGGGGGCGGCCTCCCAGGCGGAGTTGGACAGCGCAAAGCTGTCCCTGGAAAATGCCAAGGCCAGTATGAACTCTGCGCTGGACCAATTGGAAGTGGGGATGCAGAATTATAAGGCGACCATGGAACAGCTCAAAGCATCCCTGGCGAATGTGGACAGCAACGGCAATGTGGCGGCGCCTATTTCCGGCACCATTCTCTCCTTATCGGCGGTGGAAAATGGGTTCGTCTCCCCCAGTGCACCTGTGGCGACCATTGATTCCACCACAGATATGGAGGTAAAGGTAGGGGTATCGGAGTCTCTGATTGGGAAGCTTCAGGTGGGCGGAAGAGTCTCGGTCTCCATTGACGCGGCGGACAAGGAATTTCAGGGGACCATTTCCGCCCTTGAAAAGTCTGCGGATGCCACCACCCACCTGTACGGGGTAACGATCCAAGTGCCATCGGCTTATTCCAGAGGATTGCTGTCCGGCATGTTTGCTGATGTGACTTTTTACACTGATACGCAGAGTGATGTGGTGATTGTCCCCACAGAGGCCATTCAGACAGGAATGGATGGACAATATGTTTACACCATTGACAGCGACAACATCGCCCACCGCATCCCGGTAGAGACCGGCCTGGTGGGAGACGGTGAGACGGAAATCACCTCCGGCCTTTCAGGCGGTGAGACCTTGGTCACCGTGGGCCAGTTCTATCTTTCCGAAGGTGCGGCAGTCCGGGTCGTGGCCCCTGAGGTGGCATCATGAAAATTGCGTCTTTTTGCATTAAGCACAAGGTCACTACCATTTTGGCTTTTGTCATTATTGCTGTCTTCGGGGTCGTCTTCTATTCCAATTTGAAGTTGGCGCTGATGCCCAATATGGAATTTCCCGCAGCCTATGTCATGTGTACCTATGCGGGAGCAGGGCCAGAGGATGTGGAGGAGCTGGTGACCCGTCCGTTGGAGTCCTGCGTGTCTACGCTGTCTGGCGTGGACACCATTTCCTCCACCTCCTCTGAAAACGTCAGCATGGTGATGATTACCTATGAGGATGGAACGGATGTGGATGACGCGGCGATTAAGCTGCGGGAAAAGTTTGACGCGCTCTCCCTGCCGGATGGATGCAGTGATCCCGTGATTTATAATTTCAATGTCAACGACATGATGCCCGTGGCCATGATTGCCTTGAGCGGTGAGGACCTGAGCCAACTGCAAAACTTGGCGGAGGAAACCGTGGGCCCTGCGTTGGAGCGTCTGGACGGGGTTGCTTCCGCAGATATCATGGGCGGCATTGACAGCCAGATTACGGTGGAGGTCAATACCACTGCTTTGACGGGATATGGGCTTACCCTGTCGGATGTCTCCAACTACTTGGCTGCCGCCAATGTACTTTATCCCGGCGGTGATGTGCAGAACGGAACCAATACCCTGACGGTAACCACCAGCGGGCAGTATCAGTCGGTGGAGGATGTGGCCAACACCTTGCTGTTTCTGCCCCGGGGAGGGTCTGTACGCTTAGGGGAAATTGCCACAGTCTATTTGGAGTCCTCCTTGGAAGACAGCGCGGCTAAATTGGGGGATGAGAGCTGTGTCATTCTCTCGGTGAACAAACGCTCTGGTGCCAATGAAGTGGAGATTTCCAGGCGCGTTCTGGATACGCTGGAGGAGCTGAAGCAAGACAACCCCTCCATGAATTACATGGTGCCCTATGAGGCCAGCGACTATATCATGCAAGTGGCCAACAACGCCATCCAAAACATTGTGATGGGTGTCGCGCTCTCGGCACTGGTGGTTTTGCTCTTCCTCCGCCGGGCGGGGGCTACTGTTACCATCTCGCTCTCCATGCCATTTTGCGTGCTGACAGTGTTCCTGCTGATGAATGTTTTTGGCACAACGCTGAATATGATGAGTTTGGGCGGCATTGCAATGTGCATCGGCATGGTGGTGGACAACTCCATCGTGGTCTTGGAGAATATCTATCGCTACGCTGGGGATGGACACAGCCGATATGATAGCTGCGTTTTGGGGACCTCTGAGGTGATTACTTCGATTACCGCGTCCAGTTTAACCACCATTGCGGTATTCCTGCCCATTGGCCTGAGTGGAGGTATGACAGGAATGATGTTCCTGGACTTCTCTCTTACGGTGGTCTTTTTGATCCTCTCTTCCCTGCTCATTGCCCTGACCCTCGTTCCTTTGATGTGCTACTTCCTGTTGGATGAAAACGCGGTCCGCCTTCAGAAGCTTCAAGGGGCACAGAAGAAGTCCCGCTGGACACAGATCGTGGGGAAGCTCTCTGAAAAATATAAATATTTGCTGGCCTATTTTCTGCGCCGCCGTCTGGTGGCCTGCCTGGTCTCGGTGGCGATGGTGGTCCTTTTCCTGGTCAGCTGCCTGAGTACCAATATGGTTCTGATTCCAGAGATGGACCAGGGAATGGTGAGTGTCACCGTGGAGATGCCCACGGGAACAGAACTGGAAGATACCATGGCCTATGGAGACCGCGTGATGGGCATCATTCAAGAGAACTGCCCTGAACTGGATAATATGTATATGACCATTGGCAGCAGCATGTCCACAGGAGGGTCCAGCGCAGAATCTGCCTCGATTACAGCCAATCTGGTGGGACGAAGTGAACGAAGCCGTTCCAGTAAAGAGGTAGCCCAGGATTTGAAGGAAGCCATGCGGGATATTGCTGGTTGTGAGATTACAGTCAGTGACGCCAGCATGATGAGCAGCATGACCAGTTCCAACGACATTCAGGTGGACATCAGCGGATCTGACTATGACACACTGACGCAGATTGCCAATGATCTGACGGAACAGATCGCTGCCTTAGAGGACACGGAAGAGGTTACCAATTCCCTGGAGAATACGATTCCGGCGGTGTCGGTTTCTGTCAATCATGCCGCAGCAGCGCAGTATGGGCTGACTTCTGCCACCATCGGTTCCGCGGTTCGAAGTGAATTGACCGGAACCACGGCCACCACAGTGACGATGGATGGCAATGATTTAGAGGTGGTGGTGCGTGGCAGTGGCGCAAGTATGGAGAGTCTGGACGCGCTGCGTTCCATGCCCATTTCTGCGCCGACAGGCGGAACGGTTCCTCTCTCCTCTGTCGCGGAGGTTTCCGTTGAACTGAGTCCCCAATCCATCGCACGGACCAATCAATCCCGTCAGGTACAGGTAACTGGTAATACCATCAGTGGGGACACGGCGGCGATGAATGCGTCCATTCAGTCCCTGCTGGATGGCTATGATATGCCGGATGGGTATCAGGCTGAGATTAACAGTGCCTATACAGACATGATGGAAAATTTCCAAACCCTGATGCTGGCTATGTTGGTGGCTGTCTGTCTGGTCTACTTTATTTTGGCGGCACAGTTTGAGTCCTTCGTTATGCCGGTGATGGTGATGATGATCCTTCCCATTGCGCTGTCTGGTGCATTGTTTGGTTTGCCCATTACGGGAATGGATTTGTCTATGATTGTTTTGCTGGCGCTGATTATGCTGGTGGGAACGGTGGTCAACTCCTCCATTGTGCTGATCGACTACATCAACATTCGGCGGGCCCGTGGACAGGAGAAGGACGAGGCCATCATGGAGGCTTGCCCTCTGCGAGTTCGTCCCATTATGATGACCACATTGACCACGGTGCTGGCGCTGATCCCCATGGCGATTGGCTCTGGAGAGGGCAACGAGATGCTTCAGCCCATGGGAGTCGTTATGATCAGTGGTATGGTGATTTCCACTGTGGTTACCTTGCTGTTCACTCCTGTTTATTACTCTGTGCTGGACAGTTTGTCAGAGCGGATGAAAAAACCGCTCCAGATGCGCAGAGCACGTAAGACAGAAAACCTGCTGGCCCAGATTGCGGCGGCGGAAAAAGCGGCATCCGTGGGAGAGCCGAAGCCATAAGCCCTTTTTCAGAAAGAGTTCTGCAAGAAAAAAGTCCCGTCCTTCCAACCTTTGTTGGGGACGGGACTTTTTTACTTACGTTTTATAACCTTTAATAGAATGTGGCGACATCCTGCTCTGGCGCGGTGCCTGGAGTCAGAGAAAGTACGTGGAGAACAGGGCCTTTTTTATTGTAAACCCGGTTGTGTTTAATTGCAACTTTGGCAGTCAGCTCAACCCATTGCTGGTCCTGAAGGTTCTTCGTGTCGTATCCAGTGGCCAGAAGTCCTGCAAAAGTAATATCTTCCACGCAACAGGTCATAATCCGACGGCCGAAAATAAAACTGCCGGCCGGAAGCTTATCCCGGACCATGGTGAATCCACCGATCTTTAGGGTTTTTCCTTTGTACTTGTCCGGCTCCTCTGAGATATCCTGATACCAGATCGCATAGTCCTGAGGCGTGATTTCAACCACGGGTGCGTCCAAATCAAAGGGCAGTTCATCGGGGGTGTCATCGTAGTACACTTCCCCATTGAGATCCTCATAGGCAATGTTGGTCCGACGGCTGACGGCCCGGATGATTTTATGAATCTCCACCTTGTCCACCCGCTGGTCTGCGCGGTTCAGGACAACCATTTCACAGCTTTTCAGCTTGTCTACCACCAGACCACGCATATTGGCGTTGTAGGTCAAGAAGGTCTGGGCGTCTGCAAACATGAATTCCTGGTAGACAATCCATGCCTCTGGCATGTTTTGATAGAGCTGATCCAGCATCCACATGCCGTTGTATTCCACGATGACTCGCTCCACAGCATGCTTTTTCTGCAAACGCTCTAAGTTAATTGGTGTCAATTCAGAGGGGTCCTCTATAACCTCAATGAAGACGTTTTTCCCAGAAAACGTGGTGGGCTCATACTCCTCCTCCCCTTCTTCACAGAGAAGAAGAAGCGTGCTCTCTCCGTTGTTAAAGCGGACATCTTCCAGGGTCTCTTGAATGAATTTGGTTTTACCTGCGTCCAGAAAACCGGTAAACAGGTAAACAGGGATTTCTTCCATCATATATTTTATCCTCGTTTGCTCAGTGCAGGCAGAACAGATGCTCCAGCGCGTGCTCTTTCAGTTCAGAACCAATGACGCACAGACGACCGGTAAAGCCGGCGGGACCGCGGCGAATATTTTGCTCTCCAGGCACATAGTCGAAGTGGATCCAGGTGCCATCCTGGCAGGGCACGATTCCCTTGGCGCGGAGAACCACGCCATAGTTTGCTTCCTCGCCCAATGCATGCAGCGCACCAGAGATTTCCTCCTCTGTGTATTTGCGGGGAGTTTCTGCCCCCCAGCTGATGAAGACCTCATCGGCATCATGGTCATGCCCGCAGGAACAAGAACCGTCGTGATGATGGTGCTCATGGTCATGGTGATGATGTTCTTCGTGCCCGTGTTCATGTTCGTGGGACGCTTCATCGTGGTGGTGATGGTGTTCATGGTCATGCTCATGGTGGTGATGATGGTGGGATTCGTCATGAGCAGCCTGCTCTGCGGCCAAGTGTGCCAATTCCTCTTTCAGGGTATCCTTGTTTTCCATGGTTTCCAGGATCGTTTTCCCATCCAACTCTTCCCATGGTGTGGTGATGATGGGGGCATTGGCATTGTGTTCCCGCAGCAGCGCCACAGTATCCAGAAGTTTTTTCTCATTCATCCCGCTGGTGCGGCTGAGCACAATGGCAGCGGCGTGCTCAATTTGGTTGTTGAAAAACTCACCGAAGTTTTTCATATAAATTTTGCACTTTGTGGCATCGGCGACAGTGACGAAAGCATTGAGTACAATCTCGTGGTTATCCAGGCGCTGGACGGCTCCAATGACATCGGACAGCTTGCCCACGCCAGAGGGCTCAATGAGAATCCGGTCCGGGTGAAATTGGAACAGAACCTGTTCCAGCGCCTGACCAAAATCCCCTACCAAGCTGCAGCAGATACAGCCGGAATTCATCTCCGTGATCTCCACGCCGGCATCCTGCAGAAAACCGCCGTCAATGCCGATTTCGCCAAATTCATTTTCAATGAGAACCAGCTTCTCCCCCTGGTAGGCTTCCTGAATCAGCTTCTTGATCAGTGTGGTTTTCCCGGCGCCAAGAAAACCAGAAAAAATATCAATTTTTGTCATTTGGAATTCCTCCTTCGTATTGTGTGATGATGGATAAATTGGTTGGTATTATTATGGTTGGGCAAGGCTTAGGAATCGTCTGTCCATCGGCTCCCCTGCTGGACCTGATCGCGGACGAATGCAGTTTGGATTGCATGGAGGACCAGCTTTTTATTGGCGCTCCAGGAAGGGGCCAACAGAGTTCGTTTATCACCATCTCCGGTCAGGCGATGGATGACCATCCTTGGCGGGAGAACGGACAAACAATCTTCTAATATTTGGATGTATTCCTCCAAAGTGAGAACCGGTACCTTTCCCTCCCGGTATTCCTGCGCCAGATCGGTGCCCTCCAACACATGGAGCAGCTGAAGTTTAATGCCGTCTGCCCCGCTGCGCCCCACGTATCGGGCGGTTTCCACCATATCCTCCCGGCATTCTCCGGGGAGGCCAAGGATAACATGTGTGATTACTTCCAAGCCGGCTCTTTTGAGTGCGCAGACTGCGTGATCATAGACCGGCAGCGCGTACCCGCGCCGGATGTAACGGGCGCTGTCTGGATGTATGGTTTGCAGTCCCAGCTCCACCCAAACGGGTTTGATTTGATTGAGGCGCTGCAAAAGGGCCAGGACCTCTGGCCCAAGGCAGTCCGGGCGCGTGGCGATCGAGAGCGCAACAATCTCCGGAGAAGCGATTGCCTGGCGAAACAGAGCGTCCAGGTACGGGAGGGGGGCATAGGTATTGGTAAAGCTCTGAAAATAAGCGATGTATTGACCACCTTTATTTTTATGGGCAACCCGCTGCTTGGCGTGGGCCAGCTGTTCTGCCACATGAGTACACGCAGGAGAAGCGAATTCCCCTGCGCCAACCTCACTACAGAAAATGCAGCCGCGGGTTCCTAATGTGCCATCTCGGTTGGGACAGGTCATGCCGCCATCCAAGGCCAGCTTATAAACCTTTCCCCCGAACCGTTCCCGCATCGCCTGAGGAAAAGAATGGTACCACATCACTCTGCTGAAATGCAATCCTGCTTGCCGACGCAGAACATGGTGAAGGTTCCGCCGCACAGGAGCTTTTCTGTTTCGTCACGAATCTCCACTTCTACCACGCACAGTGTGGTTCCCCGGCTTTTCACCCGGCCTTCCGCAATGAGATGGTCCCGTTTCGTATTGCGAAAGAATTCAAAGCTGTTGCTGATGGTGACATAGCGCATCCCGTTGCTCCGGGCTGCTCCTCCTGCGGCACAGTCGGCCATGGTCAGGAACATTCCCCCATGGACCGCGCCGTAAAGATTTCGATTCCAAGTGGTAAGGTCAGCCTCCACGACAGCATGGTCCCGTTCCATCTTGGTCAGCTGAATTCCATTGTGCAGCATGAAGGAATTTTTTTGGTTGGTATCATTGACCATTGCCTGAAAATCCATGGAGCCCTCACTTTCTCGGTCGTTTCGATCACTTATAAAAGAATAAAGGTTACGCCATTGTTATAACGGTCCAGATCGTGATCCCGGCGCAGTTCTTCACACCGGGCAAAGGCCTGGCGTGTGGCTTCCTCAAAGATGGAGAATTGTTCCCCTTTGACAAAATCCCGAATCTCTCCCTGACGTTTCAGCCGTGTGAGATATTTTCGGCTTTCTGTCCGGATTTTTCCACCCTTTCCAGAAGAACCATAGCCATGGATAATCTTCAGAACTGTACAGCCCATGGCGCGGCTGTGGTGAATTTCAAAGGTGAGACGTTTGATGGCCTGGTCAGCAAAGGGCATTCCCAGTTCCAGGTTGACTTCCCGAAGGCGGGAGGAATATCTTGGCCCTTTCATAATTATTTGTCGGTGAACTTTCGGCACTGTTCCAGGAAGAAATCAAAGATTTTTTGTCCATCTGGTTCTCCGTTGGTCCCTGTCATCTGTTCAGGGTGAAACTGAACGGTCCAAATGGGCAAACTGCCGTGCTGCATGGCTTCCACGACGCCAACCGCGTCCCAGGCTGTGGCGTACAGGCCCTGGCCAAACTGCCGGTTGGCTTGGTGGTGAGAACTGTTGACCAGGATTTCCTGTCCGTAGAGATCACCCAGCATGGTCATGATGGACAGGCGCACTGGATGGGTTCGATTTTTCCCCTCCGAAGTCTGTGCGTGCACCTCCAAAAGAGCTGGGGATAAATCCTGATAGATGTTTCCCCCCAGAGCAATGTTCACCACCTGATGTCCCCGACAAATGCCCAAGATAGGCTTATTTTCACAGACACACCGGTTCACCAAAGCCAATTCTACTTTGTCTCTGGGCAGATCAATTTCACGGGACCCCAAATCAGACTCACCAAATTCCGAAGGATCGACATCTCCCCCGCCAGCCAAAATTAAACCGTCGAAGTCCATCTCCGGATCAGGACAGTGAAAAGACAATGCCTCACCGCCGGCTTTCTCCACGGCGGCTTCATACAGGCCGCTGCTCTCAGGAGAGCGGGAAATCAAAATGCGAGGTTTCAAAAGGACATGCCTCCTTTGATTCATTCCAGCCAGAGACTGTATATTTTTATTATATCACAACTCTGCCGTTTTTGGAAAATCTTTTTCATTTAGTACGGCAAAGACGCACCGAGGATTCGGTGCGCCTTTGCCACGGACCAGCGAATCCTTCGCTGTCGCGTCAGTTTATCTTAGTACATTGCGCCGCTCATATCACCTGCAGGCATCCCAGCACCTGTGGCGGAGGGAGGTGCCAAACGGTCACCGACCAGTGCTTCCGTGGTCAGCAGCATAGCAGAGATGGAAGCGGCATTCTCCAGGGCGGAGCGGGTTACCTTGGTGGGGTCCACAATGCCGTTGGAAATCATGTCACAATAGACTTCCTTGTATGCGTCAAACCCATATCCGACCTCACCGCTGTTCTTTACCTTTTCCAGGATCACGGAGGCATCCAGGCCAGCGTTGGTGGCGATCTGACGGAGAGGTGCGGTCAGAGCCCGGGCGATGATCTGCACGCCGGTCTTTTCGTCTCCCTCCACGCTGTCAACCAACTTCTCAATCTCGGGAATGGCATTCACGTAAGCGGTTCCGCCGCCAGCAACAATTCCCTCTTCCACCGCGGCGCGGGTAGCGTTCAGAGCGTCTTCAATCCGGAGCTTCTTCTCCTTCATCTCGGTCTCGGTAGCGGCACCCACCCGGATCACAGCAACACCGCCGGCCAGACGGGCCAGACGCTCCTGCAGCTTCTCACGGTCATACTCGGAAGTGGAGCGTTCAAACTCGTTGCGGATCATCTGGGTGCGCTCCTTGATGGCTTCGGGAGCTCCGCCGCCATCGACAATGATGGTGGTCTCCTTGCCTGCCTTCACCTGACGAGCCGTTCCCAGGTGCTCCATAGAGGTGTTGTGAAGCTCCAGACCGTAGTCGCTGGAAATCACGGTGGCGCCGGTCAGGATGGCGATGTCCTGGAGCATTTCCTTGCGGCGGTCGCCGAAACCAGGGGCCTTTACGCACAGCACATTCAGGGTGCCGCGGAGTTTGTTGACCAGCAGGGTGGAAAGTGCTTCGCCCTCCACGTCTTCCGCCATAATCAGCAGCTTCTTGCCGGACTGGATAACCTGCTCCAGGATAGGAATGATTTCCTGGATGTTACTGATCTTCTTGTCGGTAAGGAGGATCAGAGGATCGTCCAGAACGGCTTCCATCTTTTCCGTGTCGGTTACCATGTAGGGGGACAGGAAACCACGGTCAATCTGCATGCCCTCAACCACTTCGCTGTAAGTTTCAGCCGTCTTGGACTCTTCTACGGTAATGACACCGTCAGAACCGACCTTTTCCATAGCCTCGGCGATCAAGGTGCCGATCTTTTCATCGCCGGAAGAGACCGTACCAACCCGGGCAATGTCCTCACTGCCGTTGACAGGCTGAGAATTCTTCTGAATGGTCTCCACAGCGACCTTGGTTGCCTTGGCCATTCCCTTGTTCATCACAACGGGATTGGCGCCTGCTACCAGATTTTTCAGGCCTTCGTGGATGATGGCCTGGGCCAACAGCGTGGCGGTGGTGGTACCGTCGCCGGCCACATCGTTGGTTTTGGTGGAAACTTCCTTTACCATCTGGGCGCCCATGTTTTCAAAGGGATCTTCCAGTTCAATTTCCTTTGCAATGGTGACACCGTCATTGGTGACCAGGGGCGTGCCATAGGCTCTCCACAGGACCACATTGCGGCCCTTCGGACCGAGCGTTACTTTGACAGTATTGGCCAGCTTGTCAACACCGCGCTCCAGTGCCTGACGAGCTTCTTCCCCATAACTAAGCATCTTTGCCATAATATATGTTCTCCTTCCGATCTGCGGTCAAAATTAGTCTTCCACAATTGCCACGACGTCGCTCTGCTTGACGATGGTCAGCTGTTCGCCGTCGATTTTCACTTCGGTTCCCATGTACTTGCTGGTGATGACTTTGTCGCCGGGCTTCAGGATCATGGTCACTTCTTTTCCGTCAACCAGACCACCGGGGCCAACAGCGACGACAACAGACAGGTCAGGCTTCTCCTTCGCGGCTGCGGTCAGGATAATGCCACCCTTGGTGGTTTCTTCTGCTTCCAGACGCTTGATCACTACGCGGTCGGCCAGAGGTTTCAATGTCATGTTGGGTTCCTCCTTCAAATGTATGTTCAAATGGTGTTCACAAACTTTTAGCTTAGCACTCTTTTTGGTTGAGTGCTAATTCAAGTATTATAATACCCTTCCCTTGCCAATTCCGCAACATTGAAATTTCTGAAAAGAAGAGAAAATTCATATTCATTTTTGTGCATTTTTTCAGAATCCTGAGATTTGAAAGGGATTAAGTAGCGCTCTTCTTTTTTTCATGGTACTGGAAGAGATCACATTTTATCATACCATTATATAATTTTCTTTTTTTGTCCGCTGTTCGCCCAAAGGTCCGCTCAAATTCAGTATGAGAGGAGAGAAGGTTGATGCGCCACCCAGTTGGCAGTCCCTGTACTGCCCTGCCAAAATCTCGGTACAATCCCTCGGCTTCCCGTTTTTCCATCAGCCGTTCTCCATAGGGCGGATTGCTGACGATTCGTCCATAAGGCTCCTTTCTGGAAAAGGCTCTGGCATCGGCGAGAGAAAACCGGACAATCTCCTCGACCTCCGCTTTTTCCGCATTTTCCCGGGCAATCTGTACAGCGGCGGGGTCAATATCTCCTCCCCAAATCTCGTAGTTTCCATGATACTCCAGGTCCATGGCTTCGCCTGCACCGTCTACCCAGACCCGGGAGGGAAGCCAGGTCCATTTTTGGGCGGAAAACCTCCGGTTTAATCCAGGCGCCCGGTTTTTGGCGATCAGAGCGGCCTCAATGGGGATGGTGCCAGAGCCGCAAAAAGGATCACAAAAAGGGTCTCTACCTCGATATCCGGAGAGCAGAACCAGCGCGGCAGCCAAGGTTTCCCGCAGAGGAGCCGCTACCCCGACTGCCCGATAGCCTCGCTTGTAAAGGCCGGGGCCTGTGGTATCCAAAAGTAAGGAAACGGTGTTTTTCATGATGGAGAATTGAATTTGATATAAGGCACCGTCTTCTGGAAGCGTCTGTCTGTGGTAGCATGTGCCCAGTCGGGTTGCCACTGCCTTTTTCACAATGGACTGACAGGCCGGCACGCTGTGCAGGGTGGAATTCAGGCTGAAGCCTTTGACGGGAAAAGCACCGTTGGAAGGGATGAATTCTTCCCAGGGAAGGGCTTTGGTTCCCTGAAAAAGGTCTTCAAAAGAATGGGCTGGGAAGGTGCCCAGAGAAATCAAGACCCGTTCTCCTGTCCGAAGCCGGAGGTTCAGCCGGGGAATGTCCTCCATGGTACCCTGGCAGAAGACCCGGCCGTTCTCAGCCCGAACCTGCTGCATGTTCATGCGCCGGAGCTCGTCCGCTGTCAAGCCCTCTACCCCAAGAAGGGTTGGAATGACAAAGGTGAATTGATCCATAACTTTGATCCTCTCTATCCTGACAACAATGCTTAAAAGTATACCTGCTTTTTTTCCGTTTGGCAAACCTTTTCTGCGGGGGAATTCTTTTTCCCTTCTTTTCTTGCATTTGGTCAGACGATATGATATGCTAAAGAAAATGGTAAGCTTGCGAATGACTGTCCCAAACAAAAAATTTTAATTGGAAAGATGAGATGATGTGTCCCTTATGGACAGTACCTGTATAGCAATCATCGTGATTTTAGTCATTTTAGTGGGGCTCTCTGCATGGTGTTCCTCCACGGAGACGGCCTACTCTTCGGTCAACAAGGTTCGCCTGAAAAACAAAGCGGAGGATGGCAATCCCCGCGCCCAGAATGCATTGGACCTGTTGGAGAAGTATGACAAAGTTCTCTCCTGCATTCTGATTGGCAATAATATTGTCAATCTGACGGCTGCCACATTGGGAACCGTTCTCTTTACGAAGTTGTTGGGTCCGGTCTATGGTCCGGCGGCCTCTACTGTTGTGCTGACGATCATTGTTCTGATTTTTGGTGAGATCACCCCCAAGACGCTGGCCAATGATCAAGCAGAAACCTTCTGTATGCGTGCTGCCCCTGCTTTGCGAGTTTGCCTTGTGATTTTGACGCCGTTGCATCTGTTTTTCAGCTTATTTCAAAAGGCAGCTATCAGGCTCTTCCGCTCTTCAGAAGAGGAAGGCATTACAGAGGAGGAACTGATTACCATGGTGGAAGAGGCAGAAAACGAAGGTGGGTTGGAGCACCATGAAAGTGAGCTGATTCGGGCAGCCATTGAGTTTAACGACATGGAGGTGGAAGATATCCTCACTCCGCGGGTGGATATTGTGGCGGCGCCGGATACCATTACCATGGAGGAGTTTGCCGTCCTGTTTGCGGAAAATGGATATTCCCGGATTCCGGTCTATCATGGTTCTATTGACAATATCATTGGTGTGGTCCATGAGAAAGATTTCTTCTCTGCCCGTTACCACAACCACACAGATGTGATCAGCTTGGTCAGTAAGGTTTTTTATACCACAGGATCGACCAAGATATCGGACCTTCTTCGTCTGCTTCAGCTACGGAAAACCCACATGGCAGTGGTTGTGGATGAATACGGCGGCACCATGGGAATCGTGACGATGGAGGATATTCTGGAGGAATTGGTGGGCGAAATTTGGGATGAGCACGATGAGGTGATTGAGGAGTTTAAGCCCCAAGGGGACGGCAGCTATCTCATCTCCTGCTCTGCCAATCTGGATGATCTCTTCGACCGCTTTTCCCTGCGGGCTGTAGACATTGATTCTGCCACAATCAGCGGATGGGTGATGGAACAGTTGGGACGTGTTCCAGTGGAGGGGGACCATTTTGTCTATGAGACGCTGGATGTCACGGTGACGCGAGTAGAGCACCAACGGATTTTAGAGATCCGGGTGTTTGTCCTGCCGAAGTCAGAATCGGAAACGTAATGTGAAATAGACTCAAGAGGAATCATTTCCCCTTGGGTCTGTTTTTTTGTGCAGATGCGTCGATGGTTCCAATTTGTGGGTAGATAAACAGAGAGAGCTTGACCATGGTGAGCAGTATTCTCTGTTTTGGTTTGACGAGAGAATTTCTCTTTATATGGGTGCTGGTTGGAGCTGCGATCCCCTATGGCATTTTGATAATTTCCCTGGTTCTCTTTTCCTTCCGGTATGATAGGCAACATACACAGGACAAATACAGCAACGGCAGGCAGCGTATCACAGCTGCCTGCCGTTGCTGTATTTTTTGTGAAAGATAAAATAACGTCATAATTTCCCATCTGTTGGCGAATACTACAACCACCAAATCAGAAGAAGGTGATGCCCATGAATTTCATCCCCTGTACCGATCCCTGCATCTATCAAAAGGATGGATACTGCACGCTCTCCCGGGCGGGTTCTGGAGGAAACCCTTCCGCGCACAAGGGGTGCGTTCACTTCCTGCCCCATGCTGCCTCACAGGAGAACCGCCAGCGCCTCTCGGATGTTTTTCACCGGGATCAGCTGTAACCCTGTCGGGGGCACAATGGTCTGCCGTCCATGCCGCTGGGGAACCAAACACTTGGTAAAGCCCAGGCGCCGTACTTCTGACAGGCGCTGACTGAGGGCAGAGACAGAACGAAGCTCTCCTGTGAGTCCCACCTCTCCTACGGCGACTAGGTCCGGTGGCACAGGCTTGTCCCGAAAGCTGGAGGCCAGCGCCAGCACGGCTGCCAGATCGGCCCCCGGCTCATCCAGATACAGTCCCCCGATGACATTGAGATAGGCGTCGCAGGTATTGACTCCCAGCCCTCCCCGCTTTTCCAGAACGGCCATGAGCAGCATGGCCCGGTTATAATCAAAACCATTGGTGCTTCGGCGGGGCGTGCCAAAGGACGTGGGGGTCAACAGGGCCTGTACCTCTGCCAATACAGGGCGGGCACCCTCCATAACGCAGGTGACACAGGTGCCGGGCTCTTCGGTTAGCCGTCCTTCCAGTAACATCTGGGAGGGGTTCGGCACCTCCCGCAGCCCTGTGTCATCCATCTCAAATACACCAATCTCATTGGTGGCGCCATAACGGTTTTTGGCGGCCCGGAGAATGCGGTAAGACATATGGCGGTCCCCTTCAAAATAGAGGACACAGTCCACCATGTGTTCCAGAACCTTGGGACCTGCCAGGTTTCCCTCTTTATTGACATGGCCAATGACAAAAACGGTGATTCCACGCCCCTTAGCCAACTGCATCAGGGCCATGGTGCATTCCTTCACCTGGGAAATGCTGCCCGGAGAGGTTGACTGATCTCCGGTATACATCGTCTGAATCGAGTCCACAATCAGAATATCCGGGGCTGTCTCTTCCACGGCGGCGGAGACCTGTTCCAGATCATTCTCGGCAAAGAGATATAACCCCATCTCCCCCACGCCCAGCCGCTCTGCCCGGAGCTTCAGCTGGCGCTCTGATTCCTCTCCGGAGACATAGAGAACTTTGGCAAACTGACAGAGCTGATGGCAGATCTGGAGCATCAGCGTGGATTTTCCAATCCCCGGCGCCCCGCCGATCAGGACAAGAGAACCCTGGACCGCGCCGCCGCCCAAGACGCGGTCCAATTCCGCCAAGCCAGTGGGGAAGCGAATTTCCTGGTCAATGACCATTTCAGAGACCCGTTTTGGCTTTCGTATGGGCCCTGTAGAGAGGGCCGGTTTCCCGCCGCTCTTTCCCTTGGCCGGGGCGGGCTGCTCTACAATCGTGTTCCAGGCACCACAGGCGGAGCACTGCCCCTGCCATTTCGGAGTCTCATTTCCGCACTGGGTGCAGTAAAAAATGGTTTTGGCCTTCATACAAAGGATTCTCCTTCTTGCGAACTTCCGCTGCTGAGGTAACAGGCGGCCATGGTGATGGCCAGTTTCATTTGGTAGGCCGGCTCCTGGAGCAGACGGTCTTCTTCTGCGTTGGACAAAAAGCCACATTCCACCAAAACGGCCCGGCAGGAGATATGGTTCATCAGGTAGACCGAGGAGGCAATATGCTGGGGAGCCCGCTTTTTCTCGGGAGAAAGGACCTCCAGCATCGTCTGCTGTATCGCCTGTGCCAGCGGCAAGGAGAGCGCCTCGTCCCCATAAAACACTTGAATGCCCCGGTGGCTGGGGCTGGGGGAGGAATTCTGGTGGATACTGATGAGGGTGGCGTTCTCCACCTGATTAATCAGAGCCACCCGATTATGAAGGTCGGAGACTTTTTTCTCCCGTAACGTACTGGCTTCCGGATCGTGGATGGAGACATCGGTGCTTCGGGTCATCACAGTAGGGACACCGTAAAAGCCCATCAGCTGGTCCAGCTCCAAGGCGATGGCCAGATTGATTTGGCTCTCGGACTTTCCGGACACAGAGACCGCACCGCCGTCTTCTCCTCCGTGCCCGGGGTCGATGATTAACGTCTGTTGGGTCATTCGGGCAAAAGTAGGGTCAGCTTTCTCCAGCCAGGTCCCCTGGGCCAGCACCACGACGGCCAGAGCCGTGAGCAAGAGGCCACACCATGTGATGCGCTGTTTCAATCGGTTCAAAAGACATCCCTCCCCAGGCACCTTATGCCGGGAAGCTGCGGGACATACTTTCCCTCTTCGGAAGAGATTCCCTAAAATTATAGCAAAGAATCCTCTGTTCCGCAATCCTCTGCCGCATTCGGTTCCCATTTCCCACTTTGGGGCATAGACTGGACTGAACGCGAATCCCTTTGATTTTGCGTCGTTTTTGTAAAAGGAGGTACTTCCATTGTCCTTTCTCAATTCCAACGGAATGCAATCGGGCGGAAACCGCCCATCCTGTCCTTCCGGGCAGGGCTCTCTGCCTGCCTGCGGTCCCTTCGCGGTCCCCTTTGTTGTCAGCCAGGGAACTGCCCCGCAGCGGTACTCCAAGACGAAGGCCTTGGAAAACGGCACGCTCTTTCCTGATTTGGATCTCCCCTTCCACTTGAAGGTCAACGCCCCCCAACTGGCGGATACCAAGCTGAACCAGCTGCGGGCCCTGGACTTTGTGATCCAAGAACTGGGCCTTTATCTGGACACCCATCCCAACGACAGCGAAGCCTTCGCGCTCTTCCAAAACTATGTGGAGCTGGAAAAAGCTGCCCGTGAAAGCTATGTAGAGCAGCACGGTCCTTTGACCCAGAATGACGCTGCACTGAACAGCACCTACACCTGGGGCAATGGCCCCTGGCCCTGGCAGTATAGCGAGGAGGAGGCGTAAGACATGTTTGTATATCAGAAAAAGCTGCAGTATCCTGTCCGGATCAAGAACACCAACCCTAAACTGGCCGCACAAATCATCTCCCAGTACGGCGGGCCTGAGTGCAATAGGCTACGATAACCTATGCTCCGTTTTTGACAAAAAATTTGTCAAAAATAACATGGTGTTTTTTTCTGTGGACAAGTTTGACCGGAACTGTTGTAAAAAGGACAGGTCTGGTTGCGGGTGCCGCAATTTAGGGCTATGGTAAAACCAGACGGAGAAATAATAATTTCTACCCATTCTCTTAAGGAAACCTTCATTTTCTCTTAATTCTGCCAAAAGATTCCCCTGCTATACTAAAGATGCCGGGAAAACCGGGATACAAAACCCCAGAAGGAGGGAAACGCATGCATGTTTTAATCTTCACCGGACAGTTTGGCATGGGGCACATTGCCGCAGCCCAGGCAGTGCAGGAGGAGATCCTCCGCCAGGAGCCCACCGCATCTGTGACTGTGCTGGATATTGTGGAGGACTGCTTTCCCCAGCTGCACAGACTGGTCTACGGCTGTTTTGATTTTACCGTCAACTACTGCTCTGGCGTCTATAATATGCTCAATCGAATGGCGGGCCGTTACCGCTGTACCCCGATGAAGCGAACGATGGTTCAAAAATTGGACCAACTGCTGTATGAAAGCCAGGCGGATCTGGTGATCTCAACCCTGCCGCTCAGCTCCCAATATATCTCCGCCTACAAGCGGACCACCGGGAGCACCCTGCCCCTTTATACTTACATTACGGATCTGGACGCCCACAGTGAGTGGATTGCCCCTGGAACAGACTGCTATTTCGTAGGGGATGAGTCCACCCGGCTTCAACTTCTTCGCAGGGGAATCCCGGCCGAGCGTGTAGTTGTCAGTGGAATTCCTGTGCGGCAGGCATTTCAGTTTCAGTTCCATGCATCCTCCTCTCCCAAGGAAGTGCTGGTGATGGGCGGTGGATTGGGACTGATCCCCCGGGCGGAAGAACTGCTCTCCGCACTGGACGCGGCCTCTGATCTCCACGTCACGGTGATTACAGGGCAGAATGAGAGTCTCCGCCGGGAACTGACGAAGTCTTATCCCTCCTTTGAGGTCATCGGATTTACCCAGAAGGTGGCCCAGTATATGGCGCGGGCCGATCTTCTTCTGACAAAAGCGGGAGGAATCACCACGTTTGAGGCAATCCATACGGGAACCCCTATGTGCTTGCTCCGCCCCTTCCTCATGCAGGAGGAGGCCAATGCCGCTTATATTGAACAGCAGGGATTTGGGAAAGTCCTTTGGGACAAAGGGAAAGAGGCCTCAGAGGTGCTCTCTCTTCTGCGGGACCCGGAGGCATTGGAGGATATGAAGCAGCGAATGGCGGTGGCGCTGCGAAGTCTGGACCAGACGACCCCTTTGGACCGTTTTGCAGAGACAAGGCGGGCTGTATGTTGATTCCGCTTTTTTTGGTGGGGGGACTGACCGTCGGGAGTTATGCCTTTCTCCCCTCCACCTGGCAAAAGACGCGGCACCGGATGGGGCGGAGAAACCGCTGGCGGGAAGGGACACTGTATCTTACGTTTGATGACGGACCACATCCGGAATATACCCCTATTCTGCTGGACCTGCTGGCAAGCTACCATATCCCAGCCACATTTTTCGTGGTGACAGAGTTTGCCCGGAAAAATCCCGCGCTGATCCAGAGAATGCAGGCGGAGGGACATCTCATTGGGTTTCACTCTGCATCTCACCGCAGTGCCTATCTCATGACACCCAAACAGACCCGGTCTGATTTTTCAGACGGATTGGAGGCCCTTGCCCAGTTGGGTATCTCGCCGCAATATTTCCGTCCACCTTGGGGTGTGGTGAACTGGGCCTCCCTCCGTCAAATCCGAGCGCGCCATCTGCGGCTGGTCCTCTGGGATGTGATGGCCCAAGATTGGAAGCGGAGCATGACGCCGGACGAGATTGCCCGGCGTCTGCGGCTTCGCGCCTATCCAGGCGCGGTCATTTGTCTGCATGATGGACGGGGAAATGCCGGCGCGCCGGGTCGGACCATTCAAGCATTGCAAACCCTGTTGCCCCAGTGGCTGGAACAGGGGTTTCGCTTTCAGACATTAGACCTGTATGAATAAATTACATTGGAAAAAAGGCATTGCCTGTGGAGGGATGTTTCTGGCCCTCTTGGGACTTACATTTTATATCCTTCTGTCCGACCAGGACCCGGGCAAGCTATGGACCGCGCTGGGTCAGGCGGAATGGTCCTGGCTGGCTGTGGGCGCGGCCTGCATGATGCTCTTTTTCTGCTGTGAAGCCAAAAACATTCAAACTGGTTTGGGACTGTTTGGCTCTCCGGCGCCGTACGCCTCCTGCCTTCTCTACGCCATTACGGGGTTTTTCTTCAGTTCCGTGACCCCTTCTGCTTCTGGTGGTCAGCCGATGCAGCTCTATGCCATGTATCGGGACGGACACGCACCAGCACCTGGCGCCCTGGCGCTGCTGACCGACTTTTTCTCCTTTCAGTTGGCTGCGGTTTTTTGGGCCAGTGTTGGTTTTTTCCTGCACCATGCGCAGCTGATCCGCCTGGGGAACGGCGTGTGGCTCTGCTTTGCATTTGGCGCAGTGCTCAATCTGCTGGTGGTGGTGGCTCTGTGCGGTGCGGTGTTCTCTCCACGGGCCCTTCCCACTCTTTGGGGATGGCTGATGCGGCCAGCGCGCCGCCTTTTTCCCCAGCGCGCAGAAGGCTGGAGACGCTGGGGAGAAAAGCAGTGGAAGGATTTGCGGCAATGTACCAGGTGTTACCGTACCCATAAACGGCAGCTGGGTAAGATGTTTCTCACCTCTCTTGTACAGTTGGCAGCTTACCACAGTGTTCCGTTCTGGGTTTACTTGGCTTTTGGGCTGCAGGGACAGTCTTTTTGGGCGATGGTTGGGCTGCAGGGCGTTCTGTTTCTCTCGGTGTCCTCCCTGCCCCTGCCTGGCGCGGTTGGTCTCACAGAGGGAGGGTTTCTCTTGCTATATCAAACAATCTTCCCGGGAGCCCTTCTCCCCAGCGCCATGCTGCTGAGCCGGACAGTCAGTTTTTACTTCTTTCTGCTCCTGAGCGGATTGTTTCTCGCGTTTCGTTTTCTGCGGCTCGCCTGGCGGCATCCAGCGGCAAAAACAACCTGATCATAAATCAATGACCCGCTGTCTTTTTCCAGAGAAGACAGCGGGTCATTGGTTTATTCGATATCGAATTGCGGCCGGCCCAGTCCGAGGAGAACCTGGGTCCCTACGCCTGGTTCTGATGCAATGGAAATGGTATGGCCCAGCAGATTGGTGACCCGCCGGCAAAGGTAGAGCCCAATGCCAGTGGCTTTTTTGTCCATACGGCCGTTGTTTCCAGTAAACCCTTTTTCAAACACCCGTGGCAAATCCTCCGGTGCAATTCCTATGCCGGTATCTGCAATCACCAGGTTTGTTTCTCCTTCCAGAAAAATGGATATTTTCCCGCCTTCCGGCGTGTATTTTAAGGCGTTGGACAGCAGCTGTTCCAGCAGGAAGCAGAGCCATTTTTCATCACTTAAAACTTCCCATTTTGTCTCCTGAAACACCAGCTGGATCTTTTTCAAAATGAAGAGCTTGGCATATTTTCTCACTGTCTGCCGCACCACCGCATCCAGCTGACATCGCTGCAGAACCAAATCCTTGTCCGTGCTGTCCAGGCGGAGGTACTGAAGTACCATATCCACATATTGTGCAATTTTCTGTAGTTCAATTTCCATTTCCGTGGCTCTGTCAGGCCCTGCCTGTAACAGCAGGTCCATTGCCGCGATGGGTGTTTTGATCTGGTGGACCCAGAGAGTATAGTAGGAGGTCAAATCTTCCAGCATGCTGTCTGCCGCAGCTTGTCGCTGACGGTTTTCCCGCACCAGCCGTTGGATCAAATGTTGGTAGTCCTCCTCAATCAATGTGGTGGTCTCCGGCAGGTCTTCCGCTGTCACAAAAATTGCTTCCTCCATTTTTCGAAGGATCTTGTGCTTCCTCCAAAACCGCACAAAGCTCAGTACGGCCCAGAAGGAAGTTCCGATACAGCACAGGCAGAGCAGGTAAGCAATGGCCTCTCCCGGCAGTCCATAGAGCCAAAAGATCAGCACCCCCGACAGAGCGCAAAATAGTCCCGCCGCCGCAACCAGCTTTCGAGATGCCAGCCAAGCGCCAAAAAGCGGTGTGTCATTCATGCTACTTCACCATGTATCCAATGCCTTTTTTGGTTTGGATGAATTCCCGCAGCCCAATACGTTCCAGTTTTTTCCGTAATCTTGTGATGTTTACGTACAATGCGTTTTCATCCACATAGGAATCACAAGCCCAGAGGGCTGCCATCAGTGTATCCCGGGACACTACGTTGGGCTTATTTTCCAAGAGCACCTGCATCATACGGGTTTCATTTTTGGTGAGCTCAACCTTCTTTCCCTCATAGGTCACGGAACATTCCAGACTGCTGAACAGCGCACCGTTGTGTTCCAGCAAATGACTCTGCCCTTGATAGTCATATGCCCGGCGAAGGGCCGCCTGGACTTTTGCCAGCAGCACCGAGAGGTCAAAAGGCTTTGCAATAAAGTCGTCTGCCCCCATGTTGATGGCCATAACGATGTTAATGTTTTCCGCCGCCGAGGACAGGAAAAGGATCGGAACTTGGGAAACCCTGCGAATTTCCTGACACCAGTGGTACCCATTGAAAAACGGCAGCGTGATATCCATGAGGACAAGGTGGGGCTGGAATTCCACAAATTCTCCCAGAATGGAGGAGAAGTCCTGGGTGCATTTTACGGTGAAGTTCCAGGCGGTTAATTTATCGGCAATGGTCTTGGCAATCACCCGATCATCCTCTACCAGGTAGATCCGGTACATGGCCTGATGCCCCCTTTCTTTTCTTTATCATACCGCACAGCCGTGGAAAGCGCAATGCTTTCCACGGCTGTGCCAATTTTTAAGTTCAAGTCAACCACAAGGCGAGAATCCCAATCACCCAAAGGTGCAGAGGGTAAAACACATAAAAAAAGTACTTGCTTCCCTTGGTATTAGGCCCTCGTGTGCCATCATAATGAGAAAGGACGGGCAGGACCGTAATAAACAGAAAGTCCGAGTTAAATGCCAACATTTGCAGGGTCTCCTGCGCTGTGGGGTAAGGGACAAAAACCAGAAGAAACAGCACAGCGGACAGCGCAAAATAGAGTACATTGCGCAGGACCATCCGTTCCCGGCACAAATAAGTGATGAGAAGAAAGGGAAGAATCAGGATACCGCCTTCGGAGAAAAGACTGGCTGCCAAGACAAGGATTACGCCGAAAAGACGGAGTGTCCACTCCCCTGCGGACCGGGGACGCACCCCCCACTGGGTCGCCGGATTGCTGCCTACCAAAATGTTAAGCATCAGGACGCCCAGTGCCAACGTGAGAAAGATATTGTTGGACAGGTGAAGCCCCCGGGACGCGCCGATCGTATTATAGAGAGCGTTGCCCAGCGCCATGATCCCGGCCCAAACAAACAAGCGCGCCATATACCGGACCCGGCTTTTGGTATGCAGGAACCCCTCCACTGCCAAGTAGGCAAACCACACGCCCACACAGCGGGTGAGTACATGAAATATGCCTGTTACTGTGGGAGGCACCAACCCAGGAATATAGGGCAGATGGTCCAAAACCATGAGAAACGCCATGAAGCATTTCCATTGAAAGGCGGTGTATTGCTTTTTCGCTGCCATGAAGATCTCTCATTTCTGTGTGATTGGATAGAATGTTTATCGGACGATTTTATAGTATGTCCGGGCTGTCAGGTGATAAATGATGAAATATCCCATGCCGAATACGACAACGGTTCCCAGGCAGCACAGCGCGAACAGAGAGACATTGGTAAGGTTCAGTGCAGACATGAGTTTGGTGATCATTTTGAACGCAGCCAGCAAATGGATCACCGCACCGAGAAGCGGGAGGAAAAAGACAGCACGGACTTGGCTTCGAATGGCGCTTCTGATTTGCTGCTGGCTCATGCCCACCTTCTCCATGATGGCAAAACGCGCTTTGTCCTCGTACCCTTCCGAAATCTGCTTATAGTAAATAATCAAAACTGTGGCCATCAGGAACAGAGCGCCCAGGAACGAACCGAGGAAGAGGAGACCACCATACATGGAATAAAATTCACTTTCCTGCGCCGGCCGGCAGCTTACCATGTAGTTCCCTTCCGTCTCAAAGGTCATCTGACGGATGGCTTTGTACAGCGCTTCCACGGACTCCTTTTCCGCGCCATCAAAGTCCAGCGAGAACTCCCAATAGACATTGCTGGATAAGCTCTCATCCTGCAGTTGCAGCTGGAACACTTCTTCCAACGTGCTGGCATCTGGCACCACAAGAATCATTTCCCGGTCTGAGTAGGCACTGTGTTTCCCAGTGGGCGATTCTGGCAGCCATGCTGCAATGGAAAAGGACTTTCCGAAGAGAGTCACCTCATGCCATGTGCCGTCGTTTTCTGTGGTGTAAATCGCTGCTTCATTCTCCCCTAAGGAGAGAGGCGTTCCTGTGATTTGGGTGTAGCTGTCTGCGGTCATAACTTCGGTATACACCAGGTCCCCCAGGTGGTCATCCCGGGTTGTCGTTGAAAGGTTGGACCCCTCCGCAGTGGTATTCATCATACGCAGGATATCTACTTCCTGCGTTTTTGTCGGCCGCAGACCATGCTGCTGGGCTAAGGTAAGGACGGTTTCTCTGCATTCTTCTTTTGATGGTCCTTCGGACTCCACCCAGGACTGAGAGAGGGTAATATCATGGGGATACATTGCGTTGAGAACGTCTCCTACCCCAAGATACATACACACGCAGGTAGAGAGCATCACCAAGACCATGGTGGAAAGAATACAAATATTGGACAGACCCACGGCATTTTGCTTCATTCGATAGAGCATCCCCGAGACCCCAATAAAATGCTTGGCCTGATAGTAGTAGTTTTTCCGCTTTTTCATGGCCTTTAAGAACGCGATGGAACCTGCGGTAAACAGACAGTAGGTCCCGACGATGACCAGGATAACGGCTAAGAAGAACAGCATCAGCGCATCCAGCGGGGACTCTGTGGTGATGGCGATGTAGTAGCCGGCCCCCAGGGTGATAAGGCCTACTATTGTCAGGAGAACTTTCGTTTTCGGTTCCTTTTCCCCCACGTTCCCTCCCCGCAGGAGCTCTACCGGCTTGGAAAGGCTGACGTGCAGAAGGTTGCGCATTAGGGCCACCAGATAGATCCCCGCAAACAGGGCGGCGGTAACAGCCACAGAGGTAAAGTTCACCGAAAAACCAAACTGCACGGTAAAGAACAAAATTTTGTAAAGCAGCAGGAGCAGCAGCTTGGACAGAAGAATCCCCAGCAGAATGCCGCCAACGATGGTGACCAGGCAGGTATACAGCGTCTCCCATAAGAGAACCACTGCAATATGCCGCTTCGACATGCCCAAAATGTTGTAAAGGCCGATTTCTTTATGCCGCCGTTTGATCAAAAAACTGTTGGTATACAGCAAAAATATGATGGAAAAAATCCCGACCACAATAGTTCCCAAATACATAATGGCAGGGATTGTGTCTCCTCCAGGCATATTCCGAATTTCTTGGTGCCAAGCCAGAAAGGTAATATTATAGAACATAGCCACAGTAATGATCCCTGTCAGCAAGTAGGGAAACACAAAGCGGCGGTTACGGACCAAATTTCCGGCGGCCATCTTGGGGAAAAAGAGTTTACCCACGGTCAGCACCCCCCGTGGCCAGGGCGGTTAAGGTGTCCGCGATCTGTGTGAACATCGCCTCATTGGTGCGTCCACCCCGGTAGAGCTGATGGAACACCTCTCCATCCTTAATGAAAAGGACCCGGCTGGCGCGGCTGGCCGCTTTGGCGGAGTGGGTCACCATGAGGATGGTCTGCCCTTCCCGATTGATCTGCTCAAAAAGGTCCAAGAGCTGATCTGCGGACCGGGAGTCCAGCGCACCTGTGGGTTCATCTGCCAGAAGAAGCCGGGGATCTGTGATGCAGGCACGGGCCACAGCAACCCGCTGCTTTTGCCCGCCGGAGACCTCATAGGGATATTTCTCCAAAATGTCCTCGATGGAAAGCTTTTTTGCCAGAGGGGCCAGCCGGCGGGCCATTTCCTCATGGTGCATGCCAGACAGGACCAAGGGGAGGTAAATGTTGTCCCGCAGAGAAAAGGTGTCCAATAAGTTAAAATCCTGGAAAACGAACCCCAGATTTTTCCGGCGAAACTCTGCCAAGTCACGCTCCCGGATTTTTCCAATATCCTTTCCCTCCAGAAGAACCTGACCTCCAGTGGGCTGATCCAAAGAAGCCACAATGTTCAGCAGTGTGGTCTTTCCAGAGCCCGATTCTCCCATGATGGCTAAGTATTCCCCCTTCTCCACAGAAAAGGTCACATTGGTCAGGGCGGGGACCAGATGGCCGCCCAGTCGGGTAGTATAGGTTTTTTTCAATGCTTTTACTTCAAGTAGTGTCATTGCGATCCCTCCGGATTTATATCAATTCGCCTATATTATACCCTTAATACAATGAGACAGCCATAGTTTCTCCTTACATTTTAGGCTGAAACCTTACAATTTTGAAAGGTACACGCCGCATTCTGTTGGGAAGGGAAAAACTCGGCATCGCCATAATAAATAAGTCTTTTTTCCTTGTCAATTGATTTATAGAAACCTTAATTATCTTTTTATTTTTTGTTCAGAAAGAATATTTTTTCATAAGAATGAGGCAAGGGAGGAAAAGGACCACGGAAGAACTTTTTCTTCCGTGGTCCTTTTCAAGTCTTTTATTGCTGTACCTGATAATTTGAATAGCCGGAAGACGGAATGAGTTCTCCTTCCGTCGTAATGAAAAGTGCTTCCACATCGTCCAACTGCTCTACCAACGCCATTCCTTTCTCTATGCCCAATAGGAAGCACGTTGTGGACAAAGCATCGCCCTGGGCTGAGGTATCTGACAGAATGGTGACAGAGGCCAGGCCGGTATCTGCCGGGAATCCGGTGTAAGGGTCCAAGATATGGTGATATTTTTTCCCTTGGTAGGTGAAATATCGTTCATCGATCCCTGAGGTAACGATGCTCTTTCCTGTCGCAGACACCACATCCGCCAAAACACCTTCCTCCTCATTGGGGTCCTGAATTCCTATTGTGAATGCTGTCCCTTCCTGCTTGTCTCCAATGAGCAGAATGTTTCGTCCCAAGTTCAAAACCGCATGTTCTACCCCCTGTGCAACCAAGAGCTCCTTCACTTGGTCTGCAATATAACCCTTGGCGATGGCCCCTAAGTTGGCCACCATCCCCTTCCGGGCCAAAAAGGCATGTCCCTCCTTCACCAGCAGATCATCGCTGTCAATCAGCGGCAGGACCTGTTCCAACTCCGCCTGGGAGGGATAGTGCCCCTGTTCGTTGTGAATGTTCCAAAGGGAAACCAGTGGCCCTGTGGTCACATCAAAGTATCCCTCTGAAAGGGCTGCGTATTCTTTTGACAGGCGGAGGACCTCTTCTGTTTCGGGGGAAATCTCCACCCATTCTTCCCCAGCTGCCTTGGCCAGGCGGTCCAGATCACTGCCGGTCTGTTCCACACTGAGCAGAGACTCCAGGCGGCGAATTTCATCAAAAGCCAAATCAATGGTGCTGGCATCGGTCCAGTCATAGAGTGTGATCTCAATGTAGGTATCCAGCATAAAATTGCTTTTTGACACATGCGGGGGTTCCTCCGGCTGGCCTGCTGTACAACCTGCCATGGACAAAATCATCAAAAAAGCCAAGAAAAAAGAAAGCTTTTTCTTCATTGGGAATCTCCATTTCCAGTTTATTGGGTCTATTATAGCGGATCTTGTTCCATGACGCAAGGGGGGGGACAGGCAAGAATTGGCGTCCAAATGCATACCCTTTAGAACCACGCGCAGGAGGTGTCCTATGAGAAAGCATGGACGAGCAATGATAGAAGGCGCGGGCCTGCTCCTTGTGGGCCTGCTCCTCTTTCTCTTTCCAGAGGAGAGCGTCGCAGCGGCGCGGGAGGGGATTTCCCTCTGTGTGGATGTGCTGATCCCGTCTCTGTTTCCTTTTTTTGTGCTCTCCTCTCTTTTGATCTCCACCGGCCTGGCTGGGCTCTGTGCTCGTCCGCTGGAATCCTTCATGCGGCCTTTGTTTGGTGTCGGGGGTGCCGGTGCAGCCGCACTCAGCCTTGGCTTGATTGGTGGCTATCCCGTGGGAGCCAGAACCGTTGCACAGCTGGTACAGCGGCGGGAGTGTTCCCAGACGGAGGCCCGGCGGCTCTCCCTTTTTTGCAATAACTGCGGCCCTGCTTTTTTTATTGGTGCCGCTGGAGTGGGCGTTTTTGGGGCGAAGGAGGCGGGATTTCTCCTGTTGGGCGCAAATTTGACAGCGGCCGTATTGCTGGGTATCCTGTTCCATGTTTTCGGCAAGGAGACTGCCCAAGAGGAAACGAGGAAAAGGGAGCGGCCCGCCCACTCTCCTCTGACAACAGAATTTCCCCAGTGTGTCCGCAATGCTTTTTCCTCTACCCTGGGGGTCTGTGCCTATGTGATTCTCTTTTCGGTTCTGACCAGATTGGCAGATTGTTCCGGCCTGTTGCCCTTTCTGGTCAACGTACTTTCCAGTTTGCTTCCTGGAGAAAACGCCCCTGTTTTGTGCCGGAGTTTTTGTGTTGGCCTTATGGAGCTTTCCACAGGTACCGCGGCCATAAGGGATGGGGTATCTTCCCCTTTGTCGCTGCCTCTGGCGGCGTTTATCTTGGGATGGGGTGGTCTGTCAGTACACTGCCAGTCTCTGCCCTTTTGGCGGGAGGCCGGGGTACCATCCGGGCCCTATCTCCGCGCTAAATTTCTGCATGGCCTCCTTTCCGCTGGTATAACGGCTCTGGCGACGCTGCTTTTTCCCCTCTCGCTGCCTGCCATGGCCCCCGTCACGCCTTTGGCGGCCCCCAGCCTGCTTGGACAGGAAGTTCTGGCCCTTTGGGGAATGGCTGGTATCTATTTTTTCTTCTTCGACCAGAAAAGAGTGGAAAAGTCAAAAAGCACCCGCTATAATAAACGCATACCGTAAAAAACAGGGAGGGAAATCCCCGATGTTGTTTGTAAAAAAAATCGAGCCCAGTTGTTCCTACTGCCAACGGGGAAAAGCCGTTACACCTGATACCGTCCTCTGCAAGAAAAAGGGCGTGATCCCTCTGGCAGGAGCCTGTTCTGCGTTTCGATATGACCCGCTGAAACGGGTGCCGCCCCGGCCGGTCACACCGGATTTTTGCCATCTGGATGGGAAGGACTTTACCTTATAAGAGGGCGACGACCTTTTGCTATGAAACAAACCATGACAGCTTGCTGCCAGTACTGTAATGCATAAAAATAAGGCATGGCCTATTGGCATGCCTTATTTTTATGCGAAAAACAGGAAGCACTTTATGCCGGTGGGTTGCAAACGGAACAAGCCGTATAGCCTTGCCCCTTGGCCTGCGAAAGCGTCCGCGCGTGGCAGCTCTCCCGGAGATACCGGCAGCCATATCGATGGTATTTGGACCCAGTATCTGTCACATATACTGTGGCGGTCTGCGTCCCCTGACTGGTGGTTGTGCTGTTCCCGCTGGAAGATGCTGCTGTGCTGGTTTTGGATTGGGGCTTGCTTTCCTCCTTTGCTTTGTCCGCTTTGGCTTTTTGTGCGGCCTCCTTTAGCCCGTCCTCCCGACCTTTTTGATAGCCTGCTTGGTAGCCTTCTTCGTGCCCAGCGTCATATTGTGCGGAAAGTGCCGAGGCAGAATCCCTTTCCGCGCTTTCTTTCCCCTGCTGGTACCCTTCCTCCCGAATGGTCGCCAGTTCCTCTTCGTTTACAATTTGGCAGGCGGACAGGCTGAAGATCAGAACAAGAGTGGCGAGAAAGATTGAGACAATACGCATAGAATCACCTCCTTTTTAGTTATGTTAGCATATATTTGTCGAAAGATAAATATAAAAACAAAAAGAGGTTTTAATATGCGACATATTATATTAACTAATAAGTTGAAAGGGCCCTTGGGAAGACTCCCAAGGGCCCTTTCCTATCATCCCCTAAATATCCTGACACGAAGACATTCAAGGGATGATACAGTAAGTACAAGTTTTTTGTACAAACGGTCTTGCGTGACGGGCGTTCCCGGCAAACATTGTGCCGGGATGCCCGTAACCACTTGTTTAGACGAGAGTATCTGGATGCAGTCCAAAGCTCACAGCGATGGCAGCGTCTACCCGGTGCATCATGGGGCCGTCTACCCGGCCCATGTGTTCCCGCAGGCGTTTTTTGTCCAGGGTCCGAATCTGTTCCAACAGGATCACGGAGTCCTTCGGCAAACCGAACTGCCGGGCCGCCAATTCAATGTGCGTGGGCAGCTTTGCCTTCCCGGTTTGGGAGGTGATGGCTGCCGCGATGACAGTCGGGCTGTGGCGGTTGCCGGTGTCATTCTGCACGATGAGCACCGGACGAACGCCCCCTTGTTCACTGCCCACCACTGGGCTCAGGTCAGCATAAAAGATATCTCCACGCTTTACGCTATTATCCACAAAAGCTCACACTCCGCCGGAAGTAGAATCCTGCGTTACATGGATATCTTATCCTATGTAACGCGGTTACTATGATTCTCCCACGGACAGGCGGCCTTTATACCCCAAGGGGGAAAAAAGTCACCGCCTCTGGCCAGAACGGAGTAGATCCATGCTCCGTCTCCTTCCCTTGCTCTATCCTATGCAGACGGTTCTTTTTCGGGAACCGTGTCGGTTACAGATAGATGCGGGGAATTCGTTTGGTAAGAACGCAAAGCAGCTCATAAGAAATGGTGTTCATGATTTCGGCGCCGGCCTCCACAGGTTGGCTTCCTGTCTGATCACTGCCGTAGAGGATGGCCACGTCTCCTTCTTTGACATCGGGCAGGTCCGTAACATCCACCATACACATATCCATGCAGATTCTGCCCGTCACAGGGACGTTTTTTCCATGGAGAAGTACAGTAATCCGGTTGGAAAAGCCCCGGCAATATCCATCCCCATAGCCGATGGGAATCACTGCCAAGCGGGAGTCCCGCTGGAGTGTGTGGGTGCGCCCATAGCTCACCGGGGTTCCGGCAGGGACTGTCCGAACGGTGGCGACACGGCTTTTCAGTTCCAGTACGGGGACCAGGTCGCAAAGACCGGGGTCCATTGTACGGTCTGGAAAATGGCCATAGAGGACAATGCCCGGGCGGACCATATCCAGATATGTGGCCGGATACAGGAGCGTAGCCGCGCTGTTGGCACAGTGACGGATGGCAAATTCATAGCCCAGTTCCTTCACCTTTTGTATGATATCCAGGAACCGGTTAAACTGCATCATGGTGTATTCCTCACTGCCGTCGGAATCGGAGAAATGGGTAAAGATTCCCTCGGCATGAAGACCAGGAAGTCTGACCGCTTCCGTAATCTCCTGGGCAGACTGTGTCATGTGGGCCTCGTCACACAAAAAGCCCAACCGGGTCATGCCGGTGTCACATTGGATATGGACTGTAATGGTTCCTCCCGCGCTCTGGGCTTCGGCAGAAAGGGCTTTGGCATAGGACAGGTCGTAGCAGGCCTGGGTGATGTTATACTGCATGAGTTCTTTCCCATAGAAGGAAGGGGTACATCCCAGGATCAGGATCGGCGCTTGGATTCCCGCCTCCCGAAGTTCAATCGCCTCGTCCAAGCAGGCGACCCCCAAATAGTCCGCCCCCAACTCTTCCAGCTTCTTTGCCACAGGGACAGCGCCATGGCCATAGGCATCTGCCTTAACCAGCCCCATAAACTTGGTTCCATAAGGAGTCAACTGACGCAGCGCGTGGTAGTTGTGGGCCAATTTTTCCATGGATACCTCAGCCCAAGTCCGTTTCTTTTGTGATTCCATTGTACCACACTATCCTTTCTCTGTTGTGGATTTTGTTACTATAAAGGCAGAAAACTCACATCGAACCACTGTGGTTCCATCGCTGCGGAGTTCTCCCCGTAGAAGGGTTTTCTGTGCTTTATCAAACCATAACACGGTCTCCAGCCCCTCTCCTGCGGGCTTTTCTGGCTCTCGGCAGCAGAGGCGGAGGGTCTCGGTCTCTCCCAACATCTCGCTTCCTGTCTCCGCGATATAACCAGATTGCATGGCGGCGATGAACGCTGGCAAAGCGTCCAAGGGAGATAGTCCATCTGCGTTGAGGGGACCGGTTTCCAGCTGCACGCCGTCAAACTTCAGGAAGGTCTGGCCATTTTCCACCGTTGCTGTGATGCCGGCAACCTCCTCCGGTGCGGTGATGACCAAGGTCATGCCGTCTTTCTGGGTGCTGGAAAACGAGACGGTATATTCATATACTCGCTGGCCATAGTCCGCCGTCACATCCATGGTACCGGAACAGCCGTCCATCGCCAAGAAATCGGACCGCAGCTGAAGGGCCAGATCATTTTCTGACTCAGTTTTGCTGCATCCTCCCAAGAGTGCGGCCAAAAGCAGACAAACAATGGGTGCGCAAAACAATTTCATGCGCAAAGGAAGTTCCTCCTTGTGGTTTTAGTCCACCGGGAACGACATGGCCCCCTGGATAGCGGCCGGGATGTTCTGGAGAAGGTCACTTGGGGTCATTCCATACTCTCCAAAGGAGGCTGCTGCCAGATCCCCTGCCGCGCCATGGAGCCAAACCGCTGACGGGACTGCCTTTTTGGGCGGGATTCCCTGCCCCAGCAGGGAGAGAATCATTCCCGCCAACACATCTCCGCTGCCGCCTTTGGCCATACCGGGGTTTCCTGTGGTATTTTCAAAGGTCTCCCCATCGGGAAAGGCGGTGATGGTTCGGTGCCCCTTCAGCACCAACACGCAGCCGTGCTGACGGGCAAACGCCAAAGCAGCGGCCTCACGATCAGGGCCAATGGCCTTCCCCTGCCTCAGCCGGAGAAATTCCCCATCGTGAGGGGTCAGGACCGTCAGACGGCCACGCCTGGTGTCCAGAACATCTATATGTTCTGCCACCGCGTTTATACCATCGGCATCCAAAACCAGCGGGGTCTGAAGCCGCTCCACCAAATGACAGGTGCGCACATCCGTCTTTCGGCTTCTGCCCAAGCCCGGTCCAATGAGAACCCCGTTGCATTGGTTCATATTTTCCAGAAGAATCTCAAATCGCGCCACAGGAGCCGGCATAGCCTCCTGGCATTTCACTGCCAACACGGGCCAGATCTCTGGAGGAACCGACAGAGATACCAGACCAGAGCCTGTGCGAACTGCGGCGGCGGCGGTGAGCGCAGCCGCGCCGGTCAGCCCCACGCTGCCTGCCAAAATATGCACCTTTCCAAAGGTTCCCTTGTGTCCGTCCCGTTTCCGCACGGGCAGGCAGTGATGGACAAATTCTCGTGTTACCTGGACCATGGCGGTGCCCTCCCCGACCAAAAATCATTTTTTATGCAATTCTGCCCCCTATTATAGGATTTTCCTCCTTGCATTTCAACCTTTTTTATGGTAAACTTGCGTCACTGTGAAAGACAAGGAAGGGGAAAATAGCAGACCCACTGCCATCAGAGAGGAACGGTCATCGGCTGAAAGCCGTTCCGGGAAACGGCTGCTTGGTTCGCCCTGGAGTTTCGGCGGGGAAATACGCCGGCGGTTGGTCCACCGTTATCAGACAATGAAGTGCGTATGGGTTTCTGTACGAATGTTCGGGTGGTACCGCGGAAGAATGTTGCCTTTCGTCCCGTTTTTACGGGAGGAAGGGCTTTTTTATTTGGGAGGAAGCAGAATGAAGGAACAACTGGAAAAGATCAAACAAGAGGCTTTGGCCGCCTTGGCCGTCACCAAGGAATCGGTGGATTTGGAGGCACTTCGGGTCAAATACCTGGGCAAAAAGGGAGAACTCACCGCTGTGCTCAAGCAGATGGGAAAGCTCAGCGCGGAAGAGCGCCCTGTCATTGGTCAGCTGGCCAATGAAGTGCGGGAAAGACTGACCGCGGAGATTGACGCCCAGAAAAAAAAGATTGAGGAAATTAAGCTGGAGGCCCGCCTGGAAGCAGAGGCGGTGGATGTAACCATCCCTGGTCAACGGACCAAGCTGGGACATCAGCACCCCATGTATATTGCCCTGGACGAAATCAAGGACATTTTTGTAGGGATGGGCTTTACCATTCTGGATGGCCCGGAAGTGGAATTGGCATACTACAATTTTGACCGTCTGAACGCAGAGGAGGGCCATCCTTCCCGAGACTGGTCGGATACCTTCTATTTCGATCAGGACAGTCGGGTGATGCTCCGCAGCCAGACCTCTCCCATGCAGGTCCATGCCATGGAGACCAAGCCTCTCCCCATCCGCATCTTGGCCCCTGGCCGGGTATACCGGAAGGATGAGGTAGATGCCACCCATTCCCCTATGTTCCACCAGGTGGAGGGCATGGTGATTGATAAGAACATTACCATGGCGGACCTGAAGGGAACCTTGAACGCTGTGATGGAGCAGCTCTATGGAGCAGGCACCAAAACCCGGTTCCGTCCCCACCACTTCCCCTTTACAGAGCCTTCCTGTGAGATGGATGTCCAGTGCCATAAATGCGGCGGTGTAGGCTGTCCCACCTGCAAGGGAGAGGGCTGGATTGAGGTACTGGGTGCCGGGATGATCCACCCCAAGGTCTTGGAGATGTCCGGCATTGATCCCGAAGTCTATTCAGGCTGGGCATTCGGCATGGGGCTGGAGCGCATGGCAATGCGCCGGTTTAAGATTGCTGACCTGCGCTTGATTTTTGAAAACGACGTCCGCTTCCTGGAGCAGTTTTAAGAAAGGAGAGTGCTACGATGTTACTGTCAAGAAAATGGCTGAATGAGTTTGTCCCCGTGGAGGCCAAAGACCGGGCTTTTGCCGAGGATATGACCCTCTCCGGCTCCAAGGTGGAGGTTACAGAGGTAGAAGGGGAAGAAATTTCCAACGTGGTGGTTGGCCGCGTGGTGGAGATCAAGCGCCATGAAAACTCCGATCACATGTGGATTTGTCAGGTGGATGTGGGAGAAGGCACTCCCCTTCAAATTGTCACAGGGGCACAGAACGTTTCCCAGGGGGACTTGGTCCCGGTGGCCAAAGATAACAGCACCCTGCCCGGGGGAATCCATATAAAAAAGGGAACACTCCGGGGAGTGGAGTCCAATGGCATGCTCTGCTCCTATAAGGAACTGGGCATGACGGACAACGACTGGCCGTACAGTGTGGTAGACGGGATTTTTCTATTGGAATCGGACCCCGACCTAAAGGCCAAGGGATTGAAGCCAGGCGATGATATCCGCACTGCCATTGGGCTGGACGACCACGTGGTGGAGTTTGAAATCACTCCCAACCGGCCGGATTGTCTGTCCGTGATTGGGCTTGCCAGGGAGGCCGCGGTGACCTATGGCAAGGCGCTGACCCTGCACGACCCTGTGGTGAACGGCGGCGGACCGGGCAATCTTTCTGATCTGTTGGATGTGGAAATTCCTGCCACAGATCTCTGTCCCCGGTATACCGCACGAATGGTCCGCAATGTTAAGATTGGGCCTTCCCCTAAGTGGATGCGGGATCGCCTCCGGGCCTCCGGAGTGCGGCCCATCAACAACATTGTAGACATCACCAACTACGTCATGCTGGAGTATGGCCAGCCCATGCATGCCTTTGACTATCGTTATGTCAAAGGAGGAAAAATCATTGTCCGACGGGCGGAAGAGGGCGAGACCCTCACCACCCTGGATGGCAATGTACGCAACCTAAATTCCTCTATGTTGGTCATCGCCGACGAACACCGGGCGGTGGGACTGGCCGGGATCATGGGTGGTGAGAACAGTGAAATTGTAGAGGACACGGTAGACGTGGTCTTTGAATCTGCCAATTTCAATGGAACCTCCATCCGCCGGACCGCGCTGGCCCTGGGCATGCGGACGGAGGCCTCGGCAAAATTTGAGAAGGGATTGGATATCCTCAATACCCTTCCCGCAGTCAACCGGGCCTGTGAGCTTGTGGAACGTCTGGGCGCAGGCGAGGTTTTGGACGGGGTCATTGATCTTCTCAACTATGTTCCCCAGCCTAAGCAGCTGCTTCTTCGTCCAGAAAAAATCAATGCTCTGCTGGGGACAGAGATCGACACGCCGGAAATGATTCGGATTCTCACTGCCTTGGGCTTTGGCGCGGAGGGAGAGACCATCACCGTTCCGTCTTGGCGTGGAGACGTGGAGCATTATTCCGATCTGGCGGAGGAAGTGGCACGGTTTTATGGCTACAATCAGATTCCCACTACCTCTATGCGCGGTGTCACAACCCAGGGCGGATACAGCCCGGAGCAGCTGCTGGAGCGGACGTTGGGCGGCGTCTGCCGGGGAATGGGGTATGATGAAATCATCACCTATTCTTTCATTAGCCCCACTTATTATGATAAGATTCGCCTCCCCGAAAACGATCCCTTACGCAAGTCCATGAAAATTATGAATCCCCTGGGAGAGGACACCTCCATTATGCGGACCACAGTTCTGCCCTCCATGTTGGAAATTCTCACCCGGAACTACAATTACCGCAATAAATCTGCCCATCTTTATGAACTGGGACGCACCTATTTTGAGCGGGAGGATGGGATGGCCGACGAACCCAAAATGCTCTCTCTGGGGATCTATGGCCCGGAAGAAACCTTCTTCACCTTAAAAGGTGCGGTGGAAACCATCCTGGCCAGTATCCGGGCGGAAGAGGTTACCTATGAGGCTGAGCACAGCCACCCGTCCTATCACCCAGGCCGCTGTGCCAAGGTCTATGTAAAGGGACAGGAAGTGGGAATTCTGGGACAGATCCATCCGTTGGTGGCCGCCAACTATGGTGTGGACACAGAACTGTACTATGGGGAATTGAAGTTCGACGCTCTGTTTGCCAGCCGGGGCTCTGACCCGGAGTACACGCCTCTGCCTAAGTTCCCCGCAGTCACGCGAGACATTGCTGTCCTTGTGGATGTGGGAGCCACAGTGGGTGCGCTGGAGGCCTGCATCCGCACCGCAGCGAAGGGTCTTTTGAAAGATGTTACCCTCTTCGATATCTATCAGGGGAGTAACCTGCCGACAGGGAAGAAATCCGTGGCCTTTAATTTGATCCTGCGGGCTGACGACCGAAGCCTGACCGCGCAGGAGGCGGACGATGAGGTAAAACTTGTTCTGGAAAGCCTGGAAAAAGCCTTTGGCGCTACCTTACGGTGAAAAAATTTCCTGTTTTTAACTTTTTTCCCCTTTACTTTCTCCCGTTTGAGGAGTATGATGTATTTGATAAATTATGATTCTCGTGATTGGGGGGATACCAATGGATTCTGAATTTACCCGAAAATTTCAGGTGGTCCAAGACCGCAACGAAGAGATGAGAGCAACGCTCATGGCTGTCTACGACGCTTTGAAGGAGAAGGGATATAATCCGATCAATCAGATTGTCGGATATATTTTGTCGGAGGATCCCACCTATATCACGAACTATAATAACGCCCGCACGTTGATTCGAAAGCTGGATCGGGATGAACTGCTGCAGGAGTTGGTTCGTCAATATTTGACCAGCTAACCCGTGTGATAGGAGAGAACGTCCCCTGTTGTCTTAAGGCAACAGGGGACGTTTTTGTTGGAGATGTCGTAGAAAAAGAAGATATTTTACAAGCCGCCTGCTCAGCCTTTGTGTTACAATAAGGACACAGGCATCTAAGGAGGGGCTTTTTCTATGAAACAAACAGTTCGGACTGCTGTCTATGATGAATCTCTGCAAATAGAGGCATACCGCCTGCAAGGAACCCAGCGGCCCTTTCCCAACCATTTTCACGGGTATTATGTCATCGGACTTGTTGAGTCTGGCACCAGGCGGCTTTCCTGCAGACAGCAGACATATCTTCTCCGGCCGGGTTCCCTTCTTTTGCTCAATCCTGGGGATAGCCACGCCTGTACCCAGTGTGGGCCGGAGATGCTAGACTACAAGGCATGTAACCTTTCCCCTGAGCGGATGGAAATTTTGGCAGAAGACATTTTAGGGGAGAAATCCCGCCCCAGATTTTCTTCTGTTGTCATTCAGGACGAGGATATCACCAGTGCTTTCCGTCTGCTCCACAAAATGATTCTGGAGCAGACGGGAACCTTTGAAAAAGAAGCATACTTTCTCCTGTTGCTCACCCAGCTGATGCGGCGGTATCACCATCCCCTTCCCCCTGCCCTGTCCGATTGCCGTAGGGAGGTGGAAACGGCCTGTACTTTTATGGAGGAAAACTTTGCGCAGCGGCTTTCCCTGAGCCAGATTTGTCACCAAATCGGCTTGAGCAAATCTACTCTCTTACGGGCTTTTACCAAGTCCAAAGGTGTCACGCCTTACCATTACTTGGAGAATATTCGTGTTGAAGCCGCGAAAAAGTTATTGGAGCAGGGAATCTCTCCCGCAGAGGCCGCACTTCAGGCGGGATTTTCTGATCAAAGTCATTTTACGAACTATTTCAGCCGGTTCATTGGTCTTTCTCCCGGTGCCTATCGGGACATATTCCGGGAGCAGGCGCACAAAGGAGGCACAAATCTGTGAAATTTGACCGCACCACCCCTGGGCATCTGGCCGCCTTACTTACAATCTTTATTTGGGGAACGACCTTTATCTCTACAAAAATTTTGCTGAAGGATTTTCAGCCGATCGAAATTCTATTGTTCCGATTCCTTTTGGGGGCGGCGGCGTTGTTCTTGGTCTGCCCCAGGAGAATAAAGGGAACCTCCCCGAAACAGGAGCTGACGTTGGCTGCCGCTGGATTGTGCGGAATCTGCTTGTACTATCTGCTGGAAAACATCGCGCTTACATATACCATGGCGTCCAATGTGGGGGTCATTCTCTCCGTTGCGCCCTTTCTGACGGCTATCCTCACCCACTGGTTTTTGCGGGGAGAAGAAAAACTGCGGCTCCATTTCTTTTTAGGTTTTCTGGTGGCGATCGTGGGAATCTGCCTGATCAGTTTCAATGGAGCCCAGTTGGCCTGGAATCCCAAGGGGGATTGGCTGGCCCTGCTGGCGGCTTTTGTTTGGGCCTGCTATTCTATTTTAACCAGGAAGATCAGCGCCTGGGGATATCCCACCGTTCTGATTACCCGCCGCGTTTTTCTTTATGGCATCCTGTTTATGCTCCCTACCCTATTCTTCTTTGATTTTCGGCTTGGATTGGAGCGGTTGACCATCCCCACCAACCTGGTCAATCTTCTCTTTTTGGGCCTGGGCGCCTCCGCCCTCTGTTTTGTCACTTGGAATTTTGCAGTAAAGATTTTAGGCGCTCTAAAAACCAGCGTCTATATCTATATGGTCCCGGTGATTACCGTTATTACCTCTGTTTTGATTCTCCACGAGACCATTACACCGTTGTCTGGGGTGGGCATCGGCTGTACCTTTGTTGGTCTCCTTTTGTCAGAGTACAAAGGCAAGGCGCTCTCTCAGCCAAAACAAAATATGCAGGTATAAAAATAACGTGTCCCAGAAATGCAGGTCTGGGACACGTTGTTTTCCGACGAGATCAAGAGGCCAGATAAGCCCGGTGGAATACCTTCTTTCCTTTCTTGATGACCAGCCCCTCTCCAGAGAGCTGCTCTGCGGTGAAAGCTGCAGAAATCTCTTTTACCTTTTCTCCGGCAACTTCCACGCCCCCTTGCTGTACCAAGCGACGGGCTTCCCCTTTCGAAGGAACCAGACCGCAGCGAAGCATCAAGTCCAAAATGCCGATGGAACCGTCGGTCAGATCTTCGGCGGACAGGGCGGTAGAGGGCATGTTCGCAGTATCCCCTCCTTTGGCAAAGAGACCACGAGCCACTTCCTGGGCTTTGTTGGCCTCTTCCTCCCCGTGGACCAGCTTGGTCAGCTCATAGGCCAAAATCTCCTTGGCGGTATTCAGCTGTGCGCCCTCCCAAGCGTCCATCTTGTCGATCTCTTCCAGCGGGAGGAAGGTCAGCATTCGAATGCATTTGAGCACATCTGCATCGCCCACATTGCGCCAATACTGGTAAAATTCATAGGGGGAGGTTTTTTGGGGGTCCAGCCAGACCGCACCGGAGGCGGTCTTCCCCATCTTCTTGCCCTCGGAATTCATCAGAAGGGTGATGGTCATTGCATAGGCGTCCTTTCCCAGCTTCCGCCGGATGAGCTCCGTTCCCCCCAGCATATTGGACCACTGGTCATCGCCACCGAACTGCATATTGCATCCATATTCCTGGAAGAGATGGTAGAAGTCATAGGACTGCATAATCATGTAGTTAAATTCCAGGAAGGACAGGCCCTTCTCCATCCGCTGCTTATAGCACTCAGCCCGGAGCATGTTGTTGACAGAGAAACAGGCACCCACGTCACGGAGAAGATCAATGTAATTGAGCTTCAGGAGCCAATCGGCATTGTTGACCATAATGGCCTTTCCCTCTCCGAAATCGATAAACCGCTCCATCTGCTTTTTGAAGCAGTCACAGTTGTGCTGGATGGTTTCCGGGGTCATCATGGAACGCATATCGGTGCGCCCCGAAGGATCTCCGATATATCCGGTGCCGCCGCCCACCAAAACCACGGGACGGTTGCCCGCCATTTGTAGACGCTTCATCAGGCACAGCGCCATAAAGTGCCCCACATGCAGGCTGTCCGCCGTGGGATCGAATCCAATGTAAAACGTGGCCTTTCCTGTGTTGACCAGCTCTCGGATTTCCTCTTCATCCGTCACTTGGGCGATTAAGCCGCGAGCTTTCAGTTCTTCATAGATCTGCATGACAATTCTCCTTTTCTCAATGTAACAGGGGAAGAAAAAACGTCCCCTGTCATGGATCATGACAGAGGACGACAAATATCGTGGTACCACCTCTATTTACCCCTTTCTCACGAAAGAGGCCTCAGCGGGTCTGACGGTTTCCGGTCAAACCTCCTGCGCGATAACGGGCGCTCCCGACATACCCTACTTCTCCCCAGAGGATAGGAGGTTCAGGCAGCTGCTCCAGGAGGTAACTTTACCGGCGGCGCTCTCCCCTTTTCACCAACCAGGGGTTCTCTGTGCAGCAGGCACGCAGGCTACTTCTTCCCTTCATCACAGTGGCAGAGTGTTTCATTGCTATGGATTCTACACCATTTTCTCCTGTTTGTCAACGGCCATTCTTGAAGGCTTCTGCTTCCCGCAGCAGTTCTTCTGCCCCCTCTAAGATGGCGGTAGACAGGTGGGTGCCGCCGGTCAGCCGGGCCAGTTCTTCTTTTCGTCCCTGTCGGTCCAGCGTTTCCACATTGGTAAAGGTTCGACCTTCTTTTTCCTCTTTTCGAACAGCGTAGTGGCTGTCCGCCATCGCCGCGATTTGGGCCAGGTGCGTCACGCAAAGAACCTGACAACGTTGAGAGAGACGGCTCATTTTTTCCGCCACTTTTCCAGCGGCCCGACCACTGACGCCGGTGTCTACCTCGTCAAAGATAAGGGTCATAATCTGATCGTTTTCCGCTAAAACATTTTTCAGCGCCAACATAATCCGGCTCAATTCTCCCCCAGAGGCCACTTTGGCGATCGGCTTGAGGTTCTCCCCCACATTGGCGGACATGAGAAAGCGGACCTCGTCCATACCAGTTTCATCCAGCCCCAGTTTTCCAGGTTTTTGAGAAAACTCCACCTGAAAGCGAACCTTTGGCATGTCCAGCTGGCGAAGCTCCTCCTCAATCCGGGCTTTCAGGCGTTCCGCTGTTTCTCGACGTTGCGCGGAGAGAATCTCTGCCTGCGCACGGGTTTTGGCCAACTGCTCCTTTCTCTTTTTCTTCAACTGGAGCAGGGTATCATCTGCCATTTCAATTTGTTCCAGTTCCTGTCTACTTCGGGAGAGATAGGACAGCATCTCCTGGACAGAGGCACCATACTTCTTTTTCAGGCGGTGGAGCTGATCCAAGCGGCTCTCTACCGCGTCCAGTTCACTGGGGGAAAAATCGAGGCTGCTGCGCAGATCCCGTAGGCGTTCCGCTGCGTCTTCCGCCGTATAACGAAGATCCGCCACGATTCCAGATACTTGCGCGAGTTCACTGGAAAAGTCCATGACAGGTGCGAGACTGCTCTCCGCTTCTGCCAAGAGACTGGCCGCCCCATCTCGATCCTCATCACCAAAGATCGCCCCATAGGCGCCTTCCACTGCGGCCACCAGCTGGTCTGCGCTGCGGAGGATGGTTTTTCGTGCCTCCAGTTCTTCCTCTTCTCCCGGGCGGAGTTCTGCCCGTTCCAGTTCTTCAATTTGAAACTGAAGGATATCCAGCCGACGTGCTTTCTCCGCCTCATCCATTTGCAGAGAGGCAATCTCCCGGCGCAGGGTATCCAGTTTTTCGTATGCCTCTTGGTAACTGGTAAGGGCTGCGTGCAGACCGCCGAAATTGTCCAGATACTGCAAATGACAGGCTTCATCCAACAGCTGCTGACCGTCATGCTGCCCATGGATATCAATCAGTTGGCTGCCCAGAGCCTTTAACTGAACTACGGTACAGGGAATTCCCCCCACCCGGCAGAGATTCTTTCCGTCCGCCTGAATCTTTCGGGAGATAAGCAGTTCTCCATTGGCATCGGGAAAGATGCCATTCTCCTGAAACCAGGGCAGCTCGGGAAGGGACTGAAACAGCGCGGTGACCAGTGCCGCCTTTTCCCCGGTTCGGATGAGATCCCGGCTGGTCCGCTCACCCAGCACGGCACTGATGGCATCAATGATAATAGACTTACCAGCGCCGGTTTCCCCGGTCAAGACATTGAATCCCGGCCCCAAAGAGAGATCGGCTTGGTCAATGAGGGCAATATTTTCAATATGGAGCAAAGAAAGCACGGTCCAGCGCCCCTTTCCAATCCTTATGGATTCTTTTCCAACATTTTTACAATCTCCAGACAAAGCTCTTCCGCATCCTGGGTGGTCCGCATGATGAGGATGGCGGTGTCATCCCCAGCTAAACTGCCTACCATATTGGGCAAGTGCATCCCATCCAATGCAGAGCAAGCCGCCGAGGCCAGACCAGGCATGGTTTTCAGCACCACAATATTTTGGGCGCTGTCAAAGGAGGTAACGCTTTCCCGAAAAATATTGTTCAGGCGTCCAGCCACATTCAGGGAGGTTTTCCGCTCACTGACGGCATACTTATAGGTGCTGCGTCCTGTGAGCTCTTTCACCAGGTGAAGCTCCTTGATATCCCGAGAGATGGTGGCTTGGGTGGATTTCATCCCCTTTTCCCGCAGTTTTTCCAGCAGTTGGTCCTGGGTTTCAATATCATACTCCTGAATGATGGCAAGAATCTCCGCCTGCCTTCTGGCTTTCATGCCCGGCTCCTCCTTTCCAACTTATGGTTGATCATCTCGTAGAAACTTTTGTCGGATAATTTTACCAGGCACAGGCAGCGGCGGGAACGGCTGACCTCCACGGTATCTCCAGAGAAGAGCTTAAAGGCTTTTCCCCCATCCACAGAGAGGTATGCGGTTTTCCGGCTCTGCTTGGGAACCACAATATCAATGAGACGGTTTTTGTCCAAAACCATGGCCTTGGCCTGGAGGGTATGGGCGCTGATGGGAGTCATAATAATATTCTCCGCCGTTGGTTCCACGATGGGTCCTCCGGCAGAGAGGGAGTAAGCGGTGGACCCTGTGGGGGTTGCCAAGATGACGCCGTCGCCAAATACATTGGAAATCAGAATTTTATCTCCATAGACTTGTAAGTCGATTACACGGGCGACAGCTCCTTTCGTGATAACTGCGTCATTGAGTGCGGTGCTTCGAAAGATCACCCGCCCCTCCCGAATGACCCGCACGTCCAGGAGCATCCGATTTTCCAGGCTGTACTCCCCGCTGATCAGACGGGTCAGCTGAAGAAGCTCTCCTTGTTCCAACTCCGCCATAAACCCGACACTGCCCATGTTCACCCCCACGATGGGAACGCCAAAACTGCTGGCATCCTTAGCCGCGTGGAGAATGGTCCCGTCGCCGCCGAAACAGACCAGAAAATCCGCGTCCGGCAGCTCCGTTTTCATCTCTTTGATTTTGATTGCGGGATCAATCTCCCCAATGTTGGACTTTTCCACTGGGAAGGGAAAGCAATATTCTGTGTGAACACCCGCGGCACTGAGCAGACGTTCGGTACTTCTGGCAGCCTTTAATCCTTTGTCACGAAAAGGGTTGGGACACAGGATAATTTTCACGGTTCATTTCCCTCCAATCGTTGGTGAGACGCCTCCACCAAAGCTTTCAAGTCCCCAGAGTAAGGGGGCTGTTCTGTCACCGTCAGGTGACCTAAATATTCAATGTTTCCTTCTGGTCCCCGGATGGGAGAGAAGGTGAGGTCTTTGACATAAAACTGACAAGCCGCGGCATGCTGCAAAAATTGCTCCAAGACCTCCAGGTGGACCTTCTTATCCCGGACCACCCCCTTTTTTCCAACCTTCTCCTTCCCTGCTTCAAACTGGGGCTTGATCAAACAGACCAGCTGACCCGTTTCCTTCAGCAGGGGCCGGAGGGCAGGGAGAATGAGGCGCAGCGAAATAAAGGAAACGTCAACGCTTCCAAAATCCAGGGGGTCTGGAATATCTTCGCTGGTTAAATAACGGACATTGGTGCGTTCCATACAGACAACCCTGGGGTCTTGCCGAAGATTCCAGGCCAGCTGGCCGTATCCTACATCCACCGCGTAGACTTTTGACGCGCCATTTTGGAGCATGCAATCTGTGAATCCTCCGGTAGAGGCTCCCGCGTCGATGGCCACAGCGCCTACCAAAGAGGGTAGATCAAAGGTCTCCATGGCTTTTTCTAATTTTAAGCCACCCCGGCTCACATACCGAAGGGCTTGTCCTCGGATTTCCAGGTTGGCCTCTTCCGGGACCGAAGCACCAGCCTTGTCCATCCGCCGGCCTTCCCAAAATACCTGACCGGCCATGATGATTGCCTGCGCTTTCTGCCGGCTCTCTGCCAATCCTCGTTCCGTGAGTAAAACATCCAAACGCTTCTTACCTGCCATATGTCATGACCTCCCGGGATTTCCGGTATAACGATTCCACGTCCAATCCGCAAAGAGCCCGCAGTTGGGGAATGGTTCCGTGGGGGACAAAGCCCTCTCCGCAGGAACAGACCGTAGCCCCCTTCAGAGAGAGCCCCTGGGCTGCCGCCGCCGCCAAAATCCCCTCGCCTGGCCCACCCAAGGAGACGCATTCTTCTGCCACGAGCAGACGTCCTGTCTTTTGCAGAGAAGCTAAAATTGGGTCTGTGGGCAGAGGAATAATCTGGTTGAGCTTGATGACCTCCGCGGAAACGCCGTCCTTGGCCAGGCGATCTGCAACCGCCAAAACCGTTCCAGTTAGGGTACCAAATGTGACCAAAGTGATGTCGCGGCCGGAGCGAAGACTGCAGGCCTCCCCGTCACTGTGGTTGGCCTGGTATTGGTTTTCCCCGCCCCGGGGATAACGAACCGCCACAGGTCCAGAGATGTGATGGACCGCCCGGTCCAGCATCGCGGTAAGTTCGTCCAGGCTGGCCGGAGAAAGGACTGTCATCCCTGGAATGGTTTTGAGGAATCCCGGATCAAACAGGCCGTGGTGGGTCTCACCATCGTCCCCCACCAGGCCGGCACGGTCCACACAAAAAACCGCATGGAGATGGTCAATGGCGATATCGTGAATTAACATATCGTAACCGCGCTGGAAAAAGGTTGAGTAGACGGCAAAAACCGGAATCAGCCCCTGCTTGGCCATGCCGGCGGTCATCGTGACCGCATGTTCCTCCGCAATGCCCACGTCAAAAAAACGCTGCGGAAACTCTTTGGCAAAATCCGTCAGTCCGGTTCCTGCCGTCATGGCTGCTGTAACGGCACAAATTCTGGGGTCTTTCCGCGCTAACTCCCTCAAATCCCGGCCAAAGCGTGCAGAAAAGCTTTCCCCGCTGCTGCCCTGGGACAGCGCGCCACTCTCTTTTTGGAAGGGACCAATCCCGTGGAAATCATCGGGATTTTTCTCCGCCGGACGAAATCCCTTTCCCTTCACCGTTTTCACATGGAGTAAAACAGGCCCCTCCACGGTGGATGCATAGCGGAGAAGATGGGTCAGCCCCTTTACATCATGTCCATCCACAGGGCCCATATACTGGAATCCCATGTTTTCGAACATACTACAGGGGAGTAAGCTGGCCTTAATTCCCTCCTTGATCCGATGGATGGCACGGTGAAGCGCCCTGCCTGGGGGCGTGGCGTGCATCACTTTCCGGTAGATTTCCTTGGCCCATAGATACTGCGGCTTCAGACGCTGCTTGGCCAGGTGCTGGGCGACCCCCCCCATACTGGCGTTGATGGACATGCCGTTGTCGTTGAGGATCACCACCAGCGGCTCCCCGCTTTGCCCTGCCATGGACAGTCCCTCATAGGCCAGTCCGCCCGTCAGTGAACCATCTCCCAGCAACGCAACGACCCGGTAGTTCTCCCCCAGTTGTGTCCGGGCAATCGCCATCCCCAACGCTGTGGACACCGCGGTGGAAGCGTGCCCGGCAATGCAGGCGTCGTGCTTGGACTCTGATGGCTTGGGGAATCCGGCGATCCCGCCGAATGCCCGCAGCGTCTCCATACGTCCGTTGCGGCCAGTCAGCATTTTATGTACGTAGCACTGGTGCCCCACATCGAAAACCAACCGGTCCTTGCTGGTGTCATAAACCCGGTGGAGGGCTACTGTCAGTTCCACAGCACCTAAATTGGATGCCAGGTGCCCGCCGGTCTGTGACACAACTTGAATGACGCGTTGACGGAGGGCTTGGCACAGTTCTTCCGCCTCTTGATCACTGATCCCAGCCAAGGAACCGTATTCCTTTCCTTGGTTCAAATCAACCCCTCCTTTGGACAGCGTTGCAATTGGGTTCACTTGGTTCGCCTCGCTAAAAAGTGGGCCAATTCGCAGAGAAACTCACGCCCGGAAAAGGGCGCTAAGAAAGCAACGGCTTCTTGGGTGAGTTCCTGGACCCAAGCTTCGCAGGCGGCAATCCCTTTTAATGCCACAAAGGTGGATTTTTGATTGGCTTGGTCCGAGCCAATGGGTTTGCCAAACTCCCCCTCATCCCCCATCACATCCAAAATGTCATCTCGCACCTGGAACGCCAGGCCCAGCTTCCGCGCATACGCAGCCGCCGCAGCTTCCTCCTCCGGCGTGCTCCCTGCGGCAATGGCGCCCAAACGGGCTGCGGCTTCTATCATGCATCCTGTTTTCAGGGATTCAATGGCGAGGATTTCCTCTTCTTGCAGGGAGTTTCCCTCCCCCAGAAGATCCAGGACCTGTCCTCCCACCATTCCATTCGGGCCGGCAGCATTGGCCAGCGCGGCAATGCCCCGCTGGACCCGTTCCGCCGGCAGAGATGCCTCTGCCAAGACGGCAAAGGCAGTGGTCAGCAAGGCGTCTCCGGCCAAGACCGCATTGGCCTGGCCAAAGACCTTATGGTTGGTGGGTTTACCCCGACGGAAATCATCGTCATCCATACAGGGCAGGTCATCATGAATCAGGGAATATGTATGCACCATCTCCAACCCGCAGGCAAAGGGCAATGCATCTTCGGCTGTTCCGCCGAAGAGCTTGCAAATTTCCAGCACCAAAACCGGCCGAATCCGTTTTCCCCCAGACAATAAGCTGTAAGACATGGCGTCCTTCAGAACGCCGTAGGCCGGCCACTTTGCCGCATAGGTGCGCAGAGCGTCCTCAATTTGCACCTGATCCACTTGAAGTTGCGTTGTGATCTCCATATGATTTACTCCTCTGGCACAAAGGGAACCTCCGATAGTTCCCCATTCTCATCGGTGCGCAGCTTTCTCACTTTTTGTTCCGCTCTATCCAGCATGCTCACACATTGCTTCATCCGCTTTACGCCCTCCTCATACAGGGAGAGGGCATCCTCCAATGTGTGCTCACCGTTCTCCAACTGTGATACAATTTCCTCCAAACGAGTCATTGCCTGTTCAAAGGTCATCTTTTTTTCTGCCATCGGTGTTTCTCCTTTCCCGTTGCAGTACAGAAAACCGTGCCATCCGAAACCCGGATGGAGAGGGCGTCTCCAGGGGTCACCTGATCCACCGCAGAGACCACTGTGCCGTCCTGCCCTTGTGCGATGGAATATCCACGATTGAGCACCTGAAAGGGGCTCAATGCGTCCAGAGAGGCCGCCAGACGCCCTATGTTCTGTCTGGCCTGCTGTACCTGCCGTTCCATCCCATGGGCCAAACGCTGCTGATGATAGTCCAACAGCAGCCGTTTTTCCTGAATAGAACGCAGAGGGGAGTGTAAAAATGGACTGCCCTGGACCTGGTGGAGCTGGTCCCGCCGTTGTTGGATTGCCCGGTCCATGGCGCTCTGGAGCCGCGCCTCCAAATGGTCCAAAGTTTCCCGCAGGTCTCTTTGATCTGGAACCGCCAGTTCTGCGCCGTTGGAGGGGGTCGCGGCCCGCAGGTCTGCCACAAAGTCCGCGATGGTCACATCCGGTTCGTGTCCCACGGCGGAAATCACCGGAATTTCTGACCGGTAGATGGCCCGTGCCACGGCTTCCTCATTGAAAGCCCATAGGTCCTCCATTGTGCCGCCGCCCCGGCCTGTAATAATCAGGTCCGCCATGTGACAGAGGTTGATTAGTTCCAGCGCCTGACAAATTTCCATCGGCGCCTCTTCCCCTTGGACTCGTACCGGTACCACCAACACCTCGGCCAGTGGCCAGCGGGTCCCTAAAATCCGAATCATATCCCGCACTGCGGCGCCAGCTGGTGAAGTCACCAGAGCAATGGTATGGGGGAAGGAGGGGATGGGCTGCTTATGGGCAGAATCAAATAAACCTTCCCGGTACAGCCGATTTTTCAGCTGCTCGAAGGCGAACGCCAGTTCCCCTACTCCATCCGGTACCATCCGGCTGCAATAGAGTTGGTAAACTCCGTCCCGAGGAAAGAGGGACACCCGGCCTGTCACCACCACTTTCATTCCGTTTTCCGGGCGAAATCGCAGGGTTCCGGCTTCCCGCCGGAACATTACACAGCGGATACTGCTCTCGGCATCCTTCAGAGAAAAATAATGGTGGCCGGAGGGATACACTTTATAATTTGAAATTTCACTGCGGACCAATACCTGGGACAGCAGTCGATCCCGGTCCAGCAGTCCCTTGATATATTGGTTGAGGGCAGTGACGGAGATAGGTTCGGTCATAATCCTTCCTTACTGTGTATGCGCCAAGTGAGGATGGCTACCCCCATGGCATTGTCTGTGGAAAACCGCGGTTCCGCAAACACCGCTCCGCATGCTTTTGTCATTCTCTGCCGCAACAGCTGATTGGAAGCTACCCCTCCTGCGCAGAGGACGGGAAGCCCCGGATAGCGCACCAGCGCTTGCTGTGTGGCGGTTTCCACCCCTTGAATGATGGAGGACAACACATACCAGCAGACCTCTGCCGGCGGCGTACCGCCCTCCGCCAATGCGTTCATTTTGTTCTCGATTCCGGAGAAAGAAAAGGTGCAGTCCGAAACTTTTACACGGAAGTGCGTCTTGTCCCGGGCCTGAAGAGACAGCTCGTCCACCGCTTTCCCCGCGGGAAATGGAAGTCCCAACTTCTTTCCGGTTCGGTCGATCAGCTGACCGGCGGAAATATCCGAGGTCCCGCCGATGCAGGTCGCCTGCACCATAGCGCCATCTGGCACCACGTACAGTAACTCTGTCGTGCCGCCGGAGAGATGCCAGACCAAATGCGGCTGATCCAGTAAATCCATTCTCCCCGCGGACCACGCCGCGGCGGCAATATGTCCCTGCTGATGGGAGCAGGCGTAAAAAGGGACTTCCAGAACGGATGCCATGGCCTTTCCCTGGGACTCTCCCGCCAAAAAGCAGGGCATATAGGACCCTTCTACCTCCCGGGGCCGGGTACTTGCCCCGATGGCCGTAAGGACGCGAGGCAAATCTGCCGCTTTCAGATCTTCCAAAATGGCGGGCAGACGTTTCACATGCTGGAACAGCGCCTCACTTTGCCGAAGGCCAAGGGCCCCCTGGGGTACTTCCAACAGCTTTCCGGTGTTGTCCCCCCCGGTTCCATCAAACCAAGCAGCGGATGTGGTATAGTTGCTGGTATCCAATCCCAGTACACCGGCCATATTCAGGCCTCCTTTGGATCAGAAGTGGCCTTGGGCCGACCCTGTTCAGGGAATTCCGCCCGTACAAAAGCCCCCAAGATCCCGTTGATGAATGAGACTACTTTTTCGTCCTCATATTTTTTGGCGATCTCCACCGCGTCGTTGATGGCGGCGGCGGCGGGAATCTCTGGCATATAGAGAATTTCGTACATTGCCACCCGCATAATGGCGGCAGCGGTCAGGGGAATCCGGGCAAAGTTCCAATTTTTTGAATACTGTGCAATATATTGGTCCAATTCAGGCCCGTGCTCGGCCACCCCTCGGACCACTTCCCGGATGTATTGCATCTGTTTATCATTGGGATAATCCTGATACAAAGGGGACTCCTCTCCCCAACGTTGAAAATGAACCCGGTCCATCCGTTCTTCCAAAAATTCCTCTGGAGATTGGTTAGAAAATCCCAAGGAATAAGAGCAGTGAATGGCAATTTCACGTGCGGCTGATCTGGTCATGTTTCGTTCCTCCATGGTGGGCAGTTCCCACCGGTTTTAATACCTCGGTCTCTGTTTCTCATTATATCCATGAATATGCAAAAAGGAAAGCCCTCTGGTTCCGATTTTGTGAAAACTTTTTATCCCATCGGCACAAAGAGACCCACGGCAGAATCTGCCGTGGGTCTCGAAGGGGACGGAATCATCAAGCTTCCGGTTTTTCGAAGGTCACGCCGCCCACACGGACATTGACAGCAGCCACCTTGAGCCCGCTGGTGTCTTCCACGCTGGTGACAATGGCCTCCTGTACCTTTCTGGCCACCTCCGGAATGGTTCCACCATAGCGGATTTGAATGGATACATTGATGGTAATATTATCAGACTCCCAAAGAATCGTAATTCCTTTGGAGAGCTTTTTCCGGCCAAGGAGCTGTTCACTCATCGTCCCGCCGGCAAGACCTGTCACCCCTTCCACCTCCAGGGCGGCGGCGCCAGCAATCATTTCCAGGACCTCTTCGGAGATATAGACGTCCCCGTACGGCTCACTGCGGGAGTAGTATTCTCTGCTTTCACTCATTATTGTTCTCCTCCGTTGTGGAAAAGGATTGGATCGGAAGACCCTATTTTGCGGTGCCAAGAATGGCAGGATAGCATCTACTGTAAGGTACAGTATATCATATCCCTGGACGGGGAGCAAGTCCCTCTTTCCGATCCATGGAAAAATCAGGCCTGATGCTTCTGGGCGGCCAGCAGGGTATTTTTCATCAGCATCGCCCGGGTCATGGGGCCCACGCCGCCGGGGACAGGGGTAATGGCGGACACAATTTCTTTCACGGCAGGATAGTCCACATCCCCGCAGAGTTTTCCTGCCTGGTTGCGGTTCATTGCCACATCAATGACCACTGCGCCGGGCTTAACCATATCCGCAGTGACCACGTTGACCTTGCCCACTGCAGCCACCAGAATATCAGCGGTGCGGCAGATCTCCGCCAGATTCTGGGTACGGGAGTGGCAAATGGTCACTGTGCCATGTTTTTGCAGCAGCAGCAGTGCCATGGGTTTTCCTACAATGTTGGACCGGCCGATGACCACACACTGTTTCCCCTTTGGATCAATATGGTATGCCTTTAGAATCTCCATAATGCCATAGGGGGTACAGGGCAAAAATCCTTCCTTCCCCACCAGCAAAGCACCCATATTCATCGGATGAAAGCCATCCACGTCTTTCTCTGGAGAGATGGCCATGAGAACTGCCTCTTCGTCAATTCCCTGGGGCAGCGGAAGCTGGCAGAGGATACCGTCGATTTCCTGCCGCTGGTTCAGCTGCTCAATGAGTGCAATGAGCTCCCCTTGCGTTGTCTCCTCAGGCAGTGCGTATTCCTCGCTGAAAAAGCCGCATTCCTCGCAGTCTTTTCGTTTGCTGTTTACATATACACGGCTGGCGGGGTTGTTGCCCACAATAATCACCGCCAGGCCAGGTCTTCTGGCCAGGGTTTCCGCTGCTTTTTTGACTTCCTGCTTGCACTGCTCCGCCAGTGCCTTTCCATCCAGAATCGTTGCCATTCGTCAGTTCTCCTCTCCAGTGTGTTCCATACGTTTTTTTCGGTTGACATAAAGTGCTTCCGGACTTGGGTGGGTCCGCATTTTACAGAGCAGCAGGACAACAGCAACCACACAGCTCAAGAGGGCCACCATTTGAGAGGTTCGTATTCCGGTTGAGAAAAAATACAAACTGTCGGTACGAAGCCCCTCAATCCATCCGCGTCCCAGGCCGTACCAGGCTACATAGAGCAAAAAGTACATGCCGTCGAAGGTCCGAATCCCTTTCCGCAGCAGCCAAACCAACAGGCAGAAGCCCACCAGGTTCCACAGGGACTCATATAGAAATGTGGGATGGACCTCCATATATTCTCCTCCCACCTCAATTCCCATGCGCCAAGGCAGGTCCGTTGGGCCGCCATAAGCCTCTACGTTCATAAAGTTTCCCCAGCGTCCGGCAATTTGCCCGATCAAAAGGCCAAAGGCACAGACGTCTGCCAAGGCCGGAAAGGGAATCTTTTTATACCGTGCCACCAACCAGGCAATGAAGACCCCGGCAATAATCCCCCCATAGATCGCCAAACCACCGTTACGGGTGGACAGACAAGCCGCAAGGCTCCAACTGCCATCGGGGTTGCGATAGAGGTCCGGATTGAAAAAGATGTAATAGAGCCGCGCCCCGATGATTCCACCGGGAGCGGCAAAGATAATCATGTCCAGAATGTCATCGGGTTTAAGACCAAACTTTTTAGCCTGGGCACAGCAAAAGGCGACCCCGAAGAAAAAACCCAGCGCAATGATAATGCCGTACCAATAGACGTGAAAGGTTCCAATGGAGAAGGCGACCCGGTTGAGATGAAGGGTTAAACCCAGTCCCGGAAAGGTCACGGTACTCATTTTCCTGCCTCCTCAGGCCAGATAACAATCAGGGACGTTTGCTCTGGTTTGATCCAAACCCGGAGAAATTCCTCTACATCCTGGCGTGTCAAAGCATCATAGATCTCTGGAAATGTCCAGGGGTTCTGTTCAGCAAAATACCCCTGCGCCTGCTCTACGCAGAGCGTTTCAAAGGAATTCAGCCCCCGGACGTAGGCGCCATAGGCAGCCTTTTTCAGCCGTTGGAAAAAGGCCTCTTCCATCCCCTCCTCTGCGATCCGCTTTCCTTCCTGCAGGATGGCATCCCGTACGCCTTCCGGGTCTTTGGTCTCACCTCCCGCCACCAAAAAGGCACAGCCTGGATAGTCCATATAGCCCAAGTAAAAACTGCTGTTGATAAGGCCTTTTTCATACAGTCGGTTGTACAAGGGACTGGAATTTCCCGCCAATGCTTCACAGGCCAGTTCTCCCAAGAGGCGCTGCCGGAGTTGGGCCGCACCTCCTTCCGCAGGCTGCCCTTTGATTCCCAGCTGGAGCAAGGGAGCGGACACCGCCATGGTCCGGCTGTTCTCACGGGCAAAAACCTGACGGGGTTCCTTCTCCCCACAGTCTCTGGGAATGGGAGGCTTGGCCTGGCTGGGTAAGATCTCTCGGGCCATGTCACAGACTTTTTGCGGCTCTACATTCCCTGCCACACAAAGGACCATGTTGGAGGGGGTATAAAATGCCTCATGGCACTGATATAAGGTCTCTGCGGTAATCTCAGCGATGGATTCCACGGAACCAGCCACAGAATTTCGCACCGGGTGATACTGGTACAGAGCTTCCAGCAGCAAATGATAGGCCTGCCACCCAGGCTGATCCTCAATCATGCGGATTTCCTGCCCAATGATCCCTTGCTCTTTGTCCACACTTTCCTTGGTAAAATAGGGAACCGAAACAAACTCCAACAAGGTCCGCAGATTGTCCCAAAACTGATCCGCGCACTCAAAGTGATATCCGGTGATCGCCGTACTGGTAAAAGCATTGGGAGAGGCTCCCGTGGAGGAGAGTGTTTGCAGTGCGTTCCCTCCATCCGGCGTGTCAAACATCTTGTGCTCCAGATAATGTGCAATTCCCATTGGCGTGTCCAGCCATTGCCCATTTTTCTGAAACCGGGTATCCATCCCGCCGTACCGGGTGGCAAAGAACGCATAGTACTTTCCAAACTCCGGCTTAGGAAACACAAAAACCCGCAGCCCATTTTCCAGCGTCTCCTCGAAAACGGTCTCTCCGATTCGCGCATAGTCTCGTTTGACCATCACAATCAGCCCTCCTTTCCCCGCAGGGTATAGACGCTGTCCAACTGGACGCGCTGTGCCACCTGCACCACGTCTTCCCGTGAAACGGCCTTGACTGCCTCTGCCAGCTCTTCTGGCGCGAACCGCGTGCCGGAGACCGCGCGGTTCAGCCAATATTCCTCCAAGCGCCCCTGGGCATCCAAGGTAGTGCGCAGACTTCCCACCACAGACCGGCGGGCGGCCTCCAGCTCATCCGGAGAGATTTCTCCCTTCTGGCATGCTGACAGCTGCGCTAAAATTTCCTCCGCCGCTTTTTGGAAATTGGAAAATTCCACCCCAGAATATACCTGGAGCAGTCCCTTGTTCTGTGCCAAGGAACTATTGGCAAAATAACACAGGGAGAGCTTCTCACGGACATGGAGGAAAAGCTTGGAGTTCGTCGTCCCCCCGAAAATGGCGTTGAACAGCAATCCTTTGGCAACTGTGGAGACGTCCTGAAACCCTCCGCCTGTCCGAAATCCCAGGATCAGCTTTCCTTGGTTGACATCCAGGTTATCGTGGAAGCGGCGGACGGGGCCCTCCGGTTCCATTTGGACTTTTGTCTTGGGGACAGCATGACGCTGTGTGTTGGGAAGGCCGGCAAACGCCTTCCGAAAGGCCCGTTCCACACGGTCAGCGTCTGCCGAACCGCAGTAATAGAAACAAACGGGAGCGGTTTCCAGTATCTCACGATACCGGTCATAGAGGGCTTCCCCTGTAATGGCCTGGACTTGTGCCTCTGTTCCCAGCTTGTCTAAACCATACGCTTCCCCTTGGCACATTTGCGTGCGCAGGCGCGAGAGCGCATATTGAAGTTTATCATTGACCTGGCTGCGGATCTTTTGGAGCAAATTTTCCTTCTCACTCTCCACATAAGCCGGCAGGAATCCCTCCTTCCCTCCGGCGGGCGCCAAAACCAGTTCTCCAAGCAGCGCGGTGGCCTCCTCCAAGATGTGGGTCTTTTGAGGGACAAAGGCATCGTCTAAAAAACTCCCCCAAAAGCCGATGCACTGCACTTCTCCCTTTTTGCGGAGAATGGGCTCGATTCCCCCGCCGTAGAGATCATCCAGGGCAGCGGACAGCGATTCCATGTCCGGGTGACGCTGGGTTCCCCGGCGCAGGACTTTCGGTAGCAGGGCATTGAGGGAGGCGTGGTCTGCAGTCAATGGTTCCAGAAAGGTAACCGACAGCATAGATGTTTTGAACTTTTTAGTCTGCACCGCCCGGAGAATCACCCCGGGGGCCAAGACAGATTCCGTCATTGGGAGCATCATCTTGCCCTCCTTTGTGCTGGTAGTTAAAGATATTCTACCATAATTTATGAGAAAGTAAAGGACTGCCAAAGCTTCTAAGAAAATCCTGTCCAGATAAACCGGATTTCATACAAATTTCTCTTGACAAAACCTGTCATCTGCGGTAGGATAATTCCTGTTGTAAAGGAAATCAGCTTTACATGTTCTGGAAGGGAGGAGCCCCATGAAAAATCAAGCCTATCGGATGGCCATGCTCTATGACTTTTATGGGGATCTTCTCACGCCGCGGCAAAAAGAGTTCTATGATCTGTACTATAACGATGATCTTTCCCTGGCGGAAATCGCGGAGAACTATGACATCACCCGGCAAGGGGTGCGGGATATTATTGTTCGGGCGGAGAAAACCCTGGAAGACATCGAGGAAAAAACCGGCCTGATCCAGCGTTACCACCGGACACGGGCCACCACTGCCGCGCTCCGCAGCCTGTGCAGTCAGCTTCAAGCCCTGAATCAGGCCAGATTTATGGACCGGGAGCTGGATGACTTGGGCAGACAGCTCAGCGACGCCATTGACGATTTGGAGAGGGAGTGAGGTTCCATGGCATTTGAAGGTTTGACTGAAAAACTCTCCTCCGCATTTAAAAAACTGCGGAACAAAGGCCGTCTGACAGAATCAGACGTCAAGGAAGCCATGCGGGAAATCCGTCTGGCTCTGTTAGAAGCCGATGTAAGCTACAAGGTTGTCAAAGATTTTATCAAAGCAGTGACGGAAAAAGCGGTGGGCACAGAGGTGCTGGAAAGCCTAACCCCTGCGCAAGCCATTGTGAAAATTGTCAATCAGGAGTTGGTTTCCCTTATGGGAGGCGGCAGTGCAAAAATTACCATTGCCTCCCAGCCACCAACTGTGGTGATGATGGTGGGTCTGCAGGGCGCTGGTAAGACCACCAACGCCGCAAAGCTGGCCGGCCTGATGCGGAAGCAGAATGGGAAACGCCCTCTTTTAGCTGCCTGTGATATCTATCGTCCCGCCGCGATCCAGCAGCTGGAGGTGGTAGGAAAGCAACTGGACATTCCAGTATTTCAAATGGGGCAGGAAAATCCCGTTACCATTGCGGAGGCTGCCATTGCCCATGCGAAAAAGCACGGAAACGATATGGTGTTTCTGGATACTGCCGGTCGGCTGCATGTGGACGAAGCCCTGATGGAGGAACTGCAAGCGATCAAGCAGGCCGTGCAGCCCAGTGAGATCCTGCTGGTGGTTGACGCGATGATCGGTCAGGATGCCGTCAATGCGGCTAAGGCCTTTGACGACGCATTGGACATTGATGGTGTGGTTCTCACCAAATTAGACGGCGATGCCCGTGGCGGCGCCGCCCTGTCCATTAAGGCGGTGACCGGCAAGCCCATTAAGTTTGTGGGCATGGGGGAAAAGCTGGATAATATCGAGGTGTTCCACCCAGACCGGATGGCCTCTCGAATCCTGGGTATGGGCGATGTGCTGACGCTGATTGAAAAAGCAGAGCAGCAGTTTGACATGCAGAAGGCCCAGGAACTGGCAGAGAAGCTGAAGAAAAACCGCTTTACCCTGCAGGACTATTACGATCAGTTGGTCCAGGTTAAGGGAATGGGTTCGATGGATGAACTGCTGGGCATGATGCCTGGCCTCAATGCCAAGGCTCTGGAGGGAGCCACCATCAACGAAAAGGCGCTTTCCCGGACAGAGGCTATTATTCTCTCTATGACACCACAGGAGCGGGAAAATCCCGCCATTTTGAACAGCAGCCGGAAAAAGCGGATTGCCGCCGGCTGTGGTTTGCAGGTGGTGGATGTGAACCGTCTGCTGAAAGAATTTGGCATGATGCAGCAGATGACCAAACAAATGACCAAGCTCTCCGGCAAGCGCCGGAAAGGAAAATTTGGGAAATTTCCTGGCGGGCTTCCCGGTCTCCCCTTTTAGGTAACTTGGTTGGTATCCGCATACGCGGTTCCATAGATAAGAACGCAATTTATTTGGAGGTGAAAGAATATGGTTAAGATTAGACTTCGCAGAATGGGCTCCAAGAAGAACCCCTTCTATCGTATTGTGGTGGCAGATTCCCGGTATCCCCGCAACGGCCGCTTTATCGAGGAGATTGGCACCTACGATCCTCTGCAGGAGCCCTCTGCCGTTAAGGTGGATGCCGAGCGTGCGCAGGCTTGGATCAAAACCGGCGCTCAGCCCACTGAGACCGTGAAGGCGCTGCTGAAAAAGGCCAACGCCATCTGATTTGGAGGGCACATGAAGGACTTGCTCACTTATATCGCCCAAAATCTGGTGGAACACCCCCAGGCCGTGGACGTACAGGAGACGGAAACGGACGGTAATGTTGTGCTTGAGCTCCGGGTCGATCCCAGCGACATGGGAAAGGTAATTGGCCGGCAGGGCCGGATTGCCAAGGAAATCCGCACGCTGATGCGCTCTGTGGCCCAGCGCCAGGGCAAAAAGGTTTCCGTCGAAATTATGGACTAAAGAATGGCGGCGCTTTTTGCGTCCGCCATTTTTTCATGGAAAAGGAGGGCGTTGCCTTGAAACACCGATATTTGGAAGCCGGTAAAATTGTCAATACCCATGGGATTGCAGGTGAAGTAAAAATTCTGCCCTGGGCAGATGACCCTGCGTTCCTGTTGGATTTCGATACCCTTTACATTGACGGCCAGCCTGTGTCTCTGCTGGGGGCCAGGGTCCATAAAAACTGTGTGCTGGCCAAGCTGGCTGGGATCCATGACATCAATGAAGCCATGAAACTGAAGAATAAGGTGGTTTTCATCGACCGTGAGGATGCAGAATTGGAAGAGGGCGCGTTTTTTCTGGCCGACCTAATGGGGCTGGAGGTCAGAGATGCCGACAGCGGAGAGGTGTTGGGGCAGATTGCGGATATCCTCACCCCTCCTGCCAGCAATGTCTATGTGGTAACAGGGGGGAAGCAGGATCACATGATTCCCGCTGTCCCGGAGTTTATTGTCGAGACCAATATTGACGAGGGATATCTCAGGGTTCGCCTCATTGAAGGGATGTGAACGGGATGGATTTTCTCTATCACATTCATATTATGACGTTATTCCCCGATGTGGTTGGTGACATGCTCTGTGAATCCATCCTGGGGCGTGCCCAAGAGCGGGGCATCATTCGTGTCGATTGCCACCAAATTCGGGACTATACCCTCAACAAGCAAAAGCAAGTGGACAACTATCCCTACGGCGGCGGCCATGGGGCAGTGATGCAGGCCGATCCTCTCTACCAGTGTTGGAATCATATCTGTCAGGAGGCAGGAGAACGGCTTCACACCATCTACCTCTCCCCTGCCGGCACGGTGTTTCAACAGGCGGATGCCAAGCGCCTTCAGCGGGATTACCAAAGCCTGATTCTCGTCTGCGGCCACTACGAAGGCATTGACGAACGGTTTATTGAGGAATGTGTGGACGAAGAAATTTCTTTGGGTGATTTTGTTTTGACCGGCGGCGAAATCCCCGCCATGGCTGTGGCTGATGCGGTCTGCCGTCTGGTGCCTGGGGTTTTATCGGATGCCGCGTGCTTTACCGATGAGAGTCATTGGGACGGCCTATTGGAATATCCTCAGTATTCCCGCCCAGAGGTCTGGCATGACAGACGAGTTCCGCCCATCCTTCTCTCCGGTCACCATGCCAACATTGCTAAATGGCGTCGAAAACAGGCCCTGATCCGAACCCGAGACCGTCGTCCGGATCTCTATCAAAAACTGGACCTCACTTCCAAGGCAGATCAAAAGCTGCTGAAGGAAATTGCGTTGGAAGAACAAAACAGTTAAAAATCACGGCTGCGTTTGATCGCAGCCGTGATTTTTTCGTGTCTGAAACGCCTCAGATCTTATTTATTTACAACGAAGGTTTCCTCTGTCAACTCATTGTACTTGCCGCGCTTGACATAGTGCGTGTGCAGATACTCATGAGAGGCATGACATCCGGGCTCACCCCACTCTTTATAGAAGTCCATCAAGGACTTGTTCTCGTGGGACTTACGAACAACTTTGCGCTCATCCTCGCCATAAATCGCTTCCATTCTCTTCTGGCGGACAATGTTGATGTCCTCCTGGGGCCTGGGCTGCCCGCCGCCGGTGATACAGCCGCCGGGACATCCCATTACCTCAATGAAGTGGTATGGAGAGGTCCCCTCCTTGATCTGTTCCATCAGCTTGCGAGCTCCGGCAAAACCACTGGTAACAGCAATTTTTACCTCAAATCCCTCTGCGGCACGCCATTCTGGCTTCACATTTTCCAGCTTGATGGTCGCCTCCCGAATCTCCTCCAAGCCCACAATGGGAGAGACATGGAGGTTGGGGAACGGAAGCTCCCGTCCCGTGATAATCTCATACACGGTACGCAGAGCCGCCTCCATCACACCGCCGGTGACACCGAAGATGTCGGCCGCGCCAGTGGAGAACCCGAGAGGATCATCGAACTTTTCTTCTGGCAGCCCCAGGAAGTTGATGCCCATGGCCTTAATCATGTCTCCCAGTTCTCGGGTGGTGAGCACCGCATCCACGTTGGGGACACCGTCATTCTGCATTTCAGGACGGGCACACTCCGTCTTCTTGGCCGTGCAGGGCATAATGGAGACCACATACATATCCTCCGGTTTTTTGCCCAGCTTCTTGGCGTAGTAGCTTTTCACCACTGCCCCAAACATCTGGTGAGGAGACTTGCAGGTGGAGAGGTTCTCCAAATGTTCCGGATAGTTGTGCTCAATAAACTGAATCCAGCCGGGGGAACAAGAGGTCATCATGGGCAGCGTAGCCACACCGCCGGAGAGAACCGCCCGGAACCGCTCCAGGAATTCGGTCCCCTCCTCCAGAATGGTCAGGTCTGCTCCCCAGTTGGTGTCAAAGACATCGTCAAATCCCATCCGATGGAGTGCCGCAGCCAGTTTCCCGGTCTCACAGGTTCCAGCGGGGAGACCAAAACATTCCCCAATGCCCACACGCACCGCAGGCGCAGGCTGTACCACCACGTGCTTATTGGGGTCATTGATCGCCCGAAGGACACGATCCTTATGGCTGGTCTCCTTCAGAGCGCCTACCGGGCAAACCACGACGCACTGACCGCAATAGGTACAGGCTGTGTTGCCAATGGGAAGCCCAAAGGCAGGCGTAATCACCGTCTGGAAACCGCGGTTTTCCGCAGTCAGGATGGAGGTGGTTTGAATCTTGTTGCAGACACTGACGCAGCGGCGGCACAAGATACACTTATTGGGGTCCCGGGTGAGGGATTCACTGACATCAATGGGACGCAGATCGCGCTCCCCCTCATAGGGAGACTCCTCTACCCCCAGTTCCCGGCCCAGCGCCTGAAATTCACAGTCCTGGTTTCTGGCACAGGTCAAGCACTTTTTGTCGTGATTGGAGAGGAGCAGCTCATACATGGTTTTCCGGGCTTCCTGTACCTTGGCGTTGTTGGTCTCAATAACCATACCGTTCCGGGCCTCCACCATGCAGGAGGCCTGCAAATTCTTTGCAGGAGGGTTGATCTGTTCCACCACACAGATCCGGCAGGCGCCATATTGGTGGATGCCCTCCAGATAACACAGTTTCGGGATATGAATGCCGTTGCGCTCCGCCGCCTGCAGGATGGTGCTGCCGGCGGGTGCGGTACATTCTTTCCCGTTGATCGTGAGTTTAATCTCTGCCATGACTCTTACCTCCTGTCGCAACGCAGGCAGCGGCTGGCTTCGGCACGGGCATCCAGCTCATGCATGCCAAGGTTTCGTTCACAGAAGCTGCCAACTGCTTTTTCCGCCTCGATCTGTCTTGTCAGGAAGCGGTTATGGGGAACAATATCACCTTCAATGTGATAATCTGTAATCTCTTGATCAAAGCCCTTTGCCAGGACACCTGTCCCGCCCAAATACTTGTCAATTCCGGAGGCCGCCACTTTTGCCTCGTGGACCGCATTGACAATATCCTTGGGACCGCGGTGGGCGTCTCCGCCGACAAAAACACCGGGCATTGAGGTTGCCTGGGTATAGCGGTCCGCCACAACCCGGTCTCCATTGAGCTGAATGGTCCCTTTGATGAACTTGGTGTCAGGGGTCTGGGAGATGGCGGGAATGGCAATATCGAATTCCTCCACATAAGTCTCTCCGCTGGGGACCGCTTTACGGCGGCCGGAGCTGTCAAACTGCCCCAGCTTCTGCTTCATAATGCAAATGCTGTTGAGTTTGCCGCCGATTCCCACAAAGTCAGTGGGGTTGACCAGAGTGCGAATTTTTACGCCCTCTTCCAGTGCGTCTTTAATCTCCACTTTGTCTGCGGGCATATCTTCCTCTGTCCGACGATAGAGCATCACCACTTCTCTGGCCCCCAGGCGAACCGCTGTTCGGGCGGAGTCGATGGCGGTGTTGCCGCCGCCGATGACTGCAACCTTCTTTCCCGTGAAGTCCAGGTCCCGCTGGAGGATAACCCGTTTCAGGAAGTCCAACCCGTGATAGACCCCTTCCAGATCCTCTCCGGGGATTCCCAGCTGCAGTGTTTTCTGTGCGCCGATGGCAATGAAAATCGCATCATAGTTCTTTTGCAGGGAACGGAACGACACATCTACGCCAATCTTGGTGTTCAAAATGATGTTGACGCCTGTCTTCTTGATATTTTCAATCTCCCGCTCAATGATATTCAGGGGCAGGCGGTAATCCGGAATGCCATAGGTCATAATACCGCCCGGCCGGTTCTCTGCCTCATACACGTCCACATGGTAGCCCAGCCGTGCCAAATAATATGCACAGGTCAAACCAGACGGTCCGGCACCAATGATTGCCACATTCTTGTTCAGCTGTGCCACAGGCTTAAACTCCTCATCGGAGGGGAAGCCCTGGGCATAGGCCCAGTCGGTGGCAAACCGTTTCAGCTCACAGATGTTCATGGCTTCATCCACACTGCCGCGGCGGCAGCGGCTCTCGCAGGGATGGGTGCAGACACGGCCGCAGATGCCGGAGAACGGGTTATCCCGAAGCATAATCCGGGCGGCTCCCATGTAATCTCCGGTGGCAATTAGGCTCATATAACCGGGGATGTTGATGCCCGCAGGGCAGGTGTTTTCACAGGGGCTGGAGACAAGCTCTCCGCAGACCCCTGCGGAACATCGCTTCTCCACAATGTGCTCCTCGTACTCCTTTCGGAAATACTTGATGGTGGACAGGACTGGATTGGGTGCGGTCTGACCTAAGCCGCACATGGCGGTGTCTTTGATGATAGCCCCCAAATGTTCCAAGGTTTCGATGTCCCCCGGCTTTCCTTCTCCAGCAGTAATCCGGTTGAGGATCTCCAGCATCCGTTTGGTGCCAATTCGGCAGGCGGTGCATTTTCCGCAGGATTCCTCCTGAATAAAGTCCAGATAGAACCGGGCGGTATCCACCATGCAGGTGTCCTCGTCCATGACAATCAAACCGCCGGACCCCACAATCGAACCCAGCGCGGCCAAGGATTCATAGTCCAGAGGCGTATTGATATTTTCCGCAGTGATACAGCCGCCGGAAGGACCGCCCGTCTGCGCGGATTTGAACTTCTTTCCGTTGGGAATCCCCCCACCGATGGAATAAATCACCTCAGACAGCGGGGTCCCCATGGGCACTTCTACCAGACCGGTGTTGACAATGTTGCCGGAAAGAGCAAATACCTTTGTGCCAGGGCTCTTCTCCGTCCCGAACTGACGGAACCAGTCTGCCCCCTGCAGCATAATGGCGGGCACGGTGGCCAAGGTTTCCACGTTGTTAATGATGGTGGGCTTGCCAAACAAACCGCTCTGGAAGGGGAACGGCGGTTTCTGTCGGGGTTCCCCTCTCTGCCCTTCCACAGACGCCATCAGCGCAGTTTCCTCACCACAGACGAAAGCACCTGCGCCAATCCGAATTTCGATGTCAAAGTCAAAACCAGAGCCGAAGATATCTTTCCCCAGCAGGCCTTCCTCCCGAGCCATCTCCAGTGCCGCCTGGAGACGCTCCACGGCAATGGGATACTCCGCCCGGATATATACAACGCCGTGGGCCGCGCCAATGGCATAGCCGCCGATGAGCATTCCCTCAATGACACTGTGGGGGTCTCCCTCAAAGACAGAGCGGTCCATAAACGCGCCGGGGTCCCCTTCGTCAGCGTTACAAATGATGTACTTTTCTTCCCCAGGCTCATGGTAAGCAGCTTCCCATTTGACGCCAGCGGGGAATCCTGCGCCGCCACGGCCCCGGAGGCCGGACCGCTTCAGCTCTTCAATGACCGCCATCCGGTCACCTTTTTCCAGAATCCGGGCCAGAGCCAAATAACCATCTTTGGAGACATAGCTATTGATGCAGTTGACATCAATCAATCCGCAATTCCGCAGCGCAATGCGGACCTGGTCCCGGAAAAAGGCCACATCATGGATATTGGAGACCCGTTTCTTCTGAATGCTGTCATAGAAAGTATATTCTGTGACCGGTTCTCCCCCAATAAAGTGCTTCTGCACAACATCTTTGACCCGCTCCGGGGTCATCTCCGTGTAATAAGTCTCATCGGGCAAGACGTAGACCACAGGGCCCACCGCACAGGTCCCCATGCAGCCTCTTTCGATCACGGCTACTTTGTCAGAAAGTCCTGCTTTTTCCAGCTCTTCCACCATGGCGTCTCGGACATTTTTACAGCCGGAAGACATACATCCTGTACCGTAGCACACCATGCACAGGTGTGTATATTGCCCCATCTTTTCCAGATAGGCCTCCTTCATCTGCTGAAGGTCTGCAATGCTTCGAATCATCCCTGTGCACCTCCCTCGGCCAGTTCTTCCACAGGCTCCTCATACTGAGCCAAAATTCCTCTGAGCTTTGCAGGTGTAACCTGCTTGTAAACCTCATCATCCACCATCATGGCAGGGGCCAAGCCGCAGGCACCAATACATCGGGCAATCTCAAACGTAAACTGGCCGTCCTCGGTGGTTCCACCAACCTCTACATCCAATTCACGCTTGATGGCATCCACAACTTTTTTGCCGCCTCTGACATAGCAGGCAGTTCCCTGGCACATCCGAATCGTGTGCTTTCCTCTCTTTTGCGTGGAGAAGAAAGAGTAGAAACTTACCACGCCGCTGACCTCGGACACAGGCAGGTCCATGCCGTCGGCGATGAACTCCTGCAGCTCCATGGGGAGATAGCCAAAAATCTCCTGGGCTGCGTGGAGCACCATGATCAGAGATCCTTCCTTTTCTTTGTACTGCTCAATCACCTTGGCAACCGCGTCATACAACGCTTTTTCATCGGTGCCGCAGGTGGCGCAGACAATCTCTGGTCTTTCGTTCATAGTTTTCCTCCTTTTTGCCACGGACACGATATGGGCAGTCCGGGGGCAGTTTGACAAGCCATTTGCGGCTAAAAAAAAGAAACGGTAGGCGTATGGAACTTTGACGCGGTGCTCCTTCCCGGCTACCACGCCGCCCGACAAAAAAGAATTCTTTCTGGAACTGATGAAAGAAGCCTCAAAGCCGAAAACGGATCTCTCTGCACAAACCCGGGCAAGCATGTCAGAATTGAACTCTTCCTATCTATATTGAAATCCGTTGTATCAAATTCAATTATATGGTTCCTATTTATTTTTGTCAATTATAAAATGTTCCTAAAATGCCATTCGCCCTTCCGAAAAATTCATTATGACCCTATATTTTGTGCCAAAACCACACAATTCTTCAAAAAACCTTCCAAAATAGAAGGATATAATGCAGACAGGAAGCGGCCATCTTGCAAAGATGGCCGCTTCCTGTTCTGGCAAGGAAATAGAGACACAAATCGAGTTAATTTATGGAGATAATAAAACAAACTGTCAAAATAGACTTCACGCAGTCGCTGTACTCTGCTGTACAAATGCAGCTGCCTGAGACATCACGGCTGCAAAGCTCTGTACATCAAAGCCTGGAATTTCCTGAAATACATTGCCCAGGCGCTGATGCAGGCACTGCCGAAATTCTTCGGCCAGGGCACGCCCCTTCTGTTCCAAGTGAATGATCCAGGAGCGGCGGTCATTCTCATCCAGGCAGGTCGATAAATACCCTTTTCTCCGCAGAGAATCCACCATGCGGCAAATGGATGAGACTGAGAGCGGAAGATTGGTTGCCTGAAGCTTCTTTTGGGTGCGAGCATCGGGATACAGCGCCAGGTGGACCAAGACAAGCATCTCATTCTCTGTTAAATGATGTTCCTTTCCCAGGTCAGATAGAATGCAGCGATATTGGTCTGTTAAAACATAACAGGCGTTGATCACAGCAAATGAGGCATCCCCGTTACAGAGGGACGTGCTGTCGGCTCTCATTTTAGTTCCCCCTTCAAATATGACAAAATCGCCGGAAACGGCTGTTTATTACAGAGGAAACTATAACACTGGAAACCACTTTTTGCAAGCAAAAAATTTATTCTTTCATATTTTTTGTAAATTTTCACGATTATTTTAGGGTTGTCACGGGATAAGATGCAAAATAATGCTCTAAAAATGAATCAATTTATGCAAGAAGGAAATGTTTCTGTCATTTTTTTCCTGTTCTTGCATCAATGGCAACATCCTGAGCTTTTGAAAATTCCCCCGTTTTGTTCTGTTCTGAATTGATCTGTGGTATAAAAATAGGATCTGCTATTACAAGCAGATCCTATTTTTGCATTGTGTTAGGTTCCCAGATAAGCTGCTTTTACCGATTCGTTGGCCAGCAGTTCCTGCCCCGGCCCAGACATTGTGACGCGTCCTGTCTCCATAACATAACCCATATCCGCTGTCTTCAGTGCCATGTTTGCGTTCTGTTCAATGAGAAGGATGGTAACGCCTTTTTTGTTGACCTCTTCAATGATCCGGAAAATTTCCCGGACCACCAACGGAGCCAAGCCCAGAGAGGGCTCATCCATCATCATGACCTTGGGACGGCTCATCAGCGCCCGGCCAACGGCCAGCATCTGCTGCTCACCGCCGGACAGAGTGCCGCCGGCCTGCCATTCCCGTTCCCGAAGGCGGGGAAAGAGACTGAACACCCACTCCATATCTTCACTGATGTCATCCTTCCGAAGATACGCGCCGACGCGGAGATTTTCCTTGACCGTCAGATCCGCAAAAATCCGCCGCCCTTCCGGAACCAGCGTAATACCCCGGGAGACGATCTCAGTAGGGTTTTTTCCCGTGATGTCTTCTCCTCGAAACAGGATTTTTCCGCCCTTGGGCTTCACCAAACCGGAAATGGCCCGCAGCGTGGAGCTCTTGCCTGCGCCATTGGCGCCGATCAACGTCACGATCTCCCCTTCCGGTACATCAAAGGAAATCCCCTTAACTGCCTCGATTCCCCCGTAATTGACTTGTAAGTTCTGAATGCTGAGAATTGGTTCACTCATCTTCTACCACCCCCAAATAGGCGTCAATCACGTGTTGATTTTTCTGAATCTCACTGGGCAGTCCCTGTGCAATCAGGCTGCCAAAATCCAGCACGTAGATCCGGTCGGAAATGTTCATGACCAAGTCCATGTGGTGCTCGATGAGCAGGATGGTCAAATGGTGTTTGTCCCGAATTTCATGGATAAAGTCCGCCAGTTCCAGGGTCTCCTGCGGATTCATCCCGGCAGCCGGTTCATCCAGCAGCAGGAGTTTGGGTTCCGTAGCCAGGGCCCGGGCAATTTCCAGACGCCGCTGGAGGCCGTAAGGCAGGCCTGTGGCCAAAGCGTCTCGGTGCTGCCACAATCCCTGCTCCCGCAGCAAAGCCTCGGTTTCCTCCCGCATGCGGGCCTCTTCCTTGCGGCTGATCCGGAAGGTGGAAGAAAATACATTGTGCTTGGCCCGCATGTGCTTGGCGATAATCACATTGTCAAAGACAGTCATACTCTTCCACAGACGGATATTCTGGAACGTACGGGCAATGCCCATTTTCGTGATATGGTCGGGCGTTGGGGCCAGAACATGGTTTGAAAACACGTAATGATCCCGCTGCTTCTCCTCTTCTTTTGTCTTTTGGCCTTCCAGCTTGTACTCGCTGGTATATAGCAGTCCATTTTCTCCCTTGTATCCCTTCTTCATCTTCCCTTGGGGATGATTGCGGAGATAGACCTTATCATGGAACAGTGCCTGGCCATTGGTGGGCTGGTAGACGCCAGTAATCACATTGAATGCCGTCGTTTTTCCAGCACCGTTCGGGCCGATGAGGGCGACGATCTCTCCCTTGTTCACCTCCAGGGAGAGGTTATTTACCGCCACCACGCCGCCAAACTGCATGGTGATATTTTCTAACTGCAAGACGTGTTCCCGCTCACGCATCGGTGTCGTCCCCCTTCCCTTCGGTCTTTTCGGGCAGCTTTGCTTCTTTGGATGCCTTCCGTTTTCTCGCCTTTCGAATCATTCCCGAGAAGGAGAGCTCCTTGTCTCCCATAATGCCCCGGGAGAAGAAAAGAACAATGATCATAATAACAACGGAGAAAACCACTTTTCGGAAACCATCTCGGAAGAAGGGCACCGACATCCCCATAAAGGAACCGCTGTCCAGGAAGCGCAGCCACCACTCCGAGCAGGCGATGTACAGGAAGGAGGCCAGACAGCTTCCGGTGATGGAACCGATGCCACCGATTACCACGATCAGCAGAAGCTCGTAGGTCATCGTGGAGGCAAAGGGATCCGCCTGCACGGTTGTCTGGAACATAGCCAGCAGCGCCCCTCCCACGCCGGCAAAGAAGCTGGAAATAATAAAGGAGAGCATCTTGTGCTTGAACAAGTTAATGCCCATGGCTTCCGCGGCCACTTCATCATCTCGAATGGACTTAAATGCCCGGCCATAGGAGGAGTTGACCAACAGGACGATAATCACAATGCTCAGCGTCGCAATCAAAAACGGGAAGATGGTATCCAGTTGGAAAATGGTGCCGCCTATCTGAATTTTAATGTCATGGAAGTTGGTGTATTTCCGCAGCAGGTTGGAGCCATTGGTGATCTTTCCCAAGCCATTCCACTGGAAAATCGCCCGGATAATCTCTGCAAAGCCCAGTGTGGCAATGGCCAAATAATCGCTCTTCAGCCGCAGGACGGGGATGCCGATCAGCGCGGCAAATACAGCGGCCACCAATCCGGCGATCACAATGCAGATGATCGCACCCAAAAAGTTTCCAGCATTGGCGCCAAAGACATTCCCCAGCATTTCCGGAATGGAAAACTGAATCGCGCCTCCATCAAAATACTGATACACCGAGGCGTGCTGCTCCGCCGGGATGGAGAAAATGGAAAAGGCGTAGGCGCCAATGAGCATGAAGCCCGCCTGTCCCAAAGAGAACAGGCCGGTGAATCCATTGAGCAGGTTCATGGACACGCAGACCAGCGCGTAAATTGCCCCCTTCTTCAGCACCGTAATCAGCATAACGGTGGTGGAATTGCTCGGCAACGCGTTATCCAGCATGAAAAGGAAGACATACAGGGCCACCAGTAAAACGATGGCGATCAGGCTCCCGATCTTCTTATCGGAGGTCATTGCAGGTCGTAATCTTTTTCCCATCATTACCACCTCACACCTTGTCCGTGGACTTCTCACCGAAGATGCCGGTGGGCTTGACCAACAAAATGACGATCAAAAGGACAAAGGTAAACGCATCAGAGAATTCCGTCAGCCCCAGTCCCTTGATGATATTCTCACAAATTCCGATGATAAACGCGCCGATGACCGCACCGGGAACCGAACCGATTCCGCCGAACACCGCTGCCACGAAAGCCTTCAGACCGGGCATGGCACCGGAGGTGGGAATGACCGAGTTATAGTTGGTGAAGTAGAGCAGAGAGCCGATAGCAGCCAGGAAGCAGCCGATCACAAAGGTCATACTGATCACGTTGTTGATCTTAATGCCCATGAGCTCACTGGTCTCAAAGTCCCTGGAGACCGCCCGCATGGCCATTCCCGTCTTGGTCCGCTTGATCATCAGCACCAGCAGCAGCACCAGAACAATGGTCAGAATTGGTGTGATGATAGTAACCATCTTGGTGGTGGCGGAACCGATCTGAACCTGTTCCGACAGGAAAGGAATGGTGGGATAAATCTGCGGCAGGCCGCCTGTGAAATACAAGGCGCAGTTCTGCAACAAATAGGATACGCCGATGGCGGAGATCATTACCGACATTCGGGGCGCTGAACGGAGAGGCTTATAGGCCACCTTTTCAATGATAACACCAATGGCTACCGTGACCACCACCACCAGGACAATGGAAACATAGATCGGCAGGGAGGCGGTTGCGTAAACCATAACCAAGCCCGCCACCATAAACACATCGCCGTGGGCAAAGTTGATCAGACGGAGGATGCCGTAGACCATGGTGTAGCCAATGGCAATCAGCGCATACTGTCCGCCGACGGAGATGCCGGAGAGCAAGTAGGGCAGATTGGCAGATAAAAATTCAGACATCGCAGTCTCTTCTCCTTCTCTCTTGATTTTGGGGAGCGCATCGATCCGTTTCTCAGAAACGGAAGGTCCTGTGGAACGCATAGATACGTTCCCAACGGGAAGCTTTCACACAAGATAGAAAATCCTGTCGAAGGGAATCCT
>NZ_QQRQ01000010.1 GCF_003425665.1 Evtepia gabavorous
CGCCGATGGAGGCGGGGACGGAGAAGGTGGCGTAGCCCGCCTGGTTGGCCAGGGCCCGGAGGGTTCCCTCCCGTCGGTCCGTGGTGGCAAAAATCCGGTCCCGGGCGCCCTCCCGGCCGTATTTTTCCTCCAGCAGCCGCCGGAAGAGGAAAAAGGCGATGGAGGACTCTGTGGTGTCGCCGGATTTGGAGATGACATTTACGGAGAAGTCCTTGTCCCGCACGTAGTCCAGCAGCTCGGTCAGGGCATCTGAGGAGAGGGTATTGCCTGTGAAGAAAATCTGAGGGGTCTTTTTACGCAGCAAGTTATAGTTGGGGGAGGTCAGTAGCTCCAGCATGGCCCGGGCGCCCAGATAGGAGCCGCCGATGCCAATGACAATGAGAACCTCCGACTGCCCCCGGATGATCCGGGCGGTTTGGAGAATCCGCTGCAGCTCCTCCGGGTCGTAGGAGGCCGGAAGATCCACCCAGCCGGTGAAAGCCCCCCCCAGTCCGTTGCCCCGTTCCAGCAGGTTCCGGGCCTCGGTCAGGCCGTCCAGCCGGGAGGAAAGCCAGTTCTCCGGCAGGAAGGGGAGGGCGTGGGTCACATCAAATTGCAGCAAATCAAACACCTCCTGATACAGGCGCGACGTTCCGTCAGACTCAGTTTTTCAGACTCTGCATGGGGGCCGGAATGCGGCCGCCCCGCTGGATGAAGGGGGCGCTGGAGAAGGGATGGACGGGGATCACCGGGGCGGAGCCCAGCAGGCCGCCAAACTCCACGGTGTCCCCCACCTTCTTGCCGGGGGCGGGGATCAGGCGCACGGCGGTGGTCTTGGAATTGACCATGCCGATGGCGGCCTCGTCGGCGATGATGGCTGAGAGGGTCTCGGCGGAGGTGTCTCCGGGCACGGCAATCATGTCCAGACCCACGGAGCAGACGCAGGTCATGGCCTCCAGTTTGTCCAGCCCCAGGGCCCCCTGCTGGGCGGCGGCGATCATCCCTTCGTCCTCGCTGACGGGGATGAAGGCACCGGAGAGGCCCCCCACGTGGTTGGAGGCCATGACGCCTCCCTTCTTCACCGCGTCGTTGAGCAGGGCCAGGGCGGCGGTGGTGCCGTGGGTGCCGCAGACCTCCAGCCCCATCTCCTCCAGAATCCGGGCCACCGAGTCCCCCACGGCGGGGGTGGGGGCCAGGGAGAGGTCCACAATGCCGAAGGGGACCTCCAGCCGGGCGGAGGCCTCCCGGGCCACCAGCTGGCCCATGCGGGTGATACGGAAAGCGGTCTTTTTAATGGTCTCGGCCACCACGTCAAAGGGTTCGCCCTTCACCTGCTGGAGGGCGTGGTGGACCACCCCGGGGCCGGAGATGCCCACGTTGATGACGCACTCCGGTTCCCCCGCCCCGTGGAAGGCGCCGGCCATGAAGGGGTTATCCTCCACGGCGTTGGCGAAGACCACCAGCTTGGCGCAGCCGAAGCCCCCCGCCGCGGCGGTGCGGTCGGCGGTCATTTTGATGACCCGGCCCATCTCCGCCACGGCATCCATGTTGATGCCCGCCTTGGTGGAACCCACGTTCACCGAGGAGCACACCAGGTCGGTGGTGGCCAGGGCCTCGGGGATGGAGGCGATGAGCTTTCGGTCAGACTGGGTGAACCCCTTCTGCACCAGGGCGGAAAAGCCGCCGATGAAGTTGATGCCGATGGTTTTGGCGGCCTTGTCCAGGGCGGCGGCAAAGGGAGCGTAGTCCGCTGTGTCACTGGCGGAGGCCACCAGGGAGATGGGGGTCACCGACACCCGCTTGTTGACAATGGGGATGCCAAACTCCTTTTCAATGGTCTGGCCGGTGGCCACCAGGTTTTGTGCCCGGCGGCAGATCTTGTCATAGACCTTCCGGCAGGCGGCCTTGGGGTCGGGGTCGGCGCAGTCCAGCAGGGAGATGCCCATGGTGATGGTGCGGATGTCCAGATGCTGCTGGTCGAACATGTGGATGGTTTGCAGAATTTCCGAGGAATTGATCATGACAATGGTTCTCCTTCCTCAGATCCGGTGCATGGCCTGGAAGGTGTCCTCCCGCTGGGCCCGGATGACCATGCCCATCTGGTCGCCCAGAGCGGACATCTGGTCGGCCAGTTCGCCAAAAGGCACCTTGGCGGCGCCGGCGTCCACCAGCATGACCATGGTGAAAAAGTCGGGGGGAAGGATGGTCTGGGTGATATCCAGAACATTGACATTCTGCTGGGCCAGGGTCTGGGTGACCGAGGCGATGATGCCCACCCGGTCTTTCCCGGCGACGGTGATAACTGCACGCATAGTGAATGATACCTCTCTTATCCTTAGTTTGATCTTATGGCCGTTCTGGGCTGCCTATGCCTGGGCGTCGGCCTGGAGTTCGTCCAGGGTGAGGGGAAAGGCGGGGAGAAACTCCGCCAGGAAATAGTCCAGCTCCGGCAGGTGGAAGGCGTCCAGGGCCGCGCGGGTTTGCTGGGCGGCGGACTGGAACTCCCGGTTGCCCGCCTTCAGTTCCTCCAGGCACTTGAGATGGGCCGAGAGCTTGTCGGCGGCCTTCACCAAAACCAGCACCTCCGGGTCGGATTCCTCCAGCAGGGTGGCGAAGGCGGGGCGCATCTCCTGGGGGAGCATGGCCACCAGCCGCTGGGCGGCGTCGGCCTCCACCGCCTTGTAAGCGGTCTGGATGGCGGGATTGGCGTACTTCACAGGGGTGGGAAGGTCCCCTGTGAAAATCTCCGGCGCGTCGTGGTAGAGGGCCACGGCGGCCACCCGGCCCGGGTCCACCGTTCCCCCAAACTTGTCCCGCCGGATGACCGCCAGGGCGTGGGCCAGCACGGCCACCATGTGGGAGTGCTCCTGGATATTTTCCTGCATGGTGTTGCGCATCAGGCCCCAGCGGACAATATAGCGCATGCGGGCGATGTAGGCGAAAAAAGGATGGGACATGGCAAACTCCCCTGGAAACAAATTGACCGACCTGCGGATTTGTGTTAAGATCGATCATGAGTGTTCTATTATACCAGGTTTTTTTCCAAAAGAAAAGCATTTTTCCCACACAGGAGGTTCCCCATGCGCGTTGCCATCCACACCCTGGGGTGCAAAGTGAATCAGTACGAGAGCCAGGCCATGGAGGAGCTCCTCCGGGCCAGGGGACACAGCCTGGTGCCCTTTGAGGCCCAGGCCGATGTCTATCTCATCAACAGCTGCACCGTGACGGCCACCAGCGATAAGAAATCCCGGCAGGCGGTCCGGCAGGCCCGGAAGCGGGCGCCCGGGGCGCTGGTGGCGCTCTGCGGCTGCTATCCCCAGGTCTCCCCGGAGGCTGCCCGGCAGCTGGAGGCAGACCTCATCGGCGGCAGCGGAGACCGGCGGGGATTTTTGGACCTGCTGGAGCAGCTGGCACGCACCCGGGAGAAGGCGGTGGCCCTGGATGATCCCTTCCGCCGCCGGGTCTTTGAGGCCCTCCCCGCCGGGGGGCTGGAGGGGCGGACCCGGGCCATGCTCAAGGTGGAGGACGGCTGCACCAACTTCTGCGCCTACTGCATCATCCCCTATGCCCGGGGGGCGGTGCGCTCCCTGCCGGTGGAGCAGGCGGCGGCCCAGGCCCGGGACCTGGCCGAAGCGGGCTACCGGGAGCTGGTGCTCACGGGGATTGAGCTGTCCGCCTATGGCCGGGACCTGCCGGAACGGCCCGGCCTGGCCGCGCTCATTGCTCAGGTTTGCCGGGCGGTGCCCGGGATGCGGGTGCGGCTGGGGTCCCTGGAGCCCAGGACGGTGACCGAGGACTTCTGTGCCCAGCTGGCCGGTCTGCCCAACCTATGTCCCCACTTTCACCTGTCCCTGCAGAGCGGCTGCGACGCCACCCTGGCCCGCATGAAGCGGCGGTACACCACCGAGCGCTACCTGGAGTCGGTGGGGCTGCTGCGCCGGCATTTTGACCGGCCCGCCCTCACCACGGACCTGATTGTGGGCTTTCCGGGGGAGACGGAGGGGGAGTTTGCCCAGACGCTGTCCTTTCTCCAGACCTGCGCCTTTGCCCAGATGCACATTTTCCCCTACTCCCGCCGGCAGGGCACCCCGGCCGCCGGGATGCCCGGGCAGATTCCCAACGGGGAAAAGGCCCGCCGGGCCCATCAGGGGGCGGAACTGGCCCGGGCCATGGAGAAAAGCTGGCTGAGCAGCTGGATGGGACAGCGGGTCGCTGTCCTGTTTGAAGAGGAAAAGGACGGGTTCTGGCGGGGCTATACCCCCCAATACATAGAAGTTCGGGGGAAGGGGGAGAACCTGCACAACCGGGTTTGCCCCGTCACCCTTACCGCTGTGGGGGAGGGCGTGGCCTTCGGCGTTGTCACAGAGGAGGAAGCACCATGAGCAAAGCAGACCAAATCTTCCTGGCCAACTGCCAGGAGATTTTGTCCCGGGGCACCTGGGACACCCATCTGCCGGTCCGCCCCCGGTGGGAGGACGGCACCCCCGCCCATACGGTCAAATGTTTCGGCCTGGTCAACCGCTATGATCTGCGGGAGGAATTTCCCATCCAGACCATCCGGCGGATGTACCTGAAAAGCGCGGTGGAGGAGCTGCTGTGGATCTGGCAGAAGAAGTCCAACAACGTCCGGGCTCTGTCCACAGGCATCTGGGATGCCTGGGCGGATGAAACCGGGTCCATCGGCAAGGCCTACGGCTATCAGATGGGGGTGAAGCACCGCTACCCGGAGGGAGAGATGGACCAGGTGGACCGGGTGCTGTATGACCTGAAGCATAACCCCTCCTCCCGGCGCATTCTCACCAACCTGTACAACCACCATGATTTGAGTGAGATGGCCCTGTATCCCTGCGCCTACTCCATGACCTTTAACGTCACAGGAAACACCCTCAACGCCATTCTCCACCAGCGGTCCCAGGACATGCTCACCGCCAACGGCTGGAATGTGATGCAGTATGCTGTGCTGGTTCACATGCTGGCCCAGGTGTCCGGGCTGGAGGCGGGCGAGCTGGTCCACGTGATCGCGGACGCCCACATTTACGACCGCCATGTGCCCCTGGTGGAGGAGCTCCTGGGCCGCACGCCTTACCCGGCCCCCAGGCTGCGGCTGGACCCGGCGGTGACGGACTTTTATGCCTTTACCCCCGACAGCGTCCAGTTGGAGAATTACCGGTATCATCCCCTGAAGGAAAAGATTCCCGTGGCCATTTGAGGAGGTGCGCCCATGAAGCTCATTGTTGCGGTGGATGCCTGCTGGGCCATTGGAAAAGACGGGGATCAACTGTGCTATATCCCCCCGGATCTCAAGCGGTTTCAGCGGCTGACCACCGGCCATCCGGTGCTGCTGGGACGAAAGACCCTGGCCACCTTTCCCGGGGGACGCCCCCTGAAAAACCGGCGGAATCTCATCCTCTCCACCGACCCCGCCTTTGCCCCGGCGGGCGGGGAGGTCTTTGCTACCTTGAAGGCCGCCCTGGCCGCCGCGCCGGCGGATACCTTTGTCATTGGCGGGGCCTCCGTATACCGGCAGGCCCTGGCCTACTGTGACACAGCCTATGTGACCCAGATTCACAGGGCCTTCCCGGCGGCGGACTGCTATTTTCCCAACCTGGCGGCGGACCCCGCCTGGGAGGCTGTGGAGACGGAGGGGCCTTACCGGTATGAGGACCTGGCCTATACCTATGTGACGTATCGAAGACGGTAACGCCAGATATTTTCTGGAAACGAAGAAAAACGGTCAAGAAGAGAAGAACTCTTCTTGACCGTTTTTTGGCAGGAGAGGAGAACCCATCCAGCATAGGCTATCCCTGCTGTACCGCTGCTTTGGCCTGGCCCTGCCGCAGCATGATCCAGAGGATGCCCATACCGGTCCCGCCGGTTACAGTGGAAAAGGCCAAGGTGGGTCCGGTGCCGGCGGCATCCAAGAGAAAGCCGCCCAGAAAACTGCTCAGAACGATGCCCAGGGTATTGGCCATGGTAAAATAGGTTTGTCCTTGGACCCGGTCTGCGGGCGCTGTCATGTCGTTGACCCAGTAGACGGAGGCCACAGCGTACAGGGCATATCCTGTGGTCTCAAAGATCTGAATGCCATAGAGGAAGAATACACTGGGGGCCAGCCAGGTGAGCAGGGCGTGGAGGAAAAAGGAAAGACCGGCCAGACGGACCCAGCGCCAGCTGGCAGCCCGGCGGAGCAGGAGGGAGAAGAGCACCATGGCGGGGATGTCCATAAGGCCCTGGAGGGTGAGAAGGGTTCCCATTTCCCCGCTGCCGCCGCCCAGATATTGGACAATTTGATAGGGAAAACTCATGAGAATATTGTGGCTGGTGTAGAGAAGAACCACCCCGGCCAGTAGGGGGAGGAACCGGGGGTAGCGCCGCCAAAAGGACTGGGGAGACGATGGCGGGGACGCTGGGGGTGGGGCCGCCTGCTTGGCTGGGGTACCGGGCCGGAAGGAAAGGGCGGCCGCCAGCAGCAGGAGGGTCGCCCCGCCCAGCAGCACAGGGATACACTTTGGACCAAAAGCGGCGGCTGCGCTGCCGCAGAGGGTGGAGGCCAGCGCGTAGGACCCTGCCCCCACACCCCGGGCAAGGCCGAAGTTCAGCGGCATACCCTGGTTGACACAGTCCATCCCCAGGGCATAGAGCAGGGAGGTCAGGAGCTGAAGCAGGAGCAACAGGGAGAGAAAGAGTCCCCCTTGGACGGCCTGTCCAGGAAGCAGGAGCAGACCGCCGGTGCACAGCAGCATGGCCAGGATCAGCAGGGCGGCGAACTGCCCCAGGGAGAGAACCTTTAGGTGGTCCGCCCTGGCCCCCACAAAGGGTTGCAGCAGGGCGGTCAAAAGGCCGGACAAGCCAAGCAGCAGGCCGATCTGGGTGTTGGAGAATCCTTGGTCCAGCAGATATACGCTGGAAAAGGAAAGCAAAATGCAGTAAGCCATCCAGTAGCAGCCCTGTATCCAGGCGTAGTGGGATGTGAGAAAGCGAGGTTTCATGGGGGCCTCCTTTCCAAAGGGGAAAGATCACCCCCCGCTGTTTCTGCGCAGCGGGGGGAGAGAAAAAAGGGAGAGAAGTCACAGAGGGATCAGGCGTTGCGGCGGCGGAAGCTCGGGGCTTTCTTCTTGGGTTCGGCGGAAGATTCCGGCCCGGTCAGGCGGCCGATGAGCGCGGCGGCCAGGAAAGCAACCAAGGTGGGCGGGAGGATGGGGAGAAAGATCTGGGCGGGGGTGCCGGAGAGGTTGGAAAGCATCAGGTAAAAGATGAGGCCCACACAGAAGACATCGACGATTCCCAGCAGGATGGCAAAGAACTTTTTCATGATGATCGCTCCTTTTTAAACTTTATTTCACGAGGAGGGCTGTCAAACCGTTCTCTCTTGATCTGTCTGTATCATACCGGGAAAATTGCTTGATTTCAATGACTAAACCCAGTGAAAATTCCAACATAGATTAGGTAGTCCTTCTGAAAAATGAGTGGACAGCATACGAAAGATAAGAAGAAATTATGAAAAATAAGTAGGAATCATATGGAAGACTCTGGCGGGAATGCGGAAGGATGCGGCTTTTGGAAAGAGAAAAGAACATAAAAATCCCGGCGAAGAGGAGCGGGGAGGGGCGCGGCATAAAGTGCTTGATTTTAGCTGGGGGAGACGATAGAATGAAAAGGAATCGGTGCCTTGGATGTCTGCTCTGGAGGAAATCCCCATGGAGAAAAACGACTTTCTGCTGTACAATGAGATCATCTATCATATCCATACCTGCCAGGATATGGATGACCTGAAACGCTCTATTCTGGCCCAGGTGAAGCTGATGATCCCTTATACCTATGCCAGCCTGATTGTGGTGGAGATTGACCCCGAGACCCGGGAGATCCGCCACAGCGATCCCTTCTGCCTGCCGGACAGCTTCACCGCCCTGGAGGAGGCCTGGATCGACCGGGATCACCAGGACGAGAGCTTTTGGGTCAGCCACGCCCCCGAGTCCATCGTGGTCCGCAGCAGTGACCTGACCGGGGAGGCCCGGCTGGAGAGCCCCATTTTTCAGGAGCTCTATCAGCAGTATAACATTTACGACACCATGAGCATGAATCTGGCCTACGATCACCAGGTGATGGCCCTGCTTACCCTGTACCGGACCCGGGCGGATGGGGTGTTTACCGACCAGGAGGCCTTTTATCTCCGGGCACTGGCAGGACATGTCAACTATGCCTATTACACCATGGCCCAGCGGGAGGCCAGCAAGCCCCCCAAGACCCGGACCATGGAGGAGCTGGTCCAAGACTACGAACTGACCCGCCGGGAGACGGAGATTCTGGGCCTGGTCTTCCAGGACCTCAACAACGAAGAGATTCTGGACCGGCTCCATATCTCCCGGCACACCCTGCTCAAGCACTTGCAAAACCTGTACCGCAAGTGCGGGGTTTCCTCCCGCTGGGACCTGCTGAAGCTGCGGCCCTAAAAGGGGAACGACGATGCACAAGGAGAGATCTGCCCATGGAAACCAATGACTTTCTGCTGTACAATGAGGTGCTCTACCGGCTCCACGCCTGCCGGACCATGGAGGAGCTGAAGCCGACGCTGCTGGGACAGTTGAAGCTGATGATCCCCTACACCTATGCCAGCTTTCTCTCCATTCAGGTGGACCCGGAGACCCAGGAGCTTGTCCACCGGGACCCTTTTTGTCAGCCCCGGCAGTTTGAGGCGGCAGAGCGGGCCTGGCTGGGGCAGATTGACCAATCGTACAGCATCTGGCTCAGCCATGCGCCAGAGTCCATGGTGGTGCGGGACAGCGAAATCCTGTCGGGAGACAACCGGTTTTCCGCCCCCAGCTACCGGAAAATCTATCTGGATTATCACATCTACGACTGCATGCAGATGAACATCACTTACGCGGGCCAGGCCATGGGCCGCCTGGCCTTTTACCGTACCCAGGCGGACGGCCTGTTCACCGACCGGGAGGCCTTTCTCCTGCGTACCCTGTCCAACCACATTGATCTGGCCTGCTATCACTGTACCCAACGCCAGGCCCAGGCGGCACAGCCGGCCCGGACCCTGGAGGAACTGACCCAGGTCTATGGGCTGACCCGTCGGGAGACGGAGATCCTGGGGCTGGTGTTTCAGGACCGGAACAATGAGGAGATTTTAGAGCAGCTTCATATCTCCAAAAACACCCTGCTGAAACATCTGCAGAACCTGTACCGCAAATGCGGGGTCTCCTCCCGCTGGGACCTGCTGAAGCTGCGATAACGGACAAAAAGAAGGTCGTTTCCCTCTTCGAGGAAACGACCTCTTTTTTTCAAAATTTTTGTAACGTTTGTTCTCTTCCGGCGTTATTGGAGAGAAAGGAGGGGGAGTTGTGTGGACTTCGAGGGGATTTATCAGTCCTACTGCAAGGACGTGTTTCGGTATCTGCGGAGCCTGTCGGCCGGGGAGGACCTGGCCGAGGAGATCACCCAGGAGACCTTTGCTAAGGCCCTCAAGGCCATTGACCGGTTCCAAGGGGACAAGGACATCCGCGCCTGGCTGTTTACCATTGCCAAACACACGTACTATACCCACTGCAAGCGGGAGAAGCGGACCACGGGGGAGGAATTTCCCCCGTCCATCCCCGGACCGGAGAAACCTCTGGTGGAGCAGATCATCGACCGGGAGCGGGCCTTTCAGGTCCACCGGTTTCTGCACGGGATGCGGGAGCCGTACAAGGAGGTGTTTACCCTGCGGGTGTTTGGGGAGCTTCCCTTTGAAAAAATCGGCCTGCTGTTCGGGAAAACGCCCAGCTGGGCCCGGGTGACCTTTTACCGGGCGAAGAAACAAATCATCGAATATATGGAGGGGATTGAGAATGAACACCATCCGTTGTAGCATTGTGGAGGACCTGCTGCCCCTGTACATCGACGGGGCGCTGCGGGAGGAGACTGCCCAGGCGGTGCGGGAACACCTCAGCGCCTGCCCCGCCTGCCGGAACGAGTATGAGAAGCTGGCCCAGACCCTGACGCTGCCCTCCGCCCCCGACCTGCAGGAGGAGGACCGGCGGGCGTTCCAGGCCTTTCGCCGGCACTGGAAGCGGAAGAAGCTTCAGGTGGCGCTGCTCTGCGTTGTTTTGACCGCGGCGGTGGTGATCGCCGGCTGTGTGGTCTATCAGGAGGTGGAGGTAGTGCACGATTTATTTTCCCCCACCACCACGGTGGTCCTGCGGGAGGCTCAGACCCACGGTACATGGGCACCTGTCCCGTGGGAGGAGGGAGACCGGCTGCGGTTTGAGGGCCTATTTGCAGAGAGAGCGGTCACCCTGGATGCCAACAGCGACAGCGCGGTCACACTCCGGGTGTGGGATGACCAGCACAACCTTGTGGTGGACGAGCTGACCGTGGCGCCGGGGGAAGAGGTCTCCCTGAAAACGCTGGAGCGAAACACCGACTATCAGGTGGAGATGCAGACAGAGGCGGAGTTTGCCTGCCTTCGCTTTCACTGACAGGGGCGGTCAGGGCCGGGCGGCGCGGAGCGCCCTGCCGTAGTTCCGGCCAAAGAGGAGGCCGGCCAGCAGCAGGGCGGCCCCCAGACCAGAGTAAAACACGGCCAGGAAGGGGTCCGGCGCCAGACCGGAGACACGGAGAAACATGCCCAGGCTCATCATCCCGGCCATGAGGAGAAAGGACTTCTTGTCAAAAAAGCGGAGGAAGAACTGTCTGTCCTCCCAATATCCCAGGATCCGTCTGGTGTGTTTTCCCACCAGGCGGCCGAAGACAAAGACCTGAAAGAGAAAAAAGACCAAAAGGGAGAGCAAGATGTGGGGGAGAGAGACTTGGGTGGCATAGGCCAGCAGGCCGATGCGGAGGATGTTGACCCCCGCCGCGGTCCAGACCAGGCAGGCCAGGAGCAGCAGGGTGTTCTTTTTCACTTGCATCTGAAAAACTCCTTTCTGAACAATGTTCAAGTTGGCGTTTGAAAAATTCCCACGATTTTGTGGGAATTTTTCAATAAATGGTTCTGCGGATCAGGGCAAGGATGGGGGCGCAGGGCGCGTCTTTCCGCAGCAGGGCGGCCAACAGCAGGGAGAACAGCAGGTCGACAAAGTCCTCGGCGGAAAACCCCTCGTGAAATGTCCCGGGGCGCACCTGGGGGTCCTGGGCCAGCACAGCGAGGAGGAACTGCTTGATGTGCGCCCAGGACCGCTCCATTCTACGCTGGCCGGCGTCCAGTTCCTCCTGGGAAAAGCAGAGAGCGTGGACGGAGAGAAAGCCCGGGTAGGTTTGGCGGCTCTCCTCCAGCCGCTGAAACAGCCATGCCACGCAGGAGAGCAGGTCCGCAAAGGCCCCGGGGTCCTGGGGAAGGCAGAAGATCTCCTGCCAAATGCTCTCCACCGTGGCGGCCACCAGCTGGGACTTGGAGCCGAAACGGTTATAGATCGACCCCACCGAGACCCCGCAGGCCGCGGCGACCGAGCGGATGTTGAGAGCGGTCCAGCCCTGCTCCTGGAGGAGGGTTCTGCTGGCCTGCAGGATGGCCTTGTCAGAGGTGACGGAGGGATACATGGAAGGACTCCTTTCAAGTTGAACAATGTTCAGCATACAGAAAAACCCGCCCCCTGTCAAGGCATGCCCGGAGAAAGCCGCGCGCCGGGACAGGGGGCGGGGGATCAGAAAGCGCCGGCCAGCTGTTTCCAGAAGGCCGCGCCTTTTGCTAAAATGGACTCGTCAAAGGCAAAGTTGTCCGCGTGAAGGGCCGGGGAGGGGCCGCAGCCCAAAAAGAAAAAGAGGGCGGGCAGATGGCGCTGGTACCAGGAGAAGTCCTCTGAGATCATGACAGGCTTCTCCAGCTCCAGGAAGGGAAGGCCCAGGTTTTTGACCCGGTCGTACAGGGCGTCGGGGTTCCATACGGCGGGATACCCGTCGTTGGTGTGGACCGCCACCTGACAGCCGGTGTCCGCCTGGACCTGCTGGCCAATCTCCCGCAGCCCCTGCTGGAGGTCCAGAAAGACCTCGTCCTGAAACGCCCGGAGACTGCCCAGCAGAACCGTTTTGCCGCTGACCGCGTTGCGGACGGTGCCGCTCTCCATCCGGCCGAATTTCAGCAGGCGGAAGAGGTGGGGGGGCAGGGCGGCCTCCAGGGCCGCAGCCCGGCGGTAGAATTCCACCCCGGCGGCCAGGGCGTCCAGGCCCTCCTCGGCCTTGGCGATGTGGCTGGAGCGGCCGGTGATGGTGACGGAAACCTCACAGGACCGGCTCATCATCTCCCGCTTTCGGGAGGCGATGACACCGGCGGGGAGCTCCGGCCACAGGTGCATGCCAAAGACGCACTGGACCTTATGGGCCTCCAGCACGCCGCTCTGGCACAGGTCCTTGGCGCCGCCGGTGGTCTCCTCCGCCGGCTGAAACAGGAGCAGGACGTTGTGGGGCAGGGCGGTCTGCTGGTCCAGCCATACCGCCAGGTCCAGGACCATGGCCATGTGGCCGTCGTGGCCGCAGGCGTGCATGCGCCCTGGATGGACAGAGGCAAAGGGCAGCCCGGTCCGCTCGGTGATGGGCAGGGCGTCGGCGTCGCTGCGGAAGGCGATGGCGTCGGGCCGGCCAAAGTCGAAAAAGGCGCACAGAGCGCCGGGGATGGGAGAGGAGAGGGTGCAGGAGAGGGGGGAGAGAATCCCCCGAAGGTAGGACAGGGTCTCCGGCAGGTCCCGGTCCAGCTCTGGAATCCGGTGCAGGGCCCGGCGGTATTGGATGACTTGCATAAAAAACCTCCTGCGCCGGGAAAGGGCGCGTCAAAGTGTGGGGCGGGGCGGTGGTCCGGGGGCGCCTGGGAAAGGTGCTTGCACAGCGGGGGAAAAGATGGTATACTGCCCCCATCTTACTGTCCCAAAGGAGGCGCTCAGATGAACGCACAGGAAATCATTGAACGAATCCGCACCGCGGAGAAAAAAACCCCGGTCCGGGTGTTCCTGAAGGCCCGGGAGCCGGTGGAATTTCCCCATGCCACCGTGTTTCCCTGCGGGGAGACCACCCTGGTCTTTGGGGACTGGAAGGACATCGGCCCGGTGCTGGAGGAGCACAAGGGGGACATCCAGGAACTGGTGGTGGAGAACGACAGCCGGAACTCGGCCATCCCGCTGCTGGACAAGCGGACGGTCAACGCCCGGATTGAGCCCGGCGCCATTCTCCGGGAGCAGGTGGAGATCGGGGACAACGCGGTGATTATGATGGGCGCCATTTTGAACATTGGCGCTGTGGTGGGCGCGGGTACCATGATTGATATGGGCGCGGTTCTGGGGGGCCGGGCCACGGTGGGCAAGAACTGCCACATCGGGGCCGGGACGGTTCTGGCCGGGGTCATTGAGCCGGCCAGCGCGGTGCCGGTGGTGATTGAGGACGATGTGGTCATCGGCGCCAACGCGGTGGTGCTGGAGGGCTGCCGGGTGGGCAAGGGCGCCGTGGTGGCCGCCGGTGCCGTGGTGGTCAGCGACGTGGCCCCCAACACCGTGGTGGCCGGCGTCCCCGCCCGGGTGCTGAAGGACAAGGACGGAAAAACTGCGGAGAAAACCGCCCTGATTGACGCCCTGCGGGCGTTGTAATAGTCGGCGCGGAAGCAAAGAAAATGGGCCGTTCGGGGATGACCCGAAGGGCCTTTTTTCTGATGTTTTCCACAGCCCGGCCCAGATTTGACCCCGGTTCATCCCCGGTCACACCGGGGCCAAATCCGGGCGGGGGTGGGGTCGGATTTGGGCCACAAGTAAAATAAATAGTCAAACAAAGAGTCAATCAAATCCTATTATGAGAAGCGGGGAAACACGACCACCGGGGCCAGTTATCCACAGGGGGAAAAAGATGGGGGCAGTTCCTCGTCAAAGACCTCTCCCTTGGCCACAAGGTTGGTGGGGCCGGTGAGCCAGAGGCCGGTGATCCGGTCCCCTGTCCGGGCCACGTCAATGGTGAGCACGCCGCCCGCCATGGAGACCTGCACCCCCTGGCCGCTGACCTGTCCCAACAGGGTGAGGACCGCCACCACGCTGCCGGTTCCCGTGCCGCAGGCCAGGGTGAAATCTTCCACCCCCCGCTCAAAGGTCTTCTCCAGGACCTGGTCCGGCCCGGTGGGTTCATAGAAGTTTACGTTGGCCCCCTTGGGGAAGGCGGGGTGCGACCGCATGGCCTTGCCCAGCTGGAAGAGGGCCTGGGGATCGGCGTCGGCCAGACCGGGGTAGGGGACCACCGCGTGGGGCAGGCCGGGGCTGCCCAGCTCCACATAGGCGCAGGGCCAAGCTTTGCCCTCCACCACCGGGGCCTCGTGGAGGCGGATTACGGTGGGGGAATTCAGCTGGACCCGATACTGCCGCCGGTCGATCCGGGTTCCGGTGACCAGACCGGCGGTGGTCTCCACCGTCTGGGTCGGGCCGGACAGCCCTGTCTCGTAGCCGTAGCGGCAGATACAGCGGGCGCCGTTGCCGCACATCTCTCCCAGGGAACCGTCGCTGTTGAAAAAGAGCATCTTGAAGTCCGCTCCTTCCTGGGCCTGCTCCACCACCATCAGGCCGTCGGCGCCCAGGGAGCGGTGGGGGGTACAGAGGGTACGGGCCAGCAGAGGAAAGGCGGAGGGGGGGAGCCTCTCTTCCAGGTTGTTCAGGATGATAAAATCATTGCCCGCGCCGTTCATTTTCCAAAATTGCATGGGGGGTCTCCTTTCCCGGAATTGCTGTGTTCTATTTCAACATAAACCCGTGGAAAAATCAAGGCCGGAAAAGACATGGTTCGCTCTTGACAAAAATTTCTTCCAGTGTTACTATATTTTTGTACAAACTGTTTCGCTGTTTTGAATGGAGGAGGGCGGTTTCCCCCGCTCTCACAATCTATTTGAAAGCCGGCAAATGGCGTGCGCTGACGCTCCCATTGCCGGTTTTTTTGCGTCTTTGGGGAAGAGAGAAGGAGAGATTGTCATGCACTTAGGTCCGCTGCACGTGGTGGGAATGCTTGCCACCATTGGGCTTATCGTTGGAATTGGCGTATATTCCGGCCGGAAGGTGGCCTCCGCTGCGGATTTTTCCAGCGGCGGCGGGAAGGCCGGGGCCTGGATTGTCTGCGGGGCCATTATGGGTACCTTGGTCAGCGGCCAGGCCACCATCGGCACGGCACAGCTGGCGTTTTCCTTTGGAATGTCCGCCTGGTGGTTTACTCTGGGCTCGGGGATTGGCTGTCTGATTCTGGCCATTGGCTACGCCGCGCCCTTCCGGCGCAGCGGCTGCACCACCCTGCTTCAAGTGGTTTCCCAGGAGTACGGTCCCCGGGCGGAGACGGCGGGAAGCATCTTCTGCTCCGTGGGCATTTTCATCAGCGTGGTGGCCCAGGTGCTGTCGGCCACGGCGCTGCTGACCACCATTTTTCCCCTCAGCCACTTGGCCGCGGCCCTTATCTCCATCCTACTGATGGGGTTTTACGTGATCTTCGGGGGAATGTGGGGGGCCGGCATGGGCGGGGTCGCCAAGCTGATCCTCCTCTACGCCTCTGCCATTGTGGGGGGAATTCTGGTTTACGGCCTGGCCAATGGATTCGGCGGACTGCTGGAGACCCTGGAGCAGCTGCTGACCTCCTCCCCCCTGGGGGCGGTCAGCGGCCTGGCCACGGAGGAGGCGGTCCACCAGCGGTTTACCTCCCTGGTGGCCCGGGGCGCCTCCAAGGACATTGGATCGGCGCTGTCCCTGGTGCTGGGAGTGCTGTCCACCCAGACCTATGCCCAGGCCATCTGGTCAGGCAAGAGCGACAGCGCGGCCCGGAAGGGGGCCCTGCTCAGCGCCCTGCTGATCCCGCCCATCGGCGTTGCCTGCATTCTCATCGGCCTGTACATGCGGGGCCACTGCATCACCGCCGAGGAGGTGGCGGCGCTCCAGGCCCTGGGCCAAACCGTGCCTGGGGATCTCATCCCCCTGGATTCCACCTCCCAGGTGTTCCCGGTGTTTGTGGCCCGGTTTATGCCCCAACTCCTGGGCGGGGTGGTGCTGGGCACCCTGTTTATCACGGTGGTGGGCGGGGGCTCCGGGCTGGCCTTGGGGATGGCCTCCATTCTGGTCACCGACCTGTTTGCCCGGAAGAGTAGCCGGATGAAGCAGTCCCGCACCAATCTTCTGGTCACCCGGGGTACCATCCTGGTGATTCTGATGGCGGCGGCTGTGGTGGCCATTTTGGTGCCCGGCGCCATGATCAACGACTTTGGTTTTCTGTCCATGGGGCTCCGGGGCGCTGTGGTTTTCCTGCCCATGTGCGGGGGGCTGTGGCTCAAGGGGAAGATTCCCCGGGGGTTTGCCCTGGCCTCCATTTTCGCCGGCCCCATCGCGGTGCTGGCGGGGAACTTTATGGACCTGCCTTTTGATCCGCTTTTCCTGGGGATGGCGGTCTGCCTGAGCATTCTGGCGGTAGGGCTGGCCGTGAGGACCCATCGAAACGCTTCTTTGTCCATACACTGACTTGCAATAGACGCCGCCTCCGGCCGGGAACAGCAGCCCGCCGGAGGCGGCGCCGCGCGGAGAAAAGACCGCTGGTTGGGACGGACGCCGGCAAAATTACCTGGGGAGCCGATGACAGGAGGGAAGCCGTGTGCTATAATAAAAACAGAGACATGAAGTGCGGAGAGAATGGAGAGGGGTGCGTTTTGGATGCTGGGTGCGTTGATTGGGGATATTGTGGGCTCGGTCTATGAGTGGCGGAATCGAAAGGACAAGGGGTTTCCCCTCTTTCAGCCGGACTGCCGGATGACGGATGACAGCGTGATGACCGCAGCGGTGGCGTCGGCGGTGCTGATGGGGGGCTTGGAGGAGCTGGAGCTCTTTCAGGCCCACGTGATTACGGAGATGCGCCGGCTGGGGCGGAAATATCCGGCCCTGGGGTACGGCCCCCGGTTTGAGGCCTGGATTCTGTCCCAGGAGCCCAAGCCCTACCGCAGTCTGGGCAACGGCAGCGCCATGCGGGTTTCCCCGGTGGCCTGGGCGGCGGAGAGCCTATCCCAGTGCCTGGCGCTGGCCAAGGCCTCGGCGGAGGTGACCCATGACCATCCCGACGGCATTGCCGGGGCCTGCGCGGTGGCCGGGGCGGTCTACCTGGCCCGGATGGGGGAGAGCAAGGAGGCCATTGTGGACCACGTGACCCGGTATTACCCCCTGGACTTTACCCTGGACGAGATTCGAGAGGGCTACGCCTTTGACGTCTCCTGCGCCGGCAGCGTCCCCCAGGCCATGGAGGCCTTTTTGGAGGCGGAGGATTTTGAGGACGCGCTGCGCAACGCCGTCTCCATCGGCGGCGACAGCGACACCATCGCCTCCATGGCCGGGGCGGTGGCCGCCGCCTTTTACGGCATTCCCCGGTCCATCCGGGATCAGGCCCTCCCCTTCATCGACGGGGAGGTACGGAACATCTATGACCGGTTTATTCGGCGATATTGAGGAGGCGTGGCTATGTGGAACACCACCTTGTGTTACATCGAGCGGGAAGGGCAGTATCTGATGCTCCACCGGGTGAAGAAAGAAAACGATGTCAACCAGGACAAATGGGTGGGCATCGGAGGAAAATTTGAGGACAAGGAGAGCCCCGAGGAGTGCCTGGTTCGGGAGGTCCGGGAGGAGACCGGCCTGACCCTCACCGACTATGCCTATCGGGGGCTGGTGACCTTTGTCTCGGACCGGTGGGAGACCGAATACATGCACCTGTTCACCGGGCACACCCAGCAGGACCCCTGTGTGGTCTGTGATGAGGGGGACCTGGAGTGGGTGGATCAGGACAAGGTGAAGGACCTGCCCATCTGGACAGGAGACAAAATCTTTCTGGACTTGCTGGCCCGGGAGGTTCCCTTCTTCTACCTCAAACTCTCCTATGAGGGGGATACTCTGGTCCAGGCGGTGCTGAACGGCAAGGAGCTTTCCACTGAAATCTAAAACCAACGGCCTGCCGCATGTGTTGCGGCAGGCCGTTGGTCAAATGCTGAAGAAAAAGGGACGGGACCCAATGAGTTCCTCAATTTGGGACTCTCCATAGACCGTGATGCCGTGTTTTTTCAGCATCTGGGCGGTCAGACCATCCCCTAGGGTCAGGGTTTTGGTGAAGGTACCGTCGTAGATCTGCCCGCTGCCGCAGGAGGGGCTGCGCTCCTTGAGCAGGGCGGCCCTGCAGTGGTAGAGGTCTGCCAGGCGGAGGACTTCGGCGGTTCCCCGGACGAAGGCCTCGGTGACATCGTCACCGTCCCGGGTGACTACCCGGTTCCCCTGGCGCTCCGCCGGGACCCGGGGGGTGGGGAGGCCGCCAAAGAGCTCGGCGCAGACGGGGATGCAGGTGTGCTGCTTCAGCAGCTGCTCCAGCTGCGGAAGCTGGTTGCTCTGCCCGTCGTACCGGCAGCCCACCCCCAAAAGGCAGGCGCTGACCAGAAGTCTCATAGGACCGGCCCTCAGCCCAGGGCTTCGGCCCACTGGTCCTGCTGAAAGCCCACCAGGACCCGGCCATCGTCCAGCACCAGAATGGGGCGCTTGACCAGCATGCCATCGGAGGCCAGCAGGGCGTACTGCTCCGCCTGGGTCATGTCCGGCAGCTTTTTCGACAGGGACAGGGCGCGGTAGAGCTGGCCGCTGGTGTTGAAGAATTTTTTCAGGGGCAGGGCGCTGGCCTGGTGCCAGGTTTCCAGCTCCTGCAGGGTGGGGTTGTCCTCCTTGATGTCCCGCTGGGTGTAGGCGATGCCCTGTTCATCCAGCCATTTCTGGGCCTTTTTGCAGGTGGAACACCGGGAATAACAGAGAAACAGCATGGTTTTATCCTCCTATGAACGTGAATGGTCTCTTCTGAGATTCTTGAGATTCTATCATATCGAAGTGCGGCCGGAATTGCAAGACCGGGCGGACGGGAAGGGGCCGCCCCATAGGAGGTCGTCACAGAGCAAACGAAAGGAGAGCGCGTGCAATGCAGGTAGAACAGTATGTCATGGCCTATGAGGTGGAACAGGACCGGCTCCGTGCCCTGCTGCCGGCGGGATTTGTCTCCCTGCGGCCTGTGCTGCGGATCAACGGTGAAATCCGGCGGGGACCGGAAGAGACAGCCTATCTGGAGCTGAATACCCCTGTGGAGGGGCATGGGAAACGGGGCTGGCTGAATGTGGGGCACTGGGACAGCCGGACGGCGGAGCTGTCCTATGCCCGAGAGGGAAAAACCGTCACCTTCGCCGCCCCCTTTCTCACTATCTCCTTTGCGGCGGTTGGGGTGGAGGGCGGGTGCCCTGCGGAACGGGACAACGAGGGGTGCTTCTTTCTGGGGGAGACCCTGTCTTTTCGGCCCAGCCAGCCTGGAAACAGCCACAAGGAATTTTGTGACTGTGTCTTTGCTTGGCAGTTTTCTCCGGGGGACGCCCAGGGCGCCAGCCAGGGGAAAACCCTACCCGCCTTTGCAACAGCTCCCCGGAAGACGTATGAAAAGCGCGCCCTCTCCCCGGAAAACGCGGCGGCCATTCCCTGCCGGCAGGTGCTGGGGTCCTATGTGGTTCGGTGGGAGCGGGGGGAGGACCCGTCGGAGCAGGGGTCCTGAACGGGGATCTCGATTTGGGTGATATAGTCCTCGTCCTGCTGGATCACCAGCTCATTGACGCCCTTTTCATAGGCGAAACCGGTCAGGGTCAGCTCGTGGTCCCGGGCATAGGCCAGAATGGCCTCGTACTTGGCGGGAAGTCCCTGCCAGGGTCCCTGGTAATAGGCCAGAAGATACCGCCCTTTGGGACGCCGGTGCAGCCCCGTCCGGCGGGTGGGGGCGGGGACCTCCAGGAAGAGGTGGGTGTAGTCGGTGAACCGCCCCTGCCGCAGGTGCTCCACGGGGAGCATGGCGCCATAAACCCCTTCGTGAAGGTGGCCCAGCTGATGGGCCTTGGCCTGGTCGATGACCGCGGCAATCTCCCGGTCCGTGGGGGTGTCCCCGGGCAGGGGCACTGTGGCCAGGTAGCAGGTCTCCCGGCGGACCAGGGAGATTTGTGTCAGGGGCAGGGTTTCCAGCCGGGCCAGGGAGGCCTGCTGCCGGACCAGGGCGTGGCGGATTTCCTCCAGGCGGCGGATCTGCCCCTCCACTCCGGCAATTTTTTCCGTGAGCAGGCGCCGCAGCTCCCCGGCGGAACGGTGGGACAGAAAGGTTTTGATCTCCGGGATGGAGACCTCCAGAGCCCGCAGCATCAGGATGGTTTCCAGCCGGGCGCTCTGGCGGTAGCTGTAATATCGGTAGCCGTTCTCCCCCACAAAGGCGGGGGAGAGCAGTCCCACCTGGTCGTACCACATCAGTGTTTTTTTGTGGATGCCGTGGATGGCGGCAAACTGTCCGATGGTGAATGTTGTCTCTTGTGGTATCAATGTAAAAACTCCTCTTGACTGTCCAGTTACAGTACGGTTTATTGTACTGGATACAGCGGGGAAAGGCAAGGGGAACCGTCGCCTCCCCGGCTGAATTGCACAACAAGGAGAGGCAAGAAGCAATGGAGTACCAAATAGACATCCGCCCGTTCCAGCCGGAGGACCAGGAGGCCTTGGCCGGGGTGATCCGCCGGACCTGGCAGTATGATCGTTTCTGTGGGCCGAAGACGGCCCAGCGGCTGGGACGGGTCTACCTGCGCCAGTGCCTAACGCAACAGACCTTCACCCGGGTGGCGGTGGTGGACGGTGTGCCTGTGGGGATCATCATGGGGAAGAACGAGAGGACCCACCGCTGCCCCTGGTCCCTGCGCTGGCGGGCGGCCCGGGCAGTCCTGGCGCTGCTGGCGACCCGGGAGGGGCGGAAGGTGGCCCGGCTCTTTTCCGGGGTGGAAAGGATCAACCAGGCGCTGCTGTCCCGGTGCCCCCAATCCTACCCCGGCCAGGTGGCGTTTTTCGCCGTGGACCAGCCCCGCCGGGGCATGGGACTGGGCAAACGTCTGTTTCAGGCGGTGATGGACAACATGCGGCAGGAGGGCATCGGGACCGTTTTCCTGTTCACAGATACCAGCTGCAACTATGGCTTTTATGAACACCAGGGGATGGTCCGCCGGGCCGAGCAGACCCAGCGTATCTGGCTGGGACAGGAATCTGGAGAGATGACCTTTTTCGTCTATGACTACACCCTGGCCGGCTGAGACCGGGGGTTGCGGCGGGGCCGGGACTGTGGTATGATAAAAAAGCCGGGAGAACCGGCGTGAGAACAGAAGAAAGGACGATGTTTTTTGAGAAACTGGTGTGATTCGGTGCTTGTGGCCTGACCGGGAGGTTGGTGCCAGACCATCATCGCCAAGCCTCCCCAGATAAAGAAAGTATGGAGGAGGACCTTCCCAATGAATCGGGAAAACAAACGAAAAACCTTTGAAAAGGGTTACTATAAAACCCATCGCTGCAACGATACCTTTTCCTGCCGGGTCTGCGACCGGCTGGTCTTTCCCACCCCCACGGGGGGCGACCACCGCAACCACTGCCCCAACTGCCTGAGCAGCCTCCACGTGGACCAGGAGCCGGGAGACCGCGCCGCGGATTGCGGCGGCATCATGGACCCCATCGGGGTGTGGGTGCGGAAAAAAGAGGAGTGGGCGGTGATTCACCGGTGCCGCCGGTGCGGCAAGCTCAGCTCCAACCGGGTGGCGGGGGATGACAACCCCATGAAGCTGATGTCCATTGCCCTCAAACCCCTCTCTCTGCCTCCCTTTCCCCTGGAGCGGATCGAGCAGCTCACAGACGCCATGGGCGGCAGCGGCAGCCTGGGGATAGGCGGCAGGACCCCTTAAAGCGTGATACAGAGGACGTTCCCCCGGGAGCGTCCTCTGTTTTTCTGGAAGAAGGAGGGTTGACCGTTGAAAAATGACGCGGTCCATGGTACAATAAACTCCTACCAAGCAAGACAGAACCCAGATTCCGTCCTGAAAGGAGGGAGCGTATGAAACGAATCAAGACCATTGTGTCCTTTCTCTGCGCCGCGGCGCTGGCACTGACCCTGCTGGTGATGCCCTCTTCGGCCTCTGGAGGACTGTTTTTCCTGTCCCTCAACGACACGCTGCCCGCCCAGTCTGTGCAGATGACCCCGGTCCAGTACAGCGGCTGGGTGTACGTGCCGGTGAATGTCTTCAACAGCCAGAGCACCGGGGTCAATTTCGGTCTATACTATGGGCTGACGGAGAACAACACCAAGCTCGTTCTCTATAACCTCTCCGGGAAGACCATGACCTTTGATCTTCAGAATGGGACCGCCACGGCGGTGGGGGGAGAGGCCCCTGTCCCAGGGAAGGTTCTGCGGCAGAACGGGGTGTACTACGTCCCCGCCTATGCGGTCTGCCGGTATTTTGGCCTGAGTTATTCCTTTTACAGCACCGACTACGGTCCGCTGCTGCGGCTGAAGGACGGAAACGCCATGCTCAGCGATTCCCTGTTCCTCAGTTCCGCGGCCTCGATTATGCGAAGCCGGATCAACAGCTATTACCAGAGCCAAAGCCCCAATGGCGGCGGGGACGGGGGCGGCAACAGCACCATTGTTATCCCCAATGATCCCGATTCCGGCACCCCCAGCCAGCCCAATCAGCCGGGGAACCCGGATACTCCGGTGGCCCCGGACATTCCGGCGGATGCGGAGCCGGCCCCCACATTCTCCCTGTATGTAGGGGTCCAGGCCTCGGCGGACCGGGAGATTACCGCGACCCTGAATGCCATGAGCACGGTGGGAGTCCGCGGCGTGGTGTTCTTCCCGGCGGAAGAGGTGAACCAGTGTGCCGACCAGATTCGGCAGGCAGCCGGACGGGGGCATAAGGTGGGCCTGATTCCCACGGGGAACACCCCGGCGCAGCGCCTGGAGAGCGTGGAGGCCGGCAGCCGGCAGCTGGCGGGCATCCTGCGCCAGGAGACATGGTTTGTTCTGAGCAAGGAATCCACCCTGGCGGAGGCAGGCTATCTCTGCTGGACCCCCAGCCTGACCTTCTCCTCCGTCACCGACCCGACCCGGACCTATGAGACCCTGGTGCGGGCGGGAGAACAGCAGGGGTCGGCCCTCCGGGTCTTGGTCCACAGCCAGTCCGCAGGCGGGGCCCTGGCCGGCGTGCTGGGCCAGCTGGCCCAGGATGGAGACACCTTCCTACCGGCCCGGGAAACCAGCTATTGAAAAAGGAACTGCCAGAATCCCTGATCCCCCGGCATTTGCCGGGGGATTTTTCATGGAAAACAGGGGAGAAATCCCCCCAGGCCCCCAGGCTGATTTTGGTGAAAACGACAAAAATGCACCGCAGAGCAAAAAAAACGCAGCAAGGGCTTGCAATCTGTCTCTGGTGTGGTATTATGTTAATACTTTATCACGATAGAGTGCTAAAAAATCGTGAGAAAAGAAGGAAGAAGTTTGATTGAGAATGGAGCGTTAGAACATGAAAAAAGCACTTGCAGTCTTGCTGGCAGCCGTGATGTGCTGCACCCTCCTGTCCGCCTGCGGGCAGCCCGAAACCACGGACCCCACCGAGGGAACCGAAGGTACCCAAACAGAGACCAATGCCGCCGACCTGGTTTACGCGGTGGAGGCCGGCAGCGCCGGTGAAGCCATTGCCAAGGAGAAGGGCTGGCAGACCAACCCGGTGACCGCCCAGGCGGACACCCTGATGGAGGTCTCCGCCGGCACCTCCGACGCGGCCATCATCGACCTGCTCATGGCGGCGGCTATGACCGGGGAAGGCACCAGCTATCCCGATCTCACCTATGACAGCCAGGGTCTGACCACCGAGGAGTACGGCATCGGCTGCCGCAAGGGCTCTGACCTGGCCCAGTACATCAACAATGTCCTGGCTGAGGCCTATGCCGACGGCACCATGAAGGAGATCGCTACCACTTATAAGCTCCAGGACGCCCTGGTGGAGCAGCCCGCCGCAGAGGAGTTCACCCCTGCCGCAGACGGGGATGTGGCCTATATCCAGGACAAGGGTACCCTGATTGTGGGCATCACCGAGTTTGAGCCCATGGACTACAAGGATGAAAACGGCCAGTGGATCGGCTTTGACGCAGACATGGCCAAGGTCGTGGCGGAAAAGCTGGGCGTGGAGGTCCAGTTTGTGGTGATCGACTGGGACAACAAGATCATGGAGCTGGACTCCAAGAATGTGGATGTGCTGTGGAACGGCATGACCCTCACCGATGAGGTGAAAAACTCCATGGAGTGCACCAACCCCTATTTCAACAACGCCCAGGTGGTGGTCACCGCCGGGAAGTGACGGGGGCTATCCCAGAGAAAGCAATCAACCGCAAAGGCAGAGAGCGGCCGCTCTCTGCCTTTGCCTGGCCTATTGAACATCAGACGAGGAGTTCACCATGTTTTGGAACGTAACCTTAACCCTGCTGAGCGGCTTGGGGACCACAATACAAATCTTTTTCTTGACGCTGCTGTTTGCCCTGCCCTTGGGGCTGGTGATTGCCTTCGGCTCCATGAGCCGGCTGACCCCCCTGCGCTGGCTGTGCAACACCTTGGTCTGGATTGTCCGGGGAACCCCCCTGATGCTCCAGCTCATCGGTTTCATGTACATCCCTGGGATTTTGGGCAACAACATTTGGGACGGAGAGGCCGGCCGGATGACAGCCACAGTGGTGGCCTTTTCCATCAACTACGCCTGCTACTTCTCTGTCATTTACCGGGGCGGAATCCAGGGGGTCCCGGCGGGCCAGCGGGAGGCCGCGGAGGTCCTGGGACTGACCAAGCAGCAGATCTTCTTTAAGGTCACCCTGCTCCAGATGATTAAGCGCATTGTGCCCCCCATGTCCAACGAGATCATCACCCTGGTCAAGGATACCTCCCTGGCCCGGATCATCTCCGTGTATGAGCTGACCTTCACCGGTTACTCCTTCATGAAAAGCAGCGGCCTGGTGTGGCCATTCTTCTATACCGGCGTGTTTTACCTCCTTTTTGTGGGCATCCTCACCATCCTTTTCAATCTCATCGAGCGGAAGCTCAGCTACTTCCGGTAAGGAGGCACTCTATGGCGATTTTAGACGTACAACATATTGAGAAGAGTTTTGGCGCCACCAAGGTGCTCAAGGACATCAATTTCTCCCTGCCGGAGGGACAGGTTTTGGCCATCATCGGCTCCTCTGGCAGCGGCAAGACCACCTTGCTGCGCTGCCTGAACTTTTTGGAGACCCCGGACAAGGGGAGCATTTCCGTGCGGGGCGAGACCCTGTTCGACGCAGGGGACCCCGCCACCCAGCGGGAGAGTGAGATTCGCCGAAAGCGGCTCCATTTTGGCCTGGTGTTCCAGAATTTCAACCTTTTTCCCCAGTATACGGCCCTGGAAAATGTCACCCTGGCCCGGGAACTGATGGCAAAGGGAGAGAAAACCGGAGAATCCCTGGAGGATATCCGGGCGGAGGGGAGAGACCTGCTGACCCAGATGGGACTCCAGGACCGGATGGGGAACTATCCCCACCAGCTCTCCGGTGGCCAGCAGCAGCGGGTGGCCATTGCCCGGGCCCTGGCCATGAAGCCGGACATCCTCTGCTTTGACGAGCCCACCTCCGCCCTGGACCCGGAGCTCACCGGTGAGGTGCTGAAGGTCATCCGAAGCCTGGCGGACCAGCACACCACGATGATTATTGTCACCCATGAGATGAGCTTTGCCCGGGATGTGGCCGATCACGTTCTGTTCATGGACGGCGGCGTGGTGGTGGAGGAAGGGACGCCGGAAGAGGTTTTCGGCCATCCCCAGCAGGCGCGTACCCGGCAGTTTTTGGAGAAATACAAGGGGGACTGATCCCCGGCATAGAGAAAGAGCGGCCGTATCGGCCGCTCTTTTTTTCCTGTAAAGATGCGGAAGGGGGATTAAAAGGCGATTTCATACGCTGGGCCCAGGGTCACGGGCCCGCCGACGGACAGACGACGGAGACTGCCGCCTTGAATGGCCACGGTGGTTTGAAGGGTGCCCCCCGGCTGCCGGATGGTTCGCTTATGCAGTCCCTCCTGCCGGCGTGCGTGCCAGGCGGCCATAGCGGCCGCAGCAGTGGAGCAGCACGGGGGCTGGAGAAGGGTGTCGGTTTTTGGCAGGTAAACCGCAGAACGCATGAAGTCCTCCTGGGGGTTCCAAAACAGAACGCCTGCGCCGGGAATCTCCCATTCCCGGGCCAGCTGGGAGAGGAGAGTCCGCAGTTCCGGGTCAGGGGGGAGGGCGCTTCCCTGGCAGATGACATAGGAGAGGCCCGGGAAGTGGAGTACGGAGGCCTGCTGGCCGAACAGGGAACGAGTGCCTTGGGCCTGGGGTGGGGGCAGGTCCACGGTCACCTGGCCGGTGAGGGGGTTGGCGTGGACCAGAAGAGGGGCGGGGACACTCTGGGCCTCCACCGGGAATTTTTTCTCCCGCCGGATGCCCCGGCTCACGGCGAAGGCCAGGCCGGCTTGGCGGAGTAGGTCCCCGCTCAACGCGCCTGCCGCGGTCTCCAGCCGAACCACACCGTCCCCTTGAGGGGGGGTAAGAAAGGCCACCTGTTGAGCTTGGAGTTCTTGGACAGACAGCAGGCGCTGGGTCAGGTCCTGGTAGGCATCTGGAGAGACTGAAGTTTTGACCAATAGGGTCCGCGCGCCATCCGGGCCGGCGGTTTGAAAGGATAGCTTCATGGAGCACGCTCTTTTCCTTGTGAAGTGGGAGCGGCGCTCCAGGCAGGAGGGCCGCCGGAAAAACATGGTATTTGTGATTATTGTAGCATAATGCCCCCCTTTCGTAAAGGGGAAGCTGGGATTCCGCCCAAAATGAATGACAATATTTTGCGGAATCTTTACAAATTGGGTGTTTTCAGGGCGAAAGAGATATGATATAATATCCTGAACTATGTAGAATTAAAATGAACCCGATGACTTTTCTGTTTCAGAACAATCGTCAGGAGGATGATAGCATGCGTTACGATGATTATGACGATTACAGCAGCCGGTCCTCTCGAGGGAGCTCCCGCCGGGGCTCCTCCTCTTATTCCAGTGGACGGGACTATGACCGGGACTATTATCGCGACCGGGATTACCGCAGTGACTTTGGGCGGGACTATGACCGTGGATACTATGACCGGGACCGCTATTCGGACCGATACAGCACCCGGAGCAGCCGGGATTGGTATGATGACTTTGACCGCTCGGACTGGGAGCGCACAGCCCCCAACTGGGAGGACCATGGCGCCGCCCGGAAGAAACGGCCCGCCGGCGGCAGCACCCGAAGCAGCCGGCCCGCCCCCAGCGGACGGAGTGGTTCCCGCAGCGGTTCCTCTTCCAGCCGGAACACCTCCCGCTCTGGGCAGGGCAGCCGGAACGGAAACCGCCGGCCCCCGGAGGACCCCAGGAGAAGACCGTCCAGCCAGAGCCAGCGCCGGCCCCCCGCGTCCTCCAGCCGGAGAAGCGCGGTGCAGCTGGTGCCCATTATCCTGGGCCTGGTGGTGATTGTGCTGGCGGCGCTGGTGATCCGCTCCATGCTGGGCGGCAAGAGCGGCTATGAGCTGGAATTCTCCACGAAGAACATTGTGGTGGGAGAGACGGCCACCGCGACCCTTAAGGGCGTGGACAGCAACGCCGCAGAACCAGAGGTTCTCTGGACCAGCAGTGAGAACAACGTGGTCTCCGTGGAGGGCGAGGGGCTGGAGTGTACCTTGACCGCCAAGAGCCTGGGCAGCGCCACCATCATCGCCACCGTGGAGGGGGAGAAGGTGGCCAGCGGGACGGTCACCGTGGTGGACACCGCCCCTGGGGTTGTCTCCATCCGGGTGAGCCAGGACGAGGTGACCATTTCCTCCGGGGAGACCTACACCATCAACGCCACTGTGGAGATGGAGAAGGCGGATATGACCCCTGCCACCATCAAGTGGAGCAGCAACAACACCTCCGTGGCTGAGGTGGACAGTGAGGGTGTCATCACAGCTCGGGAAGTGGGCAACGCGATTATCAAGGGCGTGGCGGGAGAGAAAACCGTGGAAATCGCCGTGGAAGTGGTGGAGAACCCCAATTCCACCCCCCATGACTCCACCCAGGATGCAGGACGGGAGCCGGAAGAGGGACAGGACGCCACAAATAACAATAACAACAGCAATAACAACAGTAACAGCAATAACAGCAGCAACAACCAGAACAACAGCAGCAACGGTGGCGGTACCACCAGCGGCAACAGCGGGACCGGCGGCACGGGGGATGGAAACCAGACCAACGGCGGCACAGGGAATACCACCACCGGCGGGACGGGCGGCACAGCCGATGGCGGCGCCACCGGCGGCCAGGGAACCGGCGGCACAGACGCCGGGACCGGACAATAAGCCATGCAGAGCGCGGACAGGTCCAACCGGACCTGTCCGCGTTTTGTAAAGGGGCGGACAAACAGGAGGGAACCAGATGAAAAGCATTGGATGGATTGGCGTGGGCATCATGGGAAAACCAATGGTGCGGAATTTGCAGAAGGCGGGGTATACACTCCATATTTATGCCCGGAACCGGGAGAAGGTGGCGGACGTAATCCAAGAGGGGGCCATATTTCACGACACCATTGGGGACTGTGCCCAGGGACGGGACGCGGTGATCACCATGGTGGGCTTTCCCAAGGATGTGGAAGAGGTCTATTTTGCCCCGGGAAATATCCTGGACCGGGCAGACCCGGGGACCTATCTCATCGACATGACCACCACCAGCCCTGCCTTGGCCCAGCGGATTTTCCAGCAGGGCCGGCAGCGGGGCCTGCGGGTTTTGGATGCCCCGGTGACCGGCGGGGACATCGGGGCCCGGGCGGGCACCCTCTCCATTTTGGTGGGCGGGGAGGCGGCGGACTACCAGGCCTGCCGGCCCCTGCTGGCGGCCATGGGGACCAACCTCAGCCACCAGGGCCCCGCAGGCTGCGGACAGCATGCCAAACTGGCCAACCAAATCATGATTGCCGGGACCTTGTCCGGTCTCTGCGAGGGACTGCGCTATGCCCAGGCCAAGGGGCTGGACGGCAGAAAACTCCTGGGGGCGCTGGCCACGGGGGCGGCGGGGAGCAAGCAGATGGACGCTTTGGGGGGAAAAATTCTCGCCGGAGACCATGCCCCGGGGTTTTTCCTCAAACATTTTGTCAAGGATATGACCCTGGCCCTGGGGGAGTCCCGGGACAGCGGCCTGTCCCTGGAGGTGCTGGGGCAGGTGCTGGAAAACTGCCGGGATTTGGAGGAACGGGGGCTGGGGGACCTGGGAACCCAGGCCCTTATGGTTCATTACCGTCCGGAGGAGTGACCGGCCTGCTTCGGCGGAGAGAGGACGGAGAGAAAAGGAGGCGGGCCCCATGGCGCGGCGGCGGGCGTTTGATATGTGCCACCCCAGTGTGAATTTACTGTATTTCCTGCTGGTGCTGGTCTGCTCCGTGGGCTGCATGCACCCTGCCTGCCTGGGGATTTCCCTGGGCGGTGCCCTGGCCTGCGGGCTTCTGTTCCGGGGGCGGCGGGCCGTGGGACGGCTGCTGGGCCTGCTGGGGCCGGTGGCCCTGCTGGCGGCGGGGGGAAACCTCCTTTTGGTCCGCCAGGGGGAGACGGTGCTGGCCCGGCTGCCCGGCGGGCGGCCGCTGACGCTGGAAAGTACCCTCTATGGCCTGGCGGCTGCCTGCCTGCTGGGGGCGGTGGTGCTCTGGTTTGCCAGCTGGCAGGCGGTGCTCACGGCGGATAAGATCACCTATCTCTTTGGACGGATTGCCCCTGCGCTGGCTCTGCTGCTCTCCCTGACCCTCTCCTTTGTGCCCCGGCTGCGCCGCCGGCTGGAGGAGACGGACCGGGCCCAGCGGGGCCTGCTGGGTCAGCCCCGGCGGCGCTTGGACAAGGTGGGCTGGGGCGCGGCCCTGCTCTCCAGTCTGCTGGGCTGGAGCCTGGAGAACGCCATAGAGACAGCGGACACCATGAGAAGCCGGGGGTACGGCCTGCCGGGCCGCACCTGCTTCTCCATCTACCGGCTGGACCGCCGGGACAAGGGACTGCTGGGGTGGCTGGCCCTCAGCGGCGGTTATGTGGTGGCCGGCTGGGCGGCGGGGGGCCTGTCGTATACCTATTATCCGGCCTGCCAGGCCGCTGGGGGCCCAGGGAGCCTCAGCCTGCTCACCGTGTATCTGGCCCTGTGCCTGACCCCGCTGGCACTGGAGGCATGGGAGGAGAGACAATGGAAGAGAACAACCAAAAACACTGGTCGGTAAGGGAGAGCCTGTCCTTCCAGCGGCAGGTTTCCGAGACCATGCGCCTGGGCATTCTATTGGCATTGTCTGGAGGGCTGATGGACGCTTATTCCTATCTCTTTCGAGGGGAGGTCTTTGCCAACGCCCAGACAGGAAATATCCTGCTGTGCAGCGTGGCCCTGTCCCAGGGGGAGTGGGGGGTGGCGGTGCAGTACGCCTTTCCCGTGCTGGCCTTTGGCCTGGGGATTTTGATGACCTTTCTGATTCGCCAGCGGTTCCGCAACCGCACCAACCGGATTCACTGGCGGCAGCTGGGGGTGCTGGCGGAGATTTTGCTGCTGACTTTGGTGGCCTTTCTGCCGCAGCAGGCCAATCTGTTGGCCAACAGTCTCATCTCCCTGGCCTGCGGCTTTCAGGTGGAGGCGTTCCGAAAAATTCACGGCAACGCCATCGCCACCACCATGTGCATCGGAAACCTGCGGGCGGGGATTCATGCCGCAGCGGAATTCGGCTTTTCCAGGAAGCGGGAGGACCGCAACCGGGCCATCACCTATTTTACGGTGATTCTGGCCTTTGCCCTGGGGGCGGTTTTGGGGAACCTGGCCATTGCCCAGTGGGGGACCTGGGCCATTCTGGGCAGCAGCGCCCTTCTGCTGGTTTGCTTTGGCCTGATGTTTTTCCAGGGAAAGGAAGGGGAAGGTCATGGCACAGCTTGAGCTCCACGACCTGACCGTGTTCTACCCCGGGCAGGAGACCCCCGCGTTGAGAGGGGTGACAGCTTCCCTGGAGGCGGGAGAGTTTGTGACCTTGTGCGGCCGGTCGGGCAGCGGAAAGTCTACCCTTCTGCGCTGCTGCAAGCCTGCCCTGGCGCCCCAGGGGACCCGGCGGGGGGAGATTTTCTGGGCGGGGAGGCCCCTGTCGGGGCTGTCGGACCGAGCCCAGAGCGCCAGCATCGGATATGTGGGGCAGTCTCCCGAGAACCAGATGGTCACGGACCGGGTTTGGCAGGAGCTGGCCTTTGGCCCGGAGAATCTGGGCTGGGACCCGGCGGTGATCCGCCGCCGGGTGGCGGAGATGGCCTCTTTCTTTGGCATCCAGACCTGGTTTCACCGGGAGATATCCACCCTCTCCGGGGGACAGAGACAGCTGCTGGCCCTGGCGGCGGTGATGGTGCTGGAGCCAGCCTTGCTGCTGCTGGATGAGCCCACCAGCCAGCTGGACCCCATTGCCGCCGGGGATTTTTTGGAGATGGTCCAGCGGATCAACCGGGAACTGGGGACCACAATTCTTTTGGCGGAGCACCGCTTGGCAGAGGCGGTCCCCCGGTCGGACCGGCTGCTGGTGCTGGAGGGCGGCCAGCTCCTGTGCCAGGGAACCCCGCGGGAGGTGGGGGCGTGGCTGCGCCGGCAGAACCACCCTCTGGCCGCCGCCCTGCCTGCCCCCATGGAGATTTGGGCCCGGGTCTCTCAGTCAGGGCCCTGCCCGGTGACGGTGGGGGAGGGACAGATCTGGCTGGCCGAGTATGCCCGGTCACACCCTCTGGGTGACCTGCCCCCGGTGTGTCTCCCGTCCCCGGGAGAGACGCTGCTGCAGGCGGAGAGCCTCTGGTTCCGCTATGACCGAAACGGGCCTGATGTGGTCAAGGATTTCTCCCTGTCGGTGGGACGGGGGGAATTGCTGGCCCTTCTGGGAGGGAATGGAACGGGGAAAACCACGGTGCTGCACTTGCTGGCCGGGCTCCGGGCCCCCCAGAGGGGGAGGCTGCGGAGGCAGGGGCGGGTGGCGATGCTGCCCCAGAACCTCCAGACCCTCTTTTGGAAGAAAACCCTCCGGGAGGACCTGCTGGACCAGACAGCGCGGATGGACCTGCCGCCGGCGGAGGGGGCCGCGGCGGTGGCGGAGATCGCGGCACTGTGCGGCCTGGAGGGGCTGCTGGACCGTCATCCCTACGATCTGTCTGGGGGAGAGCAGCAGCGGGCCGCCCTGGCAAAGGTCTTGCTGACCCGGCCGGAGGTCCTGCTCCTGGACGAGCCCACCAAGGGGCTGGACTGGCGGTGGCAGGAGGAACTGGCCGCCCTGCTGCAAAGGCTCCTCTCCCAAGGGGCGGCGGTGATTCTGGTCAGCCATGATTTGGAGTTCTGCGCCCGGCACGCCCACCGCTGTGCCCTGTTTTTTGACGGTGCTGTTGTGGCTCAGGACCAACCCCGGGCCTTTTTTTCCGGGAACCGGTTCTATACCACCGCCACCAACCGGATGGTCCGGGCATACCTGCCCCAGGGGATCACGCCGGAGGAGGTCATCTCCGCCTGCGGCGGGGAACCCAGTGGGGAGAGGAAACCGCTGGCCCGCCCTCCTGAGAACCAGGCGGCGCCGGAAGAGGCAGGGGAACCAAGGGAGCCTGCCGCCATACCGGCCCCGCCCCGGGACAGAGCGCCCCGGCGTAAGCTGACGGTGGTGGGGGTACCCCTTGTTCTGGGCGCTTTGACCCTGCTGGCCGGGGAGCTTCTGTTTCAGGGGAAGCAGTATCATTGGATCAGCCTGCTGCTTCTGATGGAGGGCCTGCTGCCCAGCTTTTTCTGGTTTGAGCAGCGGCGGCCCGGGGCCCGGGAGCTGGTGCTGCTGGCCTGCCTGTGCGGGCTGGGGGTTGCGGGGCGGGGGGCCTTCTTTTGGGCGCCCCAGTGTAAGCCAGTGACCGCGTTGACCATTCTCACCGGCGTCAGCCTGGGGGGACAGGCGGGGTTTTTGGTGGGCGCGGTGACCATGCTGGTCTCCAACCTGTTTTTTGGACAGGGCCCCTGGACCCCCTGGCAGATGTTTGCCATGGGGTGCATTGGCGGCTTGGCCGGCAGCCTGTTTTCCCGGCGGGGGCGCCGTCCCAGGAAGGGGATGCTGTGCCTGTTTGGCTTTTTGGCGGCTGTGGTGCTCTATGGGGCCGTGATGAACACCGCCTCCGTACTGCTCTGGTCCCATTCCCTCCAGTGGGAGCTGATCGCGGCCGCCTGCGCGGCGGGTCTGCCCATGGATTTGCTCCACGGGGGGAGCACAGCCCTGCTCCTGTACCTGCTGGCAGACCCGGTGCAAGGCAAGCTGGACCGGATGCGGGAGAAGTATGGATGGGGCCGAGGGTGAACGGGGAATGGGCCATGGAAACAAAAACAGACCACCGGCCGGACATGCGGTCGGTGGTCTGTTTGTTTGGAAGGGGCGCTATCCCCGGAAGAAGCCCACAGAGGGGTTCATCAGATCGAAGATCACAAGGAAAATGAGCACCAGGGTCAGCACGCAGCAGCAGACAAACAGCCTGTGCAGCCATTTGTTTTTGGACTCTATCATGGCTTCGTAGAGGGATAGGATCTCCTGGCTGGCCCGGGCCTTTTTCTCTGCCTGGGGAATCTCTTGCTGGATGCCCACCAGCTCGTCCAGGGAGCCGTCCATGGCCATCACCATGTCGCAGACAGTCTGAAAGCTGGGGTTGTCCGTCTGCCCGGACAGAATGCGGTTGATGGTCCCCACGGGGACCCCGGAGAGGTCGGAGAGCTGCTGGTTGGTGAGTTTTCGTTTTTCTTTCAGAAGCTTTAATTGGGTGGAAAGCATCATTTTATCACCTATGATAACGGATTTTATCAAATAAGGGTGGAGATTTGAGGGGACATCTATCCCTGCCATTGACGAATTCTGTCGAATTGGCTACCATATAGCCAGTTTTTGTCGAACCATAGCGAAGGAAGCGGGGGAGATGTCCCCAGGAAGGGCCCGGCGAGTCAGGGCAGGCAGTGCGCTGCCCCCATGCCGCGGAACCCGCCTTAGTATATCATTTTGCTTCCCGGCCTGTAAAGCACAATTTTCGAGAAAGGAGCAGGCGGCATGACGGAATACGTGGAAAAGCAGGAGGATTGGATGGCCCCCAACGGATGGGGGCAGCGGCTTTCGGTTCAGGGGGTGCGGTATCAGACGGTCTGTTCCCGGCGGCAGGATGCCCCGGAGGCCTACTGCACCTATGGCCTGGAATGTTTGGGAGAGTGCAGGGGAACCTGGGTCCAGATGGATGTGATTGAGGATGTCTCTCCCAGCCGGGAGAATGTTCTCTTCCTGGCCGAGCGGTTCAATACCTTGGGCCTGTCCCCCCTCCATTTTCGGGATGCGGTGCTGGACAGCCTCAATGGATAACAGGGGAAACAGGCAGACTACGGCGTATGCCTCAGAAAGGTCTCTCGGGGAGAGGCCTTTCTTTTTTTGCCGGAAAAGGCCGGAACAAACTGGTCCATCCTCTCCCCCTTCTGACCTTTTTTGAGGGGGGCGGGCCGTATAATGGGAGACAAGCTTGACGGGGAATGAGAGGAGGGGATGCTGTGACGGTGGTCTATCTGGATGCCTTCCTGGTGCTGAATTTTGTGGTGAACTATCTGCTGCTGGCCTGTGCCGGCAAGCTGGATGGGGAGCCGGTGGGCCGGGGGCGGACCGCGCTGGCCGCCGCCCTGGGAGCGGCCTATGGAGGATTGGCCCTGCTGCCGGACTGGGGCTTTTTGGAGCACCCGGTCTGCAAGGCCGGCGCGGCGGTGCTTATGCTCCTGGCGGCCTTTGGTCGGTCGGAGCGGCTGCTGCGGACAGGGGCGCTGTTCCTGGTGCTCTCCTGTGCCTTCGGGGGGGCGCTGCTGCTGGTGGCCATGGTCCGGGGGGGTGACCCGGGGACAGGGGGGCTGCTGGGGCCCTCTCTGGGGATGCGGGGCATCCTCATTGCGGCGGCTTTGAGCTATGGAATGCTCTCCCTGCTGCTGCGGGGGCAGTTTGCCCACACCAGGACGGGGGGAGAGCTTCAGGAGCTGACCCTCTCCCGGCAGGGGCGCTCTGTGACGGTGCTGGCCCTGCGGGACACGGGCAACACCCTGCAGGATCCTGTCACAGGCCGGCCGGTGGTGGTCATTGAGGGGGAAAAACTCCAGACCCTGGTGCCGGAACTGCCCGTGCTGGACCGGCAGAGCCTGTCCCACCCGGTGGACCTGCTGCGGGACCTGGAGGGGGAACTGGGCGGTCTGCGCCTGCAGCTTCTGCCCTACCGGGCGGTGGGGGTGGAGTGCGGTATGCTGCTGGCCCTGCGGGTGGACCGGGCCCGCTATGGCCCCTGGGAGTACCGGAACTGTTTGACCGCCCTCTCTCCCACCCCGCTGTCCGATGGGGGCGGATACTGCGCCCTCATCGGCGGACGGGAGGGAGCCTGAGCGGGCGGATCGGAAACGAATGGGAGGAAGCGCACATGAAGGGACGTTTTGGCGTGTGGTATCTGCGGCTGTGCCAGTGGCTGGCCCGGCACCGGCTGTGGCGGCCGGGAAAAATTATGTACATTGGGGGCAGCGACGTGCTGCCCGCTCCTTTGAGCCGGGAGGAGGAGGGGGAGCTCATCGCCCGGCTGGCGGAGGGGGATCAGGCGGCCTCCTCCACCCTAATTGAGCACAACCTCCGGCTGGTGGTCTACATTGCCCGGAGGTTTGAGAACACGGGGATCAACATTGAGGACCTGATCTCTATTGGGACCATCGGGCTGATCAAGGCGGTGGGCACCTATCAGCCGGCCAAGAACATCAAGCTGGCCACCTATGCCTCCCGGTGCATCGAGAATGAAATCCTGATGCACCTGCGCAAGACGGCCAGCCTGAAAAGCGAGGTGCCCTTTGACGAGCCCTTGAGTACCGATTGGAATGGCAATGAGCTCCTGCTCTCCGACATCCTGGGGACGGAGAGCGACCTGGTGATGAGGCCCATGGAGGAGGATGCGGACCGCCAGCTCCTGGCCGACGCCCTGGAAAAGCTCACCCAGCGGGAACGGGAGATCATCACCCTCCGGTTTGGGCTGGGCGGCCGCCGGGAGCATACCCAGAAGGAGGTGGCGGATCGAATGGGAATCTCGCAATCCTATATCTCCCGGTTGGAAAAGCGCATCATCGGCCGCTTGAAGCGGGAGATCCTAAAGGTCACGGAGATTCCGTGACAGGGGTAAACAGGGGAGGACCCCACAGACAAAGGACTGGGTGAGACGTGTGAGGTCTCATCCAGTCTTTTTGTGTAAGGGCACCGGTTTGGCAGGACAGATCAAAAAGGACTGTTATCGAATATAAGAAATCAACAAATGATAGAATTTAATAAATAGTATTTGAAAAGGGATGAATTTCAAAAGGAATTTTGATATAAACAGATATCTAATCCAATGATTCAATGGAAAAGAGAGGGGAATGGGGGTATTATAAAAGAAAAAACCTGTCAAATATCATAAAAAGCTTGATTTTCGATGGGAAAATTAGTAAACTAATGCCAAAGGAGGCGGGGAGATGGATCGGCGGTCGAAAGGGTATCTCATGGTGGCGGCGGCCATTGCCCTGGTGGCGGTGGGGGTGGCTGTGTGGGCCCTGTTTTTCCGAGACCCTTCCCCGGCCCCAGCCCCGGATATCGCCCCTCCGGTGGAAGACAACGCCCTGCCCACGGGAGAGGATGACGGGGACAAACTGCCCCAGGCCCAGGGAGGCGGGGCGGTGAACATCACCTATTCTGACCAGGTGGCGGTCTGTCTGGAGACAAGGACGGTATCCATTCGGTTTGCCAACCCCGCCCGCTCGAACCAGAGTATGGTGGTGCGTCTCGTCCTGGGGGAGCTGGTGGCGGCGGAATCCGGCACTCTGCCCCCAGGCAGCGCCCTGGAGTCCCTGCCGCTGCTGGCCGATGTGACGCTGCCGGCCGGCGAGTATGCGGGGGCGTTTCACGTTCTGTTCTACGACAGCCAGGATGGCGGCCGGGCGGGGGTCAGTACCAAGCTCCCGGTGTCTGTGACGGTGGCGTAGAACCCCGCGCCGTGTGTCTGCGGCCTGCTGCAAAGGAGTTGGATGGGATGAAAAAATGGTTGACACTGCCCCTGGCGGCCGGGTGCCTGGTTCTCCTGGCCATGCCCGCGCTGGCCAATGAGGGCCACATGAATCGGCCCTCTGACCTCTCCACGATTCCGGTTAAGGGGTCCTATCAGGAAAAGCTGGAGACGGAGACGGTATACAGCGTGGATATCTCCTGGGGCAGCATGGAGTTTGTCTATGCCAAGGAGGGGACAGGGGTCTGGAACCCGGAGACCCATAGCTATGACAACGTAAGCGGCGCGGGCTGGCAGTATCCCGCTGGAGGACCAGGGGGGCTGGCGGGCAATGAGGTTCAAATTACCAACCACTCCAACACGAAGATTGTCTGTTCCCTGGACTTTACCACGGAGGAGGCATTCCCGGAGATCGTCGGAACCTTTGACCGGCCGGAGATTTCCATTTCCAGCGCGGAGGGGAAAGCCGTGGACGACGAGACGCTGACCCAGAAAAGCAAGCTGAACATGCAGGGCGCCCTGGCAGAGCAGGTGGTGACACCCACGCCCATTGGAGAAATTTTGGTGACGCTCCAGGAGTGACGGCCTGGTTGAGAGGAAAAAAGAGGAAGCATCGGCGGGATGCTTCCTCTTTTTGTTGGGTTACGTCTCCGCCACCTCCGCGAGCATGGACCGAAAGAGGCGGACGTGGTGTTCCTCATCCTGGATGATTCGTTGGAGATTGGCCACGATGTTGGCGTCCTGGATGGTTTCCGCCTGCCGGCGGTATTTTCCAATGGCCGCCAGCTCGCCCTGGATGGCGTTTTGAAGAAGGGCCGGCAGCTGCTGGGGATAGCGATTGTAGGCGGGGGTCCAGTAGTGGGACCGGCTCCCCTGGACGCTCCACAGGCGGGGGTCCAGCCCCATCTGGTGGGCGAAGGAGGCGAAGATGTCCAGATGGTGCATCTCCACAATGCTGATCTGGTGAAAGCACCGGGCGAACGCCGCGTGCTGGGGGGAGAGGAGAATGCTGTTGTAGAAGTAGAGACTGACAGCGGACATCTCGGAGTTGTCGCTGCCCACGTTGCTCAGCATGGCGTAGGCGTACTCTTTCCGATGGGTTTCCGGCTGGACGGGGGGATAAGGCAGGTCGAGATCGACGGAAAATTTGCCGTTTTGATTGGTTTCCATGGGGCGCCCTCCTTTTGGGATGATGGTCTCGGAATACTTTACGAGAGCGGGCCCAAAAGTATGACGGAGGGGCTTTTCCGATGAGGACACCGGGGCTACTTTAGCCGGCGGCGTTATGAGGCGTCGGGCGTTTCCTTTTGCCGGAGCATCCGATATCCCACGCCGATGTGGGTCTGGATGTACTGGGGGTGGCTGGGGTCGGTTTCCAGCTTTTTCCGGAGAGTGGCCATAAAGACCCGGAGAGAGGGGGTGTCCGAGGCGGTGGAGTTGCCCCAGACCTGGCTGAGGATATAGTTGTGGGTGAGGACCTTCCCGGTGTTTTTGGCCAGCAGACACAGCAGTTTATATTCAATGGGGGTCAGATGGATTTCCTGCTCCCCCCGATAGGCGCAGCCGCCAGCGTAGTCAATTTTCAGCGCGCCGTTTTGGTAGACGCTGGCCTCCTGGTCGGTTTTTTGGGTGTCATAGCGGACCCGCCGCAGGGCGACCCGAAGCCGGGCCAGCAGCTCCTCCACGGAGAAGGGCTTGGTGAGATAGTCATCGGCGCCGGCGTCCAGGGCGGAGACCTTGTCGCTGTCCTCGCTGCGGGCGGAGATGACAATGATGGGCAGATTGCTCCAGGAGCGGATTTTTTGAATGAGGGTGACGCCGTCCATATCGGGCAGGCCCAAGTCCAGCAGGATCACGTCGGGGCGGTAGGACAGGGCGTCCATCAGAGCGCCCGCGCCGGTTTTCGCCCGGTGGAAGAGATAGTTTTGGGTCTCCAGGGTGGTGGTGATGAGGTTGCCGACAGCGGTGTCGTCCTCCACCACTAAGATCTGGGGTTTGTTCATGGATGGTTACCTCCAAGGGATTGTAAAGTCGCGGATGGGTCCGCTGAGGGGAAGAACAGCGGATAAAGGCGCCATAAAGAGAAGGAAAAGCGGAGCAGTCTGGAAAAGGGACAAATGGCGGAAAAAATGGCCAAAAAAGAGGGGGAGAGCGCCGTTTCTCCCCAGTATACCACAAGCTTGCCGGTTTTCCTATTTTTATTTCCACCAAAAATGCGACATTTCTTAATGCCGCCTTAATACCTTGACGTTTTCTTTAATGGGACGCTAATTCGGCCCGTGCTATAATACAACCAGATAGGACGACCCCAGACTGGCGTGCAGTTCCGGGGGGAAAGTTCGGAGGTTCTCCATGCCTTTTTTGAAACATGATCGCATCACCCCGGCCCAGGTGGTGATTTTGGGCTTTCTCTTTCAGATTCTGATCGGCGCCTGCCTGCTGAGTCTGCCGGTGGCCACCCAATCCGGGGAGCGCGTCCCCTTTCTGGACGCGCTGTTTACCGCCACCTCCGCCACCTGCGTCACCGGCCTGGTGATCCATGACACCGCGCTGTTCTGGTCACCTTTCGGACAGGGGGTGATCCTTCTGCTGATCCAGGTGGGGGGCATGGGGGTGGTGACCATGGCGGTGGCCATCTTTATGTTTTCCGGCCGGAAGATCGGTCTGAAGCAGCGCTGGGTGATGCAGGAGTCCATCTCCGCCCCGCAGGTGGGCGGAATCGTGCGGATGACGGGATTCATTCTCAAGACCGCTTTTCTCATAGAAGCCATTGGGGCCCTGCTGCTGGCGCTGCGGTTCTGTCCCCAGTTTGGGTTGGGGAAGGGCATTTGGTATGGTATTTTTCACGCGGTCTCCGCCTTCTGCAACGCGGGCTTTGACCTGATGGGGGAGACAGGGGCCTTCTCCTCCCTGACAGGGTATGTGGGGGACCCTCTGGTGAACCTTGTGATCTGCCTGCTCATTGTGGTGGGGGGGCTGGGCTTTCTCACTTGGCACGATGTGGCGGCCCATGGCCGGCACGTGAGCCAGTACCGTCTCCAGAGCAAGCTGATCCTCCTCACGACCCTGGCCCTGCTGGTGGGAGGCTTTCTGTTCTTCCGGTTTTATGAGTTTTCCCGTCCGCAGTGGGCGGCACTGACCGGCGGAGAGCGGGGGCTGGCGGCCCTGTTTCAGTCGGTCTCCCCCCGGACAGCGGGCTTTAACACCGTGGATTTGACCCAGCTCAGCGCCTGCAGCCAGCTTATGACCATCCTGCTCATGCTGGCAGGGGGCTCTCCCGGCTCCACCGCCGGGGGATTTAAGACCACAACGCTGGCGGTGCTGCTGCTCAGTGTGGGGGCGGTGATCCGCCGGCAGGGCAGTGCCCGGTGCTTTGGGCGGCGCCTGCCGGACCAGGTGCTCCGCAACGCGTGCGCCATCTTCTTGCTCTATCTGGTGCTGTTTTTGGCGGGCGGGATGCTGATCTGCTGCATGGATGAGATCCCGCTGATGCAGGCGCTGTTTGAGGCGGCCTCCGCCATTGGGACTGTGGGCCTGTCCCTGGGCGCCACCGCGGAGGCTTCGGAGGCGTCTCGGCTGATTTTGATTTTTTTGATGTATTTTGGACGGGTGGGCGGCCTGACCATGATTTACGCCATGGCGGCCGGCTCCAACGGCGCCTCCTCCCAGTATCCCCAGGAACAGGTGACGGTGGGATGAGGACGTGCCCGGAATAAAAGAGAAAGGACGATGGTATGAAATCTGTCTTGCTGATTGGGCTGGGCCGGTTTGGCCGGCAGATGGCGGAGAAGCTGCGGGAGCTGCGCCACCAGATTCTGGCGGTGGACCGGGATGAGGGCCGGGTCAATGACATTCTGCCCCTGGTGACCAACGCGCAGATTGGGGATGGCACCAACGAGGCCTTCATTGCCTCCCTGGGGGTGCGGAACTTTGACCTGTGCGTGGTGGCCATTGGGGATAACTTTCAAAGCTCCCTGGAGACCACGGCCCTCTTGAAGGAATATGGCGCCCCCTTTGTGCTCTCCCGGGCCTCCAGTGAGGTGCACGCCAAGTTTCTCCGGCGCAACGGGGCGGATGATGTGGTGTACCCGGAGAAGCAGATGGCCCAGTGGGCCGCGGTACGGTACAGTGCCGACCATGTGTTTGACTATGTGGAGATGACCCGGGACCACTCTATTTTTGAGACCCAGGTGCCTGCGGCCTGGATCGGAAAGACCATTGTGGAACTGGCGGTGCGGCAGAAATACCGCATCAATGTTCTGGCCACCCGGACAGGGGACCAGCTGGAGTTCCTACCAGGGCCCATGCATCGCTTCCGCAGGGAGGAGACCATGTTCATCCTGGGGGCCAACCGGGATGTGCAGAAATTCCTGAATCTTTGACTGGACAGCAGAACGCCCTGGGCTCGAAACCGTGAGGAATCGTGTGCCCAGGGCGTTTTCTATCGTCTTTTGTTTTGGACCGGTCAGCGGGTGTCCAGGGGAAAGAGCAGCTTGAGAAAGAGCTTTTCCGCCGGTCCGCCTCGGGTGAAGTCAAACCGCCGCTCCCGCCCCGTTCCGTCCAGGAGGCAGAAGCTGTTGGTATCCCGGTTGACCTGAAAGGACAGCTGGTCCAGCACCATGTCCAGGGCCAGCTCCCACTCCAGAAGCCAGCGGGTCTGGTCGGTGTAATAGATCTCCCACAGCCAGGCAAACTCCAGGGGCTGCTGGCCGTCGGCCAGGAAGGACTCCCAGAGAAGGGCCTTGTGCTCCGCGGTCAGTGCGGTGAGGAGCTGTTGGGGACGGGCGTTTTCCCAGGCAAAGTAGGAGAAGAGGCTTCCCTGGGTGGGCTGAAGCAGGCCGCATTTGTGGACAAAGGCCTCATGCTGTCGGGAGACCACCCCCCAAGGTCCTCCGCTGGCCGCCAGCGCCCGGGCCATCACGGTGAGATGGTCGGCGGCGTCCCGGTCGCCCAGGTCCAGACGGACCCCCAGCCCTTGCAGGCGCCGGATGGGGCGGCCGGAGAGGGAACGGGTCAAAACCCGCCCTTTCTTGGGGGAGCTGCCGGGACGGACGGTCATTTCCGCGGTTTCCCGGTGTTCGGTGGTGCCGTAAAAGGTCAGGGAGCAGGTCTCGCTGATATGGCAGGCCAAGCCGCCTACGCTGTTCAAAATATCCTGGTCACTGTACACCACGTCCCGGTACAGCAGGGTGAGGGCGGTGCCCTCGGGCAGGCGCAGCACAGCGGGGAACTCGTCAAAGAGCTCGTCCAGCGTGACCATCAACTCCAGAAAGGCTGCGGTGGCGGGATAGGTTTTGGGCAGTGGGGTTAAAGGAATCTGCCACTCTTTGATGACTTGAAAGGGATATCTCATGGGGATCTTGCTCCTTCCCTGGGCTGGGCGCGGACGGCCCTGTGTCAAGGATTCCGTGCCTATTGTACCCCGAAAAAAATTAGGATGCGGTTTAGAATCCTGCCTGGGCGTTAAACTCTCATTAAGAAGGGACGGTGACGGAGGGCCCTTTATAAAACCTTAACAGGGGGCGGAAAATACAAATCTCACCCATATCTCTTTGGGGGTATAATGGGGAGTAAGAAAAGGAATCCCCTGTTCAAATCCCATTCCCCGTCGTATGATGGAAAGGGAAAGCACACCAGAGGCGGGGATTTCGAAACCGCAAGGGAGAGAAGGGGCGCGTATGGAATCGGTGCTGCTGGCAGTGGCTTTGCTGGGGTTCGGCATAGGGGGCTATTTCGTGGTGGGGCGCGTCGCGCGTTTCTTTGCCATAGGGACCTCCGGCCGGTCCGCCGGGAGAGGGGCAAGATCGAAGGAGCGGGAGGACATGCCCTGGCTGTCCCGCCAGTGGCCCACCCCCCCGGAGCAGGAGAAGCCCCGGGAGAAGGGCGGAAAGTCATCCCGGCTGGCGGGGTGAGAGCGGGCTGCCAGTGCAGCCTGGAGACAAGAAGGAGGGAGTTCTGTGAAGGAAGAAGACAGACGGCCGGATTCGGAGCAGCTGCTGCGCAGCATCCAGAATGCGGACGGCCCCCCTGGGGGAAGATTAAAAATCTTTTTTGGCTATGCCGCCGGCGTGGGGAAGACCTACGCCATGCTGGAGGCCGCCCACCGTGCCAAGGAGGCGGGGGTTGACGTGGTGGCCGGCTATATTGAGCCCCACACCCGGCCTGAGACCATGGCGCTGCTGGAGGGGCTGGAGGTCCTGCCCACCAAAACCGTGACGTACAAGGGCATCTCCCTGAAGGAGTTTGACTTGGACGGTGCCCTGGCCCGCCACCCCCAGCTGCTGCTGGTGGATGAGCTGGCCCACACCAACGCCGCCGGCAGCCGCCACACCAAGCGGTATCAGGACATCCAGGAGCTGCTGCGGGCGGGGATCAATGTGTACACCACGGTGAACGTCCAGCATCTGGAGAGCCTCAACGACGTGGTGGCCTCCATCACGGGCATTTCCGTGTCCGAGCGGGTGCCCGACAATGTGTTTGACTCGGCCTACCAGGTGGAGGTGGTGGACCTGGAGCCGGCGGACCTGCTGGAACGCCTCCGGGAGGGGAAAATCTATCGGGGGCCCCAGGCGGCCCAGGCCCTGGATCATTTTTTCAGCCTGAAAAATCTGGCCTCCCTCCGGGAGATTGCCCTCCGGCGCACCGCGGACCAGTTGGAGAGCTCCCCCCGGTTTCAGGGGGAGGTGAAGCCCAAGGCGGGGGAGCATATTTTGATCTGCCTGTCCGGCGCGCCCTCCAACGCCAAGGTCATCCGCACCGCGGCCCGGATGGCCAAGGCCTTTCACGGGGCGTTTACAGCACTGTTTGTGGAGACGTCGGACTTTGCCTCCCAATCGGAGCAGGACAGGAAACGCCTGCGGGATCATGTCCACCTGGCCGAGGAGCTGGGCGCCCGCATTGCCACGGCCTATGGGGATGACCCGGCGGTACAGATCGCGGAGTACGCCCGGATCAGTGGTATCTCCAAGGTGGTTCTGGGCCGGAGCCCCCGGAAGCGGGGCTTCACCTCCCCCAAAAACCTGGTGGACCGGCTCAATGAGCTGGCGCCCGACCTGGACCTCTATATCATCCCGGACCAGACGGCCCGGCAGAGCAAGCGGCTGCGGCGGCTGCGGCAGTCCCAGGAAAAGTTCTCCCCCAAGGACCTGGCCAAGATGTTGGGAATTTTGCTGCTGTGTACCCTGGGCGGTGCCCTGTTCAGCCATTGGGGGTTTGCCAACTCCAATGTCATCATGCTCTATATTTTGGGGGTTTTGGGCATCGCCATGGTTACCACAGGCCGGAGTTACAGTGTGGCGGCCTCGGTGCTGTCGGTGCTGATCTTTAATTTCTTTTTTACCCACCCCTATTTTACCTTTATGAGCGACCCCAGCTATATCGCCACCTTCGGTGTGATGTTCGTGGTGGCCTTTCTGGGCAGCTCTTTGACCACCCGAATGAAGCGGCAGGCCAGGCTCAACGCGGAGAAGGCCTACCGCACCGCCATCCTCCTGGAGACCAGCCAAAAGCTCCAGAAGGCGGAGGGGAGCCAGGCCATCCTGGCCCTGACCGCCCACCAGCTGAACAAGCTTTTGGACCGGGACCTGGTGATCTACCAGCGGGAGGAAAACGGGGAGCTGAGCCCCACCCTCTTTCCCGTCTCTCCAGAGACAAATTGTCAAGGACTTTTTAATCAAATTCACAAAAAATCTACAAAAAAGGTGCCAGAAGCATTGTATGGCTCCTGACACCTCGTTTGATAGATTACATTTTTCCGTTCAGCAGGTCTTTGCAGAGATACGCGTAGTCTGGCAGCTGGTTGATATATGACTCCCAGCGCCGCTTGATTTCGGCCAATTCCAGCGGGTCGGCTGCTTCCAGTGCATGATCGTTGCCCGTCATATACAAAACATCCGTAGCAACATCGTCCAAACACCTGCCGCAGAGATCGGCGGCTGATTCTATCCTGATACCGGTATCCACATAAAGCGGATTTACGCCAATCGTCAGCCAGACATAGCCCACCTTGTCCGACCAGAGCAGTTCAAAATCGGGGCTTTGCCGCAGATGTTCCGCAAAGACTTCCTTTACTCGCTCAATTTCATGTTTCTCTTTTTCTGTGTAAAGCATTTTTGTGTCCTCCTTGACAAAAATTTTGGTGCATACCATCATCAGTTTAGCACAAGGCGGCTTCGTTTATCAGTCTGTCACATCTGCTGAATTTCATTTTTGAGCATACGCTTGATTTTATCGCTCATGGTTTCTGTGCTGGTATTGCTGAAATGGACATGAACCTTGTAGGTCGTCTTACCGATTTTCTTTACCATCGCCGGCGTGTTTTCCGGCGCTCTGGACGCAGTAACGGCGTCTGCCACCTGCATAGTACGGGGTTCTTTGTTCATGGCGCTCCTTTCTCCGAACGGGTCTGTGCCGCCCGGTAAAAAATCAGTCGTGCTTACTGTTTACAATGTCTTTTGCTGTCTGTCGGGTAGCACCGGCATTTTCTTCCCGAAAATTCTTCCCGTCAAAGAGGATCGGCGCACACCGTTCCAAAATACGGTCATAGATACGGGCGTGGGCCAGATCAGGCGGGTTTTTCAGCTCGGACAGTTTCAAGTTTGTTGTGATAATCATGGGTCTGCGGCTGCGATAGCGGCTGTCAATGACGAAAAACATCTGCTCCATAGCATATTCGGTACTGCGCTCTACACCCAAATCGTCAATGATAAGCAAGTCATACTCATCAAAGCTGGCAATAAACTCCGACCTGTCCTCAGCGAACATCCCGGTCAGGCGGTTCAGAATGGTGGGAAAGTTCGTCATCAGCACCGGCACATCCTGGTCAAGTAGAGCGTTGGCAATACATCCGGCGAAAAAAGACTTGCCGGTTCCCACATCTCCAAACAGCAAAAGCCCGATATTGCTCTTATATGCCTCTTTCCAGTTCTCCACATAGGCATGAGCCTTGTCCATCAATGGGTTTTGCCCGTTATCATTGGAAAATGTGTAGTCGTACAGATAACGGTCTTGCAAGCCCTGTGCCTTTCGGCGTTTGATACGCTCCATACGGCGCTGCCGTTCTTCAGCAGCCTTGCGCTGCTCCTCAGCTTCCCGCTGGCACTGGCAGATGCAACGCGGCATAAAGTAGCCGGATTTCCCAAAGCATGGCACAACGGTCTGCCTCTGGCCGCCGCATTTCTTACAGTGAATGAGCCCGTCTGACAAGTCTATATACTCGTCCTCAGCCAATTCCACACCGGCAGCTGCCTTGTCGATGAACGCCCGGATTTCTGCGGTAATCTCAATCATACGGTTTCATCCTCCTTTACGCTGTAATCCCGGTTGCGTGAGGGTATGACAGTTTTTTTAGCGTCCTCACCGGCCCAGCGCCGGATGGTCGCTGCATGGCTCTGATAATGCTTGCCAGTAGAAGCCATGTACTCGGACAGCTTTTCGATGTACTGGCCCCATACAGTGGGAAAGCTGGCCTGTAAGTCTGCCAGTTCCCCGTCCGTCAGGAAAACATTCTGGTAACGGCCATAGGCGGGGGCGGGGTGTCCCTTCTCTATCTCTCTCTTTATCTCTATCTCTTTCTCTAACTCTATCTCTATCTCTGGTGGACGAATGTCGGACAAATGTCCGCCGTTTGTCCGGGGCGCAGAAAGAGCCTTATTTTGGAGCCTCGCAGCCCGCTTTCGCTCGGCCTCGGTGGAGGACTGGCCGATCAGCAGTTCAATATTGCTCATGTAGAAGGTGCCGCTGTCCAGCACTTCCACAAGACCCAGCTTCAAAAAGATCTGCAAGGCTCTCTCCACAGTGCCGATCTGCTGGCGGGTAATGGTGGCGATCATCTGCGCCGTGTAGGGGATGTCCTCGTCAAGCTGGAGCCGCCCGCCATGTTTCAGCGATTTCAGATACAGCTTGAGCAGAATGTTGGAATACAGCACACCATCCTGCATACTTTCCAGCAGCACGATGGAATCATCGTCAAAATAGTTTTCTTTGAGTTTCAGGTAATAATATTTTCGGTTGTCTGACATAGGGTTCCTCCTTGGGGTTTCTCTTGGGATTCTGTACGCATTTTAAGGCCATTTTAGGGGTCAGAGGATAAATCTATCAGCCTGCCTTTGACACCCTCGAAAAAATCCTTGATTTACAAGGGTTTTTCAGCCCCTAACGCGTGACATTTCTCCCGTTGTTTCCGCTTGCGCTTTGCGGCGTTGATCCGCTTCATGCGTGCGGCACATTCCAGGCAGTATTTGGCCCGGTTGGAACCGGGGGTAAACAGCGCCCCACATACGGCGCATTTCTTTGCATTCAGCCGGTGGAACAGCGCCGTTTCCAGTTCCTTATCCTGCGGCAATACCGCCGCCCGAAACCACCTGCACAACAGGGAGTAGGAAATAGACTGGACACAGACACATTCCTCCCCATCGTCCAGGGCGATACAGTTTCCGTCGATGTAGTTACAGCACTCATGCACCAGCCTCCGCGCTCTGCGGTACTGGCGGTAATCCATGACAGGGATAGGTTCAGACTTATTGTTCTTCATAAATGATTTCTTTCATAGTGTAGCTAACCTCCTTGAATGAATTTATTTTTAAATATTCGTGCAAAGTATTGTTTTCTTCGTGCAAATGGCATATACTATAATTGCCAGCAGAAAGGGGTTGATCGTATGGCTGGAAATACCACAAACATCAGTATCCGCATGGACGCAGATTTGAAAGCACAGGCGGACGCACTGTTTACTGAACTTGGCATGAACCTGACTACGGCGTTTAACATCTTTGTGCGCCAGTCGCTTCGTGAAGGCGGCATTCCCTTTGAAGTAAGGCTGGAACAGCCGAACAAGGAAACGATTGCTGCCATGCTGGAAGCGGAAAGAATTGCAAAAGACCCGTCTGTAAAGGGATACAATGACCTTGACGAGTTGTTTGCCGACCTGAAAAAATGAGGAAAACAAAGTACACCGTCAAGTACACGACCAGTTTCAAAAAAGACTACAAACGAGCCATCAAGCGTGGCTTGAAGATCGAATTGCTGGAGCAGGTCGTAGCGTTGCTGGCGATGGGCGAACCGCTGCCGGATAAGAACCGTGACCATGACCTGTCCGGCGATTGGGCAGGCCATCGGGAATGTCACATTCTCCCGGACTGGCTGCTTGTCTACCGCATAGAAGATGATGTTCTGGTGCTGACGCTGGCCCGCACCGGCACACACAGCGACTTGTTCGGCAAATAAACAGTCTGCCGCCGTATGGGGAAACCTGTACGGCGGTTTTTCTGTATGCCAAAGTATGTCGTGAAACGCGACGCACTTGACAGGGGTACGCCAAAACGCGGTAGCCTTTACCGCTCCGGCCCACGGTCGTGAGACTTGTCCCTTTCCTGTCGGGACAGCTGCTCGGCGGTTTTGCGGAGCCGTTCCACTGCTTTCAAATCCCCCCGCATGGATTTCATGGCAAGCGTGTCCGTCTGCTTTCCGGCGGTCAGCTGGTCGATTTCCCGCTGCCATGCCTTCGGGGTTATCCCCTCGCCGCTGTCTTTCAGTTCTTTCAGATACCGGGCTGCTGCGTCATACAGAATCAGTTCCCGGCTGTGGCGCTGTTCAAACTGTTCCCGTTTTTCCGGCTTTACTTTGGCAAGCTGCTTGTGGATGGACTTGTACTGGTTGTACTGTTCCCACATCTCCCCGCGCTCGGTAAGAGTGGCGATCCGGCGCTCGGCCTTGACGATCTTTCCCCGTAGGTCATAGTAACGGCTGTTCATATCAGCGATTTTTTCATGGAGCTGCTGCATGGATTGGATGCCGTTTGCCTGCAAAAAGCTGAACAGGGCGGCGCTCTCCTGTAAAGCCCGGATTTTGCCGGTGCGGGTGTCGGGCCGCTTGAGCTGCTGCTGGGCCTCCCACAAGTCAATCATGCTGGGCTGCTGGCCCTCCGGCTTCTCGGCCTCGGCCTTCGACCAGTTGTAAAGGCGGGTAATGCGGGCCTTGATTTCCTTGAGCAGCTTGTTGTCGGCGGCGATCTGCCGGTTTACTTCGCCCTTGTCGGTGCGGATGCCGCGCTTTTCCATTTGGCTGGCGGCTGGCCCCAGATGGACAGAGGGAATTTTATCAATGCCCTGCCGCTTGTAGCTGCGATGGTCAATGCGTTCCGGTCTGCCGGCAGATTCCAGCGCTCGATTGGTGTAGGCCGCCCACGCTACCCGCCAAATCTCCACATTTCCTTTATCGTTCCAATCGGTTGTATCCTCTCTGTGATTTTTCCAGCCGCCTTTCCCATCCGGGATACGCTGTCCATTCTCGTCCAGATCGTATGCCTTACGGCACTTTGCGCCCCACTGCCCATTTTCTTTCAGAGGCCGGAGCGTCAGCATGATATGGACATGAGGGTTGCCGGTTCCCTTGTCATGGATAGCAAAGTCGGCGCACATTCCTTTGTCTACAAAGTTGTCCTTCACATAGGCGCGCACAAGGGCAAGCTGTTGTTCGCCGGACAGTTCACGGGGCAGGGCTGCCTCGATCTCACGGGCAAGCTGGCTGTCCCTTGCTTTCTCGATTTGCTCCACGCTGTTCCAGAGGATAGAACGGTCTGCAAATTCTGGCGGGGCGTGGGCAGGCAGCATGATCTCCGCATGGACAATGCCGCCTTTCCGGGTGTAGTCGTGGGTCATTCCATCCCATTCATTTGTCAGCTTGGTTCCGCTGCGGTAAGCAGCTGCGGCAACGGCAGAACGGCCTGCGCTGCGCTTGATGATACTGACGGGGATATGACAGAAATCTATGGGGAACACCTCCTTTCAGTGAGGGGATATTTCAGGCTCTGTGGAGCCGGACAAACGCAAAGCGGGTGTCCGACGACTGCGCAGAGCGCACAAGGGGTTTGGGGAGCGTAGCTTCCCATCGCGGACGAAGTACGCAACGCCCCCGGCAGGGCGCACAGCACCGGCAACGGTGTATAAGTGCGCCCTTGTAAACAAGGGACTTATGGCGTGTCCCCGGATTTTGGCAGGTTTGCAGTTAATTCCGCAGCCCCCGGAAGATGGGACAGGGTAATCAGAAATGCTTTGACCTCTGCGCCGGAAAGGTTGGAAGCCAGTGGGAAAATCCCCTCCAAAATGGCTCCGCGCTCAATCAGGCGGCGGGTGCGAACCCTGCGTTCTTCGTTCCGCTGCTTGTTCTCCAAAATCTTCTTGCGGTTTTCAAGCTGCCGGATCTCCTTCAGGACTTCCTCCCGTTCTTCTTTTTGTGGGTGGGCTGTAATTTTTTCGTTCATGTCAGGCACCTCTTTTCTTTGGAAATACTCATAGATTGACCGTCCATTTCTGTCGAGCAAAGTACCGGCGCAGTCTCCGCAGTGCGGCATGGATGGATTTTCCCGCCTGTGCTGGCGTGATACCCTCCATTGCGGCAATATCTTTCACTTTCATACCCAGCATATAGCGGGCGTGAACACGGCGAGCCTGCATAGGCGGCAGGGAGGAAATGGCTTCATACAATCGCCGTATCAGTTCTTCGTATTCGGCTAATTCTTCTTTTTCTATCAGGTAGTCCTCCGGCGATGGCTGCGCCCAGCCGATGGCGGCATTTTCGATTCCATCGTTACAATCGAGGGAATAAAACGCCTTATACCGGAACATCTTGCGATCTCTGGCGGCCTCGGCTCTCTTGTCCAGAAGAAACGCTTCGACGATCTCATCGGACACCTCCACAAAAATGTCCTCTTTGCAAAATGGATAATATTGTTTGAGATTGATGGTCTGCATAGGCATGCCCTCACTCTGTTTGGAAAAAGCCATCATAGCAGCGGCGCATATTCCGCAGACCTCGACGGATGGCAACGCTGACCTTGCTGCTGTGGACGCCCTCTATCCGAGAGATTTCCGGCTGCTTGATACCAGCAATGTAGTAGGCGTGAACACGGCGGGCCTGTGTCGGAGTGGCATGAGCCAGAGCCACCGGCAAAGCTGCAATTAGGTATAGGCGGGTGGTCATTTCTTCTCGTTCCAGCAAAATATCTTCCGGCGATCTGCTGTGTTCCAGTGCGTAATTTTCCAGCCAGCTGTATGCGTCCAGAGAGTAGTAGGCGCGGTGGTAGACTTTCCGACGCTCATAGTTCTCCATCTCCCGCTTGGCCTGATACATCGCTGCCCATACCTCGTCCGTAACATCCACAAACTCGTCATGCCGGTAGTGGGGATACATCCACCGCAGATTGATTGTTTTCATAGGCTTACCTCCTGAAAATCGGAGAGGCGGACAGCTCGTCCGCTGTCCGCCCCTCGCTGAGATAAGGGAAATGATCCCTTTCACTTGGTAGCCAGAAAACAGGTCATTCGTTAAGCCTGTTCTCAAAGAAATTTATAAATTTTTTTCTGACCGCCTCCACACTTTGATACACAGCCACTTTGGAGCAGCCGCACAGCACACCAATCTCTGCAAGGCTCAGCCCGTCAAGCGCATAGAGCAGGAACCGGCGGCGCTGGGCCTCGGTACAGGTGTCCAGAACAGCCATCAGCTCATGCAGCGTTTCCATGCGGCAAAGGTATTCCTCCGGCGTTTCGCCGTAGACCCCTACACCCTCGGTGGTAATGATGTACTCGTCAAACTCCCGGCCATCCCAATGCCGCCGCTGTTCATGGAACAGGTTCTCCGTTTTATGATCGGCCCGGTCAAGAAATTCATAGACTTCCAGCGTAACCTCCACGGCCACAGCTTGTCCGTTATAATTGATGGTAACTTCCATCTGTCTTTCCTCCATTCAGATTTTTTTGGTAAATCTGAATGGGGCGGCGGAGAACGGCACTGGGGCCAGGGTTCGGGCCATGCTGGCCCGATGTTTCGGCTCCAAAGGGACAAAAAAGCGCCCGGACGGCATAAAGCCATACGAGCGTAATAGAGTATATTTTGCTGTTTAGTTACATGGTATAGTGCATACTTCTGACCGCATTGCTCCGCTGCTGGGAACAGGCTTTTTTTAGCTGGTGCAGGTCATGGGGACTGTGAAAAAAGGCAAAAATAGACACGGCGGCAATCCTCCTATGTGCCGCCGTGGATTTACACGGTGTTAGGTCGTCGTTAGATTGGGATAGATGAAAAGAAACGGCGGCTCTGATCTTCTCAAAGCCGCCGCTTCATAGGCGCGTGGAAATGTGTCTGCTGTACGACGGCTTTTTTCTTTTGCCGTCGTGCGGCAGAATGTTATTCAATATTCAATTCAATGTTTCCAGTAAAGTCCTCACACTCAATGCCGATATAATTTCCACCATCAGGAAGTGTAATTGTGTCACTATAAGTTCCGGTTGTTTCAATCAAAGTGACTGCTTCATCCGATCCAGAAATCCAAAATACTTTTGCAGTACCTTCCGTAACCTCCAAAGTGCAGTCAATAGACAGCTCCTTACCGGCTTCTCTTTTTATGGAAGTTCCTCCGAACACATACTCTGTATCTGAAAAATTCTCATAATCAGCCGTATAAGTTCCCGTATAATCATCGATCCCTTTTTCTTTTGTTCCTTCCAAAGATAACTTTCCTGTAAGCTCTATGGTTCCAGCTGACTGAACGATATTATTATAATGATCGAGAATTTCATCTTTTGAACAGCCAGAAAGCATAAAACTTCCAAAAAGAACAAATGCCAATGCTAAAACTGTTTTCTTCATAAAATCATCACCAGCCTTTCTTTGGTGCTACCTTTTTGGCCTTTTTCTTTGTTTGGGTTGCTTCTCGCTCTTTCATGCACAAAATCAAGATGGCAGAAATAACAACAGCAAGCACAAGACTGCAAGAACAGGTTCCGATATTCCAGTTGACTGCGGTATCATAGCTACGGTAGCCTACCATTCCGAGACTTGCGGTAATCGGATAAAGGTTTGCTAATGTCATATTTCCTGCGGCAAACATCCCTCCATATCCATAGACAAAAGCAATGATTACACCGACTAAAAAGCTGCCCGCCCTCCGACAAGTAAGAGCGATAATCGGCAGAACCGCAAGATATAAAAAGAAATTAACCGCGGTAATCTGCAAGGTTGCTTTTAGTGCTAAGGAAATTTCAAAGCCGGGAAATCCCACAATCATTTCTGCTATGATTGTAAACAGGCTGCATATCAGCCCGAAAATAATAGACAATACGCCGCACACAATCAATTTCCCGGTCAGCAGTTTCTTAAAAGAGATCGGCACAGTCAGAATATTTTTCAATGTGTCATCCGTCTGCTCACGAGAAATCATATATCCAGCAATTAGGCTGATACACATCGGAAAAATCATGGACATATTGTTTTTGATGACCTGTTCTGTAAGATAGGCGAAATCCCAAACGGAACCATCATTCGCCATAGAGGTAAACAAGGTCAGCAAGACGGATAGGAGCATGAGCGCAACACCCGCCCAAAGGATATGATACCTTTTCAATTTATAAAATTCTGTTTTTACAATGCGAACCATGTTTATTCCCCCCTCTGCTTATATAATCTGTCAATCAGTAAGAACGAAACTAATGCCATGATCCCAAGAATGAATACAACTTGAAATGTTGAAGGAATTAGCCCTGTCATTTGCTCCAAGTCCATTTTTATTCCATGAGCCGCCATATCTCCTGCACTCCAAAATGTAGTCAGTGGCGTGGGCAGAAGCCATAACATGGTTTTAGGCAGTGTGTCAAACAATGCCGTAGCACTCATGTTCAGAACGCTGTAAAAGACACACAGCAAAATGGAAAAAACATAGGTCTTACTGAAAAAGACAACAAGAACAATCAACGGGAGTGTTCCTGCCGTAATGAAAATTCCTGTTTCAACTGCTAAAAACAATTTATAGCCTGTTCCATAAACTTCTAATGTTCCAAATCCGCAAAGAATTGTTGCAATGGTAGAAGCCACACAAAAAACAATTCCAAAGAGAAACAGGACAACAATTTTTGCAAGCACCATTTGCGTGCTGGTTACGGGAATTGTACGCAGATTTTTGAATGTGTCGTTGTCGCGTTCCATAAAAAACAGGATAGCGGCAATCACACCGATAATGCAGGGCAATAAAAACTGGATACCATATCCTAACACCATGTTAAATAGTCCGTCGAAAGCATCTGCCTGATCCGTATATCGCTCCATCATAGAGGGCGTTGTCATCAGATAAGTCAGCGGGATTGGAAACAGAAAAGCAGCCAGAATAATCAGCGGAATAAATTTCTTCCGTTTCAATTTCAAAAATTCGCATTTGATTAGTTTAAGCAATTCCTTCGCCCCCTGTCACACGCTTGAAGTAATCTTCAAGACTTTCTTCACAAGTATGCGCCTCCGATACCTCCAATCCATTTTCTACAAAGGCAGTTACAATTTTCCCCACAGGCAGATCAAGGTTGTGCAGGCGCAGATTGTGGTCGTCCTGTATAGAGAAATGGTTTTCATGGAAATTTCGTTCCAAAATTCTTGCCGCCTGCGCAGTATCAGAGAGTGTAAACCGGATATGCTTACTACTTTTTTGCTCCAACTCAGCAAGGCTTTCTTCTTCCAGCAATGCACCGTGGTCTATAATTCCAATATCGTCAGCCAGCAAGGAAATCTCCGAAAGAATGTGACTGGAAATCAAAATGGTTTTTCCTCTTGCGTCGCAAAGCTCCCGAATAAAGGAGCGTACCTCCGCAATACCGATGGGATCAAGACCGTTGATCGGCTCATCCAAAATTAAAAGTTCCGGATCGTGCATAACAGCAAGGGCGATGGCAAGCCGCTGCTTCATACCAAGAGAATACTGGGAAAAGAGCTTTTTATCTTTGTAGGGCAGTCCTACCAAATCCAGAGCGTCTTTGATGGCATGATTGTTTGGTACGCCCCGCAGAGTAGCAAAGATACGCAGGTTCTCTGTGCCGGTCAGATTGGGATAAAAGCCGGGGGACTCAATTAGGCTGCCGATACGGGGCAGCAATTTCTTTTCATTCCCCTGCAAAGATTTTCCCCAGATTTTGACCTCACCGGAGGTCGGCTTCGTTAAGCCCAACAACATTTTCATAGTAGTGGTTTTTCCGGCTCCGTTTCTGCCCAGCAGACCATAAATTCTCCCACGCTTCACATGGATATTTAAGTCAGCCACACTCTTTTGTGAGCCGTATTGCTTCGTCAGATTTTTTGTTTCAATGATGTAATTTGTATCCATATTCAAAACCTCCTGTTCTGTAAGGTATTCTATCACGCCAACCTTGCATTAACCTTGCCGCAACCTTGCATTAACCTTGCAATTTAGAATCCGGCCAAAATGACAAGGGTTCCCGCCATAAAGACGGGAACCCGCTTAAATCTCCAAAGGAAAAAACAACATAAATTCAGTCCCTTTTCCTGGTACACTTTCAACTGTTATGCTTCCACCCATCTTTTCTACAAGCTGGTGGACAATAGAAAGACCAAGACCGCTGCCTTTCTCAGAGCGTCCTTTATCACACTTATAAAGCCGTTCAAAAATGTGTTTCAAATCTTCTTTCTCAATTCCTACTCCATTATCCGCCAGCAGCAGCTCCATGTTATTTTCCTTCTTTGACAGGACAATTTTGATTTTGTCTGCATGGCTGTGAGCGATTACATTTTGAATGAGATTGTTGACGATCCTCATATAGCTGTCCATATCCAATCTTACCCGGACAGGCTGTTCGGGAATATCAATGTCATAATCAACCTGTTTATCCTCAAAAATCGGTATCCAGTCAATCAGGATATTTCTTGTCAGCTCTGCGGCCTCAACGCTCTGGATTTCTAAAGCAAACTCGTCAGAATTTAACTTGAACCAGTCAAAGAGTACATCAATATATTCTTTCAGATCATGGGCTTTTCGTCGGGCGGTTTCAATATCATCATCCCGGTCTCTTCCTGTGACCAGTCCTTTGTGTGCAGCGTCAAGATACCCAATCAGAGTAGTAAGGGGCGTTCGCACATCATGGGAAAGGCTCGTCATAAGCTGGCGGTTGGTTTCCTCTGTCTGCCGTACAGTTGAAAGTCTGCTTTCATAGGCCACAACGATCTCATTGATTTCATAGGCAATAGGTGCTGTCAGTTCATTTGTTGCAGACAAAATACGCCGATTGCCATTTCCATTTTTCACATCAACCAGTGCATCGGTCATTTCTGCAATTTGCTTTTTTACACGCCGGACAAGAAAGATGGAGGTCAACACAGCCACAACAGCAATCACAATGGACAAGAAAACGATGATTTCCATGCTGGCTACACCTCCTTATTAAACCGGTAGCCAATCCCTTTGACCGTTTGTATATACTTTGGGCTTGAAGGATTGACTTCTAATTTTTTACGAAGCCGACTGATGATCGCCATAATGTTGCTGTCGTCATAGAAATATTCTTCACCCCATACTTCCTCATAAATCTGCTGTTTGGTCAAAATTTTTCCTTGATGCTTTGCACAGTACAGGAGCAGATCAAATTCCTTTGGCGGAAGTTCAAAAGTGCCGTTTGCCGTCGTAACAGAACGATTTTCAAGGTCAATCTGCAATCCGTCAAAATCCAGTTTTTGCACAGCTCCGGCTTGCTGATTAAAGCGAGTGTAGCGGCGAATGAGAGAAACAATTCGGGCAATCAGTTCGTCCATATCAAACGGTTTTGTCAGATAATCGTCCGCCCCAGCCCGTAATCCCCGCACTTTAGAAATGCTGTCATTTTTGGATGTAAACATCAAAATCGGCAGGCTGTTCTCTTTGCGGATTTCTTCCAGCGTTTCAAAACCATCCATACCGGGCATCATCACATCCAGCACCACAAGCTGATACTCCTGGTCTTTTAATTTCTGCAAGCCCTCTTTTCCGGTATTACAAAAATCAGCTTCTATATGTTCCGATTGTACGCTGCGTTTAATCAAAGCGCACAGTTCTCTGTCATCATCTATAATCAAAATTTTATTCATGGCGCAGTTCCTTTCCTTGTTTTGTCCGACCATCAATCGGCTTCTCCGCAGTTTTTGGGAGAAGCCAAACACCAGCCATTTTCACAGCGCCGGGGATACGCCCTCCGGCGCAATAATAATTTACCCTACGAGGTGTTACGCCCCATTTCTCGGCGGCCTCTTTCAATGTCATATAGTCCATTTCGCACCTCCATAGGATATATTATAGTTCTCTTTCTCGAACAATGCAAGAAACGAAATATGAATTATAAACTTCAACTAACCTGCATATAGCAACATTCCACGGGCAAAGTATGAATTATACAATGTAACCGGGTGATGTTATATGGCGAAAGTTGAAGATTGTCCCGGTTTTGAAACCTTCGGCGCAGATGTCAAAGCCGCACGAGAGGCAAAGCGTCTGGCACGAAAAACATTGGCAGAAATGGTTGGGATTGAATGGCGGTATCTTGCCAACATTGAGAATCAAGGTGCGATTCCGAGCCTGCCTGTGATGATCCAGTTGATTAAGATCTGCGGACTTCCTGTGGAACGGTATTTTAACCCGGAGATCATGCGGGAAGAAAGCGAACAGCGGCAACGGGTCAGCCACAAGCTGAAGCTTTGCCCTGAAGAATACCTGCCGATTATCGAAGGTGCCATAGACGGGGCGCTCAAAATGGAACACACTGCGAAGCAGAAGGAGGACGCATAATCGCGGCCTCCTTCTGGCGTTTCTATATCAAGTTTCCCGGCACTTTTCCCAAAGTTCCCGGCACCTCTGCTGGATTTCTCCGGTTTCTGTCACAGTCAGCTCGCGGTCATTTCCGGTAATCTTATCTTCCAGAAAGTTGGCGTATGTACCCAACAAAGCGTTCCGTAAATCCTCCGGAGTTTTCTGTATTTCGGCGCTGTACCAGTCATTCCGGTGAGGTTCCCATGCCATCAATGTATAACCGTGGCTGGTCTGCACCACCTCATACAGAGGATCATCATCCAGATATGCCTGAAACACTTTCAAAACCTTTTCAAAGGTCAGCATTTCCCGCACCTCCCATTCAGCTGCAAATCAGTTCCCTGATTAAAATTTCCTCAATCTGTGCCGTTAATGTGTTCATCAGCCCCACCCAACGCATAGGATCACAGGCTTTCAGTTCCTCCGTGACACCCGCAGCCTCCATCATGTGAGGTAACATGGTGTCCATACGCTCCTGCGCTGTCCGGTCAATCTCTAACAGGTGTGGATACAACTTCTCGCTCATCAGCAGTTGGTTGTAGAGAATAGGACGATGTTCCTTCAGGTAGGATTTTCGCATCCTGCCGTACTTGCCGATAGAAGTTTCCGGCTGTTCAGAAAGTTTTAGGTTGGGTATATCATAATCTCCACAACGAATGTAAGTCAACTTATTCATATTCATGCTCCTTTGCTCCGTGATGGTTAAACCGCTGCGCTGGCTGCTATGCTGCCTTTGCGCGGTTCTTCTTTAGGCAGCTGGCTAACAGTAGAATAAACGCCTTTTTTCATGTCCTCAGCCCGGATCAGGGATTTCTTAGCGTCCATTTCCGCTTTTTTCTTCGCCTTGATTTTGTCCTCATATCGTTTTTGTGCGCCGCTGGCTTTCCGCTTCAAATAGTTCTGATGAAGCCTGTCCTTGCGTTCTTCTTTTTTCCGCAGTTCTTCCTGTTCCTCCGTGGTTAAAGGAACCGGCTGTAAGGATGGTGGAATATAGCGTCCTAAAAAATTAAAGTAGATTTCAATTTCCTGCGTGGTATCCTGACTGCCTTTTCGGGAGCGTTCATGGACAAGGATTTTCTCTACAAACTCGTTGAGCATGGTATTTGTCAGCGTGTCAAAATTCTCGTACTTATCAATCAGGGCTATAAATTTCTCTGCTGATTTCTGGCTCTGCTCATAGCCGGTAACAGCCTTTTCCAACTCCGCAATTTCAATCTCAAGTGTGTCCTGCTCTTTGGCATACTGTGCATCAAGCGCCTTATATCGTGTATCCGGCAGCTTGCCGAGGGCGTTATCCTCATAGATTTTGCAAATCAGTTTTTCCAGTTCTCCGGCTCTCTTTTGGGCAGTAGCCAGACGCCTGCGCTTTTTCGATATATCGGCACTCTGTTGAGCAACCTGCGTCTCCTGAACAGTGTGAATAAATTCCGTCCGGTCATTTCTCGAATATTCAGCGATAGCCCGGAGTGTGTCGGAAACCAATGTCAGAACAGCACTCTCATTGATACGGTGTTGTGTAAGGCATAGTGTCCCACACGGAACTTTGGTATAATTGGAACAGGTATATTGAGAAATCCGCTTGCCATTGTTGGTGCGGTGGACATACATCTTGCCGCCACAATCGGCACAATAGAGTAAGCCTGTGAGGGGAGCTGCTTCGCCCCAGCCGTTTGGATAACGCCGTACATTGCTGCGGATTTTCTGCACCAGATCAAAGGTCTGCTGGTCGATAATGGCTTCATGGGTATTCTCAAAGATCGTCCACTCGTCCTCAGAAACATAGTGGCTTTTCTTGTCCTTAAAGTGCTTGCGGGTCTTGAAATTGATGGTGTGCCCCAAATACTCTCGTTTTTTCAAAATGTTCACGATGGTAGATGATCCCCATCCATAGGGGTCTTTGACCGGCTTTGAACGGTTCACACCCTCGTTGAAGCGGGCAAGGTGTACGACAGGAATTTCAATCCGGTCTGCGGATAATTTGCAGGCGATCTGATAAGGCCCATATCCCTCCAGCGTGAGGGAAAAGATACGGCGTACCACTTCGGCGGCTTCCTCATCTACCAGCCAATGTTCCCGCTTTTCATCCCACAAGTAGCCGTAAATCACGGTGCCTGTCAGGTGCTTACCGCTCATGCCTTTTGACTTAAACACAGAGCGGATTTTCCGGCTGGTATCACGGGCGTAAAATTCATTCATGATGTTGCGGAACGGGGTAAAATCGTCATCGCCTTTCAGACTGTCCACACCGTCGTTGATGGCGATCAGCCGAACTCCACGCTGCCGCAAAACCTCCATGACCTGACCGACCTTCAGATAGTCGCGCCCCAACCGGCTCATGTCCTTGATGACGATTGCCTCTACACGCCCTGCCTCCACTTCCTCCATCATCGCCAAAAATCCAGGGCGGTCAAAACGGGTGCCTGAGATACCGTCATCGGTAAAGTGCGTAGGGTTTGGCAGTCCATTCCGGCGGGCAAAATCCTCTAACATCTGTTTTTGGTTGGATATGGAATTGCTCTCGCCCTGTAACTCATCGTCCCGGCTCAGGCGCTCGTACAGTGGGGTGATTTTTTCGTTTCTCATAGCTGTACCTCCTGAAACAAAAATGCTCTAAGTGATTGCTTCACTAACCATGACAAAATCATGATTAAGAAGTCACTTAGAGCATATATCACCAGGGACGGACTTGTCGGAATTTTTGACGGAGTCCGAGCGGGGCGTGGCGGAATGGGTGTTTAAGAACAACAAGCACGCCGGCGCCACCACCAACACCCTGCCCAGCGCCAAGTGCCTGTATATGTCCATCCGGGGCACCGGCGGCGCCCTGGCTGTGGCGGCCATCGTCACCAAGAACCGGGAGAAGCCCGAGGCCTTTGAGAAGAATTTTATGGTGGCGATTCTGGATGAGTGCGGCCTGGCCCTGGAGAAGGAGATGACGGTCCGGGAGAAGCAGGCGGTGGAGGAACGGGCCCACCAGGAGACCCTCCGGGCCAACCTTCTCCGGGCCATCTCCCACGATCTGCGCACCCCCCTGACCAGCATCTCCGGCAATGCCAATATTCTGATGGAGGGCCGGGGGCAGCTGTGCCAGGAAAAGCTCCAGGCCCTGTATACCGCCATTTATGACGATTCCATGTGGCTTATTGACCTGGTGGAAAACCTGCTGTCCATCACCCGCATTGAGGATGACAAGCTGGGCCTGAAAACCCAGCCGGAGCTGCTGGAGGAGATCTTCCAGGAGGCCCTGCAGCATCTGGACCGAAACGCCAGCCAGCATCAGATCTCCGTGGAGCTGGAGGACGACCTGCTCATGGCCAACGTGGATGCCCGCCTCCTGGTGCAGGTGGTCATCAACATTGTCAACAACGCCATTAAGTACACCCCCGAGGGCTCCCATATCACCCTGTCCGCCCATCGGGAGGGGGACCAGGTGGAGGTGGAGATTGCCGACGACGGACCGGGGATTGACCAGGACGCCAAGGATCGGATCTTTGACATGTTCTATACCGCGGATAAGAAACGGGGGGACAGCCGGCGGGGGTTGGGGCTGGGGCTGTCGCTGTGCAAGTCCATCATCAATGCCCACGGCGGAACCATCCAGGCCGTGGACAACCATCCCCAGGGGACCATTTTCCGCTTCACCCTGGGCGCAGTGGAGGAGACAAACCATGAATAAACCGCAGATTCTTTTTGTGGAGGATGACACGGCGGTGGGCAACCTCATCGCCACAACGCTGGAGACCCAGAACTATCAGTTTCACCGGGCCAAGACCGGGGCGGGGGCGCTGATGGACGCCCTGTCCTACCGGCCGGATGTGATGCTGCTGGACCTGGGACTGCCGGACATGGACGGCATTGAGATCATCAAAAAAATCCGCTCCTGGAGCAATCTCCCCATCATTGTGGTCTCTGCCCGGGGGGAGGACGCGGACAAGGTGGTGGCCCTGGACGCGGGGGCTGACGACTACTTGACCAAGCCCTTTTCCGTGGAGGAGCTGCTGGCCCGCATCCGCGTGGCGCTGCGCCGGGTGCGCTATGACAGCCAGAAAACCAGCGCCGAGGCCGCCCTCTATGAGAATGGGGACTTGAAAATTGACTATGCCGGCGGCCGGGCCTGCTGCCGGGGGGCGGAGATGAAACTCACCCCCATGGAGTATAAGCTGCTGTGCCTGCTGGCCAAGAACACCGGCAAGGTGCTGACCCACAACTATATCATCAGTGAGATTTGGGGGGTCTCCGCCGGGGAGGCCGTGGCGGAGATTCCCTCTCTGCGGGTGTTTATGGCCACCCTGCGCAAGAAGCTGGAGCTGGACCCCAGCCATCCCCAATACATCCAGACCCACGTGGGGGTGGGTTACCGGATGATTCGGCAGAGGCAGGAGGACGAGAGCTGACTGTCCCGCCCCAGCAGAGCGCCGCCGTGCTGTTTTGGCACGGCGGCGCTTTTGACATCTTCTGGCGGTACAGGCAGAAGGGTGGGAAAAACAGGGGCAAGATTTGTGGAATCTTAATCTTAGACCGGAACTCTTATGGGCACACTAATTACTTCTGTGCTACCATAACCTCAGCAATCCAAACGTAATCCAAGACCTGCATTGTGAGGTGTTTTTATTATTATGGTTGAATTTCAACAGGTCTGCATGGCTTACAAGGAAAAAGAAGTTTTGAACAATGTGGATTTAACCATTCAGGATGGTGAGTTTTTTGTGCTCATTGGTTCCAGCGGCTGTGGGAAAACCACGCTGCTCAAGAGCATCAACAAGCTCCTGCCCGTTCAGCAGGGAACCCTGAAGATCAACGGGACTCCGGTGTCCCAGATTAAGGTCAACCAGCTGCCCAACCTGGTGGGATATGTGGTCCAGGCCGGGGGCCTGTTCCCCCATCTGACGGTGGAGGAGAACATCGCCCTGGTGATGAAAGTGGCCCAGTACCCCAAGGAGCAGATCCATGACCGGGTGACCGCCATGCTGAAGATGGTGAACCTGGACCCGGCCCTGTACCGCAACCAGTATCCCTCCCAGCTGTCCGGCGGACAGCAGCAGCGTGTGGGGGTGGCCCGGGCCTTTGCGGTGGACCCGCCCATCGTCCTCATGGACGAACCCTTCTCGGCCCTGGACCCCATGACCCGGTCAGAGCTGCAGAATGAGATTCACGCCCTGCAAAAGAAGACAGGGAAAACCATCATCTTTGTCACCCACGACATGGATGAGGCCATCAAGCTGGCCGACCGCATCTGCATCATCCAGAGCGGGCATATCGTCCAGTGCGACACACCGGAGAACATCCTGAAGCATCCGGCCAATCAGTATGTCAGTACCTTCATCGGGGAAAACCGCCTGTGGTCCAACCCGGGGTACATCCGGGCCGCCGATATCATGCGCCTGCGGCCCAAGACCGTCAACCGGGGGCGGACGGTCCTCCAAGCCCTGCAAATGATGCGCCAGGGCGGCGTGGACAGTCTGCTTATGGTGGATGAGAAGGAGCACCTGTTGGGCGTGGTGTGGCTGACAGAACTGATGGAGGAGCGGGATGGCTCGGCTCCCGTGGAGGATTACCTGTCTGACGACTATGTGGCCGTGGAGGAGGACACCACCCTCCAGGAGATCATCGCCAACATTGACTATGACGCGGCGGGCATCATCCCGGTGGTGGACCGGCAGCGGATTCTCCGGGGCTTCCTCACCAAGAGCAGCCTCCTGGCGACCATGAGCCGCCAGTTCGTCCCGGAGCAGAGAGAAGGGGAGAGGAGCGGTGTGATATGCGCTACGCACTGAGCGACTACTTAGAGATCTATGTGACCAAATGGGATGAGCTGGTGGAGGAGTTCCTGCGCCATCTATCTATGACCAGTCTGGCGGTTCTGCTGGCCCTGGTGATCGGGGTCCCTCTGGGTATCTTCATCACCCGGCACAAAAAGCTCTCCGCGGTGGTCATCGCGGTGGCCAACGTGATGCAGTCCATTCCCTGCATGGCGCTGCTGGCCCTGGGCATCCCGGTCTTTGGAATTGGGGAAAAGCTGGCCGTGTTTATGGTCTTTGTCTATGCTTTCCTGCCCATCCTGAAGAATACCTACACAGGGATCGCGGGGATCTCCCCGGTCTCCCTGGAGGTGGCCCGGGGCATCGGGCTGACCCGGGCCCAACAGTTGACCCGGGTGGAACTGCCCATGGCGGTGCCCTATGTGATGTCGGGCATCCGCATTGCCGCGGTCTCCGCGGTGAGCACCATGACCATTGCGGCCTTTGCCGGTGCCAACGGCTTGGGTTGGTTTATCGTGCTGGGCATGAACTCCAGAAACTATCCCCTGACCCTCATGGGGGCAGTGGCCGCCTCGGTGATGGCCCTGGCCCTGGACTTCCTCCTGGGCCGGGTGGAGAAGGCGGTGACCAGTGAGGGCCTGCTGCCGCCGGATCAGATCAAAAATCTGTCCCGTACCGTCCGCCGCCGCCGGCGGAACGTGGCCTGGGGACTGTGCGTGGCGCTCATCGGCGTGTCCGTACTGTCCTATGCGGCGCTGATCTAATGTCTCCCATCGGGGGAAATCCCGCGCAATCTATATTATTTTCAAAACAAAAAGGAGCGTATTGAATTCCATGAAACTCTGGAAGAAATGTTTGGCAGCCGGTATGACTGCCGCGATGGTTCTGGCACTGGGTGCCTGTGGCGGTGACAATGGTCAGGACGAGGGGCAGAGCCAGGCCAGCGGGTCTGATAAAACCATTACAGTTGGCTCCTCCAACTTTACAGAAGCCATTATTCTGGGAGAGGTGTACAGCCAGCTGATTGAGGCTAAGACAGACTATACTGTGGAGCAGAAGTTCGGACTGGCCGGCGCCGCGGTCTGTTTCGATGCCCTGGAAAATGGGGAGATCGACATGTTCGTGGAGTACACCGGCACCGCGCTGATGAATCTGCTGGCCCAGCCCATGGCCACAGACAAGGATGAGGTCTGGCAGACCGTCCATGACCTTATGGAGAAGGACCACGGCATCGCCACCTCCAATCCTCTGGGCTTCAACAACACCTATGTGATGAGCGTGAAGCCCGAGACCGCGGAACAGTACAACCTGAAGACCCTCTCGGATCTGATTGAGAAGTCTCCGGAACTGAACCTGGGCTGCACCGTGGAGTTCATCCAGCGGGAGGACTGCCTGCCGCTGCTGGAGAGCAAGTACGACGCCAGCTTCAAGGACGTGTCCGGCCTGGACGCCAGCCTGCGTTATGACGCCATTGAGGCCGGTGAGGTGGACGTGGTGGACGCCTTTGCCACCGATGCCCTGCTGTCCAAGCTGGGTCTGACCATGCTGGAGGACGACCTGAACTTCTTCCCGCCTTACTATGCGGTGAACTTCTCTGACAAGGCGCTGGTGGATGGGGACCCCCAGTTGGCTGAGACCCTGGCGCTGTTGGACGGTACCCTCAATGAGGAAACTATGGCCGCTATGAATGCCAAAGTGGACGTGGACGGTATGGACGCCAAGGATGTTGCCCATGACTTCCTGGTGGAGCAGGGCCTCATCGAGGGATGATCGCCTCCCCACGGCAAACCCCATAAAAGAAGGAAAAAGTTCCCGGTATGCCAGAGAAAGCATGCCGGGAACTTTTGGGGTTTTGCTTTTCAACATTGAGAGAGAAAGGTCGTTGTGGTGATGAAGAAATCTGCTTTGTCCAACGAGGCCGCCCGGCAGGCGCAGGAGAGGACAAGCCCCTGGAAGCGCCCCCGGCTGTGGCGGGAGCTGGCTGTCATCTTTTTGGGGTCCCTTCTCTTCGCGGCCTCTATGAACTGTATCGTTCTGCCCACGGGCATGTACAGCGGAGGCTTTTTGGGCCTGGCCCAGCTGCTGCGGATGGGGCTGGAATCCCTGGTGCCGGGCTTGCAGAGCCTGGGAGACTTGGCCGGCGCCATTTATTTTCTGTTAAACCTCCCTCTGCTGGCCATTGCCTGGTCCCGGTTTGGGCATTATTTTTTGGGCAAGACCATTGCCTGCGTCCTGTTTTACAGTGTGCTGCTGGCGGTGATCCCCATTCCGGAGGTGGGGGTGTTTGACGAGGTCCTCACGGCCTGCGTCATCGGCGGTCTGCTGTGCGGCGCGGGGGCCGGCCTCACCTTGACAGCCGGCTGTTCCGGCGGCGGAGAGGAAATTTTGGGCCTGCTGTGCGCCATGAAAAACCCTTGGTTCAGCGTGGGGAGAATCTCCATGCTCCTCAACATTGGGGTCTTTGGGACTGGCCTGTTCCTCTTTGACCGGCAGTCGGTGGTGTACAGCATTCTCATGGCAGGGGTTATGTATCTTTGCCTGGACCGGGTCCACCTGCAAAATGTGATGGTGGCCATGTTTATCATCACCAAGCGGGAGGACATGGAAAAACTGGTGTTCCAGCGGGCCGGCCGAGGCGTCACCCGCTGGGTGGGGGAGGGCGCTTACAGCAGCCAGGAGACGGACATTCTGCTCACGGTGGTCTCGAAAAAGGAGGCCCTGTCCCTGCGCCGGGCCCTTCAGGAGCGGGACCCCAACGTATTTGCCATCATTTGTGAGGACATTTCCGTGGTGGGGAATTTCCAGAAACGGGTATAGAGGAGGACGGCGGAGATGGGAGGAAAGCTCTGGCTCTTTCTGCTCCTGGGATGCTGCCTGCTGGCCGGCTGTCAGCAGACAGAGACGGTTTCGGTGCCGCCGGCGGTGGGATGCTATCCAGTGGAGGGATATGCGCCGGACCCGGCGGACCTGGCGGCGGCCCCCTATACCTATACCGGCGGCGCCCAGGGCATTTCAGTGACCTGCACGGTGCGGCAGGCGGAGCCGGCGGCCTTTTCCGCCTTGCTCCAGGAAAAGGCGGCCCTGTGCGCCCAGCTGGCGCAGAACAAGCGGGCCAACCCTGACCCGTCCTATCAGCAGGGCCAGGAAAGCCTCCTGGCCAAAGCCCAGGGGGAGCAGGCCGCCCTGCAGCAGGCGGGCACGGTGTATGAGACCACCCTTCTTCTAAAGGGGATAGGCCAGGCGGAGGGGCAGGTCCTGACCCTGTCCAGTGGGGAGCAGGTCTATCTGTCGCTTCCGCTGGCCCCGGGACAGGAGCGGCTGACCCTGTACAACACGCCGGCGGGGGAGTACAGCGAGGGGGTCCTGCTGCCCCATCTGCCCAGCTATCAGGTGAGCCTGGAGACCGGAGAGGGAGAGCCGCCGCTCTCCTTCCTTCTGGAGGAGCCGGCGGCGGGAGGCTGATATATGGACAAGGAAAAGGACCACAAAATGTGGTCCTTTTCCTTGTGTCGTGTGTATTTTCAATTTGAGGATGAAGAGATCAATATTTTTCCAGACGTTCCAGGTCCAGCACGAAGACGGCAACACCGCCTTGGCAGACTTCCATGGGGGTGGAGGCAAACAGCGGCGGCAGCCCGTGCGGGGGCGGCATGGAGCCGGGATTTTGGTAGAGAGTAACCGTCCGTCGGCCCGCTGTTTCCTTGAGCAGGTCCAAAACCTGTTCCAGCTTGGCTTCTTCCACGCCAATCATAATGGTGACGCTCCGTTTGCGGAGAAACCCGCCGGTGGAGTGAAGAATCGTGACGAATATGCCGTTTTCATTGAGCTGCCGGACCACGTCGCCGTAGTCCTCTCCCTGGAGCACGGCCAGAATCAGTTTGCTGTGGGCCATCGCTGTCCCTCCTTTTGCGGCCTGTGGCTGCGTTCCTGAAACTGGCTTTGATTATAGCGGTTTTCTGGGGGAATACAAGGGGAAATGGGAAAGTTTGATTCCCCCTTAACAAGCCGAATGGAACCTTAACATGTTCTTAATTTGTCAAGAAATACCTCCCCTGGTATCCCGGCCAAATCTTACAATTTTGTTAGAACTTCGTAAGAAAATACCATACCAATGGGGGTTCTGTTGGCGTATCATAAAGGAAACCCATTGGAAGAGGAGGCAAACCCATGTACATCAAACTTGCCCTGCGCAATCTGCGGCGTTCTGCGCGGGACTATGGCATCTACTTTCTGACCGTGGCGGTTACAGTGGCGCTGATGGAGTCCTTTCTGGCGCTGGCCTGTGCCCGGGATGTGCTGTCCCTGTCGGAGAACATGGGGATTCTCACCACGGGGATTGTGGGGGTCTCGGTTCTGGTGGCGCTGCTGTCCTCCTGTGTCATTGCCTATGGCGTGGGCTTCATGCTGGGGCAGAGAAAACAGGAGTTTGCCCTGTATCAGCTGATGGGGATGGAGCTGAGGACCGTCCAACGGATGTTTTTTTGGGAGAATGGGCTGTTGGGACTGGCGGCCTTTGGGCTGGGGGCGCTGTTGGGAACGGGACTGGCGGGAGTCCTGGCCCAAGGGGTATGGTGGATTTTTCAGACGCCCCATCAGTACCAGGTAGTGGCCTCGCCCAAGGCGCTGGGGATGACCTTTCTGCTGTTTCTGCTGATGTACGGGGTGGGCGCCCTGCGGGCCGGCCGGGTGCTCCGGCGCCAGAGCATTCAGGGGCTGCTCACCTCCCGCCGGGCCAATGAGGTCCCGGGCCGCTGGCGGCCGGGACGGTGGTTTTTGCTGGTTGCGCCGGCCCTGACGGGGATGGCTCTGGGGCTTCTGCTGCTGAGGAAGGCCCTGGATATGCAGACCAACGGGGCTTGGGCCTATCTGGCCGGTGGCGGCGGTCTGCTGCTGGGGGGCGTTTACGCACTTTACCGGGGGCTGCCCGGTCTGCTGCTGGCAGCGGCCCGCCGGCGGCCCAAGGTCAAGTACAGCCGGGGACGTCTGTTCTACCTGGGGCAGATGGGGGCGCGGGTGGCCACGGCGGGACGGGTGCTGGCGGTGACGGGGATTCTGCTCACCCTGGCTCTGACCGCCCTGTTTGTGGGGCTGGCCCTGGGAAGCGGTTACCGGGCCAATATGGAGGCGTACTATCCCTATGACGCCGGGGTGGCGGTGGACGCCCCTTTGACCAAGCAAAGCGCCCAGCCCCTGCTGGCGGCGGTGGACCGGCAATGCCCCGTGGAGGACAGCGTCACCTATTTCCTCTATGAGACCCCTTACGGCACGGAGGCGATGGCACTGTCAGACTACAATCATCTCCGGCGGATCTTGGACCTGGAGGAGGCAGAGCTGGGCCCTGGGGAGTATTTGGTCCACTGTGACACCTGGAATTTTTGGGAGGAGATTCAACAATCTCTGGCCCAGGCCCCCATGCTCTCTCTGGCGGGACAGCGGCTCACGCCCGGTACCCCTTCTCTGCGGACAGAACCCATGGAGCAGTATCAAATGGCGGGGGAACGGGGGTATGCCCTTGTGGTGCCGGACCAGGTGGCACAGAGCCTGCCGGAGAAGGGCTGGCGGGTGGTGATGGACCTCCAGGGCGGGGGGACTGCGGCGCTGCGGGAGGAGATTCGGACCTTCCTCCACAGTGCACAGTGGCGGCCTCAGCTGCTGCCGGGGAGAACGATGCCGGAAAAGGTGACCATGGGGGTGTCGGTCCAGGCCTGGGGGGTGGCCAATTCGCTCACAGGGTTTACCACGCTGTCCTTTTGCGGCCTCTATCTCAGCTTGGTGATCCTCCTGCTCTCCTGTACCATTTTGGTCTTTCACCAGCTCTCCGCCCTGGACAGAAATCAGCGGCAGTATGCCATTCTCCGGCAGCTTGGGGTGGACAGGCAGACCCGGAGCCGCTGGATGGCCTGGGAACTGGGGACCTTTTTCCTCCTCCCGTTTCTCCTGCCGGCGGGGGTGACGGGGCTTCTGAGTGCGGCTGCCCAGCGGCTGATGGGGCCTGCGGTTTTGCAGCCAGGGGTGTTTCTCCTGTGTGGAGCGGCGGCTCTGG
>NZ_QQRQ01000011.1 GCF_003425665.1 Evtepia gabavorous
GGTAGGCTCCGTGGTGTCCCCGCCGCAGCCGGTCAGGGCCATCACGCCCACCAGCATGGTGGCCGCCATCAGGACAGAGAGAAACTTCTTCATTGGAATAACCTCTTTTCATTTCACTTCTGCTCTCCCCCGCAGGTTTTTTTGCGCCCGCCGGGGGGAGAACGCTTTGCATTATACACAATATTCACAAAAGATGCAAGTCCTTTTTTCAAAAAAGAGCCGGCGGAATCGTATGAAATAAAAAGAACTGGGCAGCACGGAGAAACCGTGCTGCCCAGGTTCGACAAGAGAATATTCATTTCGTATGAATATTGCATACTTCCCCTGTTTTCCCCCACAGGGAAACGGGAACAACTTACTGGAAGTTGGCCTTTCTCTTCTCCAGGAATGCAGCCAGACCCTCGTCGCCATTGGGATGCAGACGGGCAGCGGCCTGGGCCTCAGTCTCCTCCTTCAGCAGGTCCTCCAGGTTGGTCTCGAAGGACTTGTTCAGGATGAGCTTGGAGCTGCTGTAACAGTTCAGGGGGCCCTTGGCGATCTTGTTGGCCAGCTTCATGGCCTCGTCCATCAGCTGCTCCTTGGGATAGACGTGGTTGCACAGGCCCAGCTCCTTCATCTCGGGGGCCTTCACAGCACGCTGGGTCATCATCAGCTCCTTGGCCATGTTCAGGCCGCAGGCCCGGGGCAGCAGCCAGTGACCAGCGCAGTCGGGAATCAGACCCACCGCACCGAAGGCCACCATGAACATAGCGTCGTCAGAGACCAGGGCGATGTCGCCGGCCAGCAGCAGGGAGGTGCCGGCACCGGCGATGGCACCGTGGGCCACAGTGATGGTGGGCTTGACAAAGTTGATCATCTTCTTCATGAAGATGCCAGCCACGTTGTAGAAGTCGAAGACAGCCTCGGGGTTGTCCAGGCCCTTCATCTCGGGGATGTCGCCGCCGGCGCAGAAAGCGCGGCCCTCAGCGTTGACCACCACGCAGCGGACAGTGTCGTCCTTCTCGGCTGCGTCGAAGGCGGTGGTCAGGTCCACGAAGATCTGCTTGCTCATGGCGTTGAGTGCCTTGGTGCGGTTGAGGCTGACGATGCCGACGTTCCCCTCAACGCGATACAGTACGGTTTCCAGTTCCATGGTAAATCGCTCCTTTTTCTATATCAGTTCAAAAATGTGTGGGTGCTCAGGGTTTCCCCATGCGTATACAATAAAATTATAGCACACGGGGCCGGCGTTGAAAAGGAAAATTTCACGGGCGGCCCGGGAATTTTCCCGCCCGGCAGGTCTTCGTATAATTTTGCCCTGGTTTTCCCATACTAAAGGGACAAAAGGGGGGCAACAGAGATGTATACCATGAAAATTCTGGAGCGGGAGCCGGCGCTCTCCCACTTTTTAAGCGCCCACCTGCCGCCCCAGTGGGGGCGGGCCCTGTCCTCCGCCCCGGCGGGGCGGGCCGATCTGGTGGTGGTCTCCCCCGACCTTATCCAGGTCCCATCCGCTCCCACCGCCTGCCGGGCCCTGCTGGCGCCCGGTTCCCTGGCCCATCTGGCGGGAGAACTCTCCGCAGCCTGGGTGGTGAGCTACGGCCTGACCCCCCGGGACACCCTCACCTTCTCCAGCCTGGGGCAGGATACCCTCTGCCTGGCTCTGCAGCGGGAACTGGTCACCCTGTCCGGGGACTGCCTGGAACCCCAGGAATGGCCCCTGCCCCGGCAAAGTCAAGCCTCTCCCCTCTTCCTTCTGGCCTGCGCGGGCCTTCAGCTGCTGCTGGGGGTCCCGCCGGCGGAGGTCCGGCTGGGCCGGGGATCGGGGGCGTCTCTTTCCACATAAGAAAAAAGACATCCGTCTGGATGTCTTTTTTTGCAAAAAAATCGGTGAGCCCAGAATGGACTCACCGTGGAGCGAGTGACGAGGCTCGAACTCGCTACCTCCACCTTGGCAAGGTGGCGCTCTACCAGATGAGCTACACTCGCATCAGCAGGGATTATAATATCATATCCCGGCTGCTCTGTCAACCTTAATTTTTCAAATTTCCCAAAAAATCTTCCACAGTCTGGTGTTCCCGCGCCTGCCAGGTGAGCAGAATCTCCGCCACCCGCTGCTGGCCGCTGTCCGGGTAGAGCTTCACCTCCACCCCCAGAAGGGGGGGCAGGGGGCGGGTCTGGGCCTGGTAGGCCTCCTGGACCGCCTGGCGCAGGGTTTCGGCGCTGTCCTCCTGGGTAAAGTAGCTGATCCGAAAGACCACCTTCTCCGGCTGATCGGGCAGCAGCGCCCGGAGCTCCTGCTCCACGGCGGTGCTACCGGTGACGGAGATCACCTGGCTGAGCTCCTCGGGGTCCACTGCGTAGGCCAGTTTGACCTCCACCTGGTAATAGGAGGGCGTCTGCTTCACATCGTACTTGATATAGTCCACCGCGTAAGCTCCCAAGGGGTCCTCCTGGGTGACCTCCAGGCAGGCCTGATCCACGTCGCTGGCGGCGGTGCCGGTGACGCTGCCGTACTGGTAGAGACGCACGGTCCCCGTCTCCTCCCCCTGCTCCACCAGGTACAGCAGGGCGCTGACCAGGCCCTGGTAGGTCTCCGCCCGGAGGATGGCGTCGTTTTTTGACTCGTCGGAAAACTGGGTGTGGGGGGTGACGGCGGTGTAGCTGCGCTCTAACAGGGAACCGCAGCCTGTCAGGAGGCTGAGGGCCAGAAGCAGCGGGAGAAGGGTGTACTTTTTCATGGCGGCCTCCTTTCTGGGGGTACCGTTTCCAACGGTGGGGTATGGTGGGGTTCCCTGCGTCGTTGGAACGGGCGGGAACGGGGGCCTCCCAGGCGGGGAGCGTTGCGGGTTTTCTCCTTACGCCGTTGGAACGGCAGGGAACCTTGGCTTGCCCAGCCGGGGCCCCATTTCTTGGGAAGAAATGGGGGAAAGAACCCCAGAGGGAAGAGGTTCTTCCCTCTGGACTCCCTTCTCTGGTGGGATTATGTGGGGGAAGGCCGTACTTCTTACAGGATACCCGGCCTGCGGCCCTCACAGCGAAAGGTCCGTAACGGCCCGCCCACCGGCTGGGCGGGCTGGGGATGTGAGAGGGTACCCTTTGGGAAAAAGGCAGAGAGTAACCGTTCGGGTTCCCGCTTTCTCCTCCCGTCAATAAACCACTTCTCCCGCCCGCCCGAGCTGGTGGGCGGGCCATGAGGCGTTGGTCTTGGAGGCCGCAGGCCAGGCCCCTACCTGACGGAACCACCTTCCCCCGGTCCTCCCACCAGAGAATGGGGTTCCAAGGGGAAGGAACCTCCTTCCCCTTGGTGTTCTTTCCCCTATTTCTTCAAAGAAATAGGGCCCCGCCCGGGAGGGCTCCGTTCCCGCCCGTTCCAACGGCGATGAAGGCGATGAAAAAGCCCCCCTCAAATCTCCAACGTCATCTGCCGGTCCCCCTGATCCTCCGCCTTCAGCAGCGCCCCGGCGGCAGGCAGACTGCGGGCCCGGTAGCGGGACTGGTTCACCAAGCTGGTCTGTCCCAGCGGGGCGGCGTGGTCCACCTGGTAGGATTTCTTCAGGGTCATCACCTGGACCCCCTGGGTGGACCGGGTGGTTTTCACCGGAATGCCGTCGGTCTGGAAGAGGAGAGCCCGGCCCTCGGTGGAGTAGAGGACCACGTCCTCCTCCTGCCCCGCCGGAAGGGCCAGCACGTCCTTTAAGGGGCTCTTGTCAGAGTAGGCCCCCGTGAGCTTCTTCCGGCGGGTCACCGTCTGGTAGCTGGCCAGGGGTACCCGGGCCACCTTACCGTTGGCAAAGAAGAACAGGAGCTGCCCGGTATAGTCCCCGGCCAGGCCGGCCCAGAGGATGGTCTCCCCCTCCTCCATCTCCAGCTTGGCGGGGAGATAGTCCCCCAGGACGCTGGCCTTGCTGTCGTCAAAGGCATGGGCGAAGGCCTTGTAGCACTGCTGCCGGTTGGTGAAAAAGAGAAGCTCCGCAGCGCTGGTGGTCTCCCAGTGGAAGGCCGGGCCGTCCCCCTCCTTGTATTTCTGCTCCCCCGACATCCGCAGGGACTGGGGGGTGATCTTTTTGAAGTATCCCTCCCGGGACAGGAACAGGTGGACCGGGTAGGAGGGCACGTCCTCCTCCTCCGGCACCTCCTCCGCCAGCTGATCCTGGAGGAGAATCTCCGTGCGGCGGTCCTGCCCGTGGGCTTTCTTCACCGCCTCCAGCTGCCGGATGATCTCCTTCTGAATCCGGGTGGGCTTGGCGATGAGGTCGGCCAGGTCAGCGATGTCCTTTTCCAGCTGCTCGGTCTCGGCGGTGCGCTTTAGGATATACTCCTTGTTGATGTTGCGCAGGCGGATGTCCGCCACATACTCCGCCTGGACCTTGTCCAGCTGGAAGCCCTCCATCAGGTTGGGCACCACCATGGCGTCCTTTTCCGTACCCCGGATGATGGCGATGGCCTTGTCAATGTCCAGGAGAATGGCCCCCAGACCCCGGAGGAGGTGGAGCTTCTCCTCCTTCTGCCTCAGGGTGAACTGGGCCGACCGCCGGACGCAGTCAGACCGCCAGGCGGTCCACCGGTCCAGAATCTCCCCCACCCCCATGACCTTGGGCATGCCGTCCACCAAAATGTTGAAGTTACAGGCGAAGGAGTCCTGGAGGGGGGTGGTGCGGAAGAGCTTCTGCATGAGCTTGTCCGGGTCGGTGCCCCGCTTCAGGTCAATGGCCAGCTTCAGACCCGACAGGTCGGTCTCATCCCGCATGTCGGCCACCTCCCGGACCTTGCCCAGCTTGATGAGCTCGGCCACCTTGTCCAGGATGGCCTCGGCGGTGGTGGTGTAGGGAATCTCATAAATTTCAATGAGGTTTTCACTCTTCACATACCGCCATTTGGCCCGGACCTTAAAGGAGCCCCGGCCGGTGCGGTAGATGTTCTCCATCTCCTTCCGGTCGTAGAGCAGCTGTCCCCCGGTGGGAAAGTCCGGGGCCCGGAGAGTGTCCAGCAGGTCGGCCTCGGGGTGCCTGATCCGGGCGATGGCGGCCTCACAGACCTCGGTGAGGTTGAACCCGCAGAGGTTGGAGGCCATGCCCACGGCAATGCCCATGTTGGCCGAGACCAGAATATTGGGAAAGGTGGTGGGCAGCAGCACCGGCTCGGTGAGGGTGCCGTCGTAGTTGGGCACAAAGTCCACCACGTCCTTGTCAATGTCCCGGAAGAGCTCCTCACAGATCCCGTCCAGCTTGACCTCGGTGTACCGGGAGGCGGCGTAGGCCATGTCCCGGGAGTAGACCTTGCCGAAGTTGCCCTTGGAGTCCACCGGCGGGTGGAGCAAAGCCCCATACCCCCGGGAGAGACGGACCATGGTCTCGTAAATGGCACCGTCCCCGTGGGGGTTGAGCTTCATGGTGGCCCCCACCACGTTGGCCGACTTGGTGCGGCCCCCGGTGAGCAGCTTCATCTGGTACATGGTGTACAGCAGCTTCCGGTGGGAGGGCTTAAACCCGTCAATCTCCGGAATGGCCCGGGAGATGATGACGCTCATGGCGTAGGGCATATAGTTGATTTCCAGGGTGTCGGTGATGGGCTGCTCCAGCACCTCGGCGTGCAGCCCCATCACCCCCTCGGGATTGACCCGTTTCTTACCCTGGTCAGATGATTTTTTTCTTGCCATATTCCTGTTGTTCCTCTGTTGTAGATTCCCCCTGGGGGGGCACACCAGCGGGCCCGCTTACAGGGGGCCGTGGCACTTGGGGCACTGGTTGGCGTTGGCGGGCAGGAAGAACAGAATCTTCCCGCAGTGGGGGCACCGGCCCCCCAGGGCGATGAGCAGCAGGCCCAGCGCCGCCATGGCCAGCCCCACCCAGAGCTTTGTGAGAATGATAAAGACACAGCCGCAGCCGATGATGGTCCAGCCTGTTTTTCTTGCTTGCCTGTGGTCCATACGCCAGTCTCCTTTCTATCCTGGGGCGGCCCGGCGGTCAGGAAATGTCCGCCAGGTCCAAATATTTATAGCCGTTTTCCGCAATGTGCTCCTTCCGCCCCTGGGCATTCTCCCCCAGCAGCAGGTCAAAGACCTGGGCGGTGGCCTCCGCCTCGGCGGGCATCACCCGGATCAGGCGGCGGGTGTCGGGGTTCATGGTGGTCATCCACATCATCTCCGGGTCGTTCTCGCCCAGGCCCTTGGAGCGCTGGATGACGGGCTTTTTCCCGTCGAGCTGGGTGAGAATCTCCGCCTTTTCCTTCTCGGAATAGGCAAACCAGGTTTTTCCCCCGGCGTTGATCTCATACAGGGGGGACTCGGCGATGTAGACATACCCCTCCTGGATCAGGGTGGGGGTCAGCCGCCAGAGCATGGTGAGGATGAGGGTACGGATCTGATAGCCGTCCACGTCGGCGTCGGTGCAGATGACAATTTTATTCCAGCGAAGGTTGGCCAGGTTGAACAGGGACAGGTCCTTGTTGTGCTTGTCATTGACCTCCACCCCGCAGCCCATGACCTTGAGCAGGTCGGTGATGATTTCACTCTTAAAAATCTTGCCGTAGTCGGCCTTCAGGCAGTTGAGGATCTTGCCCCGGACGGGCATGATCCCCTGAAACTCCGCGTCCCGGCCCAGCTTCACCGAGCCCAGGGCGGAGTCCCCCTCCACGATATACAGCTCCCGGCGGGCCACCTCCTTGGTCCGGCAGTCCACGAACTTCTGCACCCGGTTGGCGATGTCCACCGAGCCGGCCAGGCTCTTGCTCTTGATGCTCAGCCGGGCCTTCTCCCCGGCCTCCCGGCTGCGCTTGCTCACCAGGATCTGCCGGGCGGCCTCCTCCACCGCCTGGGGATTCTCCAGCAGGAAGATCTGCAGCTTTTCCCGCAAAAACTCCGTCATGCCCTCCTGGATAAAGCGGTTGTTCACCGCCTTTTTCGTCTGGTTCTCGTAGGAGGTCTGGGTGGAGAAGTTGTTGGAGACAAAGATCAGGGTCTCCTGGACGTCGGGCCAGGTGATCTTGGCCTCGTTCTTGTTGTACTTGTTGTTCTGCTTCAGCCACCCGTCCATGGCGGAGAGGAAGGCCGAGCGCATGGCCTTCTCCGGGGCGCCCCCGTGCTCCAGCCAGGAGGAGTTGTGATAGTGCTCAATGATATGATGGGCCGGGCAGAAGCAGAAGGCGCAGGAGAGCTTTACCTTGTAGTCCGGCTTGTCCGGCCGGTCCCGTCCGGTGCGCTCCCCGGTCCAGAATTGGATGGGGGTGTGGGGGGCCTGGCCGGCCAGCTCGGCCACATAGTCGGCAATGCCGTTTTCGTAGGTGAAGAGGGTCTCCTCAAAGCCCCGCTCCCCCTGGTTCCTAAAGCGGAAGACCACCCCCGCGTTCACCACCGCCTGGCGGTGGAGGATGTCGGTGAAGTAGTCTGTGGGGATGTCCGTCTGGGTGAAGACCTCCAGGTCGGGCAGCCAGGTGATGGTGGTGCCCGTCTTCTTCCGGTCGGCGGGGGAGACCTTCATCTCTCCCACCAGGCTTCCCTTTTCAAAATGCAGGTCATACCGCTTGCCGTCCCGGCGGACCACCACGTCCATAAACCGGGAGGCATACTGGGTGGCGCAGGCGCCCAGGCCATTCAGGCCCAGGGAGTATTCATAGTTGTCCCCGGCGGCGTTGTCATACTTGCCCCCGGCGTAGAGCTCACAGAACACCAGCTCCCAGTTGTATTTTCCCACCTTTTCGTTCCAGTCCACAGGGCAGCCCCGGCCAAAGTCCTCCACCTGAATCCGGCCGTCCCGGAACCGGGTGAGGATGATCTCCTTGCCGTAGCCCTCCCGGGCCTCGTCGATGGCGTTGGAGAGGATCTCGAACACCGCGTGCTCGCAGCCCTCCAGCCCGTCCGAGCCGAAAATCACCCCGGGCCGCTTCCGCACCCGGTCGGCCCCCTCCAGCATGGAGATGGATTCGTTGCCATATTCCCGTTTGCTCTTTGCCATGGAAGTTCTCCTTGTCCTATGAAAATGGGCCCATGGGCCCAAGCTCGTCATATAATACCCTTTATCTTAATCCATTTTTCCGCGGTATGTCAAGGGGAATCCTGGCAGGCCCCGGGGGCAGAAAAGCAGCCAGCCTCCTGGGAGGCTGGCTGGGATAAAAGGGCAGAGGGATCAGTCGGTCAGGTACCGGTGGAGCATCACCGCGACCTGAGCCCGGGTGGTGGTGGACTTGGGGGAGAGGGTGGTGCCGGTGGTACCGGTGATGATGCCGTGCTCCACCGCCCAGGTCATGGGGGTCACCGCGTAGGAACCCACCTTGTCCTTATCGGTGTAGGCATTCAGGTTGCCTGACACGGCCACATTGTCCCCCATGGTGTCCGCGTAGCGGTAGAGGATGGTGGCCAGCTGCTCCCGGGTCACATAGGCGTTGGGGCTGAAGGTGGTGTCCGAGGTGCCGTTGACCACCCCCATCACATTGCCCCAGACCACCGCGTTGTAGTAATAGGCGCCCACGTCCAGGTCCTCAAAGTTGGTGGTGACCGTCACCTCGGGGCTGCCCGCTGCCCGGTACAGAACCGTCACCAGCTGGGCCCGGGTCATGGGGGAGTTGGGGGCGAACTTGGTCTCCTCCACCCCGCTGACCAGTCCGAAGTGGTAGGCAAAGTCCACCGCGTCGGCCGCCCAGAGGCCCACCGTGGTCTCCGTGACATCGGTAAACTGCTCCGAGTGGGTCTTGCTGGTGACATAGAAGGAGAGGGTATCCTCCACCTGCTTGCCCGACTGGGTGATCAGCGTCACGGGAAGGGTCACCCGGCCGGAGAAACCGGCGTTCGGGAGGTAGCTCAGGGTGGAGACATGGTACTCGCCGTTGCTGGCGGCGTTGGTGTAGTAGCGGGCGCCCTCCTCGGCCACCCCGCTGCCATGGGCCAGGTCCCGCAGCAGCTGGCCGGCGGAGGGCTTGCCAAAGAGCACCGCGGCCACCGGGTCGGCGTCCCCGCTGTGGAAGAAGTCCGAGCCGGTGAAGGTATAGCCGGTGCAGTCACATGGGATATCCTCCCCGTCAGGGGGCTCCACGGCCTGTCCGCTGACCACCACTTCCAGCCGGCCGTAGTAGACCTGGTCCCCATAGGCCAGGAAGTTGATCCCATAGGTCCCCGCCTGGAGGGGGGTGAAGGACACGTCGGCCAGGTGATTCCCGTCGGCCTCCCGGCTGAGATAGTACTCCACCTCTCCCCTGGCCGACAGGGTGCCTACGGCAGCGCCGGTGACGGAGTTCATGTCAAAGACCACATGGGTCAGGCCGGGGATGGCGGGGGTCAGCAGAGAGTCCCCATCCCCCTGGAGCAGCTGATCCAGGATAGACTGCTTGCCCTCCAGATCCATGAGCTTGTCCAGGGTGACGCTCCCCTTCGTCAGCGCGTGGGCCGCCCCCACGGTGGTACCGGGGTAGACCTTGACGCCATAGCGGCAGCTGCCGGTGAGCACCTGGGTGCTGTCGGTCTTGCTGGTGGCGGTGACGGTACAGGTCACCGTCAGGTCCGACAGGGTCACAGGCTGGATCAGCTGGGTGTCCTGGGTGCCCAGCTCCTTCTGGGCGCTGTCGGTCCAGCGGTAGGAGAGGGTGTAGGCGTCGGTGACATCGGTGGCGCCGCTGCGGATGGTGACCACCGGGGCCTTCAGCACCGTATCCACGTACTGGCCGCCGCTGGTGGTCACGGTGGTGGCGGACAGGGAGAGGACATCATCGGCAGAGGACGCCCCCTGCTTGGTGACGGTGAGCTGATAGGTCTCCATCACCGGCGTGCCGTTCTTGCTGCCCTCCTTGGACAGGGCCACAATCTCCGCTGTGCCCTCGGACACTGCGGTGACCAAGCCCTTCTGGGTGACGGTCGCCACCTTGGGGTTGTCGGTGGTCCAGGTGACGGTCTGGTCCCCCTGGGTGCCGTGGGCATAGACCACCTCCGCCTCCAGCTGGCGGGTTTTGCCCACAGGGAGGGTCTCCGGACCGGCGGGGGTGATGGTGACATCGGTGACATAGTCATCCTCCACGGTGACGTTGCACACCGCCAGGTAGCCGCCCACGGAGGCGGTGATGGCGGTGGTGCCCTTCTTTTTCGCCGTAATGGTCACGTTCCCCTTTTTATGATCTTGGTCAGAGAGGGTGGCCACGCTGGTGTCGCTGGATTTCCAGGTGATCCGCTGGTCCTGATACTCGCTGGAGCGGGTGGCGTGGAGGACAACGCTCTGCTTGGGAGACAGGGAGAGCTTTGTCTGATCCAGCGTCACCGGTTCGTCAGCGGCCAAAGCGGGCACAGCCAGACTCACCGCCAGCACCAGAGCCAGCAGGAGGGAGAGGGATCGGTTCAGGGTCTTTTTCATGGCATCCACCTCATCTGAAGGATCGAAAGTAAGCCTTGGCCCCCGGAAACGAAGGCCAAGGGAAAGAACAGGTCCATTATAGCATATCCTGCCGTTTCGGGAAGGGCTTTTTGCAAGATTTCCGACTTTTTCTGGTTTTTTGTCGCCTGGTCCAAAAATTCCCCCGCATAATCCCCGGCATATCCGCGCAGGCTATCCATATACTGAAATCACAGGGAGACCCTGTCTCCCAAGGAGGGATTGTATGGCGAAATCCTCGCCCCCCACCCAGGCCCAGTCTCTGCGCCGGCACCTGGAAGAGACCAGCCGGGACCTGGCCGCCGCCCAAGCGGGCTTTGACCAGACGGCGGACCGGGACCTCTTGGAGTACTATCTCTATGAGATCAGCGCCCTGCGGGCCAAGCACACCTATCTGCTGCGGCAGATGAAATCCTTGGAAACGGAGGCCACATCATGAATCTCTTTGCCGAGGGCGGCCCCTGGCTGACCATCCTGTTTTTCAGCGTCCTGTTCCTGGTGATCTTCCGACGGCCCCTGGGCTGGCTGCTGAAGCTCCTGGCCCGCTCCGCCCTGGGTCTGGGGTTTCTGGCCCTGTGGTCCCAGAGCGGCCTGGCCGCCGGTCTGGCCCTGGGGGTCAATGCCTTCAACGCCCTCACCCTGGGCCTGCTGGGGCTGCCAGGGCTGGGGCTGCTCTTTCTTTTCCGGTGGGTGGGTACATAATGCCCGGCGGCCCCGCCCAAGTCCCCCGTCCCGCCAAATCTCCCCAGAGAAAGGTGATCCTCCATGCGCCACAGCTCCTATCACACCCCCTCCCTCCCGTCCCGGATCGGCCGGGTTCTGCTGGTTCTCCTGTGTTCCGCCGGGGTGCTCTCCGGCGGTTTTCTCCTGCTGTGCGGCCTGGGGGTCCTCTCCCCCGCCGCCATCTCTCAGCAGGTGTCCGCCTGGCTGCATCCGCCGGCGGCCTCCACCCCCGCCTCGGCCCCCGCGGAGGACCTCTCCCTGCCGGAGGAAAACGACCCCTTCCAGGGGGTTTTCCTTTCCCTGGACCAGCTGGCCGATGCCCAGACCCTGGCCGACGGCTATGACGGGGTCATTCTCCCCATGAAAACCGCCGACGGCGCCCTGGGCTATGTCTCCGCCCTCCCCCTGGCCGCCGATGCCGGGGCCTCCTCCGGGGACCCGGACCGAAACGAAGTCCTCCGCGCCCTGAACGACACCCCCGGCCTGTACACCGTGGCCCAGGTCTCCTGCCTTCGGGACAGTGCTCTGGTCCGGGAGGAACCCGGTCTCTCCCTGCACCGGGTCAGCGGCTCCCCCTGGCTGGACGAAAGCCGCCAGGGCTGGCTGGACCCCGCCCAGCCCCAGGTCCAATCCTACCTCATCGGCCTGTGCCGGGAGCTGGCCCAGCTGGGCTTTGACGAGATCCTGCTCACCGACTGCGGTTTCCCCACCCAGGGAGACCTGGACTCCCTCCGCGCCGTGGAAGAGAAGGAGGAAACCCTGGAGACCTTCTGCCGCCAGCTCCAGGGCGCCCTGGCTGACACGCCTGTCACCCTGTCGGTGATGGGACAGCGGGACAGCGTCACCGCCGATCCCGTCAGCGGCCAGACCACCGCCCTGCTGGCCACCTTCGGCCGGGTGTGGACCCAGGCCGAGGACCAGGAGGCCCTGGCGGCGTTTGACCCGGTGGTGCTGCCGGCAGTCTCATAAAGATGCGTCCTTTTTGCAATAAGCGCCTGCCCAGTTTTGGGGAGGCGCTTATAACTTGTCCAATTTAATTGACAATAGTTAGAGCATTTTTATATACTGTTTATAGTGCCAATAGTGCCAAACAAACTGAAAAGGAGGCTCCCATGAAAAAACAACTCTGCACACTCTGCCTGGCTCTGCTGCTTCTGATCCCTGGCGCCGGTACATTCTGCTCCGCGGCCGAGGCGGAGCGGACATATACCTGCTCTGACTGGGCGGAAACGGATGTCTTTTCCGCCCTGTACTATGGATTGGCCCGGGCACCCTACGGCGGGGATTACCGCCAGCCCATTCAGCGGCAGGCCTTTGGGGAGAACGCCGCCGCCCTGGTGGCCCGGACATACGGTACGGACCTGGACCTCTACCTCAATGTAACCAGCTTCCGGCTCCAGAAAGCCTCCGGCTGGGGGACCGTAGGACTGTACGACCCCGTGCTGGCGGTGGCCAAAGAGCTGGGGATTCTGCAGGGCCGGGAAGACGGCAGCTTAGACGGTGCCACCCTCATAACACGTCAGGAAGCTGCCGTGATTTTGGCCCGCACCTATCGGGCCTGCATGGGAAAGGTGTCCGATGCCCTGTCCCCTCTGTCCTACGACGACAGCGCGCAGATTGCATCCTGGGCCCAAGAGGACGTTCAGCTAATGACCCAGCTGGGAATCCTGCAGGGGGTTGGGGACAACCGCTTTCATCCCCAGGGCAGCTACACCGTCGAACAGTGTTTTTCCTCCCTGGTCCGTTTGCTGCAGAAGATCACACCCTATCCAGGGCCCAGCCCCTTTGCCATGACGCAGGAAGAAGCTGTCATCGGCGGTTTCTGCGGAAGCCGGGAGATGGTTGCCTATGCGGACACTGAAAACACAGCGCAGGTAACGGCAGCAGCTTGGGCCGCTGGAAAGGGTACCCTGTCAGGTGCAAAATATTACATCTCTGTCTTTGACCAAGACCTGAAACGAACAGATTATCGGGAAGTGATCAAAGGCAGTTCAGACGGGCGGTACGGCGTACATGACGCCCATTTGGAGAACCTGTCCCTCTCTCCCGACGGAAGTCAGGTCTTTTACCAGGCCAAGGTAGAACAGGATGTCTACGATTTTGACAGCAACGGCAACCAAGGGGACTTGCTGTTCTCACAAGGGCTGTACTCGGTCACCTTGGATCTGGCCACAGGAGAACAGACCTATACCCGGGCAGAGCTGCCCAGTGCTTGACTTTTCCTATTTCGCGAACGGCCTGCCGCAGGATGTGCGGCAGGCCGTTTGTTGTCGGGGGCTGGCAGGGTCCGGCCCTTGGTTTCGGGGGAGGGAGCCATTGGGGTGTTTGCCCGGCGCCGTTGGAACGGCGGGGAACGGAGCCCTCCCGGGCGGGGCCCTATTTCTTTGAAGAAATAGGGGAAAGAACACCAAGGGGAAGGAGGTTCCTTCCCCTTGGAACCCCATTCTCTGGTGGGAGGACCGGGGGAAGGTGGTTCCGTCAGGTAGGGGCCTGGCCTGCGGCCTCCAAGACCAACGCCTCATGGCCCGCCCACCAGCTCGGGCGGGCGGGAGAGGTGGTTCGTTGACGGGAGGAAAAAGTGGGAAACGGAATGGTTTTTCTCCTCCTTTTCTCAAAGGGTACCTTCCCACGTCCCCAGCCCGCCCAGCCGGTGGGCGGGCCGTTACGGACCTTTCACTGTGAGGGCCGCAGGCCAGGTATCCCGTAAGAGGTACAGCCTCCCCCCACACAACCCCACCAGAGAAGGGAGTCCAGAGGGAAGAACCTCTTCCCTCTGGGGTTTTTTCCCCCATTTCTTCCCAAGAAATGGGGCCCCGGCTGGGCAAGCCACCGTTCCCGCCCGTTCCAACGGCGTGGGGATAAAACCCAAAACACCCGCCCGAGAGAGTCCAACCCTCCCGGACGGGTGCCAACCCAGCAAGGTCAGTGGATAAACATCCGAATGAGCTTGCCGTTAAACTTCTTATAGGGGTGATACCGCATGGGCAGATCCAGCCAGGTGGCCTTGTCCACGATGGCCCGGTAGTGGGAGAAGGTGTCGAAGCTCCGCTTGCCGTGGTAGCTTCCCATGCCGCTCTGCCCCACGCCGCCGAAGCCCATGTGGTGGGTGGCCAGGTGGATGATGGTGTCGTTGATGCACCCGCCCCCGAAGGAACAGCTGCGCAGAATCCGCTCCTTAATCCGCTGGCTCCGGGTGAAGAGATAGAGGGCCAGGGGCTTTTCCCGGCGGTTGATGAAGTGGATGGCCTGGTCCAGACCGTCATAGGGGATGATGGGCAGAATGGGCCCGAAAATCTCCTCCCCCATGGGCTTGGAAGTCCCGTCCAGGGTATCCGCCACCAAGGTGGGGGCAATCCATCCGCTGTCCGAGTCGGGGTCGTCCCGGTGGCCGCCGCCGTACAGGATCTCCTCCCCCTCCAGTAGGCCCTGGAGACGGTTATAGTGCTTGCGGTTGATGATCCGCACAAAGTGGTCGTTGGCCAGAGGGTCCTGGCCCAGCATCCGCTGGAACTGCTTTTTCAGCTCCTCCACCAGTTCGTCCCGGACCTTTCGGTCCACCAGGCAGTAGTCCGGGGCCACACAGGTCTGGCCAGCGTTGAGGAGTTTGCCGAACGCCAGGCGCTTGGCGGTGAGAGGGATGTTGGCGGTGCGATCCACAATAACCGGGCTCTTCCCCCCCAGCTCCAGGGTCACCGGGGTCAGGTGGCGGCTGGCCTTCTCCATGACCATTTTGCCCACATCCACGCTGCCGGTGAAGAAAATGTAGTCAAACCGCTGCTCCAGCAGGGCGGCGTTCTGTTCCCGGCCGCCCTCGATGACAGTCACCCAGTCGGGGTTAAAGACAGCGGCGATGAGCTCGGCCATGGCCCGGCTGGTGTTGGGGGCGTAGGCGCTGGGCTTGAGAACCACGCAGTTGCCCGCGGCCACCGCGCCGAAGAGGGGGTCCAGGCTCAGCAGATAGGGATAGTTCCAGGGGGACATCACCAGCACCACCCCATAGGGCTCGGCCAGCTCATAGCTTTTGGATTTGAACTGGGCCAGGGGGGTGGGACGCCGGCGGGGGCGGGACCACTCGGCCACATGCCGGGCCAGGTAGCCCAGCTCGTCCAGGTTCAGTCCCAGCTCACACATATACCCCTCAAAGTGGGACTTGTGCAGGTCGGCCTGGAGGGCGTCCAACAAAATCTGCTCCCGGGCCTGAATCTCTTTTTTCAGCCGCTTCAGGGCGGCCACCCGGACCGCCACCGGACGGGTGGCGCCGGTCTGGAAGAAGGCCCGCTGCCGGGCCACGGTCTCCTCAATCTTGGCAACGTGGGTGGCGTTACTCATGCCCACACCTCCTTAAGAATTCCCAGGATCTCGTCGTAGTCTGCCTCGGCGGGGTTCACAATAATGGCCCCGTCGTTCAGCGCCGTGCGGGCCACGGCTTCGAAGTCCTCCTGCTTCACCCGCCCGGTCTGGGACAGGGTGGTGGGCAGGCCGGTGGCGTCAGCCAGCTCCTGGCGCAGGGCTTTCAGGGTGTCGATGGTCTTTTGAGCCCGCTGGGCCGCCGGGGTGGCGGCGTAGACCTCGGGGCCGGCCACGTGGAGCAGCAGCTCCCCATATCTCTCCCGGCATTTGTCCAGGTTGTACTGCATCACCGCCGGCAGCAGAATGGTCATGGCGTCCCCATGGGCCACATGGCACACCCCGCCCAGGGCGTGGCCGATGGCGTGGACCAGACCCACCATGGAGTTGGAAAAGGCCGCCCCGGCCAGCAGGCTGCCGTTGGCCATGGCCATGCGGGCCCGCCGGTCCCTGCCGTTTTTCACCGCCCGGGGCAGGCTCTGGGTGATCTGGCGGATAGCCCGCTCGGCAAAGGAGTCGCTCACCGGGTTGCGCTGGAGACAGGTGGCCGCCTCAATGGCGTGGACCAGGGCGTCAAAGCCCGTGGAGGCGGTGATCCGGGGGGGCAGGGTCTCGGTCATCCGGGGGTCCAGCACCGCCACGTCGGGGAGCAGATGATAGCTGAGAAACTCCATTTTCACCTGGAGCGCCGGGTTGGCCACCACGGCCACCAAGGTGGCCTCGCTGCCGGTGCCCGCGGTGGTGGGCACCGCCACAAAGGGGACATGGGCCCCCCGGGGGAGGACCTCGCAGCCGGCGGAATCCAGCAGGTCGCTGCCCGCCTGGGCCAGGACCATCCCCACCCCTTTGGCGGTGTCAATCACCGATCCGCCCCCCACGGCGATGAGGCTGTCGCACTGGGCCTGGCGGTAGAGGCCGGCGATCTGGTTGACCACCTGGATGGAGGAGTCCGGGGGAATCCGGCAGAAGGTCTCCGCCGCCGCCATCCCCCCCTGGCGGAGGGCGGCCTGCACAATCTTTACCGTCCCCACCTGCTCCAGGCCCTGGTCGCTGAGCAGGAGGGGGCGGTGGGCCCCCAGGCTGTCCAGCTCGTGGGGGATGTGCTCCAGGGCCCCGTCCCCGGAGAGAATTTTGGCGGGCAGTTTGAACTCATAGTAGGCGGACATTCACATTACCTCCCAAACAGCACCGCCAGGTAGACCCGGGCGGTGGATATTTCCTTTTTTGGTCGTCGCTTCAGGATTCGCCTGGCCAGAACCGCGGGGAAAAGATACCCCTCCGCAATGTCCACACATCGCACAAAGGGCATGGCCAGGCCCATGTTTCCCCGCAGGGTAAATCGGTGCTGGGCGTACGCCTGGGCGATGCCGATCTGCCCGGTGAAGACCCGGAAGGCGTCATCCGGACTCTTAAAGCGAATGGTTACATCCCCGGGGGTGTCCTGGGGGAGCTTCCGGAAGCCCTTCTCCGTGCCGGTGACGGTGAACCCCCTGGCGCCGGGGATCTCCAGCCGCAGGGTCTTCCCCTGGGGCCACCGGCAGGCCTCCTCCTTGACCCGGCTGTCCCGGCAGGACAAAAACTTCAGCGCCCGGAACAGGCAGGTGGAGACCATGCTGCAGGTGGCGCACTGCAGGCACATTTTCACGGACCCATAGGCCATCGTTCCATCCCTCCTCTGGGTGATATTCTCCGTTTAGCATACTCCAAACGGGGTATGATTGCAAGGTTTTCCACGGCGGGAAAGGGCTTTCGGCAAGGCAACATCCCCCTCCGTGCCGGGAAATGGGCCGGAGGGGGATGCCAGTGCAGAAAACTCATTGTTCCGCGCGGTTTCTGTTCTGCAGGAGCAGACCGAGGGCAAGTCCGAGAAAAATCCCGGAAAAGGCCATGTTGACAAGGAGTCATCCTCGACTGGAATGACCACATTTCCTCTCTCGTCGATGAAGCCCCACAGCCCCTCCTTCGATACTTTAATCAAACCGTTTTCCCAGTGCCAGACATCATCATAGGCCATCTGGCAGGGCACTTGTATGGCGGCCTTCCGTAAATTCATCGGCTTCTTACTCCTTTGCCCGGTGGAGCAGCGCCTGCTGATAGCTCCCCATCAAGCCGTAATAGTTGAGCAGATCGGGAAACTGGTTGGATGGATGCCAATAGTCCAAAACGATGGCGGCGTGGCCGTTTATCTGCACCGTGTAAAACAAGTTGCTGTTTTGCTGTTCGGCGTTGGCATACTCCTTGACAGGCGTTTCCATGATGATATTCAGGGCAGAAATTGTATAGCCGCAGACGATGACGGTCGGGTCGATTAGTTCAATCTCACGGCGAAGCTCCCGGCGGTCATATTCCGCATACCGCTGAATTTCCTTATAATCCGAGACTTTCTCCCCACCACTTTTCTTGACGTTGACCACGGCGGCCTGACGCAGATAGGGATTTCCGAAAACGTGGTCCGCGGCTTCATCGGCATAGGGGTATAAGCAGTCTTCCGTGGTCAGCATCAGCCCCCGGGTCCACTGAGAAATTCGTTTCCAAGTGGTATGCCTTCCAATTTTTCCCTCAGTCAAGAGATGGTCCGCTATCAAATCCCAATCGCCATCGCCGTGATACGCCTCTTTCAATAAAAACAGGGGTCGTACCGTTTGGGAAAACCACCGCTCGGGACAGACAACGCCGTCCCGAATAAAGATGCCATGCTGATGGTCCATCCCGTCAAGGGGGTTCTTCTCTTTCCATGTGCGGAACAACATTTCCACTTCCCGCCGGTATGCTTCTGCCCGATCCATGCTATCCCTCCTGCTCCTCTTTTAGACATCTCCCCATAGGACGGATTCCCCAACGCGCAACTTCCAGCCCTTCAACGCCGTGTCGTATTCAACCCATTCTCCCGAAATACGGCGCGCCTCCAGAAATAGGAACTTATCATTCTGTAGCGGCAACAGTATGGTATCGGATACCCTCAATTATATTTTGGTTTTTAGAAAACGCAAGAGCGGTACTGATGAGCAGAGCGTTCTCTTTCTTACTGACAGCCCCCGACCCAAGAGGCGTCCCTTTCCTTGGCAAAGGACCGGGCACAGACAAAGCCCCCGCTGGTGTAAATTCTAACCAGCGGGGGCGCTCTGCGCGGTCGGACCCGTCAACCTGCCTGTTCCCAGGGGCGGGGATTTGGTGTTACTGCACGTACGCCTGGATCACCTGGGCGGCCACGGTGCCCAGGGAGGAGCCGGACCCGCCCTGCTCCACCACCACGGCCAGGGCGATCTCCGGGTCCTCGTAGGGGGCAAAGCACACCAGCACCGCGTTGGAGGTCTCCTCCCCGTCCACTTGGGCCGACCCGGTCTTGGCCCCCACCTGGACCGGGAGGGACTGGAAGGCCGCGGCCAGGGAGCCGGACTGGGTCACCGCCAGCATCCCCTCCTTGATGGCCGCCACATTGCCGGGGGACAGGTTGACCTTGCCCAAGCGTACCTTTTCCCGGGGGGCCTCCCCGGCCACCTTCTGGAGCAGGTGGACCTGCCACCGGTCCCCACCCCCCACCAGAGTGGCCACCATGTGGGCCAGCTGGAGGGGGGTGAAGCGGTTGTTCTCCTGGCCGATGGCCGCGGAGAGGACGCTGCCCTCATACCAGGTGCCCCCCACCGAAGCCGTATACTCCGGGCCGGCCACCACCCCGGCCTGCTCTCCGGCCAGCTCGATGCCGGTCTTTTCCCCCAGGCCCAGGGCCCGGGCATACTGCCCCAGCATGTCAATGCCCACCCGCCGGCCGGCGTCGTAAAAGAAGATGTTGCAGGAGTCGGCAATGGCCTCGGACACCGTCTCCAGGCCATGGGTCTTGCCCTCCTGCCGGTAGAGCCAGCACTGGGGCTGGGGGCTCTTGTAGTAGGTATAGCGGCCGGTGTCTAAAATCTGGGTCTCAGGGGTGAGAAATCCCTCCTCCAAGGCCGCGGCGGCGGTGACCAGCTTAAAAGTGGACCCCGGGGCATAGAGCCCCTGCACCGCCCGGTTCATCAGGGGGTGGGCCTCGTCCTGGGACAGGGCCGCATAGTCGGCGGAGAAGGAGGCCGCGTCATACCCCGGCTGGCTCACCATGGCCAGCACCCCGCCGTCCCGGACATCCAGGGCCACCAGGGCCCCGCCGGTGGCCTGGGGATGGCGGTCCAAGAAGCCGGCCAGGGCCGTCTCCGCCGCGGCCTGGAGGTCCCGGTCCAGGGTCAGGGTCACATCCCGCCCCGCCTGGGGCTGCACCGCGTTGGTCTCCCCGGTGATCCGGCCGTCCTTGTCGGTCTCCAGCACCTTCTGGCCCGGGGTGCCGTGGAGGTAGGACTCAAAGGCCCCCTCCGCCCCGTCCTTGCCCACGGTTTCATCCATGGCGTATCCCCGGTCCTGGTAGACCTCCCACTCCTCAGGGCTCATCTGTCCCACCCGGCCCAGAACGTGGGGGGCCAGGGTGCCGCTGCCCACCCGCTGGACCGCAGGGGTGAAGCTCACCCCTGCCAGCCCCTCCTCCTTCACCCGGGCCAGCAGACGGGGGGTAACCCCGGCAATGGGGCCGGTCCCCTCCCAGGCCACGTCCTCCTCCTGGCAGAGAGTTTTCAAACGGCGGACCACCTGGTCCTCCACGTCCTCCGCCAGAACCGCCGACCAGGTCACCTGATCCTGGGCCAGAATGGTTCCGTTGCGGTCCAGGAGCTTGCCCCGGGCGGCGGGGACGGTTTCCACTTGGGCAATGCTTCGCTGGGATTTGGCATAGTAGGCCGCGCCGCTGGTGACTTGCAGGCCCCAGAGCAGGACAGCAAAGGCCGTGAGGGCAGCGGCAAAAAAAGCGGCGGCGGCGGGAAGGCGGCGGTTGGGCATGGTGGTCCTCCTTTCCAAACAAAGGGCGCCCTCCCGGCCTGTGATCCAGGAGGGGCCTGTCATAAAACAGTGTTTTTCCGGGCCGGCTCACCAGCCCTTCCTCTTCCTGCGGGGATGCCCTTTGAGCCGGGTCAGGAGCACAGCCAGGGGGAAGCAGGCCGCAGACAGGAGGAGCTCCGGCCCGGCAATGCGCAGCCCCGCGAATACAGAGGCCCCGGCCAGGCAGTGCCCCAGCACCAGCAGGACCTCCAGCCCCGCCAGCGCGGCCAGACAGGTGAGCCACTTTCCCCAAAAGGAACTGGCTTTGTGGAAAATGACCCCGGACAGCCCCCCCAATAGGGCCAGCAGGGCCATCTGCCAGGGGGTGGCGCCGGCCAGATAGCAAAGAATTCCCCCAAAAAATCCACATTCCGCCCCCCGGTCCGGGCCCTGCTCCACCCCCACCAGACACACCAGCGGGGGAAGCACCCTGGGCCGAACCCCGGCCACGGGAAACCAGAGCAGGACCAGCACCTCCAGGAGGAAGGCCAGGGCGGTGATGAGGTAGAGACGAAGGCGGCCCATTCAGCGCTCCTCCCAGAAGGCTGTCACCACGAACACCTGGGACAGCGTATTCAGGTCCGCGGCCGGGGTGAGGATGGCCGAGCGGGTGAGGCCGCCGGGGTCCTCCTCCAGGGACATCACCGTGCCCACCACCAGCCCCGAGGGATACACCCCCTGGGCCGCGAAGGTGACCACCTCCTCCCCCAGGGAGACGGGGTCGGCCTCCGTCAGGCAGGCCAGGGCCAGCTCTCCCCGGGACAGCAGGTCCAAGGACCCCTCCAGGGAGCCCAGCACCCCGGACTTGGTCCCCTGGCCGGCCATCTGGAAGCCAGGGTCCCACAGCAGGGTCACATTGGCCCAGCTGGCCCCCACCTCCTTCACCCGGCCCACCAGGGCCCCGTGCTCATCCACCACGCACTGGCCGGCCTGAATCCCCTGGTCGGTTCCCTGGTCCAGGGTGACCTCCCCCTTCCAGTTGTCCGGGGCCCGGGCCACCACCCAGGCGGCGGTGAAGGTGAGGTCCTGCCCGGTCTCCTGGAGCTCCAGCAGGGACCGGAGCCGGGCGTTCTCCTCTGTGGCCAGGTCCCCCGCCCGGGCGGCCCGCCGGAGCTGGGCCACCTCCTGCTCCAGGGCCCTGTTCTCCTCCTGCAGGGCCTGGACCCCCTTGAGATAGTCCCCGCCCTGGCGGAGTTTGTCCGTAACCAGGGAAAAAAAGCGCGAAAAGGGCCGTGACACGGTCTCCCCCACCCCCCGCAGCGGCTCGGTGGTCCCCGTCAGGACCAGTGCCACAGCGGCGGCGATGAGGCTCAGAGACAGAGCCACGGCGATGATTTTTACCCATGTATGCTGCATCCATCGTTTCACGGCAGGTCCTCTCCTGTTCCCGGGCGGGCCGGGACGCCGGAGTCCATCCCCCAGGTCAGCGGCCAGCCAGTGCCAGACAGTCCACGCCGAAGTCCAGGAGCATCCGCCCCAAGCGGCAGACCGGCAGGCCCACCACATTGTGGTAGTCCCCCTGAATCCCCGCCACCAGCAGCCCGCCCAGGCCCTGGATGCCGTAGGCGCCGGCCTTGTCCATGGGCTCCCCGGTGGAGACATACTGGCGGATCTCCTGGTCTGTCAAGGGCCGGAAGGTCACCTGGGTCTCCTCCACCTGGGTGAGGACCTTGTCCCCCCGGCAGACCGTGACCCCGGTGCAAACCTGGTGGGTGCGCCCGGACAGGGAGGCCAGCATGGCGCGGGCCTCCTCCTCCCCTTTGGGCTTTCCCAGGATTTCCCCGTCCCGGACCACCACGGTGTCCGCCCCGATGACCAGGGTCTCCGGGTCCACCTGCCCGGCGATCCAGCGGGCCTTCTCCCGGGAGAGAATCTGCACCAGGTCCCGGGCATCCCGGCCCTGGAACGCGGCTTCGTCAATCTCCGGCGATTGTGTGGTAAATTCCAGTCCCATCTGCCCCAGCAGCTGACGGCGGCGGGGGGATTGGGACGCTAAGACTATTTTCATGGGTTGCCTCCGTTTTTTCCATCGAATTTGGGTGGTTTGCAAAAATTTCTTCCCCCTGTCCTCCTCATGTCCCCTGGACAGAGGGGGCCTGGCCCACGGTGATATCTACGCTGCCCACCGCGCCCTGGCCGGTGACGGCCACGGTGTAGAGTCCGGCCTCCTCCACCTCCACAGTGAAGTCCTGAGTGGTCAGGCCCTCTCCTTCATAGATGGGTTCCTCCTCCCCCTTCCAGATGGTGATGGACAGGGTCCCCGCCTGGCTGACCAGGGAGAGGGCAATCTCCTCTCCGGCCTTCAGGGACAGGGTCTGCTTCTCCGTGGTGTGAAAGGCGGTGTACGACATGTGAAGTCCCCGGGGGGTGCCCATGCGGCTGCCGCTGAAATCCGGCTGGCAGGCGGTGAGAGGGAGCAGGAGCAGGCACAATAGGATTGGGAAGAGGGACTTCATGATATGCGATCTCCTTTCGTGGGGGGCGTTCCATCGCCAGCGCCGTTGGAATGGGCGGGAACGGAGCCCTCCCGGGCGGGGCCCCATTTCTTTGAAGAAATAGGGGAAAGAACACCAAGGGGAAGGAGGTTCCTTCCCCTTGGAACCCCATTCTCTGGTGGGAGGAACGGGGGAAGGTGGTTGGTCATGTAGGGGCCTGGCCTGCGGCCTCAAAGACCAACGCCTCATGGCCCGCCCACCGGCTTGGGCGGGCGGGAAAAGTGGTTTATTGACGGGAGGAGAAAGTGGGAAACCGAACGGTTACTCTCTGCTTTCTCCCAAAGGGTACCTACCCACGCCCCCAGCCCGCCCAGCCGGTGGGCGGGCCGTTACGGGCCTTCCAATGTGAGGGCCGCAGGCCGGGTATCCCGTAAGAAGTACAGCCTCCCCCCACACAACCCCACCAGAGAAGGGGGTCCTGGGGGAGGAACCTCCTCCCCCGGGGGTTCTTTCCCCCATTTCTTCCCAAGAAATGGGGCCCCGGCCGGGCAGGCCAAGGTTCCCTGCCGTTCCAACGGCGACCGAAAGGAACGCCTCCCCCACCGGAGAGATACTCCTACTCCACCCCTCGATAGTAAAGCCCCCGGGTAAAGGCCCGCGGCGGCTCCCCCGCCCCCTCCCGGTAGGCCCGAAACACCCGGGCGCATTCCCCGGGACCCTCCCGCAGGAAGGCCAGCCGGGCATAGGCCGCCCCGGCGGTCCGCCAGTCGGTCTTGTCCGCCAGCCACAGGGGCTTGGCGTTGAAGAGCTCATTGCGGCAGCCCCAGGCCGACTCCACGGGGAAGTGTTCCCCCTTCCGGTCCCCCAGGGACTGAGGCTTGTCCTGGCAGTGGCAGCCCTGCCCCCGGTTTCGGAGGATGCAGTGCTCCATGAGCATCAAAGGCAGCCGGCCATAGACCAGCAGCTCCAGGTCCAGGGGCTTGCTCAGGTCCCGAATCTGGGCCAAACGGCTCTCAAAGGACGCAGTGGCCGAGGCAAACCCCAGCCGGGCCAGCTCCGCCGCCGTCTCGTCGTTGGTCAGGCCCAGCCCAAAGTCTCCCCGGGGAATCAGTCCAAAGGAGCGAGCCAGGGGAAGCTGTCCGATGTGCCCCAGCAGGGCCTGGGTGACCCCTGCCTGGCGGGCGGCTTCCAGCTCTCTCCGCAGCCGGGGCAGCTCCCGGTCCCAGACCACCCGGGGCAGAACAACCCCAAACCCGATGTCTGGATACGCCTGGGCCCACCGGCGCAGGGCGTCCTCATGGCCCGGGAGCTCCTGGCAGGGCAGATAGACCAGGGCGGGGCCCTGGTCCAGGCAGTCCGGCGTCAGCTGCTCCCACCGGCGGAAGGACAGGGTAAACGCCGGCACACCCGCCCGCCCTCTCTCCGGGGCGGCCGGAACAAAGGGAAGGGTCCGCCGGGCAGGGGGCTGGGTGCGGGCCCGGTCCAGTTCCTCCAAGGCCTGGCGGCGCAGGCTGTTCACCGCCGACAGGGGGACCGACAGGCCGGGGGCCAGGTCCACTTGGACCTGGTGCGCCTGGTAGACGGTGCCCCCGGTCTTTCTCAGCTGGCCGGCCACCTGGTCTGCCGTGGTCTGGCGGGTGCGGGCGGCCTGGGGACAGGGGCCCTGGACGACAGCGGTATGGCCCGCCGGGTCCCGGGCGGTGAGAACCATGGGCATCTCCCCCTGGACCTGGGCGGTGAGAGACACGGGAACCGTCCGGTGCTCTCCCCGGGTGTAGAACCGCCGGGCCTGGTCAAAGAGGTCCGCCGGGTCCCGGGCCCCCTGGGGACGGGTGCCGAACATGGCCGGACCCTTCTGGTCCCGGAAATACCCCTGGGTAAAGCCCTGGCGGGAGAAGGCGGCCTCCAGCTGAGCCAGCTCCGCCTGGGTGGGCTCCCGCCCCTGGCGCAGGGCGGCGGCGTAGATGCCGGTGACCACAGCCACGTACTCCGGGCGCTTCATCCGGCCCTCAATCTTCAGGCAGGCCACTCCCATCTCCTCCAGCTGACCCAGGGCCCCGGCCAGGGAGAGGTCCTTCAGGGACAGAGGGTGGGAGGGGGTTTTCTCCCCCGGCCACCGGAAGGCCAGGCGGCAGGGCTGGGCGCACAGGCCCCGGTTGCCGCTGCGTCCCCCCAGCACGGCGGAGAGAAAGCACTGGCCGCTGTAACACATGCACAGCGCCCCATGGCCGAAAACCTCCAGCTCCACGGGGGAGCGGGCGCACAGGTCCGCGATGGCATCGGCGGACAGCTCCCGGGACAACACCACCCGGGTCATGCCCAGGTCGGCGCAGGCCCGGACCCCGTCCAGGCTGTGGACGGTCATCTGGGTGGAGGCGTGGAGGGGCAGGTCTGGACAGGTCCGCCGGAGTAGGCGGGCCACCCCCAGGTCCTGCACCAGAACCGCGTCAATCCCCAGGTCCGAGGCCCAGGCTCCGGTCTCCGCGGCCAGGGGCAACTCCCGGTTGGTCAGCAGGGTGTTGAGGGTGAGGTAGACCTTCACCCCCCGCAGATGGCAGTAGGCCACCCCGGCCTCCAGCTCCTCCCGGGTGAAATTCTTCGCGTTCCGGCGGGCGTTCAGGGGCCCAAACCCCAGATACACCGCGTCCGCCCCGGCCTGGACCGCGGCCGTCAGGGCCTCCGGGGAGCCGGCGGGGGCCAGGAGCTCCATCAGGTCTCCTCCTGTCGGGGGCCCTGTTTGGGGGCCTTGGTCCCCTTCTCCCCCCGGGCGGCTTTGCGGGCCTCCCGCTTGGCCTCGGCCAGCTCCCGGGCCAGGCGGGTGTTCTCGTCCAGGGCCTGCTTCAGCTGGGCCCGGAGATTGTCGGACACCTGGCGCTCCTTACAGTACTTATCCGCCACGTTCATGGCCGCCAGCACCGCACCGTCGGTGATGGAGAGGGTGTTGCCCGCCATGGCCTGGTCCATTTCTTTGTTGACGATGTCCGCGCACTGCTGGAGGTAGGTCTCCTCCTCCTCGGCCAAAAAGCGGTAGCTCTGGTGGTGAATATAAATGGTCACTGGATTTGCCATAGGGATTCCTCCGTTTCCAGGTTGGGTTTTCTTTGGAATAGGATATTATACCACGGTTCGACAAAAAAGGATAGACCCCCACCCACCGGGGGCGAGACACCGGGGTGAAAAAAGTTACACCTTTACGAACCGGGAAATTTCTTGTAAAATAAAGTGTTATCGTATGATTCTATCCCCACGAAAGGAGGCGGCCCCATGGCAAAGGACTTGCTGCTGCCCGGAAGTATCCTCTCTCTTCACCGGTCCGCGGTGGAAAAACTCCTGAAAGCGGGCAACGGCGACGCCGCCCTGCTGTATCTCTGCCTCACCGCCGGCCAGAACAGCGGGGCCCTGCCCTGGGGACCGGACCAGGTGGAGGCGGCCCAAAACACCCTGCTCCGGCTGGGCCTCATCTCCTCGGACACCCCGGTTCAGCCCCCCCGGCCGGAAAAGCTGGAGGACGACCGGCCCCCGGACTACACCACCCAGGACATCGCCCAGGCCTTCCAGAACGACGGGGGCTTCAAGGCCCTGGTGCCGGCGGTGGAGCAGATGCTGGGGAAGGTCCTCTCCCCCGCCGACCTCAAGATTCTCTACACCCTCTTTGACTTTCTGGCCCTGCCCCCGGAGGTCATCCTCACCCTCACCGGCTGGTGCGTGGAGCAGGCCAAGCAGAAGGGGCCCGGCCGCAAGCCCACCCTCACCCAGATCCGCCGGGAGGCCTACAAATGGCAGAAGGCCGGCATTGACACCCTGGAGGCCGCCGACGCCCATCTGCACCGGCTGAGCCGGCGCAACCGCCGGGGGACGGAGATCCTCCAGCTCCTCTTCGGGGAGAGCCGGGCGCCGGTGGAGAAGGAGGCGGAATTTTTGGACGCCTGGATTCAGATGGGCTGCTCCGACGAGCTGCTGCTGCTGGCCCGGGACCGGACCATCTTCCAGCTTCAGGAGTTCAAGTGGACCTATATGAACGGCATTCTCACCCGCTGGTACAAGGAGGGCCTGACCACCGTGGAGGCCGTGGAGGCCAGCGAGCGCAAAAACCGCCGGCCCCAGTACCCCCGGGCCACCCCCCAGCCGGCCCAGGGGACCCAGCCGCTGCCCTCGGATGACATCGGCCGGATGATCGAACAGGCCCGCCGGGCCGCAGCCGCGAAGGAGGGCTGACCCATGGCATACAGCGCATCCATTCTCACCCGGGCCGAGGCCCGGCTCAAGCAGGCCCAGCGGGCCCACCAGCTGGACCAGGCCCGCCGCCGGGCGGAGATCTACCGGGCCCTGCCCCGCACCGCGGAGATTGACCGCCAGCTGCGGCAGACCGCCCCCCGGATTCTGGCCGCCGCCCTCCGCCAGGGGTTGGGCCAGGAAGAGGCTCTGGCCGCCCTGCGCCGGGAGAATCTGGCCCTCCAGGACGAGGAGGCCGCTCTGCTGGACCAGGCCGGTTACCCCCCCGACGCCTTGGAGGAGACCCCTTACTGTCCCCTGTGCAACGACCGGGGCTGGCGGGGCGCGGCCATGTGCGACTGCCTGAAGGACCTGTGCCGCCAGGAGCAGATCGCGGAGCTCTCCTCCCTGCTGGACCTGGGGGATCAGTCCTTCGACACCTTCCGCCTGGACTACTACGACCGGCAGACCTGGCCGGAGTTCCACCGCTCTCCCCGGGAGAACATGGAGTTTATCCTCTCCTCCTGCCGCAGCTATGCGGAGAACTTTGACGCCTATCCCCACAAAAACCTCTTTTTCAACGGCCCCCCCGGCCTGGGAAAGACCTTCCTCTCGGCCTGCATCGCCCGGGTGGTGTCGGAACAGGGGTATGCCGTGGTTTACGACACCGCGGCCAACATCCTCTCCCGGTTTGAAACCCGGAAATTTGCCCGGTATGGGGAGGAGAGCCGCCAGGCGGAGGCGGACACCCGCCGGTATCTCACCTGTGACCTGCTGATCTTAGACGATCTGGGCAGCGAGTTCACCTCTCCCTTTGTCCAGGCGGCCCTGTATGAACTCATCAACACCCGGCTGATTGAGGGGAAGCGGACGGTGATCTCCTCCAACCTGAACCTGGAAGGGGTGCGGCAGCGGTATTCCCCCCAGGTGGCCTCCCGGCTGGAGGGGGAGTATTTGCTGATGGCATTCTTTGGGCAGGATATTCGGCTGCTGAAGAAGCAGCGGTGAGGGGGGTGTCCCTGCGCTCTTTTCTATCGCCGTTGGAACGGGCGGGAACGGTGCCCTCCCGGGCGGGGCCCTATTTCTTTGAAGAAATAGGGGAAAGAACACCAAGGGGAAGGAGGTTCCTTCCCCTTGGAACCCCATTCTCTGGTGGGAGGAATGGGGGAAGGTAGTTGGTCAAATTGGGGCCTGGCCTGCGGCCTCAAAGACCAACGCCTCATGGCCCGCCCACCAGCTCGGGCGGGCGGGAGAAGTGGTTTATTAACAGCAGGAAAAAGCGGAAAATCGAACGGTTACTCTCTGCCTTTTCCCAAAGGGTACCTACCCACGTCCCCAGCCCGCCCAGCCGGTGGGCGGGCCGTTACCAGCGTGACAAGGAGAGGGCCGCAGGCCAGGTACTAAGAAAGAAGTACAGCCTCCCCCCACACCATCCCACCAGAGAAGGGAGTCCAGAGGGAAGAACCTCTTCCCTCTGGGGTTCTTTCCCCCATTTCTTCCCAAGAAATGGGGCCCCGGCTGGGCAAGCCAAGGTTCCTTGCCGTTCCAACGGCGCCGGGGGAAAACCCACCACCGCCTCCCCCGGCAAACCCGCCGCAAAATCAAACCCCCTGTGCAGGAATCCAAACCTACACAGGGGGTTTCATCATCGCAACGGTCTGAAGGGCCCGCACCACCGCCCCGGGCCTGTCCTTGTTCACCGCATGCCCAGCGCCGGCGGCCTGCTCATACCGCCCATGGGGAAGCCGCCGGGCAATCTCCCGGGCCGCGCTTTGGTTGACCCGGTCCTTCTCTCCACACAGTACCAGGGTCGGCTGACAGACCGCGTCCAGGGTAGGGGTGAGGTCCAGCGCCAGCATGGAACGGGTGAGGGAGAGGACTTGGTCCTTCCCCATGCCCTGGCCCGCAAAGGCCCGGGCCGGAAGCAGGCGGAAAACCCCGTTTTGAAGCCGCAGCAGCCCCCGGGGCATCCTGACCCGGGGGGCAATCAGCACCAGGGCCGACACCTGTCGGGGATGACGCCAGGCATAGTCCAGGGCGAGAATGGCCCCCAGGGAGCACCCGCACAGGACCATGGCCTCTTCCCGCCCAGCACACTGGGCTTCCAGACCCTCCAACAAGCTCTCATAGGTAACGGGCCGGCCCGCCCACCAGGCGGCCAGGTCCGGGCAGAGAATCTTCTGTCCAGGGAGACCGGCCTCCACAGCGGCCCAGTCAGCTGGGCTCTGCCCCAGTCCGTGGAGGAGGCAGTATTCCACTGCCTTACGCCTCCAGCACCAGCGCCCGGTACGCCTCGGCGGTCCGCACCTGGCCCACAGCGGAGAGGGAGACCTGATCCCAGCGGAAAATCTCCTGGGCCAGAGCCACCACATCCTCGTGGGTGACGCTGTCATAGGCGGCGATGATCTGCTCTGGGGTGAGGATTTCCCCGGAAAAGAGGAGGGAGCGGCCGGCGTGGCTCATCCGGGACTGGGTGGACTCCAGACCCATGACCACATTGGCCTTGGACTGTTCCCGGGCCCGCTCCAGCTCCTCGGAGGTGGGCCCCTCCCGACGCAGCTGGTCCACCACCTGGCGGATGGTGGCCAGGGCCTTGGCCTCGGTCTCCTTGTTCAGGGCGGTGTAGATGCAGAACACCCCGGTGTCCGCGTGGCCCGCCCCATAGGAGTAAATGGTATAGCACAGCCCCTGGCGCTCCCGCACCTGTTGGAACAGTCGGGAGGAGACACCCCCGCCCAGAATGGAGGAGAGCAGCTGGAGGGCAAACCGCTTGGGGGAGTTGTAGTCCAGACCCGGGAAGGCCAGGGTCAGGTGATTCTGTTCAATGGGCTTGGACGTGACCACGAACGCAGGGGTATACACCGCCGGAACCACAGGCTGGGGCGCCCCGGCGGGCAGGGCGGCAAACCGCCGGCGAAGCTCGTCCAGAATTTCCTGGGAAAAGCTCCCCGACAGGGCCACCACCGTGTTGTCCCCCCGATAGTGGGTCCTGTGGTATTCCCGGAGGAACTCCCCCGTCATGGGGGCCAGGGTCTCCGCCGACCCTAAGATGGGCCGGGCCAGGGCGCTGCCCTGGAACACCGCCCCGAAGAGCTTCTCCGCGCACAGGTCGTCGGGGGTGTCCTCATACATGTCGATCTCCTCCAGGATGACCCCCCGTTCGGTCTCCACCGCCTCCTGGGCAAAGGAGGAGTGATAGACCATGTCGAAGAGGATATCCAGGGCCTGGGGCAAATGGCTGTCCAGCACCCGGCCGTAGAAGCAGGTACACTCCTTGGTGGTAAAGGCGTTCATCTGGCCGCCGATGGCGTCGGTTTCCCGGGCAATGTCCTGGGCGGAACGGCGCTGGGTCCCTTTGAAGAGCATGTGCTCAATAAAATGCGCCGCGCCGGACTCCGACGGGGCCTCCTCCCGGGAGCCGCCGCCCACCCAAATGCCCAGGGCGGCGGAGCGGACGGTATCCATGGGCTCTGTGACAATGCGGACTCCGTTGGGGAGGGTTTCGATTTGAACCATAGATGGCCTCCTTGTGTTGGTTGTGGTGAGGGGGGCTCCCCTGTGTGCTTCCACGCCGTTGGAACGGGCGGGGAACCTTGGCCTGCCCGGCCGGGAACCCGCCTCCCCCTTTACCGCTTCTTCTCCATCGTCGTCCCCAGAGACTTCTCAGAAATCGCCTCCAGAAGAATAGCGTGCTCCATCCGGCCGTCCAGCACCGTCACCGAGCCCACCCCGTGCTCCACCGCGTGGATGCAGTTGAGGGTCTTGGGAATCATACCTCCGGCGATCAGGCCGCTGTCCATGAGCTCCTTGGCCCGGCTCACATCCATTTTGGCGATGCGGGTGGACTGGTTGTGGCTGTCCACCAGAATTCCATCGGTGTCCGTGAGGAAGATGAGCTTGTCCGCCCCCACCGCCTCGGCCACCGCCCGGGCGGCGTCGTCGGCGTTGCAGTTGAGGGCTCCCCCATCCTCTCCCCGGCTCACCGGGGAGACCACCGGGAGGAAGCCCCCCTCCAGCAGGGTACGCAGAACCCGGGGGTCCACCTTGGTGATGGTCCCCACCAGGCCCAGGGCCTTGTCCTTCTGCCGGGCGGTGATGAGGCCCCCGTCCCGGCCGGAGATGCCACAGGCCTTGGCGCCGATCCGGTCCAGAGCAGCCACAATGGACTTGTTCACCCGGGCAGACAGGGCCATCTCCGCTGTCTCCAGCACCGTCTGGTCGGTGACCCGGTAGCCGTTTTCAAAGTGGGTCTCCACCTGCAGCCGCTCCAGCAGGGCGGAGATCTCCTTGCCGCCGCCGTGGACCAGAATCACCCGCACCCCCACGGACTGGAGGGCGGCGGCGTCCTCCAAAATGGTGTCGGTGGAGGCCGCGTCCAGGGCGGAGCCGCCGTACTTGATCACAATGGTGCGCCCCTCATACCGGCGCAGCAGCGGGAGCACATCCAGCAGGGCCCGGACTTTGCTCATCCCATCCATGCCGTGCTGGACATCGTACTCATGGAGATATTCCTTGGCATAGTCTACGTCGGAAGGGCAGTCAATATACTCGATGCCTCGCTTCTGCCGGGTCTCGGCCCCCTTGCCGGTGAGGAGGATCACCGTGGGCACCTGGCAGCCCATCACCGCCTGGCGGACGGCCTCTCCCCGGTCGGGGACGATGGAGTAGTCACAGCCCCCCTGCTCCACATACTGGGCGATGTCCCGGCAGATCTCCTCCACCGGCTCCTCCCCGGCGTCCTCTTCGGTGAGGATGACCAGGTCGGAATACTGGCCGGAAATCTCCCCCAAGTCCTTCCGGCGGTCATAGGCCTTGTAGCCCGGGCAGCCGAAGACGGTGACGATCCGCCGGCCGGGGTATTCCTCCCGGACCGACTGGAAGAGGGTCTCAAAGGACAGCCGGTTGTGGGCATAGTCCACGATGACAGTGACCTTTTCATCGGCGTTGGCGTAGACCTCCATCCGTCCGGGGACCCGGGCCTTCATCAGACCCGCGAAGGCGTACTGCTCCGGCACCCCCACCGCCTCGCACACCGCCAGGGCGGCCAGGGCGTTCTGGACATTGAACAGGCCGGGCATGGTCAGCCGGAACTCCCGGCTGTACCGGGGGGTCTTGACCCGGAAAAGGATGTCTCCCCCCACTTTGCGGACCTGGGAGCCGAAGATGGTGGCCGAAGGGTCCTTCTGGGAGAAGGTAATCATTCTCGGGCAGCTCTTCCGGGCCGCCTCCAGCACCCGGTCGGCGTGGTCGCAGTCCAGGTTCACGCAGGCCGCGGCGGCCTGGGAAAAAATCCGCAGCTTGGAGGCAAAATAGTCCTCGAAATCCGGGTGCTCAATGGGAGAGATGTGGTCCATGCCGATGTTCAGGAAGACCGCGGCGGCAAACTCCACGTTTTTCACCCGGTCATACTTCAGCGCCTGGCTGGAGACCTCCATGGTGAGGTACCGCATGCCGGTGGCCACCCCGTTGGCAAAGTGGCGCTCCAAGTCCAGGGGCTCCGGGGTGGTCAGGTGGGACTCAAACTTCTCCACCCCGTCATAGGTCTCAATGGAGGAGATCACCCCGCTGGCGGGCTGGCCCTTGGCGGCCAGGTACTCGTCAAAGATATACTTTAAGTAGTAGGCCGTGGAGGATTTTCCCTTGGTTCCGGTGATGCCCACCACCCCCAGCTTGGCCGAGGGGTGGTTATAGTAAAAGTCCGCCAGCAGGGCCATGGCCAGACGCACGTCACTGACCAGGATGCAAGGCAGGTCCACCTGGTCATAGCGCTTTTCCGACAGGTAGGCGAAGGCCCCCTGCTCCTTGGCGGACTGCAAAAACTCCACCTTGAAGTGGGCCCCCTTGCAGATGAACAGGGTGCCGGGCACCACCTGCCGGGAGTCGCAGCTGACCAGGGAGACCTCCCGGGTCAGAGGGGCCCCGGAGAACTCCAGCTGGAGGTTTTTCCTTTGCAGCAACTGAATGTAATCCCCCAAGGGATAGAGGGTGAGACTCATAATCATATTCCTTTCTACTGGAAGGTTGGGCACGGGGCGGCGTCTTTGCGCGGCCCCTTCTCTTTATACGTTTCGCAGGGCCTTGCCGCAGCGGAGGATGGCCTGCTCGGCCAGAATCTCCATGGCGTCAATGTAATAAGGGGGCAGGCTGTGGAGGCTGCGGTACACCGACAGCTCCGTGCAGCCCAGGATGGCGCAGTCACAGCCGGCCTGGCGGAGATAGGCGTCAATCTCCCCAAACTTCTCCCGGGAGCCGGTCTCCCCCTTTTTGATCTCATCGTAAATAATGGACATGACCACCCTTTGCAGCTGTGCCGGCAGGGTCACCGGGGTGAGGCCGGCGGCCTCCAGCGCCTGCTGGTAAATCCCCGTCCGGACGGTGCCGTCGGTGGCCAGGATGCCCACGGTGGTTTTCCCCATGGCCCGAATGGCGGACACCGTCTCCCGGATCATGTGGATGAGAGGGATATGCAGCTCTCCCTGGAGCCGGTCGGCAAAGTAATGGGAGGTGTTGCAGGGGATGGCCAGCACCGTGCAGCCCGCCCTCTCCAGGAGCTTGGCGTCCGCCAGCAGATGCTGGTAGACGGCCTCCGCCTGGTCTGGGGTGCCCAGGATGCCGGCGGTGCGGTCGGGAATCTTCGCATCGCTCCAGATGAGCACCCGCAGGTGCTCCTGGTCGGACTCGGCCTGGGTGCGGTCGATGATCCGCTGGTAAAAGGTATTGGTGGCCTGGGGGCCCATACCGCCCAGGACGCCTAAGATGCCTTCTTGGTGCATAGGGGTACCTCCTTTGTCTGCCGGAGCATTTTGGTTTTTTCCTTACGCCGTTGGAACGGGCGGGAACTTGGCCCTCCCGGGCGGGGCCCTATTTCTTTGAAGAAATAGGGGAAAGAACACCAAGGGGAAGGAGGTTCCTTCCCCTTGGAACCCCATTCTCTGGTGAGAGGAACGGGGGAAGGTGGTTCCGTCAAGTAGGGGCCTGGCCTGCGGCCTCAAAGACCAACGCCTCATGGCCCGCCCACCGGCTCGGGCGGGCGGGAGAAGTGGTTTGTTGACGGGAAGAGAAAGCGGGAAACCGAACGGTTCCTCTCTGCCTTTTCCCAAAGGGTACCCACCCACGTCCCCAGCCCGCCCAGCCGGTGGGCGGGCCGTTACGGGCCTTTCGCTGTGAGGGCCGCAGGCCAGGTACTAAGGCAGAAGTACAGCGTCTGACCACTTCTCACCAGAGAAGGGAGTCCAGAGGGAAGAACCTCTTCCCTCTGGGGTTCTTTCCCCCATTTCTTCTCAAGAAATGGGGCCCCGGCTGGGCAAGCCAGGGTTCCCTGCCGTTCCAACGGCGTGGGAAGAAACCCAACACCCCCCGGCCAGGCATGCCGCTCTCCTCAGCTCTTGCGCTGATAATACCGCTTAAACTTCTGAAAATGCCCCAGCAGGTTCTTCTCCATCCGCAGCGTCCGCAGCAGCGGCCGGTCCTTGTGGTAAAACAGGGGCCGGACCTCTCTCCCCTGCCGCATCAGGTCCTTCATCTCCTGGTGGTAGTCGGAGACAATGTAGCGGAAGGCCACCTTTCGGGGCACCACCCGCCACAGGCTGGGGTTGTCCGCCAGGACGAAGGGGAGGTCCTTCCCCTCCACCCGGTCCTCCACCAGGAGCTTGGCGATGTTATACCCCGCCCCGGTGACGTAGTAGTTGCTCCGCCCTTGGCGGCAGTTGATCTCAAAGACCTTGTACTTGCCGTCCCGCTGGTCATACTTGATGTCAAAGTTGGAGAAGCCCACATAGCCGATGTCCTCCAAAAAGGCCCGGATCTTCTCCGCGATCTCCCCGCAGGGCTCGGTGAGGATCACCGCGTGGTTGCCGATGCCGTGGGGGGTGTGCTCCTCCAGGAGCACATGGCCCATGCACATGAGCTTGACTTTGCCGTTGCGGTCGGAATAGTTGGTGAGCACCCGCATGTAGCTGTCGTCCCCGGGGATGAAGTCCTGGATAATCATGGTGTCTGGATAACCAGCGGCATAGACCTTGTCCAGCACCTCCTCCAGGCTCTTCCGGTCGGGGCAGGTGAACACCTTTTCATTCCCCGGGAAAGGGTGCTCCCAATAGGCCACCCCGTTGGCGGGCTTGCAGATGTAGGGGGGCTGGAAGTCCAAGGTAAAGTCGTGGCCCATCTCCCGGCGGTAGATGAAGGTGCCGGGGTGGTCGATGCCGTACTGGTCGCACAGCTCGTAAAAGGTCTGCTTGTTGATAAGGGTGTTGATGAGCGCCCCGCTCACCGTGGCGGCCACGCAGTTGGGGGGGAAGGTATCCTTGTTCTCCGCCGCCAGCTTTACATAGCTGTCCCCGCAGCCGATGACCAGCACGGTCTTGCCGGCAAACTCCGCGGCCACGTCGGCCACATTCTTGCGAAATGTGGCCGCGTCCTCGTTCTGGGGGCAGACCCGGTAATCCAGGATGGTGGAGCCATAGGCCGGTCCGGAGGCAAACTTGCCGAAGCACACGGATTTCACCCCGTAGGCCTCATGGAAGGCCCGGGCCACGCTGTAAACATTGATGTCCCCGCCGAAGAGGAGGGGCTGGAAGTTGTGTTCCATAGCTATATACGCTTCCTTTATTTTCCCGGGAAAGAAAGGAGCCGGGCGGCTCCTCTTTTTGTTCCCGTTTTTGGATGGATTTATACGGCAAGGGGTGCTTGGTGCAGGGGCCCGCGCCGTTGGAACGGGCGGGACGGTGCTCTCCCGGGCGGGGGGTGTTGCGGGTTTTCTCCTTACGCCGTTGGAACGGCAGGGAACCTTGGCCTGCCCGGCCGGGGCCCCATTTCTTGGGAAGAAATGGGGGAAAGAACCCCCGGGGGAGGAGGTTCCTCCCCCGGGACCCCCTTCTCTGGTGGGGTTGTGTGGGGGGAGGCTGTACTTCTTTCTTGGTACCTGGCCTGCGGCCTCCAAGACCAACGCCTCATGGCCCGCCCACCGGCTCGGGCGGGCGGGAGAAGTGGTTCGTTGACGGGAGGAAAAAGTGGGAACCCGCAAGTATACTCTCTTCCTTCTCCCAAAGGGTACCCCTCCACGTCCCCAGCCCGCCCAGCTGGTGGGCGGGCCGTTACGGGCCTTTCAATGTGAAGGCCGCAGGCCAGGTACGCCGATAGAAGAAGATCGCCGCTCCTACTCCAGCCCGGAGAAAAGGGGTGTGGGGGAAAGAAACTCTTTCCCCCGCGGGGGTCCAGGGGCACAGCCCCTGGTGTTCTTTCCCCTATTTCTTCAAAGAAATAGGGCCCCGCCCGGGAGGGCAAAGTTCCCGCCCGTTCCAACGGCGATAGTCAAACCGAAAAACCAACGCAGCAGGCCGCCGGTCACCCGCTCACCCGGGAGACCTGATACACCCCCTGCACCTGATTGAGCTTATTCATTATGGTGGTCACCTCACTCTGGGTCCGCACCTCCACCACCAGATTCATCTTGGTGTATCCGTCGGGCAGCACGTTCACCGTCATCCCCAAAATATTCATCTTGGCTGTGGCCATCACCGTGGTCACATCCATGGCCAGGCCGGGACGGTCCTTGGCAATGAGGTCCAGGGAGGTCTTATAGGTGTTGAGGCTGTCCGGGTCCCAGCTGACCTTGATCCAGCGGTCCTTCTCCCCGGGACGCTGGGCGCCGGCCACAGCGTTGGGACAGTCCGACCGGTGGACCGACACCCCGTAGCCCCGGGTGATGAACCCCACAATGGGGTCCCCGGGCACGGGGGTGCAGCACTTGGCGAACTTCACCATACATTCCGTCATCCCCGAGACGATGACCCCGGAGACCGAGCGTTTCTTATTGCCCGCTCGGGCTACCCCGGCGTCCAGGGCTGAGGGAGCCTCGGCTTTCTCCTCAGCCTCCTTTTCCGCCCGCTCGGCGGCCAGGCGCTCGGCCTGCTGGCGGTCCTGGTGGACCAGCTCCTCCCGGGCCCGGTTGGCGCACTTCTGGGCGGAGGCCCCGCCGTAGCCGATGGCGGCGTACATCTCCTCCAGGGAGTTAAACCGGACCTTCTCCAGGATGTGGGGGAGCATGTGCTCCGCGGTGAGCATGGCGATGGTGAGGCCCAGGCGCTTGATCTCCCCCTCAAACATGGCCCGGCCGTGGGCCACATTTTCCTCCCGCTTCTCCCGCTTGAACCACTGGCGGATCTTGGTGCGGGCCTGGTTGCTCTTGGCCAGCTTCATCCAGTCCCGGCTGGGACCCTTGGCGTTTTTGGAGGTGATGACCTCCACAATCTCCCCGGATTTCAGCTGGTAGTCAAAGCCCACGATCCGCCCGTTCACCTTGGCCCCGGTCATGGAGTTGCCCACGGCGGAGTGGATGGCATAGGCGAAGTCGATGGGGGTGGCCCCGGCGGGGAGGTTGATCACATCGGCGTTGGGGGTAAAGACAAAGACCTCGTCGGCAAAGAGGTCCACCTTCAGGGTGCGGATATACTCCTCGGCCTCGGTGTCCTGCTGGTTTTCCAGCAGGCGGCGGACCCAGGCGAAGGTCTCCTCGGTGCCCAGCTTCTTGTTGCCCATGCCCTGCTTGTATTTCCAGTGGGCCGCCACGCCGTACTCGGCCATGTGGTGCATCTCCCAGGTGCGGATCTGCACCTCAAAGGGGATGCCCTCGCTGCCGATGACGGTGGTGTGGAGGGACTGGTACATGTTGGGCTTGGGGGTGCTGATATAGTCCTTAAACCGTCCCAGGACCGGGCGGTACATGTCGTGGATGTCCCCCAGGACCCGGTAACAGGTAAAAATATCGTCCACAATCACCCGGAAGGCGTACAGGTCGAAGATCTCGCTGAGCTTTTTGTTTTGGGCGTACATCTTCCGGTAGATGGAGTAGACGTGCTTCACCCGGCCGTAGACCGTGCCCTTGATGCCCTCCTTCTCCAGGCGGGTGGTGATCTCCTCCTGGATGTGCTCCATAAAGGCCGCGTGGGCCTTGGCCTGGCGGTCCAGCTCGTCGGAGATCTCCTGGTAGGCGATGGGGTCCAGGAATTTCAGGGACTGGTCCTCCATCTCCCACTTCATCCGCTGCATGCCCAGGCGGTGGGCGATGGGGGCGTAGATCTCCAGGGTCTCCAGCGCCTTCTCCCGCTGCTTTTTCTCTGTCTGGTACTCCAGGGTGCGGATGTTGTGGACCCGGTCGCAGATTTTGATGAGGATCACCCGCACGTCCTGGGCCATGGCCATGAGCATCTTCCGCAGGTTCTCCATCTGCTTTTCCTCGGTGGAGGTGTACTTCACCTTGGTCAGCTTGGTGACCCCCTCCACCAGGTCGGCCACGGTCTCGCTGAACCGCTTGGCCACCTCCTCGTGGGTGGCGTCAGTGTCCTCAATGGTGTCGTGGAGAAGGGCGGCCATGATGGAGTCCGCGTCCAGTCCCAGCTCCGCCACCAGGTGGGCCACCTCCAGGGGGTGGGTGATATAGGGGGAGCCGTCCTTCCGCAGCTGCCCCTCATGGTGGCTGCGGGCGTAGTCAAAGGCGTCCCTGACCCGGGCCCGGTCCTCCTGTGTGAGATTCTTCAGTTTCTCTTCCAGCTCCTGAAAACGAGCCTCCAGCTTGTCTTCCATAGGCCATCCCTTTCCTCCCGGCGGGCGCCGGCCCGCCGCACTGGCTCCGGGACGTGTGCCGCGCCCCTTATGAGCTCAAATGACTTCTTCTCTCTTCTCCCCAGGCAATGGCCTGGAGCTTTTGAATAATGGGGGCCTGGTACAGGGCCACCTTGCCCTTTCCTCGTCGCTTCTGCAAGCGAATCCGAAGGGCGCCCCCCTCCTCGGGACGGAGGGTGACCAGGTCAAAGCTCTCCAGGACCTCCAGGCAAATCATGGTGTGCAGGGTGGACTCCCACAGGTCCCCCTCCTGGGCCACCTTCCGGGCCAGGCTGGCGGGCACCTCCACCACCTCCCCGTCCCGGTTGGCCAAATAGCGCCACACGGCGGCAAACTCCTCCCGCTGGGGAATCATCATCCGGGCCTCGCAGGGGGAGAGAGGCTCTCCCCGGCTGTACTTCCGGTACAGGGCCTGCTCATTGAGCTGCTGGGCCGAGTAAGCCGGGCGCAGGTCCACCAGGTGGAGCTGCACGGAGCGGGAGCCCCGGTACTCGTTGATCTGGGGGTAGAAAGCCACGTCGGCCCGGTCCCCCACGGTGAGCCCCGACTTGGCCCGGGTGACGGAGAAAAAGATCATGTCCACCGTCCGCCCGTCCCGGCTGGCCCGCATTTTCAGGTGGCGTCCGCCCCCCACGTCGGACATGCAGGTGATGGTAACCCCCGACAGGGAAAACACGGGCTTGGGATTGCCCGCCCCGTAGGGCTCCAGCATGGACAGGGCCTCCACCTCCTCCACGGTGAGCAGGGCGGTGTTCTCAATCTCCCCGTCGATCTGCAGGGTGGAGACCATCTCCTCTCCCCCGGTGTCCTGGCGGACGATCTCCTCCATCCGGGCCCGGAAGGCGGGGATGTTCTCCTCCTGAATGGTGAAGCCCGCGGCCAGGGCGTGGCCGCCGTAGCCCTCCAGCAGGTCGGCGCACCGCTCCAGGGCGCAAAAGAGGTTGAACCCGCCGTAGGACCGGCAGGAGCCCTTCCCCTTGCCGTCGTCCTGGAGGCAGATCATAAACACCGGGCAGGCGTACTGCTCGGCCAGGCGGGAGGCCACGATGCCCACCACCCCCTGGTGCCAGGCCTTGTCCGCCAGCACCAGGCAGTCATACTGCTTCCGGCCGGCCAGCAGGGCCAGGCACTGGTTGAAAATCTCCAGCTCCACCGCCTGACGCTGGCGGTTGAGCTCACACAGCTCGTGGGCCAGCAGCTCGGCCTGGCTGTTGTCCTCGGTGAGGATGAGCTCCGCCGCGGTCACCGCCCGGCCCATCCGGCCGGCGGCGTTGATCCGGGGGGAGAGACAGTAGCCCACGGTGGTGGAGGTGATGGCCCGGTTCAGGGTGCCCGCCTCCACCATGAGGGCGTACAGCCCACGGCGGCGGGTTTTTTTCAGGTGGTTCAGGCCCACCCGGACAATGGTGCGGTTCTCCCCCAAAAGCTTCATCACGTCGGCCACGGTGCCCACGGCGGCCAGGTCGGCGTACTCCTGGAAGAGGGCGCGGTACCGCTTTTCCCCCCCCAGGGCCATCACCAGTTTCAGGGCCACCCCCACCCCGGCCAGATCCTTGAAGGGATAGGGGCAGTCCTTCCGGTGGGGGTCCACCACCGCCACGGCGGCGGGAATCTCCTCCTTGCACTCGTGATGGTCGGTGATAATCACATCTATGCCCAGGCCGCTGGCGTAGGCCACCTCCTCCACGGCGGTGATGCCGCAGTCCACGGTAATCATCAGGCGCACCCCCTGCCGGGCCAGTTCCTCCACCGCCTCCCGGTTGACCCCGTAGCCCTCGGACAGGCGGTTGGGGATGTAGTAGCACACGTCACCGCCCTGGGCGCGGAGATAATGGGTGAGCAGACAGGTGGAGGTGATGCCGTCCACGTCGTAGTCGCCGTAGACTGCGATCTTCTCCCCGTTGCGCAGGGCGCGGCCAATCCGGGCGGTGGCCAGGTCCATGTCTTTCATCAGGAAGGGGTCCTGAAGCTGGTCCTCCCCGCTGGAGAGGAGACCCTTGGCCTCTGCCAAGTCGGTCATCCCCCGGGCACAGAGAGTGGCGGCCACCAGGGTGGGGACCCCCTGCCGTTCCATGGCTTTATAGGCCTCCTGGGACCGCTGTGCGATGTTCCACTGCTGGTATTTCATGATTGGGACCTCGGTTCGGGAAATTTTCTATCCTTACTTCCGTGCCCCGGCGGGGCGAAGAAAGAAAAAATGCAAATAACAATACATATTACAGGATAACACAAAACCTCCCTTATCACAAGGGATAAGGGAGGTTTTTTCCTCTTTTTCCTGGGAAATCCCGGGGCATTTCCGGTTTTTTCCCTTGCTTTGTGAACTTCTTTCCCCTTCGGACTCACTCAAACCGGGTCCGGTCATAGGTGGACAGATTCTGGAATTCCTCCATCCGGGCCTGGGCCGCGGGAGAGGGGGTGGGGGTGAGCACGCCGTTCTCCTCCGCCCAGCCGGTGGTGTGGAGGACGGGGAGGGTGTGGGCGGTCTCCCGCTGGGCCTGCATGTAGGCCGACCCCTCCCAGCCGATGAGCTCAAAGACCTCATTCATCAAAAAGCAGGGGGACAGGTCGGGCCCCTGGCCCTGGAAGTCCTGGCCCAGCAGATCCTTGGCGGCCTGGTTGCCCCAGATCATGTACCAGGTGGAGTAGTAATTGCGGAAGCCCTCCTCCGTGGTGGTGTCCAGGCTGATGCCCATGCCCTCGTAGATCACCCCGTGGTTGCCCATCCAGGGTTTGTGGTCCCCGTAGAGGAGGAGGACCACCGGCTCGTCCAGGCTGTCCAGGTACTGGGTGAAAGACTTCATGTAGGCCGAGCTGTCCTGGACTAAGTAGAAGTAGTTGTTCAGGGCGTTGAGGGTGGACTGGGAATAGTCCCCGGTGCAGTAGCTGTCCCCCCAGTAGGTCCTCTCCATGTTGTAGGGACCGTGGCCCTGGTAGGTCACATTGAAGGAGAACAGAGGGGCGTCGTTGGTGTTGAAATACTCTGTCAGACGCTGCTGGAGATCGGGGAAGAAGACCTCGTCATAGGCCACGTCCTCCCCTTCCTCAATGAACTGGTAGTAGTAGTTGTCCGTGAAGAGGTAGTCGTCCAGCCCCAGGTTGGGGTTGACGTGCTTGCGGTCATAGAACCAGTCCCGGCAGGGGTGGGAGCCGTTGGCGGTGTAGCCCTGGCTCTTCAGGTACCAGGCCACGGAATCGGTCTTGGTCTTAAAATCCCCGTGCTGGTTGCCCCCGGTGAGGACAGCCCACTCGGTCTCGGTGGTGCCCCCGGCGAAGATGTCGGTGATGAGGGTGCCGGAATAGCTCTCGGCCTGGAGCTCGTGGAAGTCCCGGTAGACCTCCGGGGACAGGCCGTCGATGTCGTACAGGGAGAGGTCGGCAAAGGCCTCCATCTGAATGGAGATCAGGTTGACCTTTTTCTCCGGGGGAATGACCCCGTCGGTATACTGGTTGTAGGTCTGGCGGGCGGCCCGCTCGTCATAGGAACTGGAAGAGGACAGGTAATCCCCCGCGCTGTGGAAAAAGGGATAGACCACCCCCGTGGCGGCATAGGCCTCCCGCTCGTCCTGGGCATGCTCCCCCGCCAGGGCGGTGTACCGCTGATCGTCGGGGTAAATGTAGTCAAAACAAACCAGGCTCACCATCCCCACTGCTGTCAGGGCCAGCAGGCGCAGGGTGGCCTTGGGCCGGCCCCGGCCCAGGAAGAAGAGAACCACTGTGGCAGCCACAATGACTCCGATCCACAGGAACATCATAGGGGTCAGCGCCACCTGATATTGGTCAGACATCTGGAGGCCCTCCCGCATGCGGAACAGGTCCTCCCAGAGCATGGGGTCATCCCGAAACATCACCTTGAAGTAGTTGGCGCCGGTGAGGAGGAAGATCAGCGCCCCCGTCACCAGGCAGGCCAGCCAGGCCTGCCCGGAGGCCAGCCAAATCAGGCCCAGCAGGAGAAACACCGGCAGGGTGTTCCAGAAAAACAGGGTGGGATTGCCCGCCCAGCTGACTCCGTTCCACCCCGACAGGGCCAGGGAAAAGGCGCTGATGGACAGCCCCGCCGCCACCAGCAGCAAAAGCGTCAGCACCGCGGAGCGGGGCAAGATTCGTTTGGATTTCTTGGTTTGCATCGCTTGTTTGTCTCCTCTTTCAGGGGGATTGCTCCGCTGTCCCGTAGTAATTTCCCGCCAGCACCCGGTTGCTGAGGGTGGTGATACGGTTGATCTCCGCCGAGCGCGCCTCATCCCCGGCGCCTCCATTCTTGCTGGACCAGTAGGTGGTCCCGTCATACCAGCTGCCGTCGGAGAAGAAGACATACCCTCCCTGGTCCCCCAGACCGTCGTGGCCGGCCAGGAAGGCTCCGCTGGTATCCAGGCCAAAGAGGTTGGCCACCGTGGGCAGCACGTCCAGGCTGGAGGTCACCTTGTCAATCTGGGTGGGCGCTAAGTCCGCTGACCAGATGAAAAAGTCGGTGTGTTGGAGCAGATTTCCGTTGTCCACTCCTTTGATCTGCATGTTCAGTTGGTCATCCATCATGTAGTAATCATAGTGGTCGGCGTAGAAGATCAGCACCGTGTCCTCCAGCAGGCCCTCCTGGGTCAGGCGGTCCACCAGCTCGCCGATGAACAGATCGGTCTCCATGGCCCCCGCCACCGCGTAGACATAGTTGCCGTCGGTGCGCTGGGCCGCGGCCTGGGCCTCCTCCGCATGGGCTTGGTAAACACCGTTTTCCTCCCCGTAGGGGCCGTGGGCGGAGTAGGTGATGACGAAGGAATAGAAGGGGTCCCCCTCGGTCATCTCGTCAAAGCCGTTGATGAGATGGCGGTCCAGCTGGTAGCTCTCCATCTGCATGTCGTAGCCCCCATAGTACTTCTCATAGCCCAGATTGGGGTGGATGAGGCCCCGGTCATACACCTGCCCGTCGCTGTTGTGGAAGGAGCGGGCCGTGTACCCCGCCTGGCGGAAGAGATTGGCCATGGAGTAGGGGAAAGCATTCTCAGTATACACCGAGGTGGAGATGCCCCCGGTGGCCGGCAGCAGGCCGCTGTTGGTCATAAACTCGGTGTTGAAGGTGCCGGCGGAGATGTAGGCCGGGGTGTAATGGTTGGTAAACACCAGCCCCTCGGACTTCAGCTTGGCCAGGTTGGGCATGTAGGCCTCCTGGAGCATCCAGGTGTCAATGGCCTCCAGCTGGACCATTATGACGTTTTTCCCCGCCAGCAGGCCGGTATAGGCGTTGTCCTTCTGGGCGGCCTCATACTCGGCCACATAGTCGTCTATCTGCTGCCGCTCCCCGTCGGTCATGGTGTCTTGGGGGAAGAGCAGCCGCCCCAGGTCCCGGACGGTGTACTGATACAGACCGCTGACCATCAGGGCGTTGGTGGTGTCGTTGAACTCATGGTAGGCCATGCGCTGGTTCTCCTCGGGGGAGGTCTCCCAGATCATCCGGTCCACCACAGGGAAGTAATGGATGTGGGTGAAGGCCACCAGTCCCGCCCCCACCAGGCAGGCCAGCACCCCGGCCAGCACAGACCCCTTGACGGGCTTGGGGGGGATGACCTTCAGCAGCCGCCCGGAGATCATCATCAGCAGCACCGCGATGGCCGAACCGGCGATGACCTTCCAGTTGATGGTGATATATGAGGCGTCCACAAAGCTCCCCGTCCCCCCAAAGGAGAGGGAAGAAAAGGAGAAGAACTTTCGAAAGGCACTCATAAACCCGCTGTGGGTGATGGCCAGCACCACAAAGGTCACCAGGGGCACGCACCGGACAAACCACCGGGGCACCTTGGGCAGGAAGAACACCAGCCCCGCGAAAACCAGTGCCCAGCCCAGGGTGAACAACCCCGCCGGGAGGTATTTGACCCCCACAATGCCCATGCCCCGGTAGGTAAACCGCAGGGAGAAATCCAGCACCAAATAGGCCAGGAAGAAGGGGATGATATAGAGATAGGGCCGCAGACCGGGCAGGTCCCGGCTGTACAGCCAGTTCCGGGCAAAACACTGCCAGAAAGAGAGGCCCTGCTCCTGGCCGGGCCGATTTTTGTCCAAAGCTTTGTCTGTCTGTTTCATGAAAACCTCCTTGCTTGGGCATCAAGGACCCGCCGGGCAGGCCAATAACACCCCGGGGGCGGAAACCGGCACGAAGAAACAGCCGGCTCCCACCCCCAGAAAATTTGCTCATTCAGCAGGGACTATTTTATTTAGACGCAAATTGTGAAAAAATGCAAGAGGAAATCGTTAACTTTTTTTTAATTTTTTCTCAGAACGCCATCTTTTCCTGGAGATATGCCTTCAACTGGTCAATGGGCAGGCGGACCTGTTCCATGGTGTCCCGGTCCCGGACGGTGACGCAGTGGTCGGCCGCCTTCTCCCCGTCCCCCACGGTCTCAAAGTCCACGGTGACGCAGTAGGGGGTGCCGATCTCGTCCTGGCGGCGGTACCGCTTGCCGATGGAGCCGGCCTCGTCATAGTCCACCATAAAGTCCTTGGCCAGCATCTGCTGGATCTCCTGGGCGGCGGGGCCCAGCTTCTTGGACAGGGGGAGCACGGCGCACTTGAAGGGCGCCAGGGCGGGGTGGAGGCGGAGCACGGTGCGGACATCGTCCTTGCCGTTCTTGTCCTGGCCCACCACTTCCTCGTCGTAGGCGTCCACCAGGAAGGCCAGGGTCACCCGGTCGGCCCCCAGGGAGGGCTCAATGACGAAGGGGATGTAATGCTCCCCGGACTCCTGGTCGAAATAGGTCTGATCCTTGCCAGAGGTGGTCTGGTGGGCGTTCAGATCGTAGTTGGTCCGGGAGGCCACCCCCCACAGCTCACCCCAGCCGAAGGGGAAGGCAAACTCAAAGTCGGTGGTGGCGTTGGAGTAGTGGGAGAGCTCCTCGGGCTCGTGGTCCCGCAGGCGGAGGTTCTCCTCCCGCATGCCCAGCTCCAGCAGCCACTTGTGGCAGAAGTCTTTCCAGTAGGCAAACCAGTCCAACTCGCTGCCGGGCTTGCAGAAGAACTCCAGCTCCATCTGCTCAAACTCCCGGGTGCGGAAGGTGAAGTTGCCGGGAGTGATCTCGTTGCGGAAGGACTTGCCGATCTGGCAGACCCCGAAGGGGAGCTTCTTCCGGGTGGTCCGCTGGACGTTCTGGAAGTTGACAAAAATGCCCTGGGCGGTCTCGGGGCGCAGGTAGACGGTGTTCTTGGCGTCCTCGGTGACCCCCTGGAAGGTCTTGAACATCAGGTTAAACTGGCGGATATCGGTCCAGTTGTGGCCCCCGCAGGAGGGGCAGGGGATGTTGTGCTCCTCCACAAATTCCTTCATCTCCGCCTGGCTCAGGGCGTCCACGGACTTGCCCAGGTCGAAGCCGTTCTCCTCGCACCAGCCCTCGATGACCTTGTCCGCCCGGAACCGCTCCTTGCACTCCTTGCAGTCCATGAGGGGATCGGAGAAGCCCCCCACGTGACCGGAGGCCACCCACACCTGGGGGTTCATCAGAATGGCGGCATCCAGACCCACGTTGTAGGGGTTTTCCTGGACGAACTTCTTCCACCAGGCCTTCTTCACGTTGTTCTTCAGCTCCACACCCAGGGGGCCGTAGTCCCAGGTGTTGGCCAAGCCGCCGTAGATTTCGCTGCCGGGGAAGACGAACCCGCGGCCCTTACACAGGGCCACGACTTTTTCCATGGTCTTTTCGTTGTTTTTCATATCCTGTCAAACTCCTTCGTTTGTAATTTACGGGAAAATGGGGCAGTCTTTGGGGACAAAAAAACGCCCTGAGCGGAAAGCTCAGGGCGGAGGTTCTCCGTGGTACCACCTGAATTCGGGCCGAAAAAAGAACGCGGCCCGCACTCGAACCCGATAACGGCGGGGAACCGGCGGGGCATTGCCTCCCCGCGGCTTACGGGCGCCTTCCCTCCACCACCGCCAGAGCCTTGCACCGTCCGGCTCCTCTCTTGGGCGGGGAAGTGGGGGTACTCTTCCCGGTCACAGCCTCTTACATCGGGGTATTCTATCACCTTTTCCCGCCTGCGTCAAGGGAGCGCGCCGATTTTTCCTCTTTCCCCTCTGGCGCCGCCGGTTCTCTCGCCCTTTTTCCACAAGAGAAGGGTTTTTTGTGCATAGTTTTTTGAAAATTTGAGGCAGCCAGGCAAAAAATTTGGAAAAACCCCTTGCATTTCCACCGGAAATCCGTCTTAGTTTATATAGGACGTCCTGCCGGACGAAAGAAAAGAAAGGAGAGATTCCTATGAAACCAATGCGGCAAATGGTATGCGCCCTGCTGGCGGTCACCTTGCTGATCCCTGCGGCGGCGGCTTCCCCAGGCAGCGGCAACCCTCTATGGGATGTACAGGGCCACTGGGCCCAGAAGGAAATTCAGGAGGCAGTGGCCGCCGGGTGGGTAGACGGCTATCCCGATGGCAGCTTCCAGCCGGAAAAGACCATCACCCGGGCGGAGTTCACCAAGCTCCTGCTGGACGCCATCCATCTGACCCCGGACAGCGAGACGGTGGCTTGGATGACAGAGACCGCAACCACAAAGGATGGCCGGTATTCGGAAAAAAAGTATGTCCCCATCCTCAACGACATGGACGGCCATTGGCTGACCACCCAGGGCTGGACGGACGCCGCCCTTTACTCCGGCATGGTGGTGCCCGATGACTACAACGGCAAAAACTTCCGGCCGGAAAAGGAGATCGCCCGGTACGAAATCGCCCTGATGACCGACCGGGCCCTGGGCCTGGTCTATCCGGCCAACCAGTATGCGGGAGAAGACCTCCCCTTCGCGGACAACGCCGAGATTCTGGACTGGATGAAGGGGTATGTCCATGAGGCGGTCCAGGCCGGCATCCTGGAGGGCTACCCCGACAACACCTTCCGTCCCAACCAGACCTCCACCCGGGCCGAGGCGGTGGTGATGATTCAGCGGATGCTCCATGAGATGGAGCAGGGGCTGAATCCGGAGATACATCTTGTGGTGCAGTACGCAGAGGAAGGAACCGTCCTATGGGAAGAGGAGACGGACGAAATTCAGCTCCAAATCGTGGACAACGTGGTCTATGCCTCCATCAAAGACATCTATGATGTGGAAAGGCGCCTGATAAAAGACCATGGCACCGAGCACACCAATAACCCCCTCTGGAACATCAACGACCCTTACTCGGAAATGTGGTGGCCCATTCAGCAGATCTATTGCATTAGTATGATCTCCCAGACCTGTGCCTTTTTTGACTACCGCATGGGGGATACTGGGTATGTCACCGAATCCGGTCTTGCCAGACAGTTTCATACTCCAGCCCGCGCTCTGTATGGAGAAGTGATGATCCCGGTTTGTGATCTCAGTCACCCGGACAGTCAGCCCCAGGGCAGCTGGTATCAAGATGACTGGCATGGTGCCTGGGATGCTGACACCAATACGTTGACCCTTCTTCTATACTATCATGTTCAGACTTTTGTTGGAAGCTAACGAATCCCTATGTTCTGTATGCTGAAAAAATGCCACCTGGGGCGGCCCTGATCAAAGGGCCGCCCCAGGTGGTTTGGTGATGCTATTTTGTTGTTGAACACACAATGTATAGAATCAGTACCCAAAGCCGCCGAAAGGCCAGCCGCCGCTGCCTTGCTGCTGCTCTTGCTGCAACTGTTGCTGCTGCTGTTCTTCATATTCCTTCTGGGCTTGGTCCTGTTGGGCTGTTTTTTCCGGGGTGGACTCCTCCAAGGTCAGCTTCACGGTGATGGTTTTTCCATCCCGATAGACCGTGAGATTCACCGTGTCCCCAGGCTTGTAGTTGTCCTTGGCGGTGATGAGGTCATTCCCCGAGGCCACCTCTGTGTCGTTGATCTTGGTGATGATATCACCCTCTTGCAGGCCGGCTTTCTCCCCGCACAGGCCGGGGGTGACCACTTTCACCGCCGCGCCGGCCGGGACGCCGTAGGCCTGCACATCCTCAGCCACGTCGCCCACGGAGATGCCCATGAGAGGCTTGCCGGTGACGTAGCCATTGGTGACCAGCTCCGAAACCATGTCCGCCACGTCATCCATGGGGATGGCGAAGCCCAAACCCTCTACCGAGGCTGAGGAGGAACTGGCGCTGGAGGAATACTTGGCCGAGACAATGCCGATGACCTCCCCGTGGCTGTTGAACAGGGGACCGCCGGAGTTGCCGGAGTTGATGGCGCAGTCGGTCTGGATCATATTCATCTTGTTGCCGTCACTCATGGTAATGGTGCGGTCCAGGGCGGAGATGATGCCGGTGGTCTCCGAGAAGGTCAGCTCTCCCAAGGGGTTGCCGATGGTGGTGACCTGCTCCCCCACCAGCATGTCGCTGGAGCTGCCAATGACCACGGGGGTCAGGCCGGTGGCCTCCACCTTGATGACAGCGATGTCGTTGGCCTCCTCGCCGCCCACATAGGTGGCGGTATACTCCTTACCGTCAGAGAAGGTCACCTTGATGGAGTTGGCCCCGTCAATGACGTGGTAGTTGGTGAGGATGTAGCCGTCCTCGGTGATGACAAAGCCGGAGCCGGCGGCCGCGCCGGTGACGGTCTGGCCAAAGATGTTGGTGCTGACGATGTCCACGGTGATGCCCACGCAGGAGCTGACATACTTGGCGTAAATCTCCGCGGTGGTCAGTTCCTTCTCCGTGTTCACTGCGGCGGTGTCCACCTTGGTGGGGGTTCGGTTGCCGGTGTAAATGGTGGTCCCATTTCCGCCGGTGACGGCATTGTACACAGGATGGGCCAAACCGCCCACCAGGGCGCACACCAGACACAGGGCCACGACCTTTAAGGTGCTTTTCTGTCTGGCACTCAAGGGCTTTCTGGGCTTTTTCCCCCGGGGACTTCCCCCGTCAAAGTTTGGCCCCTGAAAGCCGGAGCCTTGAAAGGAGGGGCCATCTCCCGAAGCAAAGGGATCGTGAGAATAGCCGCCGTTCTGATTGCCGTTGTCGTTGCCGTAGTAGTCCATAAGTATGCCTCCAGTCCATCCTGTTTTCTGAGGATGCAAAGGCCCCTCCCAAGGGAAGACCCCGTGCTCTTTTTACTGTGGTCAGTATAGCGGATATTTATGAAGATTTCGTGAAATCGAAGTAGAAAAACTTTTAACTTTCTTTCTCCATTTTTTGAACGGTTTCGCCGGGTTTTTCGGGCTCTGGCGGGTCTGTCTCCTCCGGTCTGCCATGGAGGATGGCCGCCATATCCCGGGCCGCCATGGTGAGGTCCCGGACGGTGGCGTGGAACATCCCCGCCCGCCACAGGTTCCGGAGCATCAGCAGCAGAACCGGGGCCAGGATCATCGCCACCACGCCCCCTAACTTCATGCCCACGTAAATGGCCAGCAGGGAGAGCAGGGGGTGCAGCCCTGTCTGGTCCCCCACGATCTTGGGCTCAATCATCCGGCGGAAGAGGCAGATAACCCCCCACACCGCCAGAAAGGCCACGCCCCGCTTCCACTCCCCCAGCACCAGGAGAATGACAGACCAGGGGACCATCACCGTCCCCGCCCCCACAATGGGGATAAAGTCCAAAATGCCCAGGGCCACCGCCAGCAGCACCCAATAGGGCTGCCGAAGCAGGAAAAAGCCCACCAAAAGAATCCCCGTCACCCCCAGGGAGACCAGAATCTCCGCCTTGAGATAGCCCCCAAAGGCGGCGGAAAAAGCGCCCCGGGCCTGTACGCCGATGCGCCGGACACTCCGGGGAATGGTCTCCCGGGCCACCCGGCGGAGATTGGGATAATCCTCGGCGGTAAAATACCAGGCCACCAGGAAAAAGAGAAAGGCCAGCACAAAGGAGGAGATGCTCCGCACCGCTGAGGTGGTCTTCGGTAACAGATTATAAACAAATTCCTCCAGCCAGGCCAGCAGCCGGTCCGACAGATTCCAAAGGGTGTCCTGCACCTGCTGGGGCAGATAGGCCAGCCACTTGTCCAGGGCATGGCTGAGCTGATAGTAAGTCTCCTGAAAGGCGTTCCAGCCTTGGTCCCAGTTTCCCCACAGGGTGGAAAGTTCACTCCAGCCTTTCCAAATGAGAGCCGCCATTAGGCCACCCAGAGCTCCCACCAGGAGCAAAATCAGGACAATGGCCCCTATGCCCCGGGGAATGTTCCACCGCCTGTGGAAAAACCGGAGCAATGGCTCGGTCAACCAGGTGGCCAAAAGAGCCAGGGCAAAGGGCATGCACAGGGAGAGCAGAGGGCGGCCCGCCAGGCAGAGGAAGAGAACCAGGGACAAAAAAATCCCCAGCCGAATGGCCAGACGGGCCCACAGCTGCCGCCGCTGTCCAGGCGGCAGGGGGCGTGGATCGGGAAAATAGGCGTCTGCGGAAGTATCCATATACGGTCCTTTCTGCGGTATGGTGGGAGAGAGGGAGACAGAGATAGGATGCCCGGATTGGGACCGGAGAACCCGTCTCATGCTGGTTTTTCCCGCCGCCAAGGCGGGAAAAGCCCAATACAAAAAAACCGTCTGATCCAATCAGACGGTTTTCCGTAAGTCCTTCTCGTTACTGAGGAATCTTGTTCAGCCGCAGGGTCATCTTGCTCTTGCGGTTGGCTGCGGTGTTCTTATGCATCAGACCACGGGCAGCAGCCTGATCCACAGCCTTGACAGCTTCCTTGTATCTCTTATCGGCCTCGCTGCGGTTGCCTTCGTTGATAGCAGCATCAAAATACTTCAGCTGAGTCTTCAGGGCGGACTTTGCGGCCTTGTTTCTGGCGGCCTTTGTCTGATTGACCAGAACACGCTTCTTGGCAGACTTGATATTCGGCAAACCAAACACCTCCTCCGATTGATTCATTTTGTCACAAAAGTTCTGTGCGAGAATGTATTTTAGCATACCCCGCTTGAAATTGCAACCTTTTTTCCAGAAAAATCTGAATTTTTACATAAATTTTTGCAAAGTGCTAAAGATAGTGATTAGAATCTGCTTGTCCCACCATATCTGGTGGTGGGACGGAAGGGAGTGCCCCATGATCCAAGACAGAAAAATTGATTTGGCCCTGGAGGCCAAGGAGCTGGCGGAGGGTTCCGCGGCCCAGACCACCCGTCTGGCCGGGGTGAAGGCCCAGGAGGACACCGTCTTTGGCTATCCCCTCACCCGGGTGGAAATCCTCAATCGGGAGGGGGAGGCCGCCCTGGGCAAGCCCAAGGGGACCTATCTCACCTTAGAGCTGCCCCAGCTGCCCCGGGAGCGGGAGGAGGTTCTGCGGGCGGCCCGGGGGGTGGCCGCGGTGCTGGAAGCCCTGCCCACCCTGCCCAAACAGGGGTCTGTTCTGGTGGCCGGCCTGGGCAACCGCCGGGTGACCCCCGACGCCATCGGGCCCAGGGCCACGGACTTTCTCCTGGTCACCCGCCACCTGGTGCAGACCATGCCCCAGGACTTCTCCGCCCTCCGCCCGGTCTCCGCGCTGGCCGCCGGGGTCACCGGGACCACGGGGATCGAGAGCGGCGAGCTCATCGGGGCGGTGGTGAAAAAGCTCAAGCCCGCCTGCCTCATCGCCGTGGACGCCCTGGCCGCCCGCCGGCAGGAGCGGGTGTGCCGGACGGTCCAGGTCTCTGACACCGGCATTGTCCCCGGCTCCGGGGTGGGCAACGCCCGAATGGCCCTGGATGAGGAACACCTGGGGATTCCCGTCATCGCCGTGGGTGTACCCACGGTGGTGGAGGCGGCCACCCTCTGCCTGGACCTGCTGGACCAGGCGGGGCAGGAGGGATTCGACCCGGCCCTCTTCCGTCAGGAGGGGGCCGAGTGGTTTGTCACCCCCCGAAACGTGGACAGCGAGGTGGAGACCCTCTCCCGGGTGCTGGGCCTGGGCATCAGCACCGCGCTGCATGTGGACTTTTCCGTGGAAGATGTGGAAAAGTGGATCTCATAAGTCCCATTTTTCCCTCTTTTCCGGAGAAAACTTAGAAAAAACGAAAAGGTTCTCCCCAATTTCCCAGGAAATTGGGGAGAACCTTTCTTTCCATCCGTTCCATCAGAGGGAGGCTTCCCCGCCCCACTCCTCCACAAAGGCCAGCAGTGCGTCAAAATCCCCCTGGGGATAGGAGGAGATGTCCTTCTCTTTCCGGTTGAGCAGGCAGTCTGTGAGCAGAAAGACCGACAGCCCCGCCGCCTGGGCGGCCATCATATCCTCCTCCACATCGTTGCCCACCATCAGGCAGTCCTCCGCCCGGCAGCCCAAATACCGCAAAATCTCCCGGTAATAATCGGGGTTGGGCTTGCAGTAGCCGATGTTCTCATAGGTGGTGTACCATGCAAAGGTCTCCGGGGCCAGCCCCGCCCAGCGGATGCGGCTCTCCGTGGCCACCGCCGGAAAGATGGGATTGGTGGCCAGGGCCACCCGATGGCCGGCGGCCTTGCAGGCCTCCACTGCGGCCCGGGCTTTTGGGGTAAAGCCGCAGAAAGCCTTGGCCTGCTGAAACTCCTGCCGGTAAAAGGCGTCAAACAGGGGGATGTCCTCCCGGACCTGCTCCCCATACAGGGCGGCGAATCTATCCCAGAAGGCCGCCTCATTGGTGCGTTTGCCATCGTTGCCCACCATGGCGGCGGTGCCGGCCCAGATATTGTCCACCAGAGCGGCCGGGTCATACCCGTGGGGGGCCAGCTTTTGGGCCAGGAGTTTGAAATACCCACGGGTAAAGGCGTCCTGGTCCATGGGGAGCAGGGTCCCGTCCAAGTCGAATAGAATGGTTTTTTTCTTCATTGGTTCTCCTTTTTTCTTGCCGCCCTGGGGCGGGCGCACCGGCCCGAACAGGGCCAAGAGGGATTTTACGCAGGAAGAGACAGCCCCCTTGCAGAGGGCTGCCTCCATCTGTTACGCCTTAAACTTCCGGCTTTCCGCCACGGCCATCTCGTCACAGCGGTTGTTGTAGGGGTTCTCCGCATGCCCTTTTACCCAGTGGTAGCGCAGCTGGTGCCGGTCTGTCAGGGCCAGCAGCTGCTCCCACAGGTCGGGGTTCAGGGCGGGCTTTTTGTCGCTTTTCACCCAGCCCCGCTTTTTCCAGCCCCGGGCCCAGCCCTTCTCCAGGGCGTCGATGACGTATTTGGAGTCAGAATAGAGGTCCACGCCGCAGGGCTCCTTCAGCAGGGACAGGGCGGCGATCACCGCCGTGAGCTCCATGCGGTTGTTGGTGGTGGAGGCCTCCCCGCCGGAAATCTCCTTTCGATGGCTCCCATACAGGAGCACCGCCCCCCAGCCCCCTGGGCCGGGGTTGCCGGAGCAGGCACCGTCGGTGTAAATGGTCACCTGCTTCATGACGCTTTTTCCCGCTCCTCCGCGTTCTTTTTCTTCCGCCGGGCCCGCAAGGGCGGGACCACCAGCAGCGCCACTCCCACCAGGAAGAAGAACAAGCCTCCCAGGGTGAACAGTCCTCCATGGACCCAGCCGGTGACGGGAATCATCTTTGTCACCCCGCGCCAGATCACCAGAGCGCCCAGGACGGCCATAATTATGCCAAAGGTGAGGGTGATCTTTCGAAACTCTTTTTCCATTTATGTCTCCTCCTGGGTTTCCCCTTCATTCTCCTGGGGAACCCGGGCCAGGGAGATGACCTTGGTTCCCTCGGACACCCGCATCACCCGGACTCCCTGGGCGGTGCGGCTGTACAGGTTCACATCGGCGGCGGCCATGCGGATGATGGTGCCGTCGTCGGAGATGAGCAGGATGTCGTCGTCCTCCTCCACCACCTTGACCCCGGCGGCCTTGCCAGTCTTTTCGGTGATCTGGTATCCCTTCAGGCCGAAGCCTCCCCGGTGCTGGGGTTCTCCCCCGGAACGGATGTACTCCTCAATGTGGGTGCGCTTGCCATAGCCGTTTTCCGTAATGGCCAGCAGGGTAGTACCCAGCTGGGCCAGCACCCCGCCGATGACATAGTCTCCTGGCCGGAGCTTGATGCCCCGGACCCCCACCGCGGTCCGGCCCATGGGCCGGACATCGGTCTCCCGGAAGCAGATGGCCATGCCGTCGTGGGTAGCGATGAGGACATTGGCCTCCCCGTCGGTCTCCAGCACGGCAATGAGCTCGTCCCCCTCGTCCAGGGTGAGGCCCCGGAGGCCCGCCGCCCGGATGTTTCGGAAGGCGGATTTCTCCGTGCGCTTCACCGTGCCGTTGCGGGTGACCATGAACAGATAGCCGTTCTCATCATAATCCCGGCCGTGGAGCATGGCGGTGACCCGCTCTCCCGGCTCAAATTGGAAAATGTTGTTCAGATGGGTTCCCTTGGCGGTCCGGCTGGCCTCGGGAATCTGATATCCCTTCTTCTTGTACACCCGGCCGGAACTGGTGAAGAAGAGAATGTTGTCGTGGCTGGAGGCGGTGAACAGGGTGTCCACATAGTCCTCCTCCCGCAGGCTTTGGGCGGAGACCCCCTTGCCGCCCCGCTTCTGGGCGCGGTAGGTGGACACAGGCATTCGCTTGATGTACCCGGCGGCGGTGAGGGTGAAGACGCAGGTCTCCTCCTCAATGAGGTCCTCAATGTCGATCTCGTCCTCCACGTCCTGGATCTCCGTCATCCGGTCGTCGCCGTACTTGTCCCGGATCTCCAGCAGCTCCTGCTTCATCACACCCACCAGCTTCTCCCGGTTGGACAGCAGCTCCTGGTACCAGGCGATCTTCTTCTCCAGCTCGTTGTATTCCTCCTGGAGCTTCTCCCGGTTCAGGCCCTGCAGGGCGATCAGCCGCATGTCGCAGATGGCCTGGGCCTGGACCTCGTCCAGGTGGAAGCGGTTCATCAGGTTCTCCCTGGCGTTGTCATAGCTGGAGCGGATGATCTGAATGACCTCGTCAATGTTGTCCTGGGCGATGAGCAGCCCCTCCAGCAGGTGGGCCCGCTCCTCGGCCTTGCGCTTTTCATAGCGGGTGCGGCGGGTGATGACCTCCTCCTGGAAGGTGAGGTACTCGTCCAGAATATTCCGCAGGGAGAGAATCCGGGGCTGCCTCTGGTTGTCCACCAGGGCCAGCATGTTGATGGCAAAGGTGGTCTGCAGCTGGGTCTGGGTGAGCAGATGGTTCAGCACCACCTGGGGGTTGGCATCGTGCTTGAGCTCAATGACCACCCGCATGCCGTTGCGGTCGGACTCGTCCCGGAGGTCGGAGATGCCCTCCAGCCGCTTTTCCTTCACCTGCTCGGCGATGGCGGCGATGAGCATGCGCTTGTTGACCTGGTAGGGCAGCTCTGTGACAATGATCCGGGTGCGCTCGTGGTTGCGGCCGTACTCCTCAAACTCGGTGCGGGCCCGGATGGTCACCCGGCCCCGACCGGTGGCGTAGGCCGCCCGGATGCCGGAGCGGCCCATGATGATCCCCTTGGTGGGAAAGTCCGGCCCCTTCACGTACTGCATCAGGTCGGCCAGGTCGGCCTCGGGGTTGTCCAGCACGCAGACCGCCGCGTCAATGACCTCCCGCAGATTGTGGGGGGGGATGTTGGTGGCCATGCCCACGGCGATGCCGGAGGAGCCGTTGACCAGCAGGTTGGGAAACCGGGCGGGCAGCACCCGGGGTTCCCTCCGGCTCTCGTCGAAGTTGGGGTCCCAGTCCACCGTCTCCTTCTCAATATCCGCCAGCATCTCCCCGGCCATCTTGGCCATGCGGGCCTCGGTGTAACGATAGGCCGCGGGAGGGTCGCCGTCCACGGACCCGAAGTTGCCGTGGCCGTCGATGAGCCGGTAACGCATGGAGAAATCCTGGGCCAGCCGGACCAAGGCGTCATACACGGAGCTGTCCCCGTGGGGGTGATACTTGCCCAGCACGTCGCCCACGCAGGTGGCGGATTTTTTGAAGGGCTTGTCGGAGGTCAAACCGCTTTCATACATGGAGTATAAAATCCGCCGGTGCACGGGCTTGAGTCCGTCCCGCACATCGGGCAGGGCCCGGCCCACAATGACGGACACCGCGTAGTCAATGTAGCTGTCCTTCATCTCCTTGACCAGCTCCGACTCCACGATGACCTGGTCCGGGAAAGCGATGTCCTCCGGCCGGTAGTCTTTGTTCTTTGCCATAGTTTCACTCCTTCACTGCCGCCGCCCGGCGGCGGGGGATGGGTCTTGTCGGAGGCAGGCCGCCTCACAGGTTGATTGGCCCGTCCTCCCGGGCGCTTTGCCGCAGCAGACGGACCACATAGACCACCAACCCCGCGAAATATCCATAAAAAATCCAGCCAAATCCCACGAGCAAAAAGTCATACAGACCGTGGAGAACCGCCGGCAGAAGCCAGGCCCGCCGCCGGGCCGCCCCGGCCTGTTCCCGCTGTCCATGGACCTCCAGCCATTTTGCCCGGCTCATCGCCTCCCCCATGACCACGCCGAACATGGCGTGGCCCGGGATGGAGAAAATGGCCCGCACCACCGCCGTGGAAAAGCCGGAGGTGAGCACATACAGCACATTCTCCACCGCGGCAAAGCCCAGGGAGACAAAGACCCCGTACACCACGCCGTCAAACCGGTGGTTAAAATGGGGCTCATTCCAGGTGCGCCGGAGAAGAACCCGGTACTTGACCCCCTCCTCAATGAATCCCGGCACCACAAAATAGGCCAGAAAGAGGTAGACGATGGGACGCCAGGGGAAAAAATCAATGAACTGATCGGCCACAACCTCCAGCACCAAGATGGGGACCATGGCCAAAGCCCCCCGAAAGAACAGGGCCAACAGCAGGGCTCCCGGCTCCCGGTCCAGTTTATCCATTTGGTAGACCACCCGCAGCAGCACCAGCGGGGGCAGCAGGGCGGCGGCCACCAAAAACAGAATGGAAGATAGCATCATAAGCGTAGTTTGGTTTCCTTTCCTTTTGACTGGAGGTAGTGTATGCCCTTTTGGGGTGGGCGATGCACAGACCGTTCCCAAGGGAGGTCTCCAAACTCAAATATCCAAATTTACCACGTACTTGGCGTTCTCCTCAATGAACTCCTTTCGGGGCTCCACCTTTTCCCCCATGAGGATGGTGAAGATTTCGTCCGCCTTCACCGCGTCCTCCAGGGTAATCCGCCGGAGGGTACGGGTTTCGGGGTTCATGGTGGTCTCCCACAGCTCGTGGGGGTCCATCTCGCCCAGACCCTTGAAGCGGCTGATCTCCACCTTGGCGTTGGGGTTGTCCCCCCGCATCTGGGCGGACACCGCGTCCCGTTCCTCGTCGGAGTAGGCCACCCGCTGCTGCTTGCCTCGGGTGAGCTTATACAGGGGGGGCACGGCGGAGTAGACATACCCCTGCTCAATGAGGGGGCGCATGAACCGGAAAAAGAAGGTCAGCAGCAAGGTCCGAATGTGGGCCCCGTCCACGTCGGCGTCGGCCATGATGACAATTTTGTGGTAGCGGAGTTTTTCCGGGTTAAACTCCTCCCCGATCCCCGCCCCCAGGGCGGTGATGACGGGGCTGAGTTTGTCATTGCCATAGACCCGGTCAGCCCGGGCCTTTTCCACGTTGAGCATTTTGCCCCACAGGGGGAGAATGGCCTGGAACCGGGAGTCCCGGCCCTGGGTGGCCGAGCCGCCGGCGGAATCGCCCTCCACGATGTAGATCTCCGTGAGGGAGGGGTCCCGTTCGTTGCAGTCCCGAAGCTTGTCGGGCATCTGTCCCGACTCCAGCCCGGTTTTCCGGCGGACGGATTCCCGGGCTTTTCGGGCGGCCTCTCGGGCCCGGGCGGCGGTGAGGGCCTTGTCCAGGATGGCCCGGCCCACGGCGGGGTTCTCCTCCAAAAACTCCTCCAACTTCTCCGAGACAATGGAATTGACCAGGGTGCGGATCTCGGAGTTTCCCAGCTTGGCCTTGGTCTGGCCCTCAAACTGGGCTTCGGTGAGCTTCACGGAGATGATGCAGGTCAGGCCCTCCCGGCAGTCCTCGCCGCTCACCTTCTCGTCCTCTTTGAGCAGCTTCATTCTTCTGCCGTAGGCGTTCAGGGCATTGGTCAGGGCCCGTTTGAACCCCTCCTCGTGCATGCCTCCTTCCGGGGTGTGCACGTTGTTGGCAAAGGAGACAATGATCTCGTTGTAGCTGTCGTTGTACTGGAGAGAGACCTCCGCCATGGCGTCCTCCCGGGACCCGGCCATATAGATGACGCCGTCGTGGATGGGGGTCTTGTTGCGGTTGATGTAGGTGACAAACTCCCGGATGCCGCCCTCATAGCACATGGTCTCGGAGATCACTTCCTCCCCCCGCCGGTCGGCAATGGTGATGGACAGGCCGGCGTTGAGGAAGGCCTCCTCCCGCATCCGGGTGTGAAGGGTCTCGTAATCGTACTCCGTGGTCTCGGTGAACATCTCCGGGTCGGGCTGAAAGACCACCTCCGTACCGGTGCGGTCGGTCTGCCCCACCACCTGCATGGGCTGGGTCACCTGGCCCCGGGCAAACTTCATCTCGTAGATCTGCCCGTCCTTATGGACCCGGACCTCCAGCCACTGGCTCAGGGCGTTGACCACAGAGGCGCCCACCCCGTGAAGACCGCCGGAGACCTTATAGCCCCCGCCGCCGAACTTGCCGCCGGCATGGAGGATGGTAAAGACCACCTCCAGGGCGGGTTTGCCTGTCTGCTTCTGGATGTCCACGGGGATGCCCCGGCCATTGTCCACCACCCGGATGATGTTGCCCGGCTCGATCCCCACCTGAATCTCGGTGCAGTACCCGGCCAGGGCCTCGTCAATGGCGTTGTCCACGATCTCATAGACCAGATGGTGCAGGCCGCTGGAGGAGGTGGAGCCGATGTACATGCCCGGCCGCTTCCGGACGGCCTCCAGTCCCTCCAGGACCTGAATCTCCGAGGCCCCGTACTCATGTTCCACCGCGGTGGTGTTTTTCTGTTCCAACTGATCCATTTTTGATACCTCCAGAGGGAATTCCCCTGCCGGCGAAATTCTGTTCGCCGAAGGGGCTTGCTGCGCTATATTGTCTCAAAGCGGCCGGACTCCACCCGCCTGAGCAGGGTGGCTGAGGAGAGCTGAGAGAGGTAGACGGTGACCCTGCCCGCCTGGTTCCGGCAGAGGAGAAAAGACTTGGGCAGGTCCTCCCCCACGCTGACAACCTGGCCGGCCTGCTGGGCCCGGGCCAGAAAGTCCCGGGTCACCCGGGAGGAAGTGGTATTGTCCAGGTCGAAAATCCCCAGCACATCCCCCAGGGGGATGACCACCGAGGCCCCCAAGTGCAGATACATAGCTTCCACCCGCCTTTCTGTGACAAAATCAAAAAGGTTCCTCTATCTTACCACAGTCCCCCCCGCGAAAGGAGGACGTTTTTGTACAACACAGGAGAGAATTTTTCTTAATTCGGCGAATCCACCAAAGCGCCCTGGTGAATATGGAGGATTTTTCCCCGGGAAATCTCCCCCGCCGGGGCCTCACAGCTGGTGATGAACACCTGTCCCCCAGTGATCCGGTCCAGGACAAAGTCCTGCCGCCGGGCGTCCAGCTCCGAGAGCACGTCGTCCAACAGGAGCACCGGCCACTGTCCCGTGTCGTCCTCAAAGAGCTCCCGCTCCGCCAGCTTCAGGGAGAGGGCCGCCGTCCGGGTCTGGCCCTGGGAGGCAAACTGCCGGGCGGGCTGTCCGTCGATCCAGGCCGCCAGATCGTCCTTGTGGGGCCCGGACAGGCAGGACCGGGCCTCCAATTCCGCCCGGCGGTGGCTGTCCTGGTGGGCCCGAAGGTCCTCATAAATGGACACCGTGGGCCCCAAGGGGTTCCGGACGGTACCCACGGTCTGGTAAGAGAGGGTCAGCTCCTCCCGGTCCCCGGAAAAGTCCCGCTGAATCTGGGCCGCCCGGGGGGCCAGTTTCCCCACAAAGTGGGCCCGGTAGTGAATGAGCAGGGCCCCCGCCCGGGCCATGGCCTCGTTGAAGTCCTCCAGCACCTCCAGCAAGCTGGGATTCTTCTCCCAATCCCGAAGAATCCGGGTCTTGTGGTCCAGCAGCTTGTGGTATTGGGCCAGCGCCTCCCCATATCGGGGGCGAAGCTGGCAGATGGCGTGGTCCAAAAAGGCCCGCCGCTCCGCCGCCCCCGATTTAATCAGCGCCAGATCCTCCGGGCAGAACAGCACCGTCTGGACAATCCCCGTCAGCTCCGCCGCGGTTTTCAGCTTCACACGGTTCACCAGAAGCTTCCGCCGGCGCCCCCGGGCCAGCTGGGCCTCAATGAGAAAGGTCCGGTCCCGGCTGTCCACCTGGGCTGTGATGGTCCCCTGATCCCGCTGAAAGGAGATGAGCTCCCGGTCCCCTCGGGCCCGGTGGGACCGGGCCCCGGAGAGAAAGCCAATGGCCTCCAGCAGATTGGTCTTTCCCTGGGCATTCTCTCCCCAGATCACATTGACCCCCGGGTCAAAGGAAGCGGAAAAGTTGGTGTAGTTGCGAAATCCGTCCAAGCAGATGGAGCAGACCCTCATTGCACTGTGAGCTCCCGGCCGGCAAAGGCCACCCGGTCCCCGGGACGCAGCTTCTTTCCCCGCATCCGGCAAACCTGGCCGTTTACGGACACCTGACCGTCCTGGATGAGACATTTGGCCTCTCCGCCGCTGGAGACCAGGTTGGCCAGCTTCAGCAGGGCCTCCAGCTTGATGTATTCTGTGGTGATGGAAACGGATTGTGGTTCCATGGGCGCCTCCTTGGGTCTTTGGGTTTCTTTGGGGGGATATCGCCTTTTCTGCGGTTTTTTCCGGCGCCGTTGGAACGGCGGG
>NZ_QQRQ01000012.1 GCF_003425665.1 Evtepia gabavorous
CGGGGTAGGGCAGGGCCTGGATGAAGCCGTCCCCCTCGTTGGAGTAGATCTCCCCGCCGATGACCTCTTTTTTATAGAGGAGAAGACTGGCCCAGATATTTTCCTGTAAACCGGGGTAGTTGGAGACCTGATAGGTATAGCGTTTGACGGTTTTGCCGGCGTACTGGGACAGGTCGAAGCCCTGGGATTTCTGGAGGGACAGGTACTCGTCGTAGGAGGCGTCGAAGGTGTCCGGGAGGCGGATGTCCTCTACGGCGGCAGGCTCCTGGGAGACGATCCAGCCGTAGCCCTCCAGAAAGGCCACCCGGTCGGCGTTGGTTTTGATGCCCCGGGGGTCCACTTGCAGGTCGGCCACGGCCGCGGCGCTCTGGATGTCCCGCACCAGTCCCAGGCCGGCCCCCAGAACCCCCAGGGCCAGGGCGAACAGGGCGCAGCCGGCCACCAGGCGGCGGGGATGGAGTTTCTTGGTGATGATGATCATGGATGGTAGCTCCTCTCAGTGCGGCGCCGGCGGCCGGGAAAGGGGACCGGCGGCGAAAATCTTCTCCTTACTCTATGTCCACGGCGGAAAAAATATGATACAATGGCGAAAACAACGGGTACAGGAGGGGAGAGACCATGGAGCGGTTGGACAAGCTGTTGGCGGCCACGGGCCAGTGGTCCCGGAAAGAGGCCAAGGCGTTGGTCAAGGCGGGCCGGGTCCAGGTAGGGGGCGCCCGGCCCAAGGGACCGGAGGACAAGGTGGCCGAAGGCACCCCCGTCACAGTGGATGGCCGGCCCATTGCCACGGAGCAGGGGGTTTATGTGATGCTCCACAAGCCCGCCGGGGTGGTCTCCTCCACCCAGGACCCCCGGGAGCGGACGGTGCTGGACCTGCTGCCCCAGCATCTGCGGCGGCGGGCGCTGTTTCCCGTGGGGCGGCTGGACAAGGACACCGAGGGGCTGCTCCTGCTCACCAATGACGGACCTCTGGCCCACGCCCTTTTGGCGCCGGGGCGGCATGTGGACAAGGTCTACTATGTGGAGGTGGACGGCCGGCTGGACCAGCAGGACCGGCGGGCCTTTCAGGCGGGAGTGACCCTGGCCGACGGGACGGTGTGCCAGCCGGCGGACCTGACGGTGCTGGACCCGCCCAGCCAGGGCTTGGTGACCCTCCGGGAGGGGAAGTATCACCAGGTCAAGCGCATGCTGGCCGCCCGAGGGAAGCCTGTGACCTATCTCAAACGCCTGTCCATGGGGCCCCTGACCCTGGACCCGGCCCTTCCGGCAGGGGCTTGGCGGCCGTTGACCCCGGAAGAAAAAGCCAGTCTTGGACGATAAAAGGAATTATTTCGGCATTTTCCACAAAGATTCACGAAAAAGCTATTGAAATCGCTCGAAGGAACCGCTATAATATAGGCTATTCTATGATGCCATCATGGGGAATTCTAATTTTCGTACGTAGAAACCAGGAAAAACCCCCTTTTGAGAGCAAATATGAGGAGGAAATAGACATGTCCAGCAGAGTATTTCAAAGCATTGTGCTCCAAATGAAGGAGTGCACGGACCGGGTCATCGGCGTCATCGACGACCAGGGCACCGTGGTGTCCTGCAACCAGCTGACCTGGATCGGTGAGAAATGGGAGGGCGCTGCTTCCGCCTTAAATGTGAATGAGTCCGCCGTGGTGATCTACGGGGACAAGACCTTCAAACCGTTGGTCAGCCGGGGGTCCCACTACGATTATGCCGCCTTTGTCCAGGGCAGTGACGAGCAGGCCAAGCTCATCTGCTCCATGGTGACGGTGGCCCTGAACAGCGCCAAGGCCTACTATGAGGAGAAGCACGACAAGACCGCCTTTGTGAAGGCCATCATCTCCGACAACATCCTGCTGGGGGATATCTACGTCCGGGCCAAGGAGCTCCACTTCGCCTCGGAGGCCCTCCGGGCGGTCTTTCTGGTCCGGCAGGTGGGCTCGGCGGAGATCGCGGCGGTGGACGTGGTCCAGAGCCTGTTCTCCGACAGCCAGGAGGATTTTGTCATCTCCATCAACGAGACGGACATCGCTGTCATCAAGACCCTCACTGAGGGGGGCGACGGCAAGGAGATCTACCGCATTGCCAAGAGCATTGAGGACGCCCTGGCCCAGAACCTGAAGATCAAGACCACCATCGGCATCGGCACCGTGGTCAGCCACATCCGGGACTTGGCCCGGGCCTACAAGGAGGCCGGGGTGGCCATCGACGTGGGCAAGGTCTTTGACACGGAGAAGACCATCATCACCTATGAGAACCTGGGCATCGGCCGCCTGATCTACCAGCTGCCCACGGTGATGTGCGGGATGTTCCTCCAGGAGGTATTTAAGAAGAACCCCATTGACGCCCTGGACCAGGAGACCCTGTTTACCATCAACAAGTTCTTTGAGAACAACCTGAACGTCTCGGAGACCGCCCGGAAGCTCTTTGTCCATCGGAACACCCTGGTGTACCGGCTGGAGAAGATCAAGAAGCTCACCGGCCTGGACCTGCGGGAGTTTGACGACGCCATCACCTTCAAGGTGGCCCTGATGGTGAAAAAGTATCTGGTCTCCCGGGGGATCGAGTCGTAAGGGTTCGGGGCACCGCCCCGCCGGGCGCGGGGGAGGACAACCGAATACAGCACAAGATAGATAAAGGAGTGTTACTTTGATTCGTCTGAGAGACATTCATAAGGAGTATCAAAACGGCACAAAAGCCCTGAAAGGGGTCAGCATGCAGATTGACGACGGGGACTTTGTCTTTCTGGTGGGGCCCTCGGGCTCCGGCAAGTCCACCATCATCAAGCTCATCACAGCGGAGATCTCTCCCACCCGGGGCAAGCTGATGGTCAATGGATACAACCTCAACGACATCAGCGAAAAGCAGATTCCCCTGATGCGCCGGACCATTGGCGTGGTCTTCCAGGATTTCCGGCTGATTGAGAAAAAGACCGTCTATGAGAACATTGAGGTGGCCATGCGGGCGGTGGGCGCCACCACCTATGAGATCCGCCGGCGGATTCCCTATGTATTGGACCTGGTGGGCCTGACCAATAAGGGGGGGCGGCTGCCCACCCAGCTCTCCGGCGGGGAGCAGCAGCGGGTGGCCATTGCCCGGGCCCTGGCCAACAACCCCAGCGTCATCATCGCCGACGAGCCCACCGGCAACCTGGACCCCGCCCGCTCCCTGGAGATCATGTCCCTGCTGGAGAAGATCAACGACATGGGCACCACCATCCTGGTGGTCACCCACGAGCGGGAGCTGGTCAACCGGTTCGGCAAGCGGGTGGTGGCCATCGAGAGCGGCCGGATCATCAGCGACGCGGCAGGAGGGTATTACGGCAATGGGAGATAGACAGATTTGGTATCATATCCGGGAGGGCTTCCGGAGTATATTTACCCATGGACTCATGTCCATTGCGGCGGTGTGCATGACCGTGGCCTGCCTGCTGATTATGGGTTCCTTCTCCCTGATCGCCATCAACGCCAACCATGTGCTGGGCGATTTGGAGGACGACAACCAGTTCCTGGCGTACATTGACGACTCCCTCACCCGGGCCCAGGCCCAGGCGCTGGAAAGTCAGATTAAGGCCGTACCCAATGTGGCGGACATCCACTTTGTCACCAAGGAGGAGGCCCTGGCCAACTTTAAGGCAAACCAGGAACGGCAGGACCTGTTTGACAACGTGGAGTCCGACACCCTTCGGGACCGGTATGAAATTCATGTGGTGGACATCCAGCTGATGCAGGAGACGGTGGACCAGGTGAAGGACATTGATGGCATTGCCAAGGTGCAGGCCTCCCTGGAAATTGCCGACGGCTTTGTCATGCTGCGCAATGTGGCCACCGCTTTGGCCATCATTCTGGTGGTGATGCTGGTGCTCATCTCCATCTCCATCATCGCCAACACCATCAAGCTGGCCACCTTCACCCGGCGGGAGGAGATCGCCATTATGAAGATGTGCGGCGCCACCAACTGGTTTGTCCGGTGGCCCTTCCTGGTGGAGGGGATGATCCTGGGCCTGACCGGGGGCATCATCGCCTTCTTCTGCCAGTGGGGCATTTATGGCCTCATCGTCAAAGCCATTGACCAGAGCGACCTGCTGGGCATTATCAGCACCCTGCCCTTCTCCAGCATGTCCCACTGGATTTTGCTGGTCTTCCTGGCTGCGGGCTTCGTCATCGGCGCCGGCGGTTCGGTGATGGCCATTCGGAAGTTCCTGAAGGTATAACGCAGTCAAGGAGGCGACGCACAGCCCATGAGCAAGCAAAAGACCAAGCGCCGGGACCCCATGCGCCTGCAAAAGCGCATTGCCGCAGTGGTTGCGGTGGTCCTGTGCCTGTCCCTGGTGCTCTCCCTGGTGGCCACAGTGCTGCCGTATTGAGACCGGGAAAAGCGACAACCCATCAGGCAAAGCGGCGGCTGCGGCCGCCGCTTGCTTTTCTTTCGCCGGCATCCGCCGGCGGGGGGCGAGAAGGAGGAAACGCCATGCAGCGCAACACGAAACGAATCGTTGGAAAGGGAGTAGTCTGCCTGCTCTGCTTTCTGCTGGGCGGGGTGGCCACCCTGGGGATCACCTGGCACTTGCTGGGCCAGGACGGGCGGACCCTGCTCCAGGCCCATCAGCTCATTGAGAAGCGGTTTGTGGGGGAGTATGACCCGGCGGAGAACCTCTCGGCCACCTTGGAGACCATGGTGGATTCCCTGGGGGACCGGTGGTCCTACTACCTGGACCCGGAGGAGGCCCAGCGGACCCGGGAGGCCCGGAGCAACGCCTATGTGGGCATCGGCGTCACCGTGAGCCAAGAGCCGTCGGACGGGCTGGAGATCGTGGGAGTCACAGCGGGCAGCCCCGCCCAGGAGGCCGGCTTGCAGGTGGGGGAGATCATCCGCGCCGTGGACGGCCAGGCCATCCAGCCGGAGACCCGGGAGGAGGCGGTGGAGGCCATCAAGGGGGAGGAGGGCACCTGGCTCACCCTGGAGGTGGAGGCCGCCGACGGCACCCGCCGGACGGTGGAGCTCCAGCGGAAACAGGTCCATGGGATCACCGCCGCCTGGAAGCTGCTGGAGGACCAGGTGGGGCTGGTGACCATCCAGAACTTCTACGCCGGCACCGCCGACCTGGTGAAGCAGGGGGTGGCGGAGCTCCAGGCCCAGGGGGCCCGGGCCCTGGTCTTTGACGTGCGGAATAACCCGGGGGGATATGTCACCGAGCTCACGGAGATCCTGGATGACCTGCTGCCCGAGGGGAAAATTTTCATCAACCGGAGTTCCGACGGGAAGGAGACGGTCTACACCTCCGACGCCGACTGTGTGGACCTGCCCATGGCGGTGCTGGTGAACAGGAACAGTTACAGCGCGGCGGAGTTCTTGGCCGCCCAGCTCCAGGAGTCCGCCGGGGCGGTGGTGGCCGGGGAGCAGACCAGCGGCAAGGGCTTCTCCCAGGTGCTCTTCGACCTGCCCGACGGCAGCGCCATTGGGCTGTCCACCGCCCGGTACTACACCGGCGGCGGGGTCTCCCTGATCGGCACCGGGCTGACGCCGGACCCCCTGTGCTCCCTGTCGGAGGAGGATGAGCAGAAGCTGCTGGCCGGGCAGCTGGAGCCCCAGGAGGACGAACAGCTGCAGGCGGCCATTCAGGCCATGGAGAAGTGAGGGCCCGGTCCGGCCGGCCGGGAGGGGACCCTTCCCCGGCGGGAAACCTGGGGAACCCTGCGATTTTCCCGGGAAAAACCCGGTACGCTGCCGAAGGGCAGGTCCATCCCCTTGACAGACCGGGAGAAAGTTCCTATAATACTTAGACATGTAAACGGAGTATTATATTTATAATGTGTATGGCCCCCGGGCCGTCCCATTGTAACGCGACCCCATTAAGAATTGGAAGGTGTGTCACCATGGCAAAGGAATATAGACTGAGCGCGGAGCGCCTGGAGGAACTGAAGCAGGAGCTCACGTATTTGAAAACCGTGCGGGAGAAGGAAGTGGCGGAGCTCATCAAGGAGGCCCGCTCCTTCGGGGACCTGTCGGAGAACAGCGAGTACGACGAGGCCAAAAACGAGCAGGGCAAGCTCTACTCCCGCATTGCGGAACTGGATGAGATTTTGTCCAACTACACCCTCATTGAGGAGCAGGAGAACCACATGGACATGGTCCACGTGGGCAACAACGTGGTGGTGAAGGACTTGGAGTTTGATGAGACCTTGCACTATCAAATTGTGGGCTCCCAGGAGGCAGACCCCATGAACGGGCGCATCTCCGAGGACTCCCCCTTCGGCCGGGCCCTGCTGGGCAAGAAGGCCGGGGAAGAGGTGGTGGTGGAGGCCCCCGCCGGCAACATCCGCTATCAGATTGTGGAGATCCAGAGATAACCAACCCAGAAAGATAAAGGAGCTGCGAAACATGGCAGAGAAGAACAGAAAGGACAACCCCCAGGAGCAGGAACAGGACCTGTCCCAGATTCTCCAGGTGCGCCGGGACAAGCTGGCCGCCCTCCAAAAGGAGGGGAAGGACCCCTTCCAGCAGACCAAGTTTACCGTGTCCGCCCACACCCAGCAGATTAAGGACCACTTTGACCAGATGGAGGGGCAGGCTGTGACTGTGGCCGGCCGTCTCATGTCCAAGCGGGGCATGGGCAAGGTGAGCTTCTGCGACCTGCAGGACAAAACCGGCCGCATCCAGCTCTACGCCCGGCGGGATGAGATGGACGAGGCGGTGTACAACGCCTTCAAAAAGTACGACATCGGCGACCTGGTGGGGGTGGAAGGCGAGGTCTTCCGGACCCAGCGGGGGGAGATGAGCGTGCGGTGCAAGAACGTCACCCTCCTGTCCAAGTCCCTGCGGCCTCTGCCGGAGAAGTTCCACGGCCTGCAGGACAAGGAGCTGCGCTACCGCCAGCGGTACGTGGACCTGATTATGAACCCCGAGGTGCGCAGGAACTTTGAGATCCGCAGCCAGTTCATTCGCTATCTCCGGGCTTTCCTGGACGAGCGGGGGTACATGGAGGTGGAGACCCCGGTGCTCAACACCATCTCCGGCGGCGCCACCGCCCGGCCCTTCATCACCCACCACAACACCCTGGACCTTGACATGTACATGCGCATCGCCACCGAGCTCCACTTAAAGCGCCTGATCGTGGGCGGCCTGGAGCGGGTGTACGAGATCGGTCGCATTTTCCGCAACGAGGGCATGGATACCAAGCACAACCCGGAGTTTACCACCGTGGAGCTCTATGAGGCCTATGCCGACTTCCACGACATGATGGACCTGTTTGAGGCCTTCCTCTCCTCCGCCGCCCAGAAGATCCTGGGGACCTATGAGGTCACCTGGCAGGGGGAGCAGATCAGCCTGGCCCCTGGCTGGCCCCGGCTGACCATGGCCCAGGCGGTCCAGCAGTACCTGGGGGTGGACTTCATGGCCATCGACAGCGACGAGGCGGCCGTGGCCGCCGCCAAGGGCGTGGGCATCGACATGGACGGGGTGGAGCCCACCTGGGGCCACGCCCTCTACGAGTGCTTTGACCAAAAGGTGGAGGGGATGCTCATTCAGCCCACTTTCATCACCATGCACCCGGTGGATGTCTCCCCCCTGGCCAAGCGGTCGGCCCAGGACCCCCGGCTCACCGAGCGGTTTGAGCTGTTCATCTGCCGCAGTGAGATGGGCAACGCCTTCTCCGAGCTCAACGACCCCATTGACCAGAAGCAGCGGTTCCAGAAGCAGGTGGAGCTCCGGGCCGGCGGAGACGAGGAGGCCGGCATGATGGACGAGGACTACATCAACGCCCTGGAGTACGGCCTGCCCCCCACCGGTGGCCTGGGCATCGGCATCGACCGGTGCGTCATGCTCCTGACCGGGGCAGACTCCATCCGGGACGTGATTCTCTTCCCGACCATGAAGCCCCTGGACAGCGCGAAGAAAGAAAACAGCGTCAATTCCGAGGGGGCCGCTGCGCCCAAGCCTGTGGCGGAAAAGGTGGATTTTTCCCAGGTGAAAATAGAACCCCTCTTTGAGGAAATGGTTGACTTCGACACGTTTGCCAAGTCGGACTTCCGCGCTGTGAAGATCGAGGCCTGTGAGGTGGTGCCCAAGTCCAAGAAACTCCTGAAGTTCACATTAGACGATGGAACGGAACGCAGACGCACCATTTTGAGCGGAATCCATGAGTATTATGAACCGGAGGAGCTGGTGGGGAAAACCGCCATCGCCATTGTAAACCTTCCCCCCAGAAAGATGATGGGCATTGATTCGGAGGGGATGCTGATTTCGGCGGTGCATGAAGAAAACGGCCGGGAAGGGCTGAACCTGCTGATGGTGGATGACAGGATTCCGGCAGGGGCAAAGCTGTACTGAGCAGGACGGGCCGCATGGCCTGTCAGGCCCGTTGCACACGATGTTACCCCTGTTTTACACCGCTTGAACGAAAAAACGGCACGATATGCCGACAGCCGGGGGCCCCTGTGAGGGGTCCCCGGCTGTCGGCGTTGTCTTTTTGTCTGGGATTACGCTTGGTTCAGCTGCCACTGGGCGCTCTGGCTCTGGAGCTCCACCATGCGGCGGTAGAGTCCGCCGCGGGCCATCAGCTCGGCGGGGGTGCCCTGCTCGGCCACGCGGCCGTTGTCCAGCACCACGATGCGGTCCGCCCCGGCCACGGTGCGCATCCGGTGGGCGATGACCAGCACGGTTTTGCCGGCCAGCAGGCGGGAGAGGGCGCCCTGGACCTTGGTCTCGTTCTCCACATCCAGGCTGGCGGTGGCCTCATCCAGCAGGACGATGGGGGCGTCCTTCAAAAGGGCCCGGGCGATGGAGATGCGCTGGCGTTCCCCGCCGGAGAGCTTGGCTCCGTTCTCCCCGATGGGGGTGTCATAGCCCTGGGGCAGCCTGCGGATGAATTCCCCGCAGTTGGCGGCCTCCGCCGCAGTCCGCACCTCCTCGTCGGTGGCCCCCCGGCGGCCCAGCCGGATGTTTTCCATGACGGTGTCGTCAAAGAGCACCACATCCTGGAACACCATGGAGTAATCCCGCAGCAGGGCCTCCGGGTCCACGGTGGAGATGTCCACCCCACCCACCTGGATGGTGCCCTCGGTGGCGTCCCACAGCCGGGCGGCCAGCCGGGCGCAGGTGCTCTTGCCGGAGCCGGAGGGGCCCACCAGGGCGGTGACCTCCCCCTCCTTGGCGGTGAAGCTCACACCGTCCAGGACTTTTTTCTTGTCGTAGGCAAAGCCCACCTGGCGGAACACAATGTCGTGCCCCTGGGGCTGGAAGTGCGCGGTGCCCTCCGCCACCGGCGTGTTGTAGATTTCCGTCATGCGGTCGGCGGACACCTGGGAGACGAACAACTCCGCGATGAGGGCCAGGCTCTGGTCGAAGGGGGCATAGACCCGGGTGATGACCAGCAGGAACAGGAAGAGCAGCATGAAGTCAATCTGGCCGGAGAGAATCCGGTCGGCGCCCACCAGGATGGTGGTGGCCACGCCCAGACGCATGATGACGCTGGCGGCGTTGACAAAGATGCCGGTGCCCAGTTCGCCCTGGATGGTGACCTTCTCGTGGTCGTCAATCTTCTGGTTCAGCCCGGCCAGATACCGGACCTCCTGGTTGGTGGCGCGGATCTCCCGGACATTCTCCAGGGCCTCCTGGATGCCATCGGAGACGCGGACGGCGGCCTTTTTCGTCCGCTCAGAGCTGCGGGCGGAGAGCCTGCGGGTGCCGAACAGCAGGCCGAAGGCCACGGGCACCCCCCACAGGCAGGCGATGGCCAGTTGCCAGTCATACACCAGCAGGCACACCGCGATGAGCGCCGTGGAGAGGTAGGAGCCGTACAGATAGCCCAGCACATGGGACCAGACGTGCTCCATGCGGTTGACATCCCCCATGAGGGTCTCGGTGAGGTCGGCCAGGTCCCGCTTGCCGAAGTAGCCCAGGGGCAGCTTCCGCAGGCGCTCGGCCAGGCTGAGGCGGGTGGCCTTGACCTCGTTGTAGACCAGGCCGTAGGTTGCCTTATACTGCTGCAAATGGGTGAGGAAGGACAGGAGAACAAACAGAACCACCAGGCCGAGGAGTGGAGGGGCGCTGGGCAGCGGCCGGCCCTCTGTTAAGGTGTCCATCAGCTTGTACATGAGCAGGTACAGGATGCCCATGCCGCCCATGACGATCAGGTTGACCAGAAAGGTCCAGAACGTGCCCTTCTTGGTGTTCCGCACGCCTTGGTCTGTCAAGGCGTATTTGCGCTGAAAGTTTTGACCGAACATTACTCTACCTCCCTTTCGCTGGTGATTTTCCACTGGACTGCCTGGTTATAGTCCGCCCACATCCGGGCATACAGTCCGCCTGCGGTGGAGAGCACCGAATGAGACCCCTGCTCCACGATGCGGCCCTTGTCCAGGACAAGAATCTGATCCGCCCCCACCACGGTGGACAGGCGGTGGGCGATCATAATGACCGTGCGGCCGCGGGTCAGTTCGGACAGGGCCTTCTGGATCAGTGCCTCGTTCTCAGGGTCGGCAAAGGCAGTGGCCTCGTCCAGCACCACGATGGGGGCGTCCTTCAGAATGGCCCGGGCCAGGGCCACCCGCTGCTGCTCCCCGCCGGAGAGGTAGGTCCCCTCGGAGCCGATCTGGGTGTCCATGCCCTGGGGCAGTTTTTCCAGGATATCCCCGCACTGGGCGGCCATCAACGCCGCCTCCACCTGCGCCCGGGTGGCCTCCGGGCGGGCGGCCCGGACATTTTCCAGAATGGACGTCTTGAACAGGCGGCTGTTCTGGAAGACAAAGGCGATCTGGTCCATGAGCACATGGGGGTCTATCTGCGTCACGTCCACGCCGCCCACCTTCACCACCCCGGAGGTGGCATCCCAGAACCGGGGGATCAGGCTGGCGGCGGTGGTTTTGCCGCCGCCGGAGGGCCCCACCAGGGCCACCGTCTGCCCCGGCTCCACGGTGAAGGAGAGATGGGAGAGGGCGGGGGAGGCCGCGCCGTCGTAGGTGAAGCTCACGTCTGCAAACTCCACGCGGCTGTCCTGGGGTTTCTGGGGCCGGGGAGGCTTTTTCAGCGTGGGGGCGCACATGACCTGGTCAATGCGGCCCAGGGCGGTGCTGGCCAGCATCATGCCGGCGGAGGCAAACATGATCCTGGCGAGGGCCGTGGAGAGGATGGCGGAGAAGACCGCGTAGAAGGCGAAATTGGTGACAAATCCGGCAAAATCGCCGCCGGCCAGGGCGCTGGGCGCCAAGAACAGCGCCACCGGCACCAGGAACACGAAGGCCCCTTCGGTGAAGGTCAGGTTGAGGGACTGGGGGACCCGGCACACCTTGTCCTGGTAGTATTCCGATTTGCTGCTGTACGCCTCAATGGCCTGCTGGAAAGCCTTGAAGGAGTAGACCGTCTGCTGAAAAATCTTGACCACCGGGATGCCCCGGACGTACTCCGTGCCCGCCTTGGTCATGCGGTCCTGGGCTGCCTGGTACTCCGCCATCAGTTTGGCGTTTTTGCCCCCCATCATGGAGAACATGGCCGCCACCGAGATCACCGCCGCCAGCAGGCAGGCGGCGCCCATCCGCCAGTCAAAGAGGAACATCATCACCAGCATGGACACAAACAGGGTGATGGTGCCCACGATGTCCGCCAGGTTGTGGGCCAGCAGCGTTTCCGTCTCCGCCGCCGCCGCGTCCAGCCGCCCCCGGATGAGGCCCGAGGCGTTGGTGTCGAAAAAGCCCAAGGGGGCCTGCATCATGTGGGCCACCCCCCGCTTGCGGATGTTGGACGCGGTGCGGAAGGCCGCCAGGTGGGTGCACATGAGCCCCGCGAAGTACAGCAAAATGCCCCCCACCGCAAACGCAAAGGCCAGCCAGCCGTACCGGGTGATGCCCTGTGCCTGGGTCCAGTCCGGTGCCACGGCGATCAGGTCCCGGGCCACCAGCCAGATACAGAGGTAGGGCACCATGCTCAGCAGCATAGACACCGCCGACAGAGCCAGGCCCAGGAAGGTCAGCCCCTTGTGGCTGCCTGCATAGTCCAGCAGGATTGCCACACTGCTCTTCTTTTTTTCCTTCATTGAGAAACCTCCTTTTTGGTTAGCTTAAGCTAACTTAAAATCAAAAAAGATAGGGGCCGCTGCCCCTGCGGAAGTCTGCCGCCTGCCGCGAAAGCCCCTGCACGACCACAGCCCGGGCGGCGCAGAACGGAGTTTGCTTACGCTAACCGAAGTATAGCACACAAGAGCACCGGGGTCAATAGAAATCGGGGGTTTCAGCGTTGCCGGGGAGGCAGATGCCTCCCGTTGTTTCGAGGAGCGGGGCCATTTGCCGGGGAGGCGGGACGGTGGACGGACCAATGGTGCAGCGCCCTGCCCGCCTGTTTAATTTGTAGCTGATCCTCTGACTGGATGATCTTCTTTTTATATATAAGGTATGAAAAAATAGAAAGTATGCGAAAAACCGTTGACTTGAATATTCGGGGGGCTTATGCTATAGTTGTCTTTGTATGATTCCACGGATCACCAGGTCCGTGATCTTGTCAAACCTGACTGCCATGCCGGAACGGGGCAGGCGGTCAGGCGGGGTCCAGGCGCAAGCGGTATGGCGCGTGCCCGGGGCCCCGTCCCATGGAAATATCAACAATACAGCATACCGGCAGGGATTCTGCCGGTATGTTGTGGCATTCCCCGCCCAAGAGGCGGTTGGAGGAGCGATGGAGAGTATTACAAGCAGAACCAATCCCCTCATCACCCGCATCCGCAAGCTGACCGGGGACCGAAAGTACCGGCGGCGGGAGGGGGTCATGGTGTGTGAGGGGCCCAAGATGCTGGCCGAGGCCCTCCGGTGGGGGGCCGGGCTGGAGACCATTCTGTGGCAGACCGGGACCCATCCCCCCGCTGGGATTCCCCAGGGGGTCCGCCAGGTGGAGGTGCCCGGGGACCTGCTGCGGTCCGTGGCCCCCACCGAGACGCCCCAGCAGGTCCTCTTTCTGGCGCGTCTGCCCGCCCGGGCCCTGCCGGAGGAGCTGACCGGCAGCCGGTATTTGGTGCTGGATGGCCTCCAGGACCCGGGGAACCTGGGAACCTTGTGGCGCACGGCGGACGCCTTTGGGGCCGACGGCCTCCTTCTGCTGCCCGGCTGCGCCGATCCCTGGAGTCCCAAGACCCTCCGGGCCACCATGGGGGCCTGCTTCCGCCTGCCGGTGTGGGAGGGGAAGCTGGAGGACCTGCTGCCCCGGCTGGCCCGGGCGGGCCTTCCCCTGTATGCCACTGCCCTGGGGGAGGACACCCAGGACATCCGCACCCTGCCTCTGGGCCGGGCCGCGGTGGTCATCGGCAGCGAGGGCCGGGGGGTGTCGCCGGCGGTGCTGGCGGCCAGTGAAAAGACCTTGCAAATTCCCATGACAGAGCGCTGTGAGTCCCTCAACGCCGCGGCCGCCGGCACGGTGGTGCTGTGGCAGATGGGGTTCGGCCCGGTGGGATGAGGATATTGTGCCATCGGCAGAAGGGAGGGGCGGCAGTTGAGCAGTCTGCGCCACTGGGTTTGGCTGAGCACCCGGGGACCTGCCCCGGGGATGTACGCTGCCCGGATTCTGCATCATTTTGGCACCCCGGAGGGGGCCTACTTTGCCGGGCGGGAGGAGCTTCAGGCCTGTCCGGGCCTCCCGGAGAAGGTCCGGCAGGCCCTGGAGGACAAGGACTTGTCCCAGGCGGACCAGATTCTGGCCCAGTGCGAGGCCCTGGGCATCTGGGTTCTCACCTGCCAGGACGCGGCCTATCCCCAGCGGCTGGGCCAGCTGGACAGCGCTCCCTGCGTGCTCTATGGCCGGGGAAGGCTGCCCCAGATGGACCAGGAGGCCGCCGTGGCCCTGGTGGGGGCCCGCCAGGCCAGCCCCTATGGAATCATGGCCGCCGGCCGGCTGGGGCTGGATTTGGCCCGGCAGGGGGCCCTGGTGGTCAGCGGCATGGCCCAGGGGGTGGACGCCGCCGCCCTCCGGGGGGCGCTGCGGGGCGGCGGCCGGGTGGTGTCGGTGCTGGGCAGCGGCATTGACGTGATTTATCCCGCCGGACATGGGGACCTCTATGAGGACGTGGCGGCGGCCGGGGCGCTGCTCAGCGAGTATCCCCCGGGCACCCCGCCCACCGGCCCCCATTTTCCTGTGCGTAACCGCCTCATCGCCGGCCTGAGCCTGGGGGTGCTGGTGGTGGAGGGGAGCCAGACCAGCGGCGCCCTCATCACCGCCCGATGGGCCCTGGAGCAGGGGCGGGATGTGTTCGCCGTCCCCGGGGGGATCGACGCCCCCCTGAGCCAGGGGCCCAACGGCCTGATCCGGCGGGGAGAGGCCAAGCTGATCCAGGACGCCTGGGACGTGGTGGAGGAATATGCGGCCCTCTACCCGGATAAACTGCATCCAAAGACACCCTTGGCCCCCGGGGCGGCCCGGGCCCGGCTGGAGGGGCGGGAGAGTCCGCCCCCAGTACCGCCCCAGCAGAAGGAACCCGCCCCGGCCCGCCTGGTGGTGGACCTGGGCAAGGACCCGGAGGCCCTCACCGACGACCAGGCCGCCCTGCTCCGGGCGCTGCAGGCCAGGGGGGAACAGTCCGCCGACGACTTGGTGGAGGCCACGGGCATTCCCGCCCGGCGGGTGCTCTCCGCCCTCACCCTGCTCCAGGTCCGCCAGTGGGTGGCGGAGGCGGGGCGGCGGTTCACCACCCTGGTGGAGCTGAAAGAAGACCGTACCCATCCCCCCAGGGGATGAGACCATACAGGCGGGGACAGCGGGGCCGGCGCCCCCTGAACCCCGCGGAACCATTGTGCCGGCGCCGGGAGACGCCTGGTACCGGCAGAACAGAAATTCGGAGGGAATCGTGTGGCGAAAGCAAACTTAGTAATCGTAGAGTCACCGGCCAAAGCGAAAACCATTGGAAAATATCTGGGGCCCACCTATCAGGTGCTGGCCTCCATGGGGCATGTCCGGGACCTGCCCAAGAGCAAGATGGGGGTGGACCTGGAGACCGGGGAGTTTGAGCCCCAGTACCAGCCCATCAAGGGGAAGGAGGAGACCATCGCCCAGCTCAAGGACGCGGCGGACCACAGCAAAAAGGTCTACCTGGCCACCGACCCGGACCGGGAAGGGGAGGCCATCTCCTGGCATCTGAAGGAGCTGCTGGAGCTCCCCGATGACAAGACCAGCCGGGTGACCTTCAACGAGATCACCAAAAAGGTGGTCACCGAGAGCATCGCCGCCCCCCGGGAGATTGACCAGAACCTGGTGGACGCCCAGCAGGCCCGGCGGGTTTTGGACCGGATTGTGGGCTATGAGCTCTCCCCCCTGCTGTGGAAGAAGATCCGCCGGGGCCTGTCCGCCGGCCGGGTCCAGTCGGTGGCCACCCGTCTGGTGGCCGAGCGGGAGGAGGAGATCCGGGCCTTTGTCCCCGAGGAGTATTGGACCCTGGAGGTCACCCTGGACCGGATCGCCCCCAACCAGGGCAGCTTTAAGACCCAGTTTTACGGCCGGGAAAAGAAGCTGGAGCTCAAGTCCCGGGAGCAGGTGGAGGAGGTCCTGGCCGCCATCCAGGACGCCCCCTTTTCGGTCAGCCGGATCAAGCGGCAGGACAAAAACCGCTCCCCGGCGCCCCCCTTCATCACCAGCACCCTCCAGCAGGAGGCCTCCCGGAAGCTGAACATGAGCCCCCGGCGGACCATGTCCATCGCCCAGCAGCTGTATGAGGGCGTGGACATCGAGGGGGAGGGGACGGTGGGTCTCATCACCTACATGAGAACCGACTCCCTGCGCCTGTCCGACGAGGCGGTGGCCGCCGCCCGGTCTTTTGCTGGGGCCCGGTATGGCCAGGACTACCTCCCGGCGGCCCCCCGGCAGTTTAAGGCCAAGGCCGGGGCCCAGGACGCCCACGAGGCCATCCGGCCCTCCAATGTGGAGCTCACCCCGGAGAGCATCAAGAAGGACCTGACCAGCGAGCAGTTCCGCCTGTATAAGCTCATCTGGAGCCGCTTTCTGGCCAGCCAGATGGCCGCGGCGGTCTATGACAGCGTGGGCATCGAGGTGACCAGCGCCGGTTATGTGTTCAAGGCCAGCCGGTCCGAGGTGAAGTTCCCGGGCTTTCTGGCGGTGTACGAGGAGGGGCGGGACGAGGACGGGGGAGAGCTCCAGACCCGCCTGCCCAACCTCCAGGAGGGGGAGCCCCTGACCAAGGCGGCCACCAAGCCCGAGCAGAAGTTCACCCAGCCCCCCACCCGGTACACCGAGGCCACCCTCATCCGGGCCCTGGAGGAGAAGGGGATCGGCCGGCCCTCCACCTACGCCCCCACCATCACCACCATTATGAACCGGGAGTATGTGGTCAAGGACGGCAAGTACCTCCACACCACCCCCCTGGGGGAGGTGGTCACGGGCCTCATGAAGGACAAGTTCCACGACATTGTGGACTATGATTTCACCGCCGACATGGAGAGCCGCCTGGACAAGGTGGAGAGCGGGGAGGAGAACTGGAAAAAGGTCCTGCGGGACTTCTACCAGGACTTCAGCCAGGAGATGAACCAGGCGGAAAAAGATCTGGATGGCACCCGGATCAAGGTCCCCGACGAGGTCTCCGACGAGGTCTGCGACGTGTGCGGGCGGCAGATGGTGGTGAAATCCGGGCGGTTCGGCCGCTTTTTGGCCTGCCCGGGCTTCCCCGAGTGTACCTTCACCAAGCCCCTGGTCATTGAGATGCCTGGCAAGTGCCCCAAGTGCGGCAGCCGGCTGCTGAAAAAGACCTCCCGCAACGGCTACACCTACTACGGCTGTGAGCACAACGGGGACAAACTGGGCCGGGCCTGCGACTTTATGACCTGGGATGTGCCGGTGAAGGAGACCTGCCCCGAGTGCGGCCAGACCATGTTCAAGAAGTCCGGCCGGGGCTTTAAGAAGCCCTTCTGCATCAACGAGGCCTGCCCCGCCTTTGTCCCCGAGGAGAAGCGGGGGGGCTACCGCAAAAAGAAAACCGAGGAGGCCAAGGCCGAGGACCAGGCCGCCCCCGCCCAGGAGACCGCCCCGGCGGAAGAGGCGGCGGAGAAGGCCCCGGCCAAGAAGCGCACCGCCAAGAAGGCGGCGGGGGAGAAGAAGACCGCCGGGAAAAAGCCGGCGGCCAAGAAAACCGCCAAGGCCGGGGAGGCCAAGCCGGCGGCCAAAAAGACCGCCGCCAAGAAGACCAAGAAAGCCCCGGAGGAGACCCCGGGAGAGCCGGAGGAGACGCCATGAGAGAGCCTGTCACCGTCATCGGCGCCGGGCTGGCCGGCTGTGAGGCCGCCTGGCAGCTGGCCCAGGCGGGCATCCCCGTGGTGCTGCGGGAGATGAAGCCCCGGAAAAAGACCCCCGCCCACCATGCCGACCTGTTTGGGGAGCTGGTGTGCTCCAACTCCCTGCGCTCGGACCAGCTGGAAAACGCCGTGGGCCTGCTCAAGGAGGAGCTGCGGCGGCTGGGCTCCCTCATTCTCCGGTGTGCCGACGAGCACCGGGTGGCCGCCGGGGGCGCCCTGGCGGTGGACCGGACGGCCTTCGCCCAGGCTGTCACCGACGCGGTCCGAAGCCATCCCCTCATCACCGTGGAGGAGGGGGAGGTCACCGCCCTGCCGGAGACCGGGCAGGTCATCGTGGCCACCGGCCCCCTCACCGCCGACGCCCTGGCCGGGGACATTGCCCGGCGCTTTCCGGGCAGCACAGCCCTGCACTTCTACGACGCGGCGGCTCCCCTGGTGACCTTTGAGAGCATCGACATGGACAGCGCCTGGTTTGCCTCCCGGTACGACAAGGGAACCGCCGATTACATCAACTGCCCCCTGACCCAGGAGGAGTACCTGACCTTCTGGCGGGAACTGTGCGCGGCCAAGGAGGCCCCTGTCCACGGCTTTGAGGACAGGAACGTCTTTGAGGGCTGCATGCCGGTGGAGGTCATGGCCCGGCGGGGGGAGCAGACCCTGTGCTACGGCCCCTTAAAGCCCCGGGGCCTCCGGGACCCCAAGACAGGGCGGGAGCCCTACGCCGTGGTGCAGCTGCGCCGGGACAACGCCGGCGGGAGCATTTACAACTTGGTGGGCTTTCAGACCCACCTGACCTGGCCGGAACAGAAGCGGGTGTTCTCCCTGATCCCCGCCCTCCGGCAGGCGGAGTTTGTCCGCTACGGGGTGATGCACCGGAACACCTATTTGGATTCCCCCCGGCTGCTGGACCGGTACTACCGGGTGCGCACCGAGCCCCGGATCGTCTTTGCCGGGCAGATTACCGGGGTGGAGGGGTATGTGGAGTCCACGGCCTCGGGCTTTGTGGCCGCCCTGGAGCTGGCCCGGCGGCTGGAGGGCAAGGCGCCCATCGACTTTCCCCCGGAGACCGCCCTTGGGGCCCTGGCCCTATATGTGAGCAACGAGACGGTGGAGCACTTCCAGCCCATGAACATCAACTTCGGCATCATGCCCCCCCTGGGCTACCGGGTGAAGGGGAAACGGAATAAAAACGCCGCCCTGTCCCAGCGGTCCCTGGAGATCCTGGCGGGGTTGGAAGAACTTGGAACAAGAAAGAAGGCGTACCTATGAGAATCATCGTGGATGCCATGGGGGGCGACAACGCCCCCCAGGCCCCTGTGGAGGGAGCCCTGCGGGCGGTCCGGGAGCTGGGCGTGGAGGTTCTGCTCACCGGCCGGCCGGCGGAGATCGGGGCCTGCCTGGCCAAGCTGGGCCACACCGCCCCGCCCCCGGGGGTGGAGATCGCCCCCGCCAGCCAGGTCATTGAGATGGAGGACAACCCCGCCCGGGCCTTTAAGGACAAGCCAGACGCCTCCATGACCGTGGGCCTGCGCCTGCTCAAGGAGGGCCGGGGGGAGGCTTTCGTCTCCGCCGGTTCCACCGGAGCCCTGCTGTCGGCGGCCACCCTGCTCATCAAACGCATCCGGGGCATCCGCCGGGCGGCCCTGGCCCCGGTGGTGCCCAATGCCAGGGGGAACATGGTCCTCATTGACTGCGGGGCCACCGCCGAGGGCACCCCGGAGTACCTGCTCCAGTTCGCCTTTATGGGCGCTTACTACGCCCGGCGGTTTCTGGGCATCGAGAACCCCCGGGTGGGCCTGCTGAACATCGGCACCGAGCCAAGCAAGGGCATGGAGCTCCAGAAGGCCGCCCACGCTCTGCTCACCCAGGCCCACGAGGCCGGGCGCATCCGCTTTGTGGGCAACATCGAGGGCCGGGAGGCCATCAGCCAGGGGGCGGCAGACGTGCTGGTTACCGACGGGTTCACCGGCAACATCTTCCTGAAAACCGTGGAGGGGGCGGCCTCCCTCTTCAGCCACGCCCTAAAGGACATGCTCCTGGGCAGCACCAAGAACAAGCTGGCCGCCCTGCTGCTGAAAAACAGCATCGGGGCTTTCAAGAAACGCTTTGACGCCAACGAGGTGGGGGGCACCGCCCTGCTGGGCATCTCTCAGCCGGTCATCAAGGCCCACGGCTCCTCCAATGCCTACGCCTTCTTCAACGCCATCCGCCAGGCCCAGGTGGTGGCCCAGGCGGACATTGTGGGCGACATCGCGGCCAACGTGGCCCACATGCGCCTGGAACCCGGGGAGAAAGAGGGGTAATTTTTCCAATTTGCTATTGACAGAACCTGAAATAGTCCCTATATTAAGTACAGCATCCCCAGTAAAATGGATTCCAAAAAGGAGCAGTTCGATATGATTTTAGAGAAATTACAGAGCTTGATTGCGGATCAGTTGGGCGTGGACGGCAATACCATCACCATGGACACCAACTTTGAGGAAGATCTGGGCGTTGATTCTCTGGATATCGTGGAGTTATCCATGGCCCTGGAAGAGGAATTTGACATTGGTGAGATGAGCGAGGAGGATCTGGCGGGCATCAAAACCGTGGGGGATCTGGTGCGCTACTTACAGGGCAAACTCGATATGTAAAATTGGCAAGACTGCCTGCAACCCCCGTCCAGTGGCCGGGGGTTGTGTGTTGAAGGGGGAAGAGAATGAAGACATTGGAAGAGAAGATCGGCTATTCCTTCCGGGACCGGAGCTTGCTGGAAAACGCCCTGACCCACAGCTCCTACGCCAACGAGCACCGGGCCGCCGGGGTACCCAGCAACGAGCGGCTGGAGTTTTTGGGGGACTCCATCCTGGGGCTGGTGGTGGCCGACCACCTTTACCGCACCCGGCCCGACCTGCCGGAGGGGGACCTGACCCGGATTCGGGCCGCCCTGGTGTGTGAAGGAAGCCTGGTGCAGGTGGCCCAGGCCCTGGACCTGGGCAGTTACCTAAAACTGGGCAAGGGGGAGGACCATGGCGGCGGCCGGGCCCGCCCCTCCATCCAGGCCGACGCGGTGGAGGCCATGCTGGCCGCCGTCTACCTGGACGGGGGCATCGGCCAGGTGCGCAAGCTCATCCACCGTCTGGTTCTGGACCAGGAGCAGGAGAAGACCGCCGCCGGCCGGGACTATAAAACCGCCCTCCAGGAGCTGGTCCAGCGGGAGAACGGCCAGGTGCTCTCCTATCGCTTAACCGGAGAGTCCGGGCCGGACCACGCCAAGGTCTTTGCCATGGAGGTCCTTCTCAACGATGGGGTTATCGGCAGCGGCCAGGGCAGAAGCAAGAAGGAAGCCGAGCAGGCCGCCGCCAAGGCGGCGGTGCTGACGCTGGAAGGGGAGGCGCCATGAAAGCCAGCCGGAGAAACATTGTCATCGCCGTGGTGCTGCTGGCGGTGCTGCTGGTGCTGCCTTTCTGGCCCAAAATCCGCCAGGCCCTGGCCCCGGCGGCAGGGGAGGAAGTCTCCTGCACGGTGACGGTGGCCTGCCAGGCGGAGGCCCTGCCGGAGCTCAGGGCGGCAGGGGTTGCGCTGGAGGCGGATGGGACCCTGTTCTCCACTCCCTGTACGGTGACGGAGAACAGCACGGTACTGGAGGCATTGAAAACCGCCGCCAAAGCTGCCGGCTGCCCGGTGACCACCCAGGGCAGCCCCGCTTACGTCACCGCCATCGGGGACTTGGCTGCCGGGGCCCATGGGGAGGCCTCGGGCTGGACCTATACCGTCAACGGCGAGATGGTGATGGACAGCTGCGACACACGGACGGTCCAGGCGGGGGACCAGATTCTGTGGACCTATGTGACCGCCTGGACATAACAGCGACAAGACCCGGACGCGCAGCAGAGGAGCGCGTCCGGGTCTTTCCCCAGGCACCGGAGAGAGGAGGCGGAGATTTCTGTGAAACCAACCAGACAGGAGACGGTCCGGCGGTATGGCCTGCTGGGCCTGGGGCTGCTGATCACCGCCTTTGGCATTGCCTTTTCCATCCAGGCCGGGCTGGGGACCTCCCCCATTTCCAGCCTGCCCTATGTGGTCAGCCTGCTCACCCCCCTGAGCGTGGGGACGGCCACCATCTGCCTGCATGGGGTGCTGATCCTGCTGCAGCTCCTAATCCTGCGCCGGCGGTACGACCCTGTCCAGCTGCTGCAGCTGCCGGTGGCCCTGGTCTTTGGGTACCTCACCGACCTGGGGGTCTGGGTGATCCAGGGCATCCCGGTGCCCTCCTATGGGGTGCGGTGGCTGCTGTGCCTGGCGGGGGTGTTCCTGGTGGGCGTCGGGGTGGCCCTGGAAGTGGTGGCCGGGGTGGTGACCCTGGCCGGGGAGGGGTTCGTGCTGGCGGTGTGCCGGGTGACCCCCTTTCCCTTTGGGAACCTGAAGGTGGCCTTTGACGTGCTGCTGGTGGGGGTGGCCAGCCTGCTCTCCCTGCTGTGCCTGCACGGGCTGTACGGGGTCCGGGAGGGTACCCTGGCCGCCGCCCTGGGGGTGGGGCTCATAGCCAAACGGCTCCAGCCCCCCTTGCAGGCCTGGTTTACCAAACGGCTGCCGTAGCCCAGGGGGCCAGCAGGCCGGCGGTCCGCTCCCCCAGCTGGGGGAAGGGCAGGAAGGGGGCCGGGGGGAGGGAATGGGCCCCCAGGAATTTTTCCATCCAGACCATGTGGTACCACCGGCCGAACTTATAGCCGCACTGATGAAACTGCCCTGCCGGGGTATAACCCAGGCGCTGGTGGAAGCGGAGGCTGGCCAGGGTGAGGGTCTCGTCCTCCACCTGGGGCAGGGCGATGCAGGCGTTGCAGTTGAGGACGTTCTGGGCGGTGAGCAGGGCCTCCAGGGCCCCATATAGCCGGCGGCCCAGCCCCCGGCCCCGCTGGTCCTGCCGCAGGTAGATGGTGGTCTCCGCGGCCCACTGATAGGCTGCCCGGGGGTGAAAGGGGGCGGCGTAGGCATAGCCCAGCAGGGTCCCCTCCGCCTCCGCCACCAGGTAGGGGTGGGTGGCCAGGGTGTCCCGCACCCGTTGGGTGAACTGGGCCGGGGTGGGCACGGCGTACTCGAAGGTGACGGCGGTGTGCTCCACATAGGGGCGGTAAATGGACAGCAATTCCCCGGCGTCCTCCGGGACCGCCGGGCGAAGGTGAAGGGATGGCATGGGAAAAGACCTCCTGCACGGGAAACGATGGCATCTATGATAGCACACCCCGCCGGCGGCGGCAACGGCGGAACGTGAAAAAAGGAAAAAAAAGACTTGACAAGGGGGGAGGCAGGTGCTATACTCACGGACATAAACCGAGGAACGGGAAGAGTACACAGGACCTCGCCTTTCCAAGCGAGCCGCGGGCGGTGTGAGCGCGGTAGAGTGTGAGCCGGTGGAATGGTCCCGGGAGGGCAAACCGAACGCGCCCAGGCGCCAGTAGGGGAGACGGGGGAGAGCACGCCGTTACCACGTGCCGGCACTTGTTGGAGTGCGCTGAGTGGGCGCAAATACTGCGCCAAGCCGGGTGGCACCGCAGAAGCTGTCGCTTCTGTCCCTGCAAAATACTGCAAGGGACAGGAGCTTTTTTTGTCCCTGCACATGAGAAAGGAGCCAAATACCATGGCAAATGAGACAAAAATTCCCTACAAAATCTACTTGGAAGAGAGCGAAATGCCCCAGGCATGGTACAATGTCCGGGCCGACATGAAGAACAAGCCCGCCCCCCTGCTGAATCCGGGTACCCTCCAGCCCATGACCGCCCAGGAGCTGGGCGGGGTGTTCTGCCAGGAGCTGGTGGAGCAGGAGCTGGACGACCACACCCCCTACATCCCCATCCCCCAGGAGATCCGGGATTTCTATAAGATGTACCGCCCCTCCCCCCTGGTCCGGGCCTACTGCCTGGAGGAGAAGCTCCAGACCCCGGCCAAGATTTACTACAAGTTTGAGGGGAACAACACCTCGGGTTCCCACAAGCTCAACTCCGCCATCGCCCAGGCCTACTACGCCAAAAAGCAGGGCCTGAAGGGGGTCACCACCGAGACCGGCGCCGGCCAGTGGGGCACCGCCCTGTCCATGGCCTGCGCCTACCTGGGCCTGGACTGCCAGGTGTACATGGTGAAGGTGAGCTATGAGCAGAAGCCCTTCCGCCGGGAGGTCATGCGGACCTACGGCGCTTCGGTGACCCCCTCCCCCTCGGAGACCACCGCCGTGGGGCGGAAGATCCTGGCCGAGCACCCGGGCACCACTGGCTCCCTGGGCTGCGCCATCTCTGAGGCGGTGGAGGCCGCCACCAGCCAGGAGGGCTACCGCTATGTGCTGGGGTCGGTGCTCAACCAGGTGCTGCTCCACCAGAGCGTCATCGGCCTGGAGACCAAGGCGGCCATGGACAAGTACGGCATCCAGGCGGACATCGTCATCGGCTGCGCCGGGGGCGGGTCCAACCTGGGCGGTCTCATCTCCCCCTTTGTGGGGGAGAAGCTCCGGGGGGAGGCCGACTACCGGATCATCGCCGTGGAGCCCGCCTCCTGCCCCAGCCTCACCCGGGGCAAGTTCGCCTATGACTTCTGCGACACGGGCATGGTCTGCCCCCTGGCCAAGATGTACACCCTGGGCTCCGGCTTCATCCCCTCGGCCAACCACGCCGGCGGCCTGCGGTACCACGGCATGAGCCCGGTGGTCAGCCAGCTCTACCACGACGGCCTCATTGAGGCCACCAGTGTGGAGCAGACCAAGGTCTTTGAGGCGGCCACCTACTTTGCCCGGGTGGAGGGCATCCTCCCCGCCCCCGAGTCCAGCCACGCCATCCGGGTGGCCATCGACGAGGCCCTCAAGTGCAAAGAGACCGGGGAGGAGAAGACCATTGTCTTCGGCCTCACCGGCACCGGCTATTTTGACATGGTGGCCTATGAGAAGTTCAACAACGGGGAGATGAACGACTACATCCCCACCGACGACGACCTGGCCCAGGGCTTTGCCGGCCTGCCCCAGGTGGACTGAGCGCCCCCGCCGCCCAAAACCCAACGCGCCCCGGACCCATGGCGGTCCGGGGCGCGGTTTTTATGGGGCGGAACCCTCCGGCGCGGCGCCGGGGGATGAGGACAGGGGCAGCAGGAAGGACAGGGTGCCCATGGTCTCATTGCGGGTATACCAGAGGGAGCCGGCCAGGGAGACGGGGCTGTCCAGGGCCTCTCTGGCCCGGCCCAGCAGGGTGTTGAGCTGGCCCTGGTCAAACAGGGCGGCGCAGGCGGCGGGGTAGGCCGCGTCGGCATAGCGGACGCTGACCTGGCGCTGCCCGGCGGCCAGGGCCCGCTGGAAGAGGGCGGTCAGGGCGTCGGGGTCATAGGCGGAGAAGTAGAGGCCGTTGCGGAAGAAGTAGTTGTTGCTGTTGGAGGTGCAGTCTGGGACGGGGACCTTGTCGTCGATGGTGTGGGTGCGCAGCAGGTCGTCGGTGGTGAGGCCGAAGTACTCATAGGCCGGCCCTTGGCTGTCGTCCCCGCCGGTGAAGACAGGGTCGCCCCAGGTGGTGTCGATCCAGCAGGGGGTGCCGTCCAGCCAGGCCAGGTTCCAGGCGTGGGACTCCCCCTGGGCCTGGCCGGTGATGTAGGCGGTGTCCACCCCCAGCAGGCCCAGCAGGTATTGGGTGGTCTTGGCATAGCAGCCGCACAGGCCCGCGCCGCCCACCATGATGTTGACAATGGAGTTGTTGTCCACCACCTGGTAGTCGGCGTGCTGGATGATGTAGGTGAAGACCCCCAGGGCTTTGTCATAGTCCGAGGCCCCCTGGGGGATGGTGGCAAAGCAGTCCGCCGCCCACTGGTCGATCTGGGCCTGGGTGGCCTGGCGCTGGGCCTGGTCCATGGTGTAGACCGGCGTATAGGCCGCCTCCAGGGGCTTGCCCGCCAGCAGGGTGGTCTCAATTTGCCCCGTGCCGGAGAACCAGAAGAGCTCGGGATAGTCCCGGTCGATGGCGTCGATGGCGGTCTGGATCATCTCCGTGTCGGGGTAGAGGTCCCCGATGGTCTCCTCCTGGTTCTGAAGGCCGGCCAGCAGCTGGTCGTAGAGGTAGCGTTCCTGGCCGGTGAGGGTGGTCTTGGTGTAGCGGAAGCCGTCCTGGAGGCCGGTGTAGTCCTCCGGGGGCGGAGGAAGGGCGCCGCCGTGGGCCAGGCGCTCCAGGGAGAATTCGCAGCCGGTGAGCAGGACCAGGGCCAGCACCAGGGCCAGCAGAGGGGGAAGGGCGCGTCTCATGGCCGCCTCACCCCTTCCGGGCCAGACAGCGGCGGACCGCCTGGGCAATGGCGTCGGCGTTCAGGCCGTACCGGACCAGCAGGGCCTCGGGGGGACCGCTCTCCCCAAAGGTGTCCTGGACGGCCACAGCCTCCATGGGCACCGGGCAGGTGCGGACCACCACCTCGGAGACCGCCCCAAAGAGTCCGCCGGCCAGCTGGTGCTCCTCGGCGGTGACCAAGGCCCCGCAGGACCGGGCGGCCTCCTGGATGGCGGCCTCGTCCAGGGGTTTGATGGTGTGCAGGTCCACCACCGTCAGGGAGATGCCCTGGGCCGCCAGCGCCTGGGCGGCCACCAGGGCCTCATAGACCATGGCCCCGCAGGCCAGCACCGCGCAGTCCCGGCCCCTCTGGACCAGGCGGGCCTTGCCGATGGTAAAGGGGGTGGTCTCGTCGGTGATCACCGGCACGGCCTCCCGGCCAAAGCGGAAGTAGACCGGCCCCGGCCAGTCCACGGCGGCCAGGACGGCCTTTCGGGTCTGCGCGCTGTCACAGGGGGCGATCACCGTCATGTGGGGCAGCACCCGGGCCAGGGCCAGGTCCTCCAGCGCCTGGTGGGTGGCCCCGTCAGGGCCCACGGAGATCCCCGCGTGGGCGCCGCCAAAGCGGACCTTGAGGTTGTTGTAGCACACGGTGGTGCGGATCTGGTCAAAGGCCCGGCCGGAGAGGAAAACCCCGTAGGTGGACACATAGGGGATCTGCCCCCCCAGGGCCAGGCCGGCGGCGGTGCCCACCAGGTCCTGCTCGCTGATGCCCAGGTTGTAAAAGTGGTCGGGGAACCGGTCCCGCACCCAGTTGGTGCGGGTGGAGGCGGCCACGTCGGCGTCCAGCACCACCACGTCGGGGCGGGCGGCGCACAGGTCCAGCAGGCCCTGGCCGTAGCCGTCCCGCTGGGGAATCCGGGGAATCTGGTTCCAGTTCATAGGGTACCTCCTTCCGCCAGCTCTGCCAGGGCGGCGGCCAGCTCTTGGTCGTTGGGGGCCTTGCCGTGCCAGGCGGGCTGGCCCTCCATGAAGGAGACCCCCTTGCCCTTCACGGTGCGGGCCAGCAGCACGGTGGGACGCCCCCGGGTGGCGGCGGCCTGCCGGAAGGCCTCGGCCAGGGCATCCAGGCTGTGGCCGTCCACGGAGAGCACCTGCCAGCCAAAGGCCCGGAACTTGTCCGCCAGGGGGGCCACATTCATCACTTCACAGGTGGGGCCGTCCAACTGGACCCCGTTGTCGTCCACAATGGCGCAGACGGTGTCCAGGGCGAAGTGGGCCGCCGTCATGGCGGCCTCCCACACCTGGCCCTCCTGGAGCTCCCCGTCCCCCAGCAGGCAGTAGGTCCGGTAGGTCCGGCCGGTGCGCCGGGCGGCCAGGGCCAGGCCGTTGGCGATGGACAGACCCTGGCCCAGGGAACCGGAGGAGCAGTCCAGGCCGGGGAGCTTGGCCATGTGGGGATGGCCCTGCAGGGGGGAGCCCAGCTGGCGCAGGGTGGGCAGCAGGGCGGGGTCAAAATACCCCCGGCGGGCCAGCACGCTGTACAGCAGGGGGGCGGCGTGGCCCTTGGACAGCAGGAACCGGTCCCGGTTGGGGTCGTCGGGGCGGGCGGGGTCCAGGCGCATCTGGCCGAAATAGAGACTGACCAGAATCTCCACCGCCGACAGGGAGCCCCCGGGATGGCCGGAGCCGGCGGCATGGGTCATGGACAGGATGTCCCGCCGGATTTGCCGGCAGAGGGCGGGCAGGTCGTGTGTCATGGAAAAACCTCCTGGGTCCGTGATGGAAAAACTTACTAAGAAAAAAGTACCATAGTGGGCGGAGATTGTCAATCAGCGGGCGGCCCGCTGGTCTTGTGTCCCCAGACGGTGGGAGAAACGGGTCGAACCCTGTCGGGCGGGCAGGTGAAATCCACAAAAAATTTCCTAAAGATTGCCGTTTTTTTAGCGGGAGAATGGGAGGAAGTGACAAGTTGTACAAAAGAAACCCTTTTATGGGGAAAAGAACTTGACAATGGAGCAAATCGGCGTAATATTAACCATTGCAAAGACTTACAAGGGAATATTGGGCAAACCCAGTGAAAGCTGGTGACGCAAAGCTATAGGGTCTACGTTTCTCCGCACGGAAGCATGACAGCCAGTTGCAGCAATCCCATACCGGTTCCAGGGGAATCGGTATGCCTTGTTTTTTACTCAAGGGCCTGCAAGCTTTCGTCTTGTGGGTTTTTTGCAGGAAAAAATAAGGAGGTATTGAGGAAGTGGGCACGTATTACGTGACGAAGGAGAGCCAGGAGATAGCGGGCTGTCGCTTGATCCGATACGGCATCGGTTGCCGATGGCGGGAGATTCTTGGGCTCTCCCACAATCGCCAGGCAGTGGAGTGGCTGGTGGAACGTTGCAACACCCTGGAGCTGGACCCCATCCATCTGGAGGATGTGGTGCAGGATTTTCTATGGGAACAGGGGGAACCGATGCGAACGATTGCGGGTTGAGGTGAGAAAAATGGAAGAGAAACGAGAGGGGTCCCGATCCCTGTCCCAGCAGGAGGAGGACGCGTTGCAGTCCATTGCCCGCAGTGACCTGGGGGGCTTGTTCAAGGCGAGAATGGACGAGGGCTTTACCCTCCTCTATGCCAACGACAGCTACTATGCCATCCATGGTTACACCCGCGGCCAGCTGGAGCAGGAGATGCATGGGCAGGCGGTGGGGCTGGTGCACCCGGAGGATGTGGCGTGGGTCAGCGAGCACTTGCGGCGGGCCCTGGCAGAAAACCAGGGGACCGTCTCTTTTGAGTACCGGATCGTCCGCCGGGACGGAGCGGTGGTGTGGCTTCTCATCAGCGCCGGGCTGTCCCAGGAGGACGGGGGCATGGTTTTAAGCGGGATGATTCTGGACATCACCGCCCGCAAGGCCATGGAGGACCGGCTCCGCCGGAGTGAGGAACGGTTTCAGATCGCGGTCCGCCAGGCGGGGATCAGCGTGTGGGAGTATGACATCCCGGCCCGCAGGCTCTACTCCTCGGTCTCCACCCAGGGCCATGGGGAGGCCTGCCCTGTTGTGGAGCAGGTCCCCCAGAGCCTGATCGACAGCGGCTATGTTCACCCCAGCGGGGTGAAGGAGTTTCAGGGGATGCACGAGGCCCTCCACCGGGGGGAGCCCACCGCCAGCTGTGTGGTGCAGGTCCGCTCCCCCCAGGGGGGCTACCGCTGGGAGCGCATCCATTACACCACCCTGTTTGACGACCGCCGGAGGCCGGTCTGGGCGGTGGCCATTGTGGAGGATGTCTCCGACCAAAAGTATGCCGAGCGCCGCTGCATGCAGGAGGAGCAGCTCCGGGAGATGCTGTCGGTGGATGTGCTGATCTCCGGCAAGGTCAACCTGACCAAAAACCAGGTGGAGGAGCTGTGGGGCCACCGGTCCTTTCCGGCGGCGTTTCAAAAGGTGCAGGACTGCGACGGCCTCTTCCAGCTCATGGGGGAGTATCTGGCCAACGCCGAGGAGCGCAAGCGGTACCGGGCGCTCTTCCGCCGGCAGGCCCTGCTGGCCAAGTACCGGGCGGGGGACCGGGGAATCTGGGGGGAGTACCGGTGCGTGAACTTTGACGGGGAGATCCTGTGGGCCGCCCTCCGGGCCACCATACACGAGGACCCGGAGACGGGGGATATCCTCCTGTTCGGCTACGTCCGGGACATCGACAGCCGGAAAAAGACGGAGCTGGCCCTGCTGGAGCGGGCGGAAAAGGACGGGGTGACGGGCCTGTACAACAAGGCCACCATTCAGACCATGATCCAGCGCATTCTCCAGGAGCGCCGAGGCAGCGGCGGCCAGTGCGCCCTGCTGGTCATCGACCTGGACAACTTTAAGCAGGTCAACGACCGCTACGGCCATCTTCAGGGGGACAAGCTCCTTCAGGAGATCGGCCACATTCTCCACGCCTCCTTCCAGCAAAAGGGGCTGGTGGGGCGGATTGGAGGGGATGAGTTCGTCCTGTTTTTGGGGGAGATCCCCAGCGAACAGTGGGTCCTGGAGCAGACGGACGCCCTGTGCCGGATGCTGAACATCGCCTATGAGGCCGCAGAGGACCATGTCCCGGTGTCGGCCTCCATCGGCGTGGGGCTGGCCCCCCACAGCCAGGCCCAGTATGAGGAGCTGTTCCGTCAGGCCGACGCCGGCCTCTACCACGCCAAGCAGCAGGGGAAGGCCCGGTACAGCTGCTGCCGGGACGAGGGCTTTCTGGAGGGGGAGGGCACGGTGACCTCCCTCCAGTGCGCGGCCAAGGAGCACCTGGGCACCCACTGCATGCTCGATGCGCTGGAGGACATGCTCTTTGTGATCGACCTGGAGACCTACGAGATGCGCTATATGAATGCCCCGGCCCGGGCCGCCTTCGGGTATGAGGAGGGGGCGTACGCGGGCAGAAAGTGCTACCAGGTTCTCCAGGGCTTTTCCCAGCCCTGCGTCTTCTGCCAGAACCACCTGCCCAGTGAGCAGGGATTCAAGACCTGGGAAAACCAGAATGTCCGCCTTCACCGGCGGTTCCTCATCCGGGACAAAATCATTCAGTGGGACGGCCGGCCTGCCCGGCTGGAGATCTATCAGGCCCCGGCGGCCCAGGAGGAGGCCAGGGAGAACGCCGAACACGTGCTGCTGGAGATGGCGGGCCTTCTGCTGTCGGCAGAGAGCCTGGAGGACGGCATCCAGGGCACCCTGGAGCGGCTGGGGGGCTTTTATGGGGCGGACCGGTGCTACGTGGTCCAGGCCAGACTGGGGGAGAGGACCTTTCAGGCGGCCCAGCAGTGGCAGTCTCCTGCCCTCCAGGCCCGGGGGAACGCCGCCGCCCAGACCCTGGAGGGGGCCGGGTGGCTGGAGCATCTCAAGGCCCGCCACCTGGTGGCCTGCCACGACGTGGAGCAGCTGCAGCAGGTCTTTCCCGAGAAGTACCGGGACATGCGGGCCCGGGGGGTACGGTCCTTCTACGCCGTGGCCCTGCTGGAGGAGGGGGAGCTCCGGGGTTACCTGGGCATCGACAACCCCCGGGAGCGGTTGGAGTGCACCACCATGCTTCTCTCCCTGTCCCACTTTCTGATGGGGGAGCGGAGCAAGCGGGAGGGGAAGGCCCAGAACGCTTTCCTCCGCAGCCACGACGCCCTGACCGGCTGCCTGAACTGGGAGCGGTACAACGACTATCTGGTGGCCTTCTCCAATGATGTCTCCTCCTCCCTGGGGGTGCTTCGGGCGGATGTGAATCAGCTGGCGGAGCTCAACCAGCGCCGGGGCAAAGAGGCGGGGGACCGGATGGTCTGCCATGTGGCCCAGGTGCTGCGCCGGCGGTTTGGGCCGGGAAATGTCTACCGGATAAACGGGGATGAATTTGTGGTCTTCCGCACCGATGTCACCTACCGCAAGTTTGCCGGGGATGTGGAGGCCTGCCAGCAGCTGCTGGAGGAGCAGGCCCCCGGGGCGGTGGCCTTCGGCTGGACCTGGGCCGACCAAGACATTCAGATCCAGGGGATGGTCCACCACGCGGGAGAGGCCCTCCAGCTGGAAAAGCAGCGCCATGGAAAGGGGAAGGGGGCCTGGGGACAGCAGGCCTTCTGGGGTCTGGAGGAGGCCTTTGCCAAGGGGCATTTTCACATATACCTCCAACCCAAGGCGGAGATTGCCAGCGGGCGGATTCGGGGGGCCGAGGCCCTTATCCGGTACCGGGATGACCAACACGGGGTGGTGGGACCGGATAAGTTCATCCCCCAGCTGGAGCGGTCGGGGCTTATTCGTCACATCGACCTGTTTGTATTGGAGGAGGTCTGCCGGACCCTCCGCCGGTGGCGGGAGCAGGGGGTGGAGCCCATCCCCATCTCCCTGAACCTCTCCCGGTACACCCTGATGGAGAAGGGGATTCTGGCCCGGATCAATGGGATCACCAGCCGGTACCAGGTGGACCGGCGGCTGCTGAAGCTGGAGATCACCGAGTCCATTGGGGATGTGGAACGGCGCATCCTGGAGGAGATCAGCCGGGAGATTGTGGGGGACGGCTACTGCCTCTCCCTGGACGACTTTGGGGCCCAGTACAGCAACCTGTCCATTCTCTCCAGCCTGCAGCTGAGTGAGCTGAAGATTGACATGAGCATCATCAACGACCTCTACTCCAACCAGAATACCCGTATCCTGGTGGAGCATTTGATCCACATCTGCCGCCAGCTGGGCATTGACAGCGTGGCGGAGGGGGTGGAGGAGCGGGAACAGCTCCAAATCCTGGAGGACATTGGCTGTACCTATGCCCAGGGCTACCTCTACAACAAGCCCATACCCGTCCCGGACTTCGAGCGGAAGTACCTGGCGGGCCCGGGGAATGACCCTTGACAAATGGGGGAACTTGCCGGATAATGGGGCTACAAAATCCACGGGTTGGGAGGGAAGCAGCGTGAGGCAGTGTATGGATTCCGACAATCTGCACCGGCGCCTGAAAAAGATCATCGGACAGGTGCAGGCCATTGACCGGATGATCGACGAGGACATCCCCTGCGAGGACATCCTTGCCCAGATCAACGCCGCCAAATCCGCCCTGCACAAGGCCGGCCAGGTGGTGCTGGAGGGACACATCAAGCACTGCGTCCGGGACGGCCTGGAGCACGGGGACCCGGACCTCACCATCGCCAAGTTCACCAAGGCGGTGGAGCGGTTTGCCAACATGAACTGACCACACCGGCCCAGCCGGCGGGAGGAGACAGCCTCCCGCCGGCTTTTTTTGCGGGTCCCCTTGACAACATATACCCCTATGGGTATAATGGGGCTGTATTCAGTTAGGGGAAGATAACCTTCCCGGCAAACGGAACAGAAAAGAGGAGATATCCATGGAAAAACTGGAAGCCCTCCTGGACTGGGGGGGCACGCGAAAGGACGTGGCCTGCCTGGTGCTGGGGGGCGCGGCGCTGCTGGCCAGCCTTTTTGACTGGCTCCCCCTGCCCTTTGACCCGGCCTGGATCGCCATTGTCCTGTGCGGGGTCCCCATCGTGCTGGAGGCGGTGATCGGCCTGGTCACGGCCTTTGACATCAAGGCGGATGTGCTGGTCTCCCTGGCCCTCATCGCCTCGGTGTGCATTGGGGAGGACTTTGCCGCCGGGGAGGTGGCCTTCATCATGCAGCTGGGGGGCCTGCTGGAGGACCTGACAGTGGCCAAGGCCCGGGCGGGGATTGAGAAGCTGGTCCACCTCACCCCACGCACCGCCCGGGTGCTCTCCCCGGCAGGGGAGAAGGTGGTCCCGGCGGAGGAGGTCCAGGTGGGCGACCTGCTCCAGGTGCGCCCTGGAGAGACCGTCCCGGTGGACGGGGTTATCACCAGCGGCCAGACCTCCATCAACCAGGCGGTGATGACCGGCGAGTCCCTGCCGGTGGACAAAGGGGTGGGGGACCAGGTCTCCAGCGGTACCGTCAACCAGTTCGGCGCCTTTGACATGCGGGCCACCAGGGTGGGCCAGGACAGCGCCATCCAGCGGATGATCCGCCTGGTCCAGTCCGCCGACGCGGGCAAGGCCAAGATCGTCAGGCTGGCGGACCGGTGGGCCACCTGGATCGTGGTCATCGCCCTCACTGCGGCGGCCCTGACGTGGCTCATTTCCGGGGAAATCATCCGGGCCGTGACCATCCTGGTGGTCTTCTGCCCCTGCGCCCTGGTGCTGGCCACCCCCACCGCCATCATGGCGGCCATCGGCAACGCCACCCGCCACGGGTTTTTGGTCCGGGAAGGGGACGCCCTGGAGCGGCTGGCCGGGGTGTCCAAGGTGACCTTTGACAAGACGGGCACCCTGACCTTCGGCACCCCCCAGGTGGTGGCCGTGGAGGCGGCGACGGTGGACGAGACCCTGCTGTACACCTACGCGGCCTGTGCGGAGCTGCGCTCTGAGCACCCCTTGGGCAAGGCGGTGGTCCGGTGCTACCGCCAGGCGGTGGGCAAGGAGCCGCCTCAGGGGGAGGATTTTCAGATGCTCCCCGGCCGGGGGGTCCGGGTGAAGGTGGCGGGGGTCTCCGTGGTGGCGGGGAACCCCAAGCTCCTGGAGGAGGCGGGCATCCCCCTGGACCCGGGCGTTCTGGCGGCGGCCCAGGCCCATCTGCGGGAGGGCTGCACGGTGATCTACTGCGGCGTGGACGGGACCCTGGCGGGCTTTCTGGCCCTGTCGGACACCCTGCGCCCCCAGGCGGCCCAGGTGATCCAGCGGATTCGGGCCGCCGGCCCGGAACCTGTGCTGCTCACCGGGGACAACGAGAACGCGGCGGGGCACATCGCCGGGCAGCTGGGCATCCAGACCGTCCGCGCCGGCTGCCTGCCGGAGGATAAGCTCCGCTACATCGACGACTGCCAGCAGGCGGGGGAGCCGGTCTGCATGATCGGGGACGGGATCAACGACGCCCCGGCCCTGAAGAAGGCCCATGTGGGCATCGCCATGGGCGGGGTGGGCAGCGACATCGCCGTGGACGCGGCGGACATCGCCCTGGTAAGCGACGACATTCAGGAGTTGCCCCACCTGCTCTGGCTGGCCAAGCGGATGATGGGGACCATCCGGTGCAACATGTCCTTTTCCATGGCCCTGAACTTTGTGGCCATTCTCCTGGCCATAGGGGGCATTCTGAACCCGGTGGTGGGGGCCCTGGTCCACAACGCCGGGTCGGTGCTGGTGATCATCAACTCCGCCTTTCTGCTGCATTGGAAGAAAAAAGCCTGACCCCTGCCCCAGGGGGCGCGGAGCCGGAAAGCCGTTGGCTTTCCGGCTTTTTTTCTTAAATCTTTCTAAAAATCCCCCTTCTCCTGGAGATTTATGGTATAATCACTTTCGTCTGACGAAAGCAGACCGCCCCCCCGTCCGGCGGGGGACGGCTGACCCCATAGAGAAAGTTGAGAACGTTCCATGCTTGTTAAAATGTTTCACGGTTTTTGCATGGCCCTGGCCGACAGCGTCCCCGGGGTGTCCGGGGGGACGGTGGCCTTTATCCTGGGCTTTTATGAAAAATTCATCGACGCCCTCCACGGCCTGTTCGGCAAGGACAACGGGGCCCGGAAGGTGGCGGTGCTCTACCTGGCCAAGCTGGGGGTGGGCTGGTGCCTGGGGCTGTGCCTGTCAGTGGTGGCCCTGAACGACCTGTTCCAGACCAAGACCTATTTCCTCAGCTCCCTGTTTCTGGGGCTGACGGCGGCGGCCTTTCCCTTCATCCTGCGCACCGAGTGGTGGGCCCTGAAGGGGAAGGGGCGCTACCTGCCCTATACCCTGCTGGGGGTGGCCCTGGTCTGCGGGCTGTCCCTGGTGCGGGGGGCGGCCTCCGGGGGCGGGGTCATCGACTACTGGAGCCTGGGGGTGGGGGAGCTGCTCTACCTCTTTGTGGCCGGGGCCCTGGCCATTATGGCCATGGTGCTGCCGGGGATCTCCGGGTCCACCCTCCTGCTGATCTTCGGGGTGTACGCCCCCACCCTGTACGCCCTGCGGCGGCTGCTGGCCCTGGACCTGGCGGTCCTGCCCGGGCTGTTCGCCCTGGCCCTGGGGGTGCTGGTGGGGGTGGGGGTGTCCATCCGGTGGATTCGGGCGGCCCTGCGGCGGAACCGGGCCAAGATGCTCTACTTCATCCTGGGCCTCATGGCGGGGTCCCTCTATGCCATTGTCATGGGACCCACCACCCTGTCTCCCCCCCAGCAGGCCCTGCACCTGGAGACCTTCCACCTGGGGGGCTTTGTCCTGGGGGTGGGGATTCTCATTGGGTTGGAGCGGCTGAAGCTCCTCATCGCCCGGCGGGAGGCCCGGGCGGAAAAGACAGAGGACGGGACCCAGGGGGAAGAGGAGGCCCAGAGCGGCGGCAGCCCCCAAGGACCTGCTTGACAGAGAGAAAGCAGGAGAGAGTCTTTGACTCTCTCCTGCTTCGTTTTTTTTTCAGCTGGGCTCAGGACAGCAGGTCCAGCAGCTGGGCGATGGATTTTTTCCCGAAGCTCACCTGCTGGCCGTGGTTGACCACCAGGCAGGGCACGCTCATCACCTTGTACTGGTCCCGCAGGGCGGGGAAGTGGTTCAGGTCATAGGCCTGGGCGGTGATGTGGGGGTTGGCCGCCGCCAGCCGCTGGGCGGCGGTGACCAGCTCGGGGCACATGGTGCAGGACAGGGAGACCAGGATTTGGAGGTCTGTGGGCTGCTGGATGGCCTGGATGGCGGCCATGGTGGCCTCGTCCAGGGCCTGGCCCGGGCCGGCGGCGTTGTAGAGGCCCAGGACAAAGGAGGTGAACTCGTGGCCCCCCGGCACCCCGTGGAAGGCCAGGCCGGTCCAGGTGCTGTCGGCCCGGCACACCCGGACGCAGGGGGCGTCCTGGGCGGTACCATCGGTGCGGAGGGTGAGCTTGTCCGTGTACCGGCACAGGGCCTGCATATAGGCCTCCAGCTCCTGGGACAGGGGGGTGCTGTCCAGGGTGAGCTCCAGCACCAGGGAGGCGGTCATCCGGGAGAAGACCGTCTGGAGCTGGGCGGCCATCTCCGGGGGGAACAGGCCGCCCGCCTCCGTCCCCTGTCCCTGTGCCGTCTGGGCGCCGGCAGGGGGCGCCGCCTGAGGGGCCTGGGGGCGCAGGCCGGTCCTCTGCTGGGCGGCCGCGGCGTACTTCTCCAGCTCCGTGGCGGCCAGGGCCCCGTCACCCACGGCGGTGACCACCTGACGCAGGGGCTTCTGGCACACATCCCCGGCGGCGTAGAGGCCGTCGGCGGAGGTCTTCTGCCCCCGGTCGGTGAGGACATAGCCCTGTTCGTCCAGGTCCGCCACCCCCTGGAGGAGTTCCGTGGCGGGCTGGTAGCCGGCAAAGACGAACAGACCGAAGGTCTCCCCGGCGGGGGGCCGGTACTCGGTGACCTGGCCGGTCTCGGTGTTCCGGTAGCGGAGGTAGCGCAGGGCGTCGTCCCCTCCCACCTCCTCCACCTGGGTGTGGGGGAGGACGGTGATCTTTTCATGGTCCCGGGCCGCCTGGGCGGTGGACTGGGCGCAGGAGAAGTCCGCCCCCCGGATGAGGATGGTCACATGGCGGGCGTATTTGGTGAGGAAGACGCTCTCCTCCGCGGCGGCAAAGCCGCCCCCCACCACAAAGACCTCCTTGTCGGTGAAGAACTCTCCGTCGCAGGTGGCGCAGTAGGCCACCCCCCGGCCCCGGAAGGCCTCCTCCCCCTGGAAGCCCACCATCCGGGGGTGGGCCCCGGTGGCCCAGAGGACGCCGAAGCAGGACAGGTCCCCCCGGCTGGTGCGGACGGTTTTCACATCCCCCGCCAGGTCCAGGCCGGTGACCTCCGCCAGGAGGAACTCCGCCCCGAAGGACTGGGCCTGCTGGCGCATGGTCTCGGTGAGCTGGGTGCCGCTGGTGTGGGCCACGCCAGGGTAGTTCACCACCTGCTCGGTGATGGTGATCTGGCCGCCGAAGCGCTCCTTCTCCACCACCAGCACCCGGTACCGGGCCCGGGCCAGGTAGAGCCCGGCGGTGAGGCCCGCCGGGCCGCCCCCGATGACGATGACGTCGTAGAGTCTGCTCTGGTCCATCACAGCTGCCCCACCAGGTCCAGGCTGGGCTTCAGGGTCTCGGCGCCGGGCTGCCATTTGGCGGGGCAGACCTCGTCCCCGTGCTCGTGGACGAACTGGAGGGCCTGGACCTTCCGCAGCAGCTCGTCGGCGTTGCGGCCCACGTTGCCGGCGTTGACCTCATAGGCCACGATCTTCCCCTCGGGGTTCACCACAAAGGTGCCCCGCTCGGCCACGCCGTCGGCCTCGATATAGACCTCGAAGTCCTTGGCCAGGGCGTGGGTGGGGTCGGCCAGCATGGGGTACTGAATCTTCTGGATGCGCTCGGAGGCGTCATGCCAGGCCTTGTGGACGAAATGGGTGTCGCAGGAGACGGCGTAGACCTGGCAGCCGGCGGCCTGGAAGTCGGCGTACTTGTTGGCCAGGTCCTCCAGCTCCGTGGGGCAGACGAAGGTAAAGTCGGCGGGGTAGAAGAAGAACACCGCCCACTTGCCCAGGACATCGGCCTTGGAGACCGTCTGGAATGCCCCCTGGTGGTAGGCCTGGACGCGGAAATCGCTGATTTCTTTCTGAATCATGGACATGGGTATGACCCTCCTTTGAAAACGAATGAGATTATGAAATTAGCAAAAGCTAACTAATGGGAGTATAGCATGGTCCGAGGACAGATGTCAAGAAAAAGGAAAATCCCCCTTGACAAAAATCCGGTTTCGGATTATAGTATGGTCCGAAACCGGATTTTTACCTGAGGAGGGGGCCCGATGGAGGAGAACCGACAGATCATGCGCGCGCTGGCCACGGCCATGAACCGCATTGACCAGATGTACTGCGACGATGTGACCCGGATCGGGGTGAAGGCGTCGGAGCTGTGGCTGCTGTACGCCCTGGACGACGGGGCGCCCCACTCCCAGAAGCAGATCTGCCAGGAGTGGGGGCTGCCCAAGACCACCCTGAACACCACCCTGAAGCAGGCCGAAGCCAAGGGGTATCTGACCCTCGTCCCCATCGCGGGGAAGCGGCGGGAGCGGCAGATCTGCCTGACCGCCGCCGGCCAGGCCTACGCCCGCCAGGTCCTCCGCCCCATCTACGGGGCGGAGGATGCCGCCCTCCAGGCCACCCTGGACCGGTACGGGCCGGCGGTGGTGGCCGCCCTGGTGGAGGCCGTGGATTACTTCGGCCGGTGCCTGCGGGACAGCTTTGCCAAACAAATGGAGGAAAAGGAGAACGACGACAACCCATGAGAACCTTTCTGCGATTTTTGAAGCCCTACCGGGGGCTCTGCCTGCTGACCCTGTTGGTCATGGCCCTGGACGTGGCGGGGGCGCTGTACCTGCCCACCATCGTGGCCGACATGATCAACATCGGCGTGGCCGGGGGGGACCTGGACTTTATCCTGCGCAAGGGCGGGCTGATGCTGGGGGTGGCCCTGGTCTCCGGCGGGGGCACCCTAATGGGGTGCTTCCTGTGCGCCCGGCTCTCCGCCCGGATCGGGCGGGACATGCGCAACGCCCTGTACGACAAGTCCCTGACCTTCTCCGCCAGTGATTTTGAGGGGTTTGGCACGGGCTCCATGATTACCCGCACCCTCAACGACGTGAACGTGGTCCAGCAGGCCTTTGTCTGGAGCGTGCAGATGGTGCTGCCGGTGCCCCTCATGTGCGTCATCGGGGTGCTCATGGCCTTTTCCATCGACCACGTCATGGGGCTGCTGCTCATCGGCATCACCCTGGTGGTGATCCTGGGGGCGGTGCTGGTGACCCGGCGGGCCTCGGCCATCTTTGCGCGGGCCCAGCGGTTTCTGGACCGGATCAGCGTGGTGGTCCGGGAGAACATCACCGGGGCCCGGGTGATCCGGGCTTTCAACAAGGCCACGGGGGAGGCGGGGCGGATGCGCCGCTCCTTCACCGACTACGCCCAGGCGGCCATCCAGGCCAACACCCTGTTTTTCGTGCTGGAGAGCCTGGCCATCTTCTTTCTGAACCTCTGCGTGGTGGCCATCCTCTGGCTGGGGGGCAACCGCATCGGCGGGGGCTTTATGGAGATCGGGGACATCACCGCCCTGACCGAGTACGCGGTGCTCATCCTCTTCTATGTGATGATGGCCCAGATGGTCCTCATGCTCCTGCCCCGGGCCAAGGTCTGTCTGGAGCGGATTGACGCCGTCCTCTCCCACCGGCCGGAGATCACCGACGGCGCCGGCAGCCTGCCCCAGACGGAAGGGGAGGCGGTCTGCGCCTTCCAGCACGCTTGGTTCCGCTTTGCCGACGCCGACGAGGCCACCCTCCAGGACCTGGACTTTGTCCTGCGCCGGGGCCAGACCACCGCCATCATCGGCAGCACCGGCAGCGGCAAGTCCACCATCGCCAAGCTCCTGCTCCGGTTCCACGACGTGACCCAGGGGGCCATCTGCTTTGACGGGGCGGACCTCCGGACCCTACGGCAGGAGGACCTGCGCCAGCGGATCGCCTATGTGCCCCAGAAGGCCTGGCTCTTCTCCGGGACGGTGGCGGAGAACCTCCGCCACGGCAACCCCCAGGCGGGGGAGGAGGACCTCCGCCACGCCCTGGCGGTGGCCCAGGCGGGCTTTGTGGACAGCCTGCCCGGGGGACTCCAGGCCCGGGTGGAGCAGGGGGGCAGGAACTTCTCCGGGGGCCAGAAGCAGCGGCTGGCCATCGCCCGGGCCCTGACCAAGCGGGCCGACCTGTACATTTTCGACGACAGCTTCTCCGCCCTGGACTTTCAGACCGACGCGGCCCTGCGCCGGGCCCTGCGCCAGGAGGTGGCGGGCAGCGCCGTGCTCATCATCGCCCAGCGGGTGAGCACCATCGCCCACGCCGACCAGATCATTGTCCTGGAGGATGGCAGGGCGGTGGGCATCGGCCGCCATGAGGAGCTGCTGGAGACCTGCCCGGTCTACCGGGAGATTGCCCAATCCCAAGGGAAAGGAGGGGAGAGCTGATGGAGGAACAGAAGAAGACCCAGGGGGAGGCAGGGGGCGATTCCCTGTTTGACGGGGGCTTCGACACCGCCGTGCCGGAGCGCCCCTGGGCCACCCTCAAGCGGCTCTGGCACACCGCCCAGGACCAGCACCTGCGGCTGCTGGTGGTGGTCCTGTCGGTGGTCTGCTACACGGCCTTGGCCATCGCCGCCCCCTATTACAGCGCGGGGATTGTGGACCTGCTGTGGGAGAACATCCAGCGGGCCCAGGGGCTGGGGGAGGCCTTTGTGGTCACCTGGCGGCAGGGGGGACGGGAGATCTTTGTGCTCCTGCTCCTCTACCTGGGCTCCTGGGGGTTTTACACCTTGCAGTCCTACCTCATGGTGGGCTTTGCCGAGCAGCTGAACCTCCGGCTGCGCCGGGAGATGAGTGAGAAGCTCCACCGCCTGCCCCTGTCCTATCTGGACAGCCACCAGACCGGGGCCACCCTGAGCCACTTCACCAACGACATGGACAAGATGTCGGAGGCCATGCAGTACGGCATCCTGCGCCTGGTGACCTCCGTGGTGCTCATTGTGGGCTCGGTGGTGATGATGTTCCGGTTCAACGTGGTCATGACCCTGCTGTTTCTGGTCTTTACCCTGCTGTCCATGGTGGTGACCAAGCTCTTCTCCGGGGTCACCCTCCGCCGGGCCAGCCGGCGCCAGCAGGCCCTGAGCCAGGTGACCGGACTGGTGGAGGAGGCGTACAGCGGCCGGGTGGTCATCAAGGCCTTCTGCCGGGAGCAGGCCAGCGCCGGGGAGATTCACAGAGCCACCGAGGAACTGGCCCAGGCCACGGAGAAGGCCGACTTTATGATGAACGCCATCAACCCCACCGTCCGGCTGGTCAACCGCCTGGGGCAGATGGGCATTGCCGTCTTTGCCGGCTGGCAGCTGCTCAGCGGCCAGCTGACCGTGGGGGTGTTCCAGGCCTTCTTCCAATATGTGAACCAGTCCGCCGAGCCCCTCACCGAGGCCTCCTATGTCATCAACTCCATGCAGTCCGCCTTGGCCTCCGCCGAGCGGGTGTACCGGCTGCTGGACGCCCCGGAGGAGCGGCCCAACCCCGCCCTGCCCCAGCGGGTGGACCGGGCCCGGGGGCAGGTGGAGTTCCGCCACGTGTCCTTTGGCTACACCCCGGACCGGCCGCTGATGAAGGACATCTCCTTTGCCGCCCGGCCGGGGCAGAAGGTGGCCATTGTGGGGGCCACCGGGGCGGGAAAGACCACCCTCATCAACCTCCTCATGCGCTTTTACGAGGTGGACGGGGGGCAGATCCTCCTGGATGGAGTGGACACGGCGGCCATGACCCGGGAGAACCTGCGGGACAACTTCGGCATGGTCCTCCAGGACACCTGGCTCTTTGATGGCACCATCGCGGAGAACATCGCCTACGGCAAGCCCGAGGCCACCCGGGAGGAGATCATCGCGGCGGCCCGGACCGCCCGGGTGGACTTCTTTGTCCGCACCATGCCCAAGGGGTATGACACGGTGCTGGGGGGCGAGGCGGAGAACCTCTCCGTGGGGCAGCGGCAGCTGCTCACCATCGCCCGGGTGGTCCTTCGGGACCCGCCGGTGCTCATCCTGGACGAGGCCACCTCCAGCGTGGATACCCGCACGGAGATCGAGATCGGCAAGGCCATGCAGGCCTTGATGCGGGGGCGGACCAGCTTTGTCATCGCCCACCGGCTGTCCACCATCGTGGACGCGGACCTGATCCTGGTGATGGACCAGGGGAACATCATGGAACAGGGAACCCATCGGGCGCTGCTGGCGGCGGGGGGCGCGTATGCCGCGCTGTACAACAGCCAGTTTGCCGGGAGCTGACCGAAGGGGACTGGACGAGGGCCGCCGGGGGAACCGGCGGTCCTTTTGCGCGGTGGGGGTTTTCTCCTTGCGCCGTTGGAACGGCGGGGAACGGGGGCTTCCCAGCCGGGGCCCTATTTCTTTGAAGAAATAGGGGAAAGAACACCAAGGGGAAGGAACCTCCTTCCCCTTGGAACCCCATTCTCTGGTGGGAGGAACGGGGGAAGGTGGTTCCGTCAGGTAGGGGCCTGGCCTGCGGCCTCTAAAACCAACGCCTCATGGCCCGCCCACCGGCTCGGGCGGGCGGGAGAAGTGGTTTGTTGACGGGAGGAGAAAGCGGGAAACCGAAAAGGTTACTCTCCGCCTTTTCCCAAAGGGTATCCATCCACGTCCCCAGCCCGCCCAGCCGGTGGGCGGGCCGTTACGGGCCTTTCAATGTGAGGGCCGCAGGCCAGGTAACCAGCGAGAAGTACAACTTCCCCCCACACAACCCCACCAGAGAAGGGAGTCCAGAGGGAAGAACCTCTTCCCTCTGGGGTTCTTTCCCCCATTTCTTCCCAAGAAATGGGGCCCCGGCTGGGCAAGCCAAGGTTCCCTGCCGTTCCAACGGCGTAGGAAAAAACCTGCAACGCGCCCCGCTCGGGAGAGCCCCGTTCCAACGGCGCCGGAGAAAACCCGCACCCCCCGGCCAAAAACCACCCCCAATAGAACCACTGGTTTAGTCCCCGCCCCCCAAAGAAAACCACACAGCCATGGCCCCCGGCCCCCGGCTGTGGTATCCTATACAGCAGAGAACACAAAGGAGGCGATTCCATGGAGATCGGTTCGGTCATCCGAGAGAAACGGACCGCCCAGGGGCTGACCCAGGAGCAGGTGGCCACGGCCCTGGGGGTGTCTGCCCCGGCGGTGAGCAAATGGGAGCGGGGAGTTTCCCATAGTTAAAGATACCACACCAAATATGATGAACCCACGCTTATACACTACCAGCTATAATAAACCGCAAGGACAGCAATTTGATGATACTGCTGTCCTTTCTTTTATAAAATTGCAGTACACATAAAAAAGCTGTAAAATGATAAATATATTTGTCCTTGTAACAATTCTCGGACATTTGCCTGTTATACTATCTGCAAAAAGCAAAGGAAGTGAGAATATGGAGCAGATTTTAATTGTCGAGGACGACAGTTTTTTGAATAAGATGTTAGACTATAACCTGACCGCAGACGGCTACGGCGTGACTTCTGCCCTAAATGCCAGAACCGCAGCCGAAGCCATCCGCCAGCGGGAATTTGATTTAGTGCTGCTGGACATCAACCTGCCGGACGGGAACGGTTTTGAACTGTGCAAACTGATAAAGCCCCAGCACCCGGACACCATCGTGATTTTCCTGACCGCCAACGATCAGGAGAGCGACCAGATACGGGGTTATGAGGTGGGCGCGGTGGACTACATCACAAAGCCCTTTGTGATCGGGGCCTTGCAGCGAAAAATCAAAGCTATGTTCGCCATGCTGGAACACCACAAACCGGCCAAGGACATTTACGACGACGGGCGGCTGTTTCTGGACTTCTCGGAGCAGACGGCTTCCTTAAACGGCAAGCCCCTGACCCTATCCCCGATGGAGTATAAAATGCTGAACCTGTTCCGCAAAAATCCCCGGCAAGTGCTGACCCGTGGGCGGCTTTTGGAAAAGCTGTGGGATATAGACGAAAGGTTTGTGGACGAACACACCCTGACAACCTCCATCAGCCGGATTCGCAGCAAGATTGAAGCCGACGGCGGCGCGCCCTACATCAAGACCGTTTACGGCATGGGCTATCAATGGACGGGGGGCGAGGCAAAATGAAGTTTCAAAACCTATCGGTAAAGCGGCTGTTTGGCCGGGTGGCAATAGGACTTGTCCTTTCCATGTCCGGGATCACCATAGCCCTGTTTCTTGTGACAAAACAGACGGCGGTGCTGCTGACAGGCGGGGCGCTGCTGCTGTGCGCTCTTGTGGGGATTTTTGTACTGACGCAGGCGTTTGGAAAGCGGCTGTCGCAGTTTACCGCTGACCTGTGCCAGACCTTAGACCACATGATAGCCGGAAATGAAGCGCCCCAGCGCCCGGAGGACAGCGAAACCCAGCTTGCCAGAATCGGACACCGGCTGGCAAGGCTTTACCAGATCATGCAGGAGAACCGCCGCCGGGTGGACGAGGAACGGCAGGAGTTACAGACCCTTGTATCAGATATTTCCCATCAGGTGAAAACGCCGGTAAGCAATCTGAAAATGGCGACGGACACCCTGCTGGAAAAGCCTATGACCGAGGCGGAGCGCACCGACTTTATCCGGGGAATCCGCAGCCAGACGGATAAGCTGGACTTTCTCTTTCAGGCCCTTGTGAAAACCTCCCGTCTGGAAACGGGCGTGATCCAGTTGGATAAGAAGCCGGGCCGCCTCTTTGATACCGTGGCGCAGGCCATGAGTGGGATCGTGTATGCAGCGGAGAAAAAGGAAACTGCCGTGTCCGTGGACTGCCCGGAGGATTTGACCGTTTCCCATGACAGCAAGTGGACATCCGAAGCCCTCTTTAACCTGCTGGACAATGCGGTAAAGTACACCCCGGCAGGCGGGAAAATCGCTGTGTTGGTGGTGCTGTGGGAAATGTATGTAGAGATCAAAGTGACCGACACCGGCAAGGGCATTTCCGAAAGCAATCAGGCCGCCATCTTCCGGCGATTTTATCGTGAGGAAGAAGTACACGAACAGCAGGGCGTGGGCATTGGCCTGTATCTGGCCCGCGAGATCGTAACGCGGCAGGGCGGCTATATCAAGGTGATTTCGGAGCCGGGCAAGGGTTCGGAATTTTCCATTATGCTGCCTACAAAATAGAACGCGGCGGACGGCCATTTCCGGCTGCCCGCCGTAAATTTTTTTGAAATGTCCGAGCATTGTAACATTTCCCCCCCGATTTTCAATGAAATTTTTTGGCCGCTGTAACATTTCGCGGACATTTGGGTTTTACAATACCCTTATCAAATATGGAGGTGATACAACTATGACATGGCCTTTTGAGAACGATACCAGCGTCATTGTAAAGAAATTAGCAAAACGCAATGTATCTTCAAATCGTATTTTTTGCTTTTTTAATGTTTTGACCATTGCGCTGGCAATTAGTTTGATTGTGGGAATCTCCTTATTCCAACAAGGCAGCAAAATTAGTGAACAAAAGATTTTGAATCAAATGCAGCAAGCTACCATCGGGGGGCTTACAGCAGAACAGATAGAAGTTCTGAAAAAAGAACCTGATCTTGAAGATATTGTACCCTATAAGCATAGTGATAGTTTTCTGATGGATGGGATCAAATTTGAAGCGGTTTATATGCCGACTGGTTTTGGAATTATAAAATCCTATGAATTAGTCAGTGGAACCTGTCCAGAACAGTACAATGAAATTGTAATTGATAAAAATGTTCAATTAGAGCTGGGGTATCAGCTAAATATAGGAGATACCATCACTTTACCAACGGCGGGGAGTAAAACAGAGGATTTCATCATTACTGGTTTTACTGATAATGTGGAAACAGGAACATTTTACTTTTATGTCTCCCCAGCGTATGCAGAACAGGGTGTGTTATTATCTGATATTCCATATAGTGCCTTGATTCGTGTAAATGGTGCCACGGAAATGGGACTTATTGATTTTGAGAATACAGTATATCGTCTGGCTTTATCCCAAGACATAAGCAGGAACCAACTTTATTTTAATAGCAAATTCTGTTCCTCACTTATTAGTGGATCAGGAATGGGAGGTGTTCTTTTAGCTACTCTTTTTATTGCATTTTCAAGCGGAATTGTCATATACAGTGTGTTCTACCTTTCGGTATCAAATCAAGTGTCGCAGATTGGACAGCTCAAAACTATTGGCATGACAGAAAAACAGATTAAGCGGATGATTCGTAAAGAGGGGTATCGTTTCTGCCTGTTCGGAATACCTGCCGGTATTACAGTAGGTATCATATTTGCATATTTGTTAGAGCCGAATGGAATAACGATTATCAATGCCATAGCCACAAGTATTTTTGCAATAATATTAGGTATTATCATCGTACAAATTTCCGTATACAAGCCCGCACAAATAGCTTCAAATATTTCCCCTATTGAAGCAACAAAATATGTTGGAAACGATCCAGAACTAAAAGAAAGTAGAGTGTGCAACAGGAAAAATCATATTCGTCTCTCACCGTATTCTTTAGCCGTATTGAGCGAAAAGCAGAATCGAAAAAAACACAATCTGACGATTGCCTCGCTTGCAATCGGCGGGATTTTATTTATGGTTGGAGCCACTTTTATATCATCATGGAATCCAGATTCCTTTGCGAGAATGGGGAATTTGGAAGATGGAGAATATTATATTACGATTAACCACAATACATTAGTCAATCCGAAACCGTATGGTATTTCGGAGTATCAAGTTGATACGCCTTTTTCACAGGAACTCATGGAAGAATTGCAACAAATCCCGGAAGTTAAAGAGATTTATGCTACGGAGAGAACCGCAGCTATTATTGAGTATCACAATGAACAATTAGAAATTCCCATTATTCCGATTACGCCTGATAATCAGGAAGAAATTTTGAAAACGTTTCCTGTTGATTGGACATACGAAACATTGGTGGAACAAGACGCTATGGTTATATTGGGAACAAGCGTACAGAAAGAAGTCTATCATACTTGCCCGTCAATAGGAGAAAAAGTGACATTACGATGGTTTGATGGAACTGAACACAGCATAGATGTTTTGATTGCCGGTACTTCCGAAAAAAGTATGAATGAGGGCTTTTATCTTCCAAAAGAAACCATAGAAAAGTTGTGGGGCGATATGGATTTAACAGCTTCCTTAACTTTGTCCGTACCTGAATATGAAAAAGTGGGTAAATCAGTAGAAAGCAAATTAAATAAAATACTGTCCCGACACCCTGATTTGGTAATGGAAACCTTACAAGAGGTAAAAGCATCTTCGGCAAATACGATTCATAATACCAGCGTACAAGTTTATGGAGTATCTGCCTTTGTCATTATGTTTAGCATTTTTAATCTGACAAACACCTTGATTAGTCGTATCAGTACAAGGAGAAAAGAATTTGGAATATTAGAGTCTATCGGTATGACAAAAAAACAGATAAAGAAAATGCTGCTGCATGAAAGTGTCTTACTGATTATTCCATGCTTGATTATTACGGTTGTGGCAGGAACCTTGATGGGTTATTTGTTAGTACGGATATTGTCTGCGAATGGATTAACTTATTTTCAATATGCTTTTCCTTTTATTCCATTACTGATTTACGGTGTCTGCTTAATAATAACACCTATTATAATTTCTGCTATCTGTCTAAAAATTCAATGCAGAAATTCGTTGGTGGAACGGATCAAAATGGCAAACTGATTTTGAAATGTCCGAGCTTTGTAACATTTCACCCCGATTTTCAATGAAAATTTTTGGCCGCTGTAACATTTCGCGGACATTTGGGTTTTACAATACCCTTATCAACAAAAGTGAGGAGGCGACGCAATGGAACTGACCCCGACCTTGATTTTGAATCTGGCGCTGCTGATCGTCCCGCCCGTTGCCCTTGTGCTGGTGTTCCGGCAATGGCTGGCCCGGCACATCCGCTGGACGGTTGCCTTGACTGCTCTCTGTGATGTTCTCCTATTTTGGGATGAATTGTTCTACTATGAGAGCTTCGGTCTGTTCGCTGTGCTGATTCTGGTGCAGTTGGCGGCCACCGGCGCAGCAGCGTTCCACATTTACAACAAACAAAGAAAGGATTGAATTTTATGAGCATTTTACAGACTATCGACCTGAAAAAGTATTACGGCACAGAGCCGAACATCACCCGCGCCCTTGACGGCGTGAACTTCTCCGTAAATGACGGCGAGTTTGTGGCCGTTGTGGGAACCTCCGGCAGCGGCAAGTCTACCCTGCTTCACATGATGGGCGGGCTGGACACCCCTACTTCCGGCAATGTGATTGTCCGGGACAAAGAGCTGTCGAAAATGAACGACGAACAGCTTACCATCTTCCGCCGCCGCAACATCGGTTTTATCTTCCAGAACTATAACCTTGTTCCCATTCTGAATGTGTATGAGAACATTGTCCTGCCGGTGGAGCTGGACGGGGACACGGTGGATCAGAAGTTTTTGGACGAGATCGTTCACCTGCTGGGACTGGAAGATAAACTGAAAAATATGCCGAACAATCTTTCCGGCGGACAGCAGCAGCGTGTGGCGATTGCCCGCGCCCTGATTACCAAACCGGCTATTGTGCTGGCCGACGAGCCGACTGGCAACCTTGACAGCAAGACTAGCGCCGAGGTGCTGGGGCTTATCAAGCGTACCAGTGCGGAGTTCCGGCAAACTGTTGTGATGATTACCCACAACAACGACATTGCCCGCCTTGCAGATCGGATTGTCCGCATTGAGGATGGCAAGATTGTGGAATAAGGAGGTGGCAGGCTATGACATGGCCTTTTGAAAATGATACCAGCGCCATTACAAAGAAGCTGGCAAAGAAAAGTTTGCAAAGCGAGAAGCGCCGGAATCTGATGGTAGTGATCGCCGTTGCGCTGGCGGCATTTCTGATCTGCTTTACGGGAATTGTAGCTACTTCCCTGACACAAATGCAGCGCAATCAGGTTGTCGATACTTATGAGGCGGTCTGGCTGGGCGTAGAGGAAAACGACATTGAAACCCTGAAAGGACTGCCGGAGTTTGAGCGCGTAGGCGGCTACTATATGCTCGGTGAGGAACTTTCGGAACAGGGCTATCATGCCTCTTATGTATATAATGACGCAGAAATGATGGAGATTGGGCGCGACCAAATGAAGCTATTGGAGGGGAATCTGCCCCAAAAAGCAAATGAAGTTGTCGTAAGCGAATACTTTCTCTCCACCTATGGAAACAATGCCAAGATCGGGGACAGTGTGACCTTAGATACCGAGAGTTTTCATGGTGATTATGTCGTTACCGGCATTATGGACAGCGTAAATGAAAAAGAAGCGAATACCTGCGCTATCATTCTTTCCAAAGCTGCCCTGACAGAATGGAAAGGGTTTGATCCGGCTGGGTATCGCGCCTATGTCCATTTCAAAAACAGCGACCAGTTGGGCGAGGAACTGATAACCTCTTATTGCAGGGAGATTGCAGAGGAATATCAGCTTCCTAATCCCAGCATGAACAACAAGTATTTTGCTTATGCTTCTAAATCCTTTGATTTTTTACCGATTGTTGGTGTGATTGTTATTGTTCTGATCGGCGGCTATATTGTGATTCAGAGTATCTTCCGTATCTCCATCAATGACAAAATCAGGAGCTACGGACAGCTTCGGACGATTGGTGCAACGCCAAAGCAAATCAAGCGGATTGTAAAGCGGGAGGGACGCAAACTCGGCAGTATCGGAATTTTGGTTGGTACAGTGCTGGGCGTATGCTGCGGTTTTCTTCTGTTTTCCAAGGGATTTAACGCTGTTTCCTATGTCGTTATGGTTTCCCTGACACTCATAAGCAGTTGGATCATGGTGTCTATTTCCATCCGTAAGCCGGTGAAAATCGCGGCAGGGATTTCCCCCATTGAAGCCGTCCGTTTTACCCCGGTGCAAAAGGACATCCGCAGCCGGAAAAAGAATATCAAGCTCAATCCTGTTTCAATGGGAATTGCGAATTTTAAGCGTGACCGCAAAAAGACAATCTCTATTATAGCGTCTTTGAGTTTGGGCGGAATTATCCTGCTTGTGGTATCCTCCATGGTTTTGCTGCGCTCCCCAGAGGCACTTGCAAGGCAGATTTATCCGTATGGTGACTATAAAATTTATTTACATTCCGAGTTGGCAGTAGAAGAAGCTATGGCAGCGGGAAATCCATTGAATGAGAAATTGAAGCAGGAAATTTTGGCCATTGATGGTGTAACCGATGTGATTACAAAAAGGCAAAGCCTTCATATAAATTATCGTGCCAACGGAATTGATGAGGCTGGTTGGTGTGATATACTAACTGAACAAAATTATTCTGCGGTTGAAGCTGCATTGATAGAGGGAACTATGCCAGCGGATGCACACAGCATCATAATTGATTCGCATACAAGTAATCGTGATAATATAAGAGTGGGAGAAACGGTTGAAGTTACCTCTGGGAAATCAACTATTCCTGTTACTATATCAGGGGTGTTTGACAACGATAGCATACCAACTGATGGACATGGAACAGTCCCAGTTGACTCTCCACTTGAATTTGCAACGGAAGCATTATTCCATGAATTACATCCAGAAATAGCTTCGTTTGACTATTCATGGAACATTGCAAGTGATCCGAAAAAAGCGGACAATGTAGAGTCTGAATTGAAAAATATTGTAGCCACTCATACTGATATTGCGTTAGAAAATATTGACACTATAATTGAGTATGAAAAAAATATAAATTCTTTTGTATTTGGCAGTATGGAGGTACTTTCATGGCTGGTATTCCTCTTTGGCGTTATCAACCTGATTAACACGACCCTCTCTAATCAAATGTCCAGAAAACAGGAAAACAGTGTTTTGCGTTCCATCGGTCTGACCCAAAAGCAGCTATGTAAAATGAATATCTGCGAGGGGCTGTGCTATGCGTTCTTTGCAACATTGGCGACGCTGATCGTTGGGCTTCCGGCTTCCATCTTTGCTTGTAGCAAATTTAGTGTAGGCGCTTTTGCCGGAAAAGTAGTGCCTTACAAATTCCCGGTTTTGGAAATGGGTCTGTTCATTCTGGTATTGTTCGGAATGGAGCTGATCTTATCTGTATGGACAATCCGCAGACAGAAAAAACAATCCCTGATTGAGCAAATGCGGGCGATGGAATAACCCTTTGAGATCGGCGGGGCGGCGTGTGCTGCCCCGCTTTTTTCGCCATTTCTCAAAAAAATTTTTGAAATGTCCGAGCGTTGTAACAATTCAGCCTGTTTTTTTGTCGAAATCAAAGGCACCTCGGACATTTATAGTTCTTCCAAAAGTTTGATGATAATATTACCATTCATGGAAGAAGCAATCTGTTATTGCAATAATGCGAAATTGACGATAGAAAGTTTTTCATATCTCGGTCAGCTCAACAATTACATTACTCTGCTGATACAGCCAGTCCGTAAATTCTTTCGGGCTGGCCGTTCCTGTTTTTACAGCCTTTTTTCTCTGTAAGGCTTCTTTCTTAAAGTCGGAAAAGGAAGCCTGTATTTTTTCCAGACGGTCAGCCGGAAAGCCTGCGGTATTTTTTACCCGGTTTATTTTGTTGCGCCAGTTCTGGCATTCATTTTTATAAAGCAGGTCATAGTTATTTTCTCTTGACCTCTCGTCAAATTCCCGCTTGTTTTGAAGCGTCTGTGCTTTTCGGCACTTGTCGCTGCACAGCTCATACCGCTGGCTCTTTGCCAGAAAATATTTTCCACAGACCTTGCACCGCCGGAAGCAAAGCCCCCAGTCATTCAGCCTGTTCAGATAATAGGTAATCAACGGGTAGAGGGACGCATAGGCAGACACACATTCTTCTGTGCGCCGGTTGTCCGGGAACCAGAGGTCAAGCCGGGTATCTTCTGACGGTGCGCCTTTGAAATAAAGGCTGCCAGCTTGAAATTGTTTCGGTTTTCCTGTCTCCCTGTCAAAGCTCATGGTTTCGTTTTGGAATACCCCGGTCAGTCTGCTCATTTTATCCATGAAGCGGTCACAGGCAGCGTTACGGTCACGGGGTTCTCTGGCAAGCAGATAGCTGTTCCAGATACGGAACGCCACATACATTTTCAGAGGGTCGTTGCTAAGATATTTCTCCCAAAGAAATTCGCTTGCCGCCTGCTCCAGCTCCGGCTGTTTCCATCGGTTGGAGTGGAGAGCTTGCCGCAGCGGAGAAAGCCCGTATAAGTTCCAGTCTCTGTCCGTGTCACGCTCAAAGTTTATCAAAAAAGTTCCCAGTGGGCGTGTCATATCACAAAGCACCTCTGCGTTTTGGCTCCCGTTCAGACGGAAGCGGATCTGCTGTTCTTCCCCAATCAAAATCCGCTCTTTCATTTTCTTCCTGTCCAGCGTCAGGACAAACAAAATCCTCTCAAAACATGGCTCATGCCGTATAAACTGATTCTCCATCCCTATCCCCTGCCTTTGTTTATGGTAATTATATAATTTAGTTATATCCGTTACACTCATGGTATCGCAGAATCATTGTTTTGTCAAGGATAGTACGCTATGATGATTGCGGTTGGTAATTTCGTACCGCACAGTACCTTGACAAGTGAATGACCGTCCAAAAGGGATATGACCGGCAGGAGAAGTGACGCATTCGGCGCACCAATGCAGGGAAACACCGCAGGAATGGGGCAGGAAAACGGCTTTTGGGGAGAACGGCAACAGGAAGCATTTTAACCTATTTGATTTATGGGAGGAACAGAATGAACGATAAAAAGAGATTGAACAGCTACGAGGATTTACCGCTGGTTCTGGATGTGGCGGACATTCAGCGGATTATGGGAATTTCAAGAGCGAGCGCCTATGAGCTGGTACACACACCCGGCTTTCCAGCGTTCCGCAGGGGCAGACTTATCAAGGTCAGCAAAATTGCTTTCTTTGAATGGATGGCAAAAGGCTCCGAAACCGTACCGGGAAGCGACAAATAAGCGTGAGGTATCATTCCCTGACTTGCAATACTGCCGCACTTTCCAAAGGGGCATACAGAGGGAAAAAAACTTAAAAATGATACCGAGACGCTACATCAAAACAGCCTATCTGCGTACATCAGATAGAAACGGAGAAAGGAGCCGGTTATGGCAAGAATGAGTAACAAGCGGCGGTTGGAATGGTCTTTCTTCTTAAATGACCGCAGCCGTATCACTTACAACGAACTGTGCCGGAAATGCCAGCACGAATGTAAACAGAGCTTCCGGGCGGTTGTGGTTGACTGCCCGAAGTATCTTTCCAAGCGTTCCAAGAAAAAGGACAAGACTGCCGGAAACGGCAAAATCCCTTAGGAACTAAGGGCGCACTTCTATACATAGTCTAAAGACCATGTATCGTGCGTCCTGCGGAGCTTACCTCTGCCGCTGATAAAATCAGCAATCCGAGGTCTGCGTTCGCTTCGCTCCGACAAGGTGGCTACACCCCCTTGCGCCGCTAAAGCGGCTATCCCCTGTGTACCCGCCGCAAAGAGAAATCCGCTCTGCGGTTTTCCCTTTTCATCGGGTTTTATAGAAGCACTGACACACGGACTGTCTGCGGATGGTCTTTCTTTATCTTATCAGCAAAGGATGTGAGAACATGGAAAAATCTTTGGAACAGTTGAAGCAGGAATATGAAAAAACCACTGTCCTGCTGGAACAGGAAAAACGGAAAATGCAGCGTTTGAAAAACCGGCAGGCGTATCTGGAAAGCGGTTCCCGGAAACAGAGGACGCACCGGCTGATTACCCGTGGGGCAGCTATTGAGAGCATTGCACCACAGACAAAGGAGCTATCCGAAGCGGAATTTTATTCCCTCATGGAAAGCATTTTGAATCTGCCGCAGGCGGAGCATTTCATCCGGTCTGCCACAGAGAACCACGCCCGTATTTCCGGGCAGGAGAAAGGCGGTGACTAAGGATAGCACTTTATCATTTTTCAATCGCACAGATCAAGCGCAGCGCCGGTCAGAGCGCCATTGCCAGCGCAGCCTATCGAGCCGGGGAGCGTCTTTACAGCAGCTACTATGGAGAAGTCAGCGACTACACCAAAAAGGGCGGCGTGATCGCTTCGGAAATCATGCTGCCGCCCCATGCGCCGGAAATATATCTTGACCGGGCGACCCTCTGGAATGCTGTGGAGAACTGCGAGAAACATCCAAAAGCACAGCTTGCCTATTCCTTTGATATTGCCATGCAGAATGAATTGACGCTGGAAGAAAACATGGAGCTGGCGAGGAAGTTCGTACAGGAGCAGTTTGTGACAAAAGGCATGATTGCCGACCTTGCTTTTCACAGCCCGGAGAAAGAGGACGGCGGCATCCCTAACCCGCATTTTCATGTGATGACAACCATGCGCCCTTTGAACCCGGATGGCACATGGGGACAAAAACAGCGTCGGGAATATCTTCTTGATGAAGATGGAAACCGAATCCGGGATAAAAACGGCGATTATATGTTTAACGCTGTCCATACAACAGACTGGCATGAGCCGGAAACGCTGGAACACTGGCGGGAGCAGTGGGCGGCTGCCGTTAATACAAAATTTGAGGAAAAAGGGCTGGATGTGCGTATCGACCACCGTTCCTATGTGCGGCAGGGGCTTGACCTGATACCTACTGTCCACGAGGGAGCTAATGTCCGGCAGATGGAAGCAAAGGGCATCCGCACCGAGAAAGGGGAACTGAACCGCTGGATTAAAGCCACCAACCGGCTCATGCAGGATGTGAGGAAGAAGATCAAAGCCCTGTTTGTCTGGATGGCAGAGGTAAAAGAAGAACTTTCCAAACCGCAGACACCGAGCCTTGCCGACCTGTTGATCGCTTATTATAACCAGCGCAACGCAGGGGCATGGAGCAATAAAGCCAGAATCGGAAACTTAAAGCAGTTTGCCGAAGCCGTCAATTATCTGACGGAAAACAAGCTGCTCACATTAGAGGATTTGCAGGAGCGTCTTTCCTCTGTCAACGAAGAATTTGAAGCGTTAAGCGACTCCATGAAAAAGAAATCTGCCCGGATAAAGGAATTGCAGGAATTGATACGGGAGGGCGAGAATTACCAGCGGCTAAAACCTGTTCATACGGAATTGAACAATATCAAGTTTAAGAAACAGAGGGAGAAATTTGAAACA
>NZ_QQRQ01000013.1 GCF_003425665.1 Evtepia gabavorous
ATCAGAATTTTGTTGTTAAATGACCAATCCCAGCCGTTCTACTTGGCGTTTATGCTCCGCACCGCTCTCCATAATATAGATTCGAGTCGTCTCTACGCTGGCGTGTCCCAAAAGGTCCGCCAGCTTTGCCATATCCTTCTCCAGGCTGTAAAACGCCCGGGCAAACAAATGCCGGAAGTTGTGGGGAAACACCTTTCTCTCCCCCACCCCCGCCTGGGTGCTGAGGGCCCGCATCTCCCGCCAGATGTTGGAACGGTCCACAGGCCGCCCGGTCCGGGTGACAAAGACCGGCCCCGACGTTCTCTTCTGCCGCCGGCAGTAATTCCCTAAAGCCCTGCACAGCTTGGCTGTCAAAAAGATCGTGCGGTGTTTCCCCTTACAGTCCACCCGCACCCGGCCGGCGGCCAGCGCCTGCACTGTGACGAAACGCAGCTCCGACACCCGCATCCCCGTAGAGGCCAGAGTCTCCATGAGATAGTACAGCCGCCAGTTCTCCCTCCTCTTGGCCGCAGCGAGCAGGCGGAGATACTCCCCCTTGTCCAGTTCCCGTCCCTTATCCCGGAACAATTCCCGCTGCCGCCGCAGAGGCTTCACCCGGCACTCCCGCCATCCCAGGAAGGAAAATAGGCCGTTGAGTGCCGCCAGTTTCCCGTTGACCGTGCTCACCGCGTACCGCTTTGCCAGGGTCTCTTTCCAGGCCACCACCACCTCCTTGGTAACCACGCGATTCTCCGGCAGCGTGGCCGCAAACGCCCTGATCTCCCGGCGGTATGTTTCGATGGTCCCCTGGCTCCGTTCCTCCCCCTGCAAATACCGGCAGAATTCCGCAACATCCTCTTGCCTCATGACACGCCTTTTCATAGAAAATCCTCCTTCGCAAGGTGCTCTTTTTCATTTTTCTGACTTAGGAAATAGTATGCCTGTTTTTTGCGTCAAAAAGCGGGGCTTTCGCCCCGCCAGTTTTTCCCCTTCACTCTTTACAGGCTCCCTCCCAGTGCACTTTCTCAAAATTTTTCACAATATTATCATTTTGAAACACTTTTGTCCAGGCACATTCTCTGGCACTTGCAAGGGAAGGCCAGATGCATCCATAGAAAAAACCGGCGGTCAAGCTTAACCGCCGGTTTTTTCCTGGGCAAAAGTTCCGATATTATGGCCGCCGCCGGGCATTCGGATTCATCCGCCGGAGGGTCCAATGCATTCCAATCTGATCCAACAGCGCCTTCCGCTCCGGCGTCATGAGGAAATTGGGATTCCCCCGCATGGCCTGCCGCTGGGAGGACAGCCACATGCCCAATTTGACTCCCTCCTCCGTGACATAGTTCACAGGGAGGTTCAGATGGCCATGGGCCTGGTAGTAGGTCTTTGCCACCTGGTATTTCTCCCACCATCGTTCCCAATACGGGTCCCATACCATTCCGATCTCGTCCAGCCTGTGTTTTTGGTGTTCCTGTGCCGTGCGCACCCCCTCCCCGGCACCTCTGCGAAATTTCCGGCGCTGCTGGGCAATCCATCGTCCCAATGCACGTCCGTCCTCGGTGACATAACTGACCCCAATGCGAAGATGTCCGTGGTCCTGATAATAGGCACGGGCCAGGGAGAACATCTCCTCCCATCGGTCCGGTGACGGCGGCTCCCACTGGACCCCCAACGCCTCCAATTCGCGAATCCGCCGGGAGCTCAGTGTCCCCGCCCGATACCGTTTCCTCTGGTTTGCCAGCCAAGCACCAAGGCGCAGCCCCGTCTCCGTGGTACAATCCGCTGGGATATCCAGTCCTCCCGTCGCCTGATGATAGGCCTGGGCAGCCTGCAGATATTCCTGCCGCCTGGACTGGTTGGGCGCCCAGCAGATCCCCAGCTGCTCCAATCGGTTGACACGCTGGGGCGTCAGCGCCTGCTTGCGGTACAGCTCACGCTGATGGGCCAACCAGGACCCCAGGCGCACATGCTCCTCTGTGACATAATCATGGGGAATCCGCAGGTCCCCGTGGCGCTGGGCATAGGCCGCTACCAGCTGATACATCCGTTGCCAGCGCGCCTCAAAGGGGGCCCACTGCATGCCAAGGGCCTCCAGCTTCTGAATTTGCAGGGCCGTGAGCTCATTGCTGCGGTAGGCCTCCCGCTGGGAATGGAGCCAGCCGGCCAAATTAACCCCGGAGGGACTGGTCAAATCGGCGGGGATAGAGAGGGTACCGTGTCTACGGTGATAACGATAAACCGCCTGATAGCTCTGATCCCAAGCCCTGGCCGTAACATCCCGGTAGGTTTCCAGAATGGCTGGGCGGTCCCGGGCGATATCCGGCGCGGGATCAGGGAGGTTCAGCCAGCGAAACAACGTACAGATGGCTTCCGCAAAAGCCGCCTCTCCCGAATCATCCAGCACAATCACTCGTTCACACCGGGAGGCCTGAGGCAAGCCGGGCTCTCGTATGCGGATCAGGCGAATGCCAAAGCGGCGGCAGATTTCCCCTTTTCGCTCATCCAGCGCCAGCTTGTTGTGATGCCATTGGTATCCATCGTATTCTATGGCGATTCGAAGGGAGGGAATATAGAGGTCCAACTCCACTCCCACCGCCTGCCATTGGGAAACTTTCACAACATCAGGAAACGGTTTCTTCAGATAGAAAAGGAGCGCCTTTTCCCGAAAAGAGGTCTTTGCCGTGGCCTGGGTTCCATCCCAGATCATACCCAGTTCGTTGAGCTGAGCAATGCGCTCTGGCGTTATGGTGCCAATGCCCTGGCCCTCCTTCCCGGCCAGAAAGTTTTTATAGCACCGCCGCTGCCGGGCAATCCAGTGTCCCAGCCGCACCCCCGTCTCCGTGCTATAATTGCAGGGAACATTGAGCATCTGATGGACCTGATAATACGCCTTGGCATGCTGATACATCTCCTGCCACTGGTCGGTGAGCGGCTCCCAGACCATACCAATCCCTTCCAGCCGTTGGATTTGTGCTTCTGTCAAGCAGCCGCGCTTTCCTTTCTTTGCCGCCCGCTGGGCCAGCACCCAAGTACGCAACTCTCCCTCCATGGGATTGAGATGCCCGTGGGCCGCATAATACGCAGAGGCTTTTCGAAACCACTGTTCCCACAGCTCTTCCGAATCTACCCCGGCATCCCACACCATTCCAAGGGTCTCCAGCTTTCGGGTCCGTTCCTCGTTCAGGACCCCCTTTTTGTAGTTTTTTCGCTGGGTGCTGATCCAGCGCCCTAAAAACTGGTCCGGCCCACTGTCCTTGGAGACCCGCAAATGCCCGTGGCGCTGAACGTATGCTTCCGCCTGCTGGTAGGCCGTCTCCCAAAGGGATTGGTACACGTCCCAGATCATGCCAACAGACTCCAGCATACGGCTCTTTTCCGGCGATAGCTTTCCGGCCTGCTTGGCTTTTCGCTGGGCAGTCAGCCACTGGGAAAGCCCTGCGGGCAAGGGCGCATTCCGTCTCTGGTAAGGGCAAAGGTGCCCATGACACTGAAAATATGCCTCTGCCTGTCGGTAGCGGTCCATCCACGCCTGCTCCGGCACATCCCATATCACCCCCAGAGCCTCCAGCTTCTGAAGGCGGTCAGGTGCAAGTGCTCCGTTTTTTCTGTCCTGTTTCTGATTGGACAGCCAAATCCCCAGCTTCACGCCAGCCTCCGTTTGGTACGTGGCAGGCGGAAATGTCCCGTTACAAACAACATAGTCCTCCAGCAGCGCAAAAAAATGCTCCCAGCTCTCCCTGCGCAGAACTTCTGGCTCCCAAACCACGCCCAGGGCCTCTAACTGGGCCTGTCGCGCCTGGGACAAGCGTCCCCGTTTGTACTCCATGCGAACCTTGTTTAGCCAGATTCCCAGCTTGACCCCCTCCTCTGTGACATAGGACTGAGGGACCCGCGCCGTGCCATGCTTTTGCAGATACCGTTCCAATGCCTGGTACATTCTGTTCCACTGAAACTGCCTGACATCCCAGACCATACCAATGGCATTGAGTAGATCCACCCGCGCCTGGGTAAACCGCAGATTGGTACGGCTTTTGTATTCCATACGCTGGGTGCCAATCCAGGCTCCAAGGCGTTTTCCTTGGCAGACATAGTCATTGGGGACCAAGAGATCCCCGTGTTCCCGTCGGTATTGTTCCGCAAGGCAGTAAAATGCCAGCCAATCCCGCTCCCGCTGGTCTTTAGCTGACAACGCCAAAAGGACCACCTCCTCTCCAACTTCTCAGCAGACTCTCCCTGAATCGTTTCCCTCTGGAAGGACTTCGTTTTCACCCCCGGCTCAAAGCTCTCTTGAATATATGGTGACCACACCTCCCATCTCATAACAGCCTCCCATTTGAAACATGTTTAACACGTCATTTCATTGTCATTTTGTTATATCTGAGCGGATACGTCAAGTTTCTTTCCATCTTCGTTCTTCAAAAATGAGCAACTTTCTCTCCTTTCACAGAGAAGGACCTCATCAGGCGGCGCAGTTCTTCTATAAAAACAGTTCTTCGGAGAGAAAACATAGCAGGTTCCCTTTTTCCTTCTTTTTTGCTATAATTATTAAAATAGCAATACCATTTCAGAAGAGAGATGATTATATGGACAACATCTGTTTTGTTATCATGCCTTTTGGCATTGGCTTTGATGATCTCTATGAAAAAGTATATGTTCCAGCGATCCAGTCGCAGGGTTTATCCCCCTTACGCGCGGATGAAATCTACGACAATCAGCCGATCATACGGGATATCACCCAATCCATCCACCACGCCAAGGTCATCCTGGCAGATGTCACAGGGCGAAACCCAAACGTCAACTATGAACTGGGCATCGCTCACGCGCTGAAAAAGGAGGTCATCCTCCTCACCGCCGAAGCCAAGGATGTCCCTTCCGACTACCGTCATCTGAGATACCTGCAATATAACCGCATGGATGTTGACTGGAATCAAACCTTGTCCCAGGAGCTCCAGGCCACACTGAAACAAGTTCTTTCCCGGCTAAGCCACTCGGACAAAACAATTCCATCCACAGCCCCCCGCCAAAGCGCGGTTCTAAATGTCCCTGCTGAAGCGGAGGACAACGAGAACTGGAGCCCCGAGGAAACACGCGCCATTTCCAAGGCCGAGGCCCTGGGCATGCAATTGCAAACCGCTTCCCTCTGGCTGGACTGCATGGGCTGCCGCGTCCTGTTGACATCGCAGCATGCGTCCCTCTGCAAACTCCATGCCGCAATCGCCTGTCTGCTGAATGAAAGGGTCCGTGCGCTCTCCCATGACCTTCCTAAGGGCCACACCCTTCAGATGCGCCGCATGGACTTTGGAGATGCTGCCCCACACACGTTTTTTGTGGACTATCTCTATGACGCCTCTGTGCTGCCCCTATACACGCAGCGGGAGCTCATCCGACACCTAAGCACCGAGCTTTGCACGCAAACCTTTGCCCCTCAAATTCGATACCTGGAAGAACATTGGGACCAGGCACCACGGAAGGAAGAGCCGGACCCATATGATTCCCCGGACCATCTGCCCCAGGAGCGAACCCCGATCTGTTTTCGGCAAGATTTTTATGTGGCGGACATCAAACGCATATTTTACAATCGCTTCCGAGGGGATCACTTTTACCAGATTGACGGTCTCCTGCCCACGTCTCTCCTGAAAGAGGAACCGGTTTCCGGAGAAAACCATTGGCTGGCAGATTGGGATCAGAAAGAGGCCCGGTGCAAGGTGGGCGACACGGTCAGATTCAAGGTTCACAAAATATACGACCTTAAAGACTACACTCATACGTCGAACGCCAGAAACATCTCATTTTCCCAACTGGAAGTGGTATCTAACAGCTCTGAACATGCGTTGTGAGAAGTGGGCTATCTGAGCGGGTATCCCTTTCTTCTCCTTTTTGCTATTTTTATAAAAAGCTGCGTTTTAACCTCAGATTGCAGGTTGAAACGCAGCTTTTTATTGAAAAGAGGCGGTTAAAATCAATATCCTTTATACGATTGCTGATCTTTTATTGTATATCCAGACTCTTGTTTGATGTATATCTAAAAAAATTTTTGGACCTTTATCTATAAACGAGACAAGCTGCCCTACCAGTTATCACTATATCCTGGTGGGCAGCTATCGTATTGATTTCATCAAAACAATTAAGATAAGGTTCTATGATTTAGCCAAGAATGAATTGCCTTCAGGAATAAATACTCTTCTTCTGAAAAACTATAGCTTGCATTACTGTTATTCGCAATCGTTGCAAATTTTGCAATCCACGCTGTTTTTGCCGTCTTTCCTCCTCTTATCGATATCTCCTCGGGCCGAGTATAGCTATTCTCAAATAGTTCTGTCCAGTTGGAACTAAAAATAGCAATATCTCTGCAGTTTGCAATGGTAACACAATCCCATATATCTACAACTTTATTTATACCGTTGATGCTGTTTTCATAATTTTGTTTTCCCATTAATGCATTCGCTTGTTTATAAACTCTCGGCGGAATCCCACGTGTAAGCCATTTTTCTCCGTACTTTTTCTGGAGCTTATCGGCAAAGTCAGATTTAATTATGAGTTCAATGTCTTGTATCAGCGTATAGGACTCTGCATTGAATTGCTTTGAATTATCGCGAATCCACGCTCTAAGGCCATCTGGTTCAAATTCTGGTTGTGCCTCGTTAATAACTGACTGGAAAGTACGCCAAACTCGCGCTTTGCCTCCACTACCATAATTTTTACGGATTCCTTCCCTCTCTGTCTCATTTATAGAGCCAAAATAAGACACAAGGGGGGCCAAGTAAGGTTCAACCTTTTCCAAAAGAACTCTTGTATCCATAATTTTAGGATTGATTTTATCTCTTTCAATGAGAAAATCAATTATATCATTTAGAATGCGAAGAAGTGCATGGATAGTATTATTAATTGTAAGAACGCCAGAATTAGCATCTCCGAGTTCCCATTCCTCTGGTAGTTCATTTTTGAAATATTGGAAAGCTTCCATGAGAAATGGTAACAAAACACCACGCGTAACATCGTTACTCCCGCGATCAAATGTACCAGCTTCTATTTCATGATTGTCCTTTCCAAAACGCGTTAAAAAATGTGTTGATTTTAACGCATTTTCAATGGTATCAATCGTCAGGCAGCAATAAGCAGAAGTCTCATTCTCTCCTATTATGACTCTGTTAAAAAATGGAGATGATTGTAACTCACCCAATCGCTGGGCAATATTTAATCGAAGTGCCTTCCTTTGCTTATTTTTATCCTCAGACGTCCACAGCAAATCCGCATTTAACGTATTTTGGAGATTTTTAGAAACCGCTTTTTGATTTTCATTAATTTCCATAAACAGCTCTACCTGTTTATCTTTATCTAAATTAACAAAAGCAACCACTGGAATGGTATCCTTCCCTGCGTACGCAGAGTCAGCATATCCGTACAAACGGTGCTGTCCATCAATAATATAAACAGAGCGATACAATTGAGGCAAGTAAAGAATGCCAATACGAGAAATAGCATTTTCAATCTGAGGTGTAGCAAGATCAAACCGCAGCTTTTTTCCGTTGGTATCAATACTAATGATTAAGGAATTAGGAAAAAAACCTTTATTATCAATAAACTTCCTAATTTCCTTCAATCTTTGCTTCTTTATAATTCGCTGATACGTAGGCATCATATCACTATTTGCCTCGTTACGATGTAAAACATAGGCTAACTTTAAAAGTTTCTCAGGCTCAATGGAAAATGAATAATATGTGTGCCCCCCCATTTGGCCTTCAATGGCAGGAATTCTATTCTCCATTGTTCCAATTTTTTGCCCTGCAAAAAGTGTCCCCAAAAGTTGGTATCTTGCACAAGCCCCCAAATGCTTTGCAAGTTCCGCAAAGTATTTTATACCGTATTCATCAAAGTGATAGATCCCCAGGTCTCTCATACGGTTTCGATCAGGCTCGGTTATCTCATAATTTTTCGTAGCAAAAATATATTTTACTTTTTTCTTCTTAAACTCTTTTTCCCGTCGAACGGTCTTAAATAGACCTTCTTTAATTCCTTTGATCGCCTCAAGGTCAGTTTTAAAATCTCCTTTTTTCCCAGAAAAAGCACATTTACATTCTATAAAAAGGACGGTCTCCTCATCCGCAGCAAACACATCAATTTGCTTAGTGGTATTCAAATCTTCTGTTCCATATGGAATTTCCAGACGTCTATCCTTATTCATATAAGAAAAACCGAGGTTAGAAAACAGACACCAGACATCATCCTCAAATTGCCTATCTAAAGGCTTGGGACGTTTCATACGAACCATCGACTTTAGTTCCTTGTCGACAATCCACCCCTCGCTTTCTCGTTTCTCCTGGAGCTCATATTCAAATTTTTCAAATATATATGACTGGCTGCGACGTTTTTTGACCCCTATCAATTCTTTACCAGACACAAGCTTGTCCATAAAGCCCATATTTCAAAGCCCCCTAAAGGTTCGTAAAAATATATTCTTGAATTTTTCCACGTTTTGCGTTTTCGCCACCAATCAAACTTGCTCTACTTAATTCCAAGCATCGATCATCTTTTTCATAAAAAATCTCATAGATTGTGGCATGTGCAGCGTTTGTTAGAATATAATAAGCACCTTTCTTTTTAATAAAATCGATTAAAGCCTTGAGCCTGTATTGATCTTCGAGAGAAAACAACTTTTGATTATATTTGATGAAGCCATTGTGATTATGTGAAACCGTATATGGCGGGTCCAGAAATACCAAATCACCAGGAGCAACATTTATTCTAACACAATCGAAGTCCTCTGCTTGCAATATAGCAGATTGCAGCATTTTTGATGCTGCTCTCAATTTATCTGCTTCAATAAAATCTTTTGTTCTATTTCCATAAGGAACATTATATTCACCTTTTGTATTAACACGATAAATTCCATTAAATGATGTCTGATTTAAATAAATAAATCTCGCTGCAGCCTCAATAAGAGTCTCTGGACGCAAGGCTCGAATTCGATAGTATTCTTCCGCAGTATTTACATATTTCTCTAAATGTAAAATTACACCATCTGGGTCATTTTTAATTGCACTGTATGTATCAATAAGTTCATTATTAAAGTCAGATAAATAGGCAGTATTCATCTTTGAAGCAAAATAAAAAAATATTGAACCACCGCCCAGAAAAGGTTCGTGATAACAATTGAATTTATAATCTCCGACGATAGAATCCAAATATTTTATTAACCACGACTTTCCTCCTGCCCATCTCAAGAAAGGTTTTGGATATATGTTCCGTTTATCTGCCATTAAAGCATCACCCATCTGAAAGGATACTATCATTTCGACCAAAAATTCTCGGAAATACTAAAAAACGACATGTTATATTATATCAATATCTTTCTAAAATGACAATATTTATTTTAAGTCGTCTTCACCTATTCCCATATATGAGAAATCATACTACATTCAAGGAAAACATTAGCAGCGTATAACCGCTCGTCGAGATAAATCCTAAAATGAAACAGTGACAGATAATTTAGGGGACATCAATGACCCAAAGTATTATCAGGGACTGATGTCAATAAAATCTACCTCTACGATAAAAAAATGACCGTCCTGTGTAATACACAAGACGGTCACTTTGATATTGACCTTAAGGAAGTGAGTTCACTTAAGGGTCAATTGGTGGAGGCGGGGGGAGTTGAACCCCCGTCCGAAAACACTTCCTCGGGAACCTCTCCGGGCGCAGACGGTTATTTACATTCCCGTGCCATGACGCAAGCCGTCATGCTTCATGGGTTGGTAGCTTCATTGTGCATGCTGGAGGCAAAGCTTACTCCAGTCACGTGCACCACTTAGATCACGCCCAAGTCCGGCTCGTGGTCCTTCCGGGTTGGACGGCCGCTGATCAAGCAGCGGCGAGAACTTCGTTGTCGTTGTTCTTTAATTTATAAGTTGCCCGTTTTTCGGATGACAGGCCCATCCGCCCGCTATTCCCGCACCCATGTCCCCGTCGAAACCAGTACGCCCCCAGATTGAGGCTTTGCAACAAGCCCATTGGTTCAGCACAGGCAGAGGTGTCTCTTCCCCGACACCTCGCCGGGAGACCAGGGGCTATATATCGGCCCCTGGCTCCCCGGGAACGGTTTGGCTGCGAAACCGTTGGTCACTTACATTTTTTCCGGCTCAGGGTACTCCACACCGAAGGTTTCCACCGTAACCTTTTTCATCCGCTGGTCGGCCTTGGGTTTGTCGTTCAGGCCGGTTTTGGTGGCCGCGATGCGGTCCACCACGTCCATGCCCTCGGTCACCATGCCGAACGCGGCATACTGCCCATCCAGGAACTCGCCATCAGCGTGCATAATGAAGAACTGGCTCCCGGCAGAATCCATCGCCTGGGCCCGAGCCATGGAGAGGACCCCCCGCTTATGGCTGAGAGGATTCTTCACCCCGTTGGCGGAAAACTCCCCTTTGATGCAGTAACCGGGGCCGCCGATGCCCACGCCCTGGGGATCGCCTCCCTGGATCATAAAGCCGGAAATCACCCGGTGGAAAATCAGTCCGTCATAAAACCCTTTCTTCACCAAGCTGATAAAATTATTTACACTGATGGGGGCCATTTCAGGGTACAGTTCCGCGACGATTTTACCGCCGTCCTCCATTTCAATGGTAACAATGGGATTCTGTGCCATAGTTCTGCTCTCCTTTTATGTCATAGTAAGGTTTGCCGGTCAGCGCCGCTGCTTCAGGGCCCGGTCCATCTCCCGTTTGGCATCCTTCTTGGCCGCAGCCTCTCGTTTGTCATAGAGCTTTTTGCCCTTACACAGGCCGATCTCCACCTTGACCCGGGGGCCTTTGAAGTAAAGGCTCAGAGGAACCAATGTATAACCGTCCTGCTTGATCTTTGCGAAAAGCCGCAGGATCTCCCGCTTGTGCATCAGAAGGCGGCGGGGGCGGCGGGGTTCCCGGTTGAAAATATTGCCCTTTTCGTAGGGGCTCACATGCATCCCATTGAGAGTCATTTGCCCATCCTTGATGGTGCAAAAGGCATCCTTCAGGTTGACATTCCCCATCCGAATGGATTTGACTTCTGTCCCCGCCAACTCGATGCCCGCCTCATATTTATCCTCCACAAAATAATCATGGAAAGCTTTCCGGTTCCCAGCAATCTGCTTTCTGCCCTCTCCAGCCAAAACGGGCACCTCCTCTCCGCCCCACAAAACAGCGGGGATGGTAGATGTTTATTATCCTTCATTCTCCCCTGTCTGTCAAGTGCCCAGACGGATCTTCCCCTTTGTTCAAACATTGTTTACAGAATGAAATTTGACAAGGCCGGCCAGATGTGTTACAATTTGGTTACATTTGTATTGGGAAGCGTCTGTCCATCCCCCGGTCCGCCTGGGAATCGACAGGGCGGTTTCCCCCATTCTATGCGATGACGGAGGTTTTTATGGCAAACGAAAAGATCCCCCTGATGTATAAAGGTCATCCCCTGCGCCGGAAGGACAATCTGATCTATTACGGCGACATGGCAGACTCCCACATCATTCTGCTCCAGATCATGGACACCAAGCCCGTGGGAGACATGAACGTAGCCACCAAGGTCAGCATCCAGCTGCAGCTCACCGCCCCCGACCTGAAGGGCCGGGACCGGGTCGTCAAACGCAGCGAGAAAGACAGTTTGTACGCCGCCATTGACATCGCCTCCGTCTGGCTGGAACGGGCGCTGGCCGCTCGCTGACCACCCCCTCAGAATGGAGGTAGATACCAATGAACCACGTAAAATTTGCCCCCCGGGTTCTCGCCATGGGCCTGCTGGCCGCTTCGGCCCTGTCCATCCCCGCCTTTGCCGCGCCGGCAGACGGCAGCTCCACCGCCATCCGGGTGGACCGGGACCCCGCCCCCAACTCCGCCAGCCAGTCGGTCTCCGCCAATGACAGCCCTGTTCCGGTGGACCCCAGTCAGGCAACGGGGGAGATTGAGGTCGTCTATCAGGATGCCAACGGCAAGGAGCACAGCGCCACCATCTCCGCTGTGGCCGCTCAGGCGGAGAACTACGCCTGCATCAATGCCGGCGGCGACCCGCTGCGGGTCCGTCAGGGCCCGGGTACCAACTACGGCATTCTCTGTTCCGTCTATGACGGAGACCGGTTCCCCATCACCGGCAAGACCAACGGCTGGTACCAGATTCTCTGCAATGGGCGCACCGGCTATGTTTCGGCCGAGTTTGTGGTTGTCCAGGACAACGACACGGTTACCAAGCCCGATGGCGACGGGAGCGACATCTCTCCCAACCCGCTGGGACAGGAAATCGTAGAGTATGCCCTTCAGTATGTGGGCTATCCCTACGTCTACGGCACAGCCGGGCCCAATACCTTTGACTGCTCCGGCTTTACTTATTATGTGTATTCCCAGTTTGGCTACACCCTGAACCGGTCCTCCCGGGATCAGGTGAAGAACGGGGTGGCCATTTCCAAAGAGGATTTACAGCAGGGCGACCTGGTGTTTTTCTCCACCAACGGACAGTACCCCACCCATGTGGGCCTTTACATCGGAGACAACAACATTGTCCACGCTTCCACCCCCCAGGACGGGGTCAAGATCAGCAGTCTGGACACCAGCTACTACATGGACAACTATTTCGCCGCCCGTCGGATTCTTTGAGCGCGGCGGCACAAGAGCGATTCACGGTTGAAAACCCGGTGCACTTTAAGTGCACCGGGTTTTGTCTGTGCTCTCCCGCCACTCTTCCCAGCTGAGTAAAAGCAGCTGCTATGATTTGGCGGCATACTTTTCTTTCATTCCTCTGTAACAAATAGAGAGAAGCACCCAATGGGTGCTCCCCTCCTCTGTTTTCTGATGTTCAACCCTCGTCCTTGAGCTGGTTCAGCCGGGCCTTGTTGGCTTCAATGCGGCCCTCCACCTCTTCCAGCTGACGGTAAAAGGTTTCATATCCCTCCGGCGCTGTGGCGTGCTCGGACACGAACCGTTTTCCGATCTCCACGTAGATCCGTTTTCTGTTCTCCTCTTCCGAAACATTATCCAAGTTCAGCTTGGCACTCTGCCCCAGGTCCCGGGCCTTGCCCAGGCCGGCTAACGTGAGGTTTTTCGCCTTATTGCCCAACTCTTTCCATTCTGCCATGATTGCTGCCTCCTTTGGTGGGATGTAACATATCCTTTCTGCTTCTTCTATTATACCCATTCCGAGTCTCTTTCGCAAGGGGCGGAGCCGCTGGGCGGAAAATTCCCCTTGCCCACCGGCCTAATCTCCCTGTATACTATATGCAGACTACCCTACGGGAGGTTCCCATGACTGATCCACACACGCTGCCCCCGCTGTCCTTCGCCCCGCTGGAGGGCATCACCGGCTGGATATTCCGGCAGGTTCACCATGCCATGTTTCCCGGGCTCTCCCGGTATTATACCCCCTTCTTCGCCCCCACCGCGGACAGTCCCCTCACTGGCAGGGGGCTGCGGGACATGCACCCCGACCACAACCGCGGGGTCCCGGTGGTGCCCCAGCTTCTCACCAACCGGGCAGAGGATTTCATCGCCTCGGCCCGGCTGCTCCAGGACTTGGGCTACAAAGAGGTGAACCTGAACTTAGGCTGTCCCTCGGGCACAGTGGTGGCCAAAAAGAAGGGCGCCGGCTTTCTCAGCCAGCCTCAGGCGCTGGCACGTTTCCTGGACCAAATTTTCCAGACCCTGGACGTAAATATTTCCATCAAAACCCGGATTGGGGTGGAAAATCTGGAGGAGTGGCCCCCTCTGCTGGATCTGTTCCAACGCTATCCCATCTGTGAACTCATCATCCATCCCCGCCTCCGCCGGGACTTCTACCGGGGACAGCCCCGGCGGGAGGCCTTCACCTACGCCGTGGCACACAGCCGCCTGCCGTTGTGCTACAACGGGGACCTGTTCTCTCCCCAGGACTGTTGGGACTTAGCCCGCCAGTTCCCCTCGGTTGACCGCCTCATGGCAGGCCGTGGTCTGGTCTGCAACCCCGCTCTGGGCCGCCAGCTGCAGGGCGGGCCGCCCCTCACCAAGGCAGAGCTGCAGGCGTTCCATGACCGTCTGCTGGACGGGTATCAATCCGTCCTCTCCGGGGACTGGCCTGTACTGGGCAAGATGAAGGAGCTCTGGTCCTATTGGGCCCGCCTCTTCCCCGCACCGGAGAAGCCCCTCAAGGCCATGCGGAAAGCCAAAACCCTCACCGACTACACCTTTGCCGCCCAGTCCCTTTTCCGGGACCAGGACCTGCTCCCCGGGGCTCACTTCCCCTCCGCCGGGGCATCCTCGTAAATCCCCGCCGGGTCCAGATGAAATACCTCCCGAATCAGCCGTAGCTCCTCCGCCGGCGTGGTGGGGGTGGCCTGTACCACCAGCCCCTGACGCTCCACCTGAAAAACATGCCTGCGGAGGGCCAGCATCCCCTCCGGCGTATAGAGGGAGGGGCGGGGGAACTGGTTCATATTGGAGGCCGGGCTCTTTTCAAAAAAGAAGAGCACCGGATCAAAATCCCGGTCGATCTGGGGTTCCAGGGTAAAGGCCTGAATCCGCTCCCAGTCATGCCCCGGCCGGCGCTGGCACTGAACCCAGCCGTAAAATTCCTCTTGCTGATACCGATAGGTGCAGTGCCCGTCCCGCTGCACCACCCCTTCCGCCAGCAAAAGGGGCACACGGGCATTCTCCGTGGCAAAGCCCACGTCTGTGGTATATGTCCCACCCGCCAGCCGCACCGCCAAAATCCGGTGACGGCGGAAGAGATAGGTGTCCGGCGAGAGCATCCGGGCATTGTAGCTGGTCACCTGAAACCCCAAGGAGTAGAGCAGCCAGTTATACAACGTGTTCAGTTCCGCGCACACACCGCCCTGGCGGCGCCGAACAATTTTATCATACAGATGGGGCAGCTCCAGGGATAGGGGGCGTCCAGCCACAATATCCAGGTTTTCAAAAGGCACCGTCAGTCTGTGGGCCATTTGGAGTTTGCCCAACCCCTCCAAAGTCAGGGGCACCGGGCTGGAAATCCCAATCCGGGCCAGGTAGGCTGTGATCTGTTCTTCCGTCATCTTCGGACCGTTGCGGGCATTGAGCTCCATGGTTCCCCTTCTCTCTGGCAAGGCAGCCGTTTTCCCCATCATAGCACAAGCCCGGGGGGGCCGGCAACCGGTCCCGGCCCTTTCTGCCGTTTCTTCGGGAAAAATTTTCCCCTCCCCTTGACAACTTCCCCGGGTTTTCTTATACTATTTTTTAATGTAGCAAAGGCAAGGATGGGAAGGAGTACGCGGCAGTGCGGGGCCCAGAGAGGAGACGGCGGTGCAAGTCTCCCCCCAGCGGCGCGGAAGGTCGTCCCGGAGCTGCCTGCCGGAACCACAGTACGGCAGGACGGCATTCCCCCGTTACGGGAAAACGAGCGCGGACGGCGCCCTGCCCGTCCGAATTCAGGTGGTACCGCGGAAACGATTCGCCCTGAGCCCCCATGGGGATCAGGGTTTTTTTGTTCCCTTGACCCGGGAAAAGGAGGTTGTTTATGAACGAGTCATTGTATCCCTTTGTCAATCACACCACCTATGACATCAAGGCCCTCTCCGCCCTGAACCGGCTGGCGGAGGCCAGTGTCCGAAAGGAAAAATCCCGCCGGACCAAAAGCCTGTGCTGGCTGCTGGGCGTGGTGGGCCTGGTGGGCGGCGCTTACTGCTATCCCCACCAAAACCTGGTGGGCAGCCTGCTGCTGCTGTACGGCGTGATTTTGCTGCTGGTGGCCATCTCCTGGAAGAATTTCCAGCTACGCTCCTCCCAGCGGCAGCTCCCCCGGGGGATGCGGGAGTGCACCTATGAATTTGATGAGGAGGAAATCATCTGCAACACCGAGGCCGGCATCACCCGGTACTCCTATGAGCAGGCTTTCGCCGTGGTATCCGACCAGAACTGGTACGTCATCTTTTTCGACATGAGCCACGGCATCATTCTGGACAAGGCCGGCTTCACCACCGGAGACGCAATGTCCTTCAAAGCCTTCATCGGCCAGCACACCCAGCTGCCGATCCAAGAGTTCTAAGGGGAAACAATCCCCCAAAACCCAGAAAAGAAATCCGCTTCCGGTGCCAGAGAACCGGAATGCTGCAACGTGATGGAGGAGAAACCACTATGAGAAAAGAACTGTCCAAGGTCTACGACCCCCATGAGGTGGAAGGCCGAATTTATCAGCAATGGGAGGAAAACAAGTGCTTCGCCGGCGTCCGGGATGCCAAAAAGAAGCCCTATACCATCGTCATGCCTCCCCCCAACGTCACCGGCCAGCTCCACATGGGCCACGCCATGGACTGCACCCTGCAGGACATCCTCATCCGCTTTAAGCGAATGCAGGGATATGCCGCCCTGTGGGTCCCGGGCACCGACCACGCCGGCATCGCCACCCAGATCAAGGTGGAGGAGGAGCTCCGGGTGAAGGAGGGCCTGACCCGCTATGACCTGGGCCGGGAGAAATTCCTGGAGCGGGTCTGGGACTGGAAGGCCATGTACGGCGACCGCATTGTGGCCCAGCAGAAAAAAATGGGCGCCTCCTGCGACTGGGACCGGGCCCGGTTCACCATGGATGAGGGCTGCTCCAAGGCAGTGCGGGAGACCTTCTGTGAGCTCTATGAGAAAGGTCTCATCTACAAGGGCAGCCGGATCATCAACTGGTGCCCCCACTGCGTCACCGCTCTGTCCGACGCCGAGGTAGAGTATGTGGACAAGCCCGGTCACCTGTGGCACATGCGCTATCCCCTGTCTGACGGGTCCGGCTATCTGGTGGTGGCCACCACCCGGCCTGAGACCATGATGGGCGACACCGGCGTGGCGGTAAACCCCAATGACACCCGGTACCAGCATCTGGTGGGAAAGACCTGCCTTCTGCCCCTGATGAACCGGGAGATCCCCATTGTGGCCGACGAGTATGTGGAGATGGACTTCGGCACTGGCTGCGTGAAGATGACCCCCGCCCACGACCCCAACGACTTTGAGGTGGGCCTGCGCCACAATCTGGACACCATCCGGGTGCTGGACGACAACGGGGTGGTCAACGCCAACGGCGGCAAGTATGAAGGAATGGACCGCTACGCCGCCCGGAAGGCCGTGGTGGCCGATATGGAGGCGCTGGGGCTCATGGAAAAGGTGGAGGACTACTCCCACAACGTGGGGACCTGCTACCGCTGCCACAACGACGTGGAGCCCATCATCTCCGCCCAGTGGTTCGTGAAGATGGCCCCCCTGGCCAAGGAGGCCATCCGGGTGGTGGAGGAAGGAGAGACCAAGTTTGTCCCCGACCGCTTCTCCAAGACCTATCTTAACTGGATGGAAAACGTCCACGACTGGTGCATCTCCCGGCAGCTGTGGTGGGGGCATCAGATTCCCGTGTGGTACTGCGACGACTGCGGCCACATGACCGTCTCCCGCACCGATCCCACCGTCTGCGCCCAGTGCGGCTCGGCCCATATCCAGCGGGACCCTGACGTGCTGGACACCTGGTTCTCCTCCGCGCTGTGGCCCTTCTCCACCCTGGGCTGGCCGGAGAAAACCCAGGATTTGGACTATTTCTACCCCACTGACGTGCTGGTCACCGGTTATGACATCATCTTTTTCTGGGTGGCCCGGATGATCTTCTCCGGCTGTGAGCAGACCAAACAGACCCCCTTCCACACCGTTTTCATCCACGGCCTGGTCCGGGACGACCAGGGGCGGAAGATGTCCAAGTCCCTGGGCAACGGCATTGACCCCTTGGAAATGGCGGAGAAATACGGCGCCGATGCCCTGCGCTTTAACCTGGTCACCGGCAACTCCCCCGGCAACGACATGCGCTTTTACACGGAGCGGTGCGAGGCCATGCGAAACTTTGCCAATAAGATTTGGAATGCCTCTCGCTTCCTGATGATGAACCTGACCATCGAGGACAATGCCCTGCCGGAGAAGCTGGAGCTGGAAGATAAGTGGATTCTCTCCAAGCTCAACACCGTCATCGCGGAAGTCACCGAAAACATGGACCACTACGAGCTGGGGGTGGCCGCCCAGAAGATTTACGACTTTATCTGGGACACCTATTGCGACTGGTACATTGAGATGACCAAGGCCCGCCTGCAGGGGGAGGACCTCGCCGCCAAGGAGCAGGCCCAGCGGGTACTGTGCTATGTGCTCACGGAGACGCTCAAGCTCCTGCATCCCTTCATGCCCTTCCTCACCGAGGAAATCTGGCAGGCCCTGCCCCATGCGGCGGACAACCAAGTGAAGTTTCTCATGCTCCAGTCCTGGCCCCAGGCCCAGGCCGGCCTGGCCTTCCCCCAGGAGGAGAAAGCGGTGGAGATGCTCATGGAGGCCGTGAAAGCCGTCCGCGCCCGCCGGTCCGAGATGAACGTCCCCCCCTCCAAAAAGGCACACCTCACCATTGCCACCCAGGAAGCCGATATTTTCACCGCCGGCATTCCCTTCCTCAAACGCCTGGGTTATGCCAGCCAGGTCACCGTTACCGGCCCTGCCGGTCTGGGCAGCGACAAGGAGGAGGCCGCCAAGGGCGTGGTCACCGTCATCACCCACGCAGCCCGCATCGGTATGCCCCTGGCTGAGCTGGTGGACCTGGAGAAGGAAAAGGCCCGAATCGCCAAGGAGCTGAAAAAGAACCGAGGCGAGCTGGAAAAGCTCAGCAACAAACTCAACAACCCCGGCTTCCTGGCCAAAGCGCCGGAGCAGGTTGTCGCCGCGGAAAAGGAGCGGGCGGAAAAACTCACCGCCCTGATTGCCCAGTTGGAGGCCCAGGAAGCCTCTCTGTAAGCAAGGTTTTATCCCTCCCTTCCCCCTTATGCAGCCCCACCCGTCTTAAACGGGCGGGGCTGCATGGTGTTTCATTGCTTTTATATAGGGAATCCCCGTACGAGAATAGTAAGCGAGATGAAACAACAGCTCTTTGGGCACCCGGATGGGCATATCCCGGCCAAGGAAGGGAAGCAGATTTTTTCGATTTTCCGCATCCCAGCACGCACGTGTCAGCCGCTGAATGTTCCGGCTCACCCCGCCCACTGGTCTCTCTGCCCGTTCCGCCATTCGGTCCACCGCATAAACCATGTCCTTTGTACTCTTATTTGTTACACTAAAAATGGTATCCACCTTTTTATTACAGGAACAATTTTTATAATACTTTTATTTATTCTTATTGACATATCATAGTTAATAGTTTATATTTATATATAGATTTTAATATCAATTTGGAGGTGATTCCTGTGCAGATGTAACATGTCGCCACTATTCAATTCCACTCCCCAAGCACATCAGTACTCTGCCAAATATACAACAATCAGGAGGAAAGAAAAATGAAAATTCGACGTTTCGCTTGTTCCGCTTTTTCCCTCTGTGTTTTAATGACGTCCACGTTGTTCGCCAATGCAGCAAATATTCCTGAAGACAACAGGATCTCCGAATATGCAGGGGAAACAATTCAGTGTCAAATTGTTAAATGCACTGATAACAACACCCCTGAGTCTTCTGTCATTAGCGTAACCATTCCTGAAGGCGCCACAAAAGCTCAGGAAGACCAGATCATCCAAGCCGCCGCCTTTAATAAAACCAGCGACACCGACACATATGCTGCCCGTAACGTTATGGATCTGATTTCCAGAGAAACTGACGTATCTGTAAATTCCAACGGATATACTTTTGTTGGAAGTGGAACCATCCCCGGCCCCGATTACATTACTCTTGTTGTTCAATTTGGTAATTATGCTAATTTCGGTGCAAAGAAAATGTCTGTAGTCGTGAGCGGTGGCAAAAACCCAGATAGAAGCCACACAATAACAACCGACATTTCTCCCATGCCATCCACCACAATCACTCTTGTCATGTATACTGGGATGGGTAACGTCTTCTTAACTGATGGAAGCACCGTAACAGCAACGGCAAAGACAGATGCGTCTCATGTAGATGCTGACTATTGCGAAATTTGGGTCAGCCCTTGGGAAATGTCTGGGGGATAATATACACCACAGCTGAGACACTTTTCGTCCAAAGGGGGCTCTCTTATGAAACATTGGAAACGATTTCTCAGCGTTTTTATCTGCTTACTGTTCATGCTTAGTGCCATAGGAGCCAGCGCAACATTTTCCGACCAAGATCAAATTCAAAACACCGAGGCGGTAGACGTCTGTGTCTCTCTGAATATCATCGGCGGATATCCGGATGGTTTCTACCGGCCGGACGGGAAGGTCACCCGCGCACAGATGTGCAAAATGATCTGTCTGCTGTGTAATGGAGGGCGGGAACCCGCATTGGATACAACTCCCTCCACCAGCTTCATCGACATTCAGGGATGGGCCACACCTTACATCGCCGCCTGCTACGCCCAGGACATCGTTTCTGGGGTCAGTGAGGACCGTTTTCACCCTGACGGCCATGTAACCGCCGCTCAAGCTGCGAAAATGTTGCTGGTCACCTTAGGATATTCCACAGATTATGAGGGATTCACTGGGGCCGCTTGGTCCACCAACGTTACCATTCTGGCCACACAAGCTAAGCTCTTTGACGGGTTGAATCTGTCCCCTACCCAAGTCTTAACCCGGGATGAAGCCGCTCAGATGATTTGGAATGCCCTAAACGCCTATGAGGTCACCTACACCACCCAGACCGTCACCGATGCCAATGGGCAGGAAAGCATAAAAGTAGTCCGTGAGGAGAAAGTCATTGCGGGCACCACAGATAAACTTACGCTGATCAAAGACAAATATAGTATTGATACTCCGCCCACGGAAAAGAAAACACAGCCGTGAACTTTCTCCGTTAGGGAATAAAATCCCCAACCGACCCACGCAGAAAGCACGGCCGGTTGGGGATTTCTCATTGACGGGATGGCTCAACCCGTTCCCCTCTGCACCACTTCCACCATAGAAGGGGGCAGAACTTCCAGGATTGATCCAAAGGAGGGCTTTCCTCTCCCGCTTTGACAATATTTTCCATCAAAAAGCAGTATAATCGCCGTGTACCGGACAAGCTGGTACACGGCGATGTTCTTTTTCAACCACCCTCAAAAGAAAGGGGATTTTCTCTATGGCTGTTGCCTACACCACCCATAACCGCATGCTCACCGTCGCCCTGTCGGGGGACATCGACCACCATCGTGTCAAAGGCCTGGTGCAGGACCTGGAGCGGGAGATCGACGAAGTGCTTCCCCGCCAGCTCATTGTTGACTGCGCCGGCATCACCTTCATGGACAGCTCGGGCATTGCTGTCCTGCTCCGGCTCTGGCAGCGGATGGAGGAATTGGCGGGGACCATCCAGGTCACCGGGCTGCCCGATCAGCCCGCCCGGGTGCTCCGAGCCGCCGGCCTTCAGCGGCTCATTCCACTCACCTGAAAGGAGTGCTACATCCATGCGTACCATCAAATACACCAACCAGGTCTCCCTGGTCTTTCCCTCCCGGTCGGCCAACGAGTCCTTTGCCCGGTCTGCTGCCGCCGCCTTCGCCGCCCAGCTGGACCCCACCTTGGACGAGCTGGGGGATGTGAAAACCGCCGTCAGCGAGGCCGTGACCAACGCCATTGTCCACGCCTACCCCGACTCCTTGGGAAAGGTCGAGCTCAAGCTCCGCCTTTACCCCGGCAACGAGCTGGAGCTCATTATCCGGGACTGGGGCATCGGCATTGCCGACGTTGAACAGGCCAGGGCTCCCCTCTTCACCACAGGCAATGAGGAGCGCTCCGGCATGGGTTTTACCATTATGGAGAGCTTCATGGACTCTGTTAAGGTCCGCTCACACCCGGGGAAGGGGACCACAGTCACCATGCGCAAGCGATTCGCCATCCGGGCGGGAGGGTCCGTGTGATCGCGCCAGACACCGTCACCCTCATTCAGGCCGCCCAGGCCGGGGACAAGGAGGCCTGCGGCCGTCTGGTGGAAGAAAACCTGGGGCTCATCTGGAGCATCGTCAAGCGGTACACACGAAAGACGGTGGACAACGATGACCTCTACCAGCTGGGCTGCCTGGGCTTTCTAAAAGCGGTGCAGGGGTTTGACACCCAGTTCGGCACCCAATTCTCCACCTACGCCGTGCCCAAGATCGCCGGGGAAATCCGGCGGTTTCTCCGGGACGACGGCATGGTCAAGGTGGGCCGCGGGAGGAAGGAACAGGCACTGCTCATCCACCGGGCCCGCACCCAGCTGACCGCCCAGCTGGGCCGGGAGCCGGTCCTGTCCGAGCTGGCCCAGGTCACAGGGCTCACCCCGGAGGACATCGCCGCGGCTGATCTGGCTGTCGCCTCCGTGGCCTCCCTCCAGGCTGAGTCCGGGGAGAACGGTCTGTCCCTGGAGGGCATGGTGGGCAGTGAGTCCCCGGAAGAGGGCATGGTGGAAAAGGTGGCCCTGCACACCGCCATCAACCGGCTGCCAGAGCGGGAGCGCAAGCTCATTTTCCTGCGCTACTACAAAGGATTCACCCAGGACAAAACCGCAAAGGTCTTGGGCATCAGCCAGGTCCAGGTCTCCCGGCTGGAGAAAAAGTCCATCCTGTTTCTCCGGGGGGAGCTCAGTGACGATTAGAGTGCCTCCCAGATTCCATCGTCCACGATCCGGTCTGCCTGCCCAACCTTGGACCAGGAGAATTCCGGGACCAAGTCAGAGGGGCGCAGGGCCGTGGGCCGGGGAATCAGCCCTGCGAGATAGGCCAGAAGCCCCACCAGTTTTTCCGGGGTGGTATGCGCCCGCAGATAGCCCATGTCCAGATCCCGGTCCCGTTTGGACAGGCGCCGCCCTGCGGGACTTTTGAGCAGGGGAACATGGCAATAGGTCGGGACGGAGTAGCCCAGCTGTTCCAGCAGCCAAATCTGCCGGGGGGTGGAGGAGAGGAGGTCCCATCCCCGCACCACCCGGGTCACCCCCATCCGTCCGTCGTCCTCCGCCACCGCCAGCTGATAGGCGTAAATCCCATCGGACCGCCGGAGAATAAAGTCCCCGCAGTCCCGGTCCAGCCTCTCCTGCTGGGGGCCAAACACCTCATCCACAAAGGAAATGATCTCTCCCGGCACCTGGACGCGCCAGGCGGGAGAACGGCCGCTCTCTTGGAGGGCGGTTTTTTCTTGGGCCGAGAGGCGGCGGCACCGGCCGGAATAAATTCGGGCGCCGTCGGCGGCGTGGGGGGCCGAGGCGGCCAAACGCTCCTTCCGGCTGCAATAGCAGGGATAGACCAGCCCCCGGCTGGCCAGCGTTTTAAACGCCGCCTGGTAGAACGGGGTCCGGCAGCTCTGACAATAGGCCGTCTCCCCAGGCCGCCAGCCCAGGTCCCAGTCCAGTCCCAGCCAGATTAGGTCGTCGGCCAGTTGGGATAAATATTCCGGCCGGCACCGGTCTGGGTCTAAGTCCTCCATCCGCAGGAGCAGCTCTCCCCCCAGGTGCCGCACATCCAGCCAGGCCAGCAGGGCGGCAAACAGATTCCCCAGGTGCATTCTCCCGCTGGGGCTGGGGGCAAAGCGGCCCCGGACCGTTGCATTGGTTGCCATGGTATTCTCCTCCCGCTGCATTTTCCCCATTGTATCACAGGTCCGCTCTTCCAGCAAACCTCCCTTTCCCTTGCCATTCCAGGGCAGATATAGTAGAATAAAAAATAAAGTCCCTAAAGCCCCGCGACACACAAATAGGAGGATGCCCCATGAAACCACTTCATCCGCCCCGTTTTCTCCCTCTTATCCTTGCCGCTGCGGCCTGCGGCCTGGCTGCCCTCTGTCTGTGGCAGGTCCTCCAGCTGAAGAGTCAGCTGAAGGACACCACTCTGTCCCAGGCAGAACAGCTCTCCGCGATGGACGCCACCCTGCAGGCCCTCCCTCACCAGATGGAGGACGCCCTCCACACCCAGGCCTCCCTGCTGGCCAACTATGACTGGCATTACGGCGACCTGAACCCGGAGACCGGAACCCTCCCTGTCACCTTCACCGCCGTGCCCAAGGAGCAGACCGCCAGTGTCACCACCGCCACCCTTGTCTGCAACGGGAAATCCTATCCCATGGAGGCCCAGGACACCGGCAGTTTCACCGTCACGGTAGAGGTTCCCCTCCTCCAATCCCTGGCGTTTCAACAGGTCATTCTGGCAGAGGGTCCGCAGCAGCGAATCGAGGCACTGGACTTGCAGGAGGCGGCCGGCACGGAGGAATTGCTCCACCCGTGGATCACCCTGGACACCACCGCTTCCCTGGAAAATGACCAGCTTGTATATGAAGACGGTTCCCTTTCCATCGCACAGATGACACCCGGCCAGGTCCAGTCTGTCACCATGGTGGCCGCCGTGGATGGCAAAGAAGTGGGCAAAACTCCGATTCCCTGGGAGGATGTCCCAGAGGGTTCCGAGGCTTACTTCCCCTTTGACACCGCCTATCCCGCCGCTTCCGGCCGTGTCTTTACTCTGTCCGCGGAGGTTGTGGACAGCTATGGCCTCCGCTACGTCATTCTTGTGGACCAGCTTTCCCTCCAGCCCGATTCTGGCAGCGCCGTCTCCACGCCGGAAGACGGTCCGGAGGGCGCCGCCTCCATGAAAGTCTACTCCTCCCAAGGAAGCCTGCTCTGGGAAGGACGAATGGACACCTTTCCATACTAATACAACAGAAAGAAGGAAATCCCCTATGTCAATCGCAGCCGTACGTGACTATTTTGCCCAGTTTGGCATGGCAGACAACGTGCTGGAGTTCTCCACCTCCAGCGCCACGGTGGAGCTGGCCGCCCAGGCCGCCGGCGTCATCCCCGCCCGGATCGCCAAGTCCCTGTCCTTTAAGGTGGATGGCAAGGCCATCCTCATTATCACCGCCGGGGACGCCAAGGTGGACAACGCCAAATTCAAAAACGCTTTTCACACCAAAGCCAAGATGCTCACCCCCGAAGAGGTGGTGGACCTGGTGGGCCATGCCGTGGGCGGGGTCTGCCCTTTCGCCATCAAGGAAGATGTGGCAGTCTATCTGGACTGCTCCATGAAACGCTTTCCTTCTGTCTTCCCCGCCGCCGGGTCCGCCAACAGCGCCATCGAGCTGACCTGCGACCAGTTGGAGCAGTATGCCCAGAATGTCCAGGGCTGGGGGGACTTCTGCAAGGGGTGGCAGGCGGAGGACTGAGCACCCCCGTGCGTTTGCAGGAAATACCTGAGACAGCAGAAAATCGCGTACAAAAAGGGGGTGCCTTCGCTGGCATCCCCCTCTCTTTTTGTCCGTCCGCAGAGCAGATATCCAACCACCAGGCGTTGCCGCAACCACCTGTTGCTTGCCTCTCCCCACCGGAGATGGTACAATGGCCGCGAGGTGATGACATGGAGACAAAGGATGTGATCCTGCAGCTACGCATCCAAAACGGATGGACCCAGGAGGAACTCGCGGAAAAACTGTGTGTAACCCGGCAGGCGGTGTCCCGCTGGGAAACTGGAGAAACCACGCCAAATCCAGAGACCCTGAAGCAGCTGTCCGCCCTGTTTGACGTATCCCTTCATGCACTGCTGGGGGCCCCGAGGCAGCTGATCTGTCAGTGCTGCGGAATGCCTTTGGAGGAGTCCTCCATCAGCAAGGAACCCGACGGCACCCCCAATGAGGCATACTGCAAGTGGTGCTATGCAGATGGGACGTTCACCTATTCCAATTTGGAGGAGCTGATCGCATTTCTTGCCGGCCACCTGTCCAACAGCCACTGGCCCCCGGAGCAGGTCCGCGCCTACTTTACCGAGCTGCTGCCCAAGCTGGCCCATTGGCGTTCCAGGGAATGATATTGGACGCAGAAAACCCCGGACGGGAATCCCGTCCGGGGTTTTGTCTGGTTGGATTGCCTGGGCTCAGGCCAGCGCAGCGGTGATGATGGCCATCTTGTAAACCTCATCGGCGTCACAGCCCCGGGAGAGGTCATTGATGGGGGCGTTCAGGCCCTGGAGAATGGGGCCGTAGGCGGCGAAGCCGCCCAGGCGCTGGGCAATCTTATAGCCAATGTTGCCGGACTGAATCTCCGGGAAGATAAAGGTATTGGCGTGGCCGGCCACCTTGGAGCCGGGGAACTTCTGCTGCCCCACCACCGGGGACACAGCGGCGTCGAACTGCATCTCGCCGTCGATGGCCAGCTCAGGAGCGGCGGCCTTGGCCTTGTCGCAGGCGTTCTTCACCTTGTCCACCGCGTCACCCTTGCCGGAGCCCTTGGTGGAATAGCTCAGGAAGGCAATCTTGGGGTCAATGCCGAAGGTCGCGGCGGTCTTGGCGCACTCCAGCGCGGTCTCCACCAGGGCGTCCTCGTCGGGATCGATCTGGATGGCGCAGTCCCCCATGCACAGGCGCTCGTCCACGCCGTCCTTCTCCCGCTGGAGAATAAAGCAGGAGCTCACGTTGCTGTTGCCGGGCTTGGTCTTAATGAGCTGAAGCGCAGGCCGGACGGTGTCCGCGGTGGAGTAGGTGGCACCGCCCAGCAGGCAGTCGGCCTCCCCCATCTTGACCAGCATGGTGCCGAAGTAGTTGCCCTTCATCAGGTTCTTCCGGCAGTCCTCGGGGGTCATCTTTCCCTTGCGCAGCTCCACCATCTTCTCCACCATGGCGTCCATGCCGGCATAGGTGGCCGGGTCCACAATGCGCACGCCTTCAATGTCAAAGCCGCCCTTCTCCGCTGCGGCCTTGACCTCGGTCTCCACACCCACCAGGATGGGGGTCAGGAAACCATCCTTCTTCAGGCGGGCGGTGGCCTCCAGAATCCGGGCGTCAGAGCCCTCGGTAAAAACCAGGGTGCGGGGATTGGCTTTCAGGGTTTCGATCAGTTTTGCAAACATGATAGGTTACCTCCAAATACAAGACGGTTCCGTCTTTTTCTTACGAAATCAACCAGTTTATTGTAGCACTATCTCACCGCCGATGCAAGGGCCGAAGGGGAATTCTCATCCCAGCACCGCCCGGCACAGGCGGGAAACCGCCTCCTCCACCTTCTCCTCCTCCAGGCCGGAATAATTCATCACCAGCACATGAGGACGGCGGTTCTGGGCGGCAACATAATATTGGGACACGAAGGAGATCCGCAGGTCCTGGGCCTGGGCCGCCTGGAGAATCTCCTCGTCGCTGCGCTGGGTGTCCAGCTCCAGCAGGAAATGAAGGCCCGCATGCTCCTCGCTGATCTTCACCCTGCCCGCCAGAGGGGACTGCCGCAGGGCCAGCAGGAGCTTGTCCCGAAGTGCCCGGTAGTGGTTGCGCATCCGGTTGATGTGTTTTTCAAAATATCCCTCGGAGAGGAACCGGGCCAAGGTCATCTGCTCCAGGCAGGAGACCGTGCCGGAATAAAACCCCAGGGTCTCATAAAACCGGGTGACCAGGTGCTTGGGCAGAACCAGATAGCTGATCCGAAAGGCCGGGGCCAGGCTCTTGGAAAAGGTATTGATATAGATGACCTTCTCCATCACATCAATGCTCTGCAATGTGGGGATGGGCCGGCCGGCCAGACGGAACTCACAGTCATAATCGTCCTCAATGATATACCGGTTCTCCCCTTTGGAGGCCCAGCTGAGAAACTCATACCGCCGACTGACCGGCATGACAATCCCCGTGGGGAAGTGATGGGAGGGGGTGATGTGGAGAATCTCCGCGCCGCTCTCCTCCAGCTTCTCTGGAATAATGCCGGCCTGGTCCATGGGAATGTGATAGGTCACCACATCGTTCTTCTCATAGATCTTACTCAGCCGAAGATAACCCGGGTCCTCCACCGCATAGCCCCACTGGCGTCCCAGGAGCTGGATCAGGACGCTGTACAGGTACTCCGTCCCCGCCCCCACCACGATCTGCTCCGGGTCAATGGTCATCCCCCGGAATTGATAGAGGTGGTCGGAAATGGCCTGCCGGAGCTGCCGGATGCCTCCCGCAGAGGTATCGGTGAGCAACGTCGCCTCATCCTCCCCCGCTGTGACATCCCGCAGAAGCTTTACCCACACAGAGAAGGGAAACATATCCCGGGCCACGGAACTGCCCACAAAATCCGCCCAATAGGCCCGCTTGTCGGGCTCCCGGGGCGCGGGCCCCTTGGGCCGGGGAGGAAGCGGCGCCACCGGCTCCTCCCGCTCCAGCTCACAGACATAATACCCCCGCTTGGGCAGGGTGTAGAGGAAGCCCTCCGCCACCAGCTGTGCGTAGGCGCTCTCCACGGTGATGGTGCTTACCCCCAAATTCTTGGCAAAGGTCCGCTTGGAGGGCAGCTTCTCCCCCGCCCGCAGCTTTTTCTGGAGAATATCCTGCTTAATACACCGGTAAAGATGCTCATACATGCTCTCCGTGTCAATGTTTTCAAAGGAATAGGTGAGCAAATTCCGGGCCTCCTTCCCACAAACTGGCCATGCCACCTGGCACAAAAATGTTTTTTCTCATATTATCAGGTTTATTATAGTCCCACGGTATCCCCTTGTAAAGGAAGGGAAGCCGGAAAACCTCTTCGTCAATCTATCAGATTTTTCCCACGGTTTTTCCCCGATGTTTGGTGCTCTTTTTTGGTCCCATTTTTTGGAAAATTCTGCCGAATGATTTCTTGTGAAAATTATGATAAAAGCCCAAGGGAAAGTCCCTTAAAATTTATGATAATAGAGCGGAATCCCCGCTTCCCCTCCCTCTGCCCAGTGTTTTCCGCCCAAGCCACAGGTCATTTTGACGGTTTCCCCTCAGGCTCCTTCACCGTCAGAGTACTTGCAAGGTTTTTTCTTTTCGTGTATAATGAAACACGAATAGAAACACATTTGTTCTTGCAAAGTGAACACTGGCAGAGGAGCTGCCTCGAAGGATATCTTGATTTCTATCCCAACACGACGTTAAGAAGGAGTTTGCTTATGAGTGAAGTACGTATCAAGAACTTCAAGCGAGTACTGGTGGCAAACCGCGGAGAGATCGCCATCCGCGTGTTCCGGGCGCTCAACGAGCTGGGCATCACCTCGGTAGCCGTCTACTCCAAGGAAGACAAGTACGCCATGTTCCGCACCCTGGCGGACGAGGCCTATCCCCTGAACCCGGAGAAGGGCCCCATCGACGCCTATCTGGACATCCCCACCATTTTGAAGATTGCCAAGGACCACAATGTGGACGCCATCCACCCCGGGTATGGCTTCCTGGCGGAAAACCCAGTTCTGGTGGAAGAGTGTGAAAAGAACGGTATCACCTTCATCGGCCCCACCGTGGACAGCATGAACGCCATGGGCGACAAGATCTCCTCCAAGCAGATCGCCATTGCCTCCCAGGTTCCCATCATCCCCGGCGTGGACCACGCCATGAAGACCGTGGAGGAAGCCATGGAGGTGGCCAAGAAGGTCGGCTATCCCGTGATGCTGAAAGCCTCCAACGGCGGCGGCGGCCGGGGCATGCGGATCGTCTCCCGGGAAGAGGATATGCCCAAGGAGTTCAAGGAGGCCATTGACGAATCCAAGAAGGCTTTTGGCGACGACCAGGTCTTTATTGAGAAATACCTGAAGGGCCCCAAGCACGTGGAGGTCCAGGTCCTGGCCGACAACTACGGCAATGTGGTGCACCTGTTTGACCGTGACTGCTCCGTGCAGCGCCGGCACCAGAAGGTGGTGGAGTATGCGCCCGCCTTCTCCGTTCCCGAGGCCTCCCGGCAGAAGATCTTTGACAGTGCCATTCGTCTGTGCAAGCAGGTGGGCTACCGCAACGCCGGCACCTGCGAGTTTCTGGTGGACTCGGACGGCAACCCCTACTTCATTGAGATGAATCCCCGGATTCAGGTGGAGCACACCGTCACTGAACTGGTGACCGACGTGGATATTGTCCGCTCCCAGATCCTGATTGCCGAGGGTTATCCCCTGAACTCCCCGGAGATCAACATCACCTCCCAGAAGGCCATCGAATGCCATGGCTACGCGATCCAGACCCGTGTCACCTCCGAGGACCCCTCCAACAACTTTATGCCCGACACCGGCAAGGTGAGTGTCTATCACTCCGGCTCCGGCAACGGCATTCGTCTGGACGGGGGCAACGTTTACACCGGCGCCGAGATTCTGCCCTATTACGACTCCCTGCTGGTAAAGGTCTGCTCCTTTGACCGGACCTTCAAGGGCGCCGCGGTCAAGTCCCTGCGTGCCCTGCGGGAGATGCGGATTCAGGGCATCAAGACCAATATCTCCTTCCTGATTAACGTCATCAACAACCCCACCTTCCAGGCGGGTGCGTGCTATACCACCTTCATTGAGGAGACACCCGAGCTCTTCTCCCTGTCCCAGAGCCCGGACCGGGTCTCCAAGATTCTGGACTTCCTGGGGGACAAAATTGTCAACGTCTCCAAGGGAGAAAAGCCCTACTTCGAGGACCGTGTCCTGCCCAAGTACGACGAGACCGCCCTGGTTTACGGTGCCAAGGACGAGTTCAAGAAGCTGGGCGCCAAGGGCTTTACCCAGAAGATCTTGGGCGAAAAGCGCCTGTATGTCACCGACACCTCCATGCGTGACGCCCAGCAGTCCCTGATCGCCACCCGGATGCGGACCAAGGATATTGTGGGCGCGGCAAAGGCCTCCAACGTGATTTTCCAGAACGCTTTCTCCGTGGAAGCCTGGGGCGGCGCCACTTACGACACCGCCTATCGTTTCCTGAAGGAGTCTCCCTGGAAGCGTCTGGAGATCCTCAGCGAGAGAATGCCCAACACTCTGATCCAGATGCTGCTGCGGGCCTCCAACGCCGTGGGATACAGCAACTATCCCGACAACTTGGTGAAGGAATTCATTCGGATCTCCGCCATCAAGGGCGTGGATGTCTTCCGTGTCTTTGACAGCCTGAACTGGATCGAGAACATGAAGATGCCTGTGGAAGAGGCCCTGAAAACCGGCAAAATCGTCGAGGGCTCCCTGTGCTACACCGGCGACATCATGAGCCCCAACGAGGTCAAGTACACCTTAGACTACTATGTGGAAAAGGCCAAAGAGCTGGAGGCCATGGGCGTCCACATCCTGGCCATCAAGGACATGGCCGGCCTGCTGAAACCCTATGCGGCCCAGAAGCTGGTGGAAACCCTCAAGTCCGAGCTCCACATCCCCGTTCACCTGCACACCCACGACACCACCGGTGCTGGCGTCGCCACCGTGCTGAAGGCTGCCGAGGCTGGCGTGGATATCGTGGACCTGGCCATCGAGTCCATGAGCTCCTGCACCAGCCAGCCCTCCCTCAACGTGGTGGTGGAAGCCCTGAAGGGCACCGAGCGGGATACCGGTCTGGACTTTGAGGGCTTGGATGAGCTGAGCCGCTACTATGAGCATGTCCGCAAGGTCTACAAAGCCAACGAGAGCGGCATGGTCTCCCCCAACGCCCAGATTTATAAGTATGAGATCCCCGGCGGACAGTACTCCAACCTGCTGGCCCAGGTCACCGAAATGGGCTCCAAGGATGAGTTTGAGAAGATCAAGGAGCTCTATCGCCAGGCCAACATCCTTCTGGGCAACCTGATCAAGGTGACCCCCTCCTCCAAGGTGGTCGGTGACCTGGCCATCTTCATGCTGAAGAACGGCCTGACCAAGGACAACATCCTCACCGAGGGCGCCTCCCTGTCCTACCCCGACTCCGTCATCGACTTCTTCAAGGGGATGATGGGGCAGCCCGAGGGCGGCTTCCCCAAGGAACTGCAGAAGATTGTTCTGAAGGACATCGAGCCCATCACCGTCCGTCCCGGTACCCTGCTGCCTGATGTGGACTTCGAGGATATCAAGCATCACCTCCGGGAGAAGTTTGATATGAAGGGCTTCTCTGACTTCGAAATGGAGCAAAAGGCGGTCAGCTACGCCCTGTATCCCAAGGTTTATGAGGACTACTGCACCCACTTCGAGGCCTACAACGACGTCACCACCCTGGAGAGCCATGTCTACTTCTATGGCCTGCGCAAGGGAGAGGAGACCGTCCTGAAGGCCAGTGAAGGCCGCGATATTCTGATCAAGTTCGTCGGCATGTCCGATCCCGACAAGGAAGGCTATCGCGTGCTGACCTTCGAGGTCAACGGTATCCTCCGGGAGCTGAAGGTGCTGGATAAGACCCTGGAGGTTCTGGAGGACCGGAAACTCAAGGCCGACAAGAACAACCCCTGCCACCTGGGCTCCACCATTCCCGGCACGGTGGAAACCGTCCTGGTGAAGGAGGGCGACGAGGTTAAGGTCAACCAGCCCCTGATGATCGTGGAAGCCATGAAAATGGAAACCACCTTCGTCTCCAAGGTCAACGGCAAGGTCGATAAGCTTTATGTGGCCCCCGGCGACCGGGTCAACACGGAAGATCTGTTGGTTTCCTTCATTTTGGATGAAGAGGAATAATCCCTTAAATACACCTAAAATTCCCCTCGCTCAGGTGAGCGAGGGGAATTTTTTCTATTCATTTTTCTGTTTTCCTTGGGCAAGAAATTTTAACATAAAGACCTCAAAACACGATCTGTCAAATAAAATTTCTCTATCCGGTTGCGGTTAAAACAAAAAACGTCCCCCACCACAGTGTGGTGGGGGACGATCTTTACTGATTCATCAGTGGTTCACAAGGGTCAATTACTTGCCCTCAGCAACCTCATTGATGGACTTGGACAGTCTTGCAACAGCCTCGTCGCAGTCAACTTCACGGATGGTCAGCGGAGGCACCATACGGATGATGTTGGCGCCAATGGCGGTGACCAGGAAGTGGTTCTTGATGCAGTGACGCTTCACTTCCACAGCGTTGATGCCGTCTTCCAGAACAACACCAACGAACAGGCCGCGGTGACGGACGGTCACAACGTGAGGCATCTTAGCCAGCTCAGCAGCGAAGTAATCGCCGACCTTCTTGGCGTTCTCGGGCCACTTGCCAGCCTTCAGCTCACGCAGAACAGCCAGGGAAGCGGCGCAGCTGACGGGGTGGCCAGCATAGGTGGAACCGTGGGTGCCGGGGCCGAAAGCAGTGGCGACACGGTCGGTGCAGGCGATGCCGCCGATGGGCATACCGCCGCCCATAGCCTTAGCCATGGAGACAACGTCGGGCTTAATGCCATAGGTCATGTAGCACATGAAGTCGCCGCAACGGCCCCAACCAGCCTGGACCTCGTCCAGCAGCATCAGGATGCCCTTCTCGTCGCAGAACTTACGGATGCCCTGGATGAACTCGTCAGTTGCGGGGAACACGCCGCCCTCGCCCTGAACAGGCTCGAACATGATGGCGCAGGTCTTGCCCTCAACATAGGCAGCCTTGAAGGCGTCCAGGTTGTTGAACTCAGCATAAGTAAAGCCGGGGGTCAGGTCGCCGAAGCCCTTCTGGATGGCGGACTCGGGCTGACCGGTAGCGGTCATGGCGCCGAAGGTACGGCCGTGGAAGGACTGCTTTGCGGTGATGATGTGCCAAGCGTCGGGACCGATGTTCTCAATGCCCCACTTACGGGCAATCTTGATCATAGCTTCGTTGGCCTCAGCGCCGGAGTTCTGGTACATAACCTTGTCCATGCCGATGGTCTCGCAGATCTCCTTGGACAGGACAGCCTGAGGAATGGTGTAGGGATAGTTGAAGGTCTGCATAATCAGAGCGGACTGCTCCTGAACGGCCTTCACCACCTTGGGGTTGCAGTTGCCCAGGCAGTTAACAGCGATACCTGCATAGAAGTCCAGGTAAGCTTCGCCGTTCTCATCATACATATAGATGCCTTCAGCATAATCTGCCACGAAATCCATACGCTCGTAGGTTTCGATCATGTACTTTTTGACCTGAGCTTTCAGCTCAGCGGCGGTCAGACCAGTGTCTTTCAGTCTCATAAGAAATTCCTCCCATTCAAAAATAAATGTAAATATAGGGATTTCCAGGCCTGTGAACCAAGCCCAGTATTCACAACAGCCGGCTACTCATTCCGTCTGTTTTGAATCACGTGCCAGGAAATCCGTCTTTCAACGAATCCCCTGTAACTTGTGACTATAATAGCACCAATTTCTCAAAAATGAAATGCACCTTTTGCACAAATTATTCCCAACAGTTTCTGGCGAAAATACAATTTCCCACGCAGGATTTTATGCATCGTCCGCCGCGTCCTTCTTTCTTTTTTTCTTTTTTCCCTGAAATTTCAGGTTTTATTTCCCTCCGCAAGGAGTTTTCGTCCGTTTCCTCCGTTTCTTTTTCAAGTTTTTCCCGCTTCCTTTGTCATTTTGTGCTTCGTCGTTTTGCACAAGCACCATTTTCCCTGCCCTGACAGCATTTGGCCCTTTTTTTCTGCCCGGCCAGGGATTGTCCCGCCCCCCTCCGTTGCTTTTCCGCGCGGTTCTTGTTACAATAAGACATCTGCAAAGGAAGTGAAGCAACCATGGAACTGAAACGAATCACCCACGCGGAAAACGTCCGCCTCTCCGACAGCGGGCGGGCGGTGCGTATTCTGGATCAAAGCCGGCTCCCCAACGAGACGGTTTATTTGGAACTCTCCCAGGCGGAAGATCTCTACGAAGCCATCGCCTCCCTGCGGGTCCGCGGCGCCCCCGCCATCGGCATCTTCGCCGGGTATGCCCTGTACGTTTTGGCGCTGCAAAGTCAGGAAACCCAATATGGTCCCTTTTTAGAGGCCTGCCGCCGGAACCGAGATTACCTCAACAGTTCCCGCCCCACAGCGGTCAATCTGCGCCACATGCTGGACCGGGTGCTGGCGGTGGCCGAGTCCATGCCCTGCGCCGACGTCCCCTCCATCCAGGCGGCCATGGGCCAGGCGGCCCGGGCCATTCACCAGGAAGACATCGCCATGTGCACCGCCATCTCGGAATACGGCCTGTCCCTGGTCAAGGCGGGAGACGGCATCCTCACCCACTGCAACGCCGGCCCCCTGGCCACCTCCCGGTACGGCACCGGCTTGGGCCCCTTGTTTCTGGCCAAGGAGCGGGGCATCCCCCTTCACGCCTGGTGTGATGAAACCCGCCCCCTCCTGCAAGGCGCCCGTCTGACAGCCTATGAGCTTCAGCAGGCCGGCATCGACTGCACCCTCATCTGTGACAACATGGCCAGCCTTGTGATGAAGGAGGGGAAGATCAACGCCTGCTTTGTTGGGTGTGACCGGGTGGCCCGCAACGGGGACACCGCCAATAAAATCGGCACCTCCGGGGTGGCCATCCTGGCCAAGCACTACGGCATCCCCTTCTATGTGCTGGGCCCCTCCTCCACCATTGACTTTACCTGCCCCGACGGGGATCACATTCCCATCGAGCTGCGGGACGGTGGAGAGCTCAAGGAGAAATTCTTCTCCGCGCCCGTCGCCCTGCCCCAGGTCAAATGCTACAATCCCGCCTTTGATGTCACGGATCACAGCCTTATCACCGCCATCGTCACAGAAAAAGGCATTTGCTATCCCCCCTTCGAGCAGAGCTTCGCCCAGGTCTTCGGCCGCCCGGAAAAGGAGGCCACATGAACCCTCCCTATCCCTCAGACGCCCAGGCCAAGGCGGAAATTTTGGACGCCGGGCGTAAAATTTATCAGCGGGGACTGGTGGCCGCCAACGACGGCAATCTGTCCGTTCGGGTGGGGGACAACGCCCTGTGGGTTACGCCCACCGGTGTTTCAAAAGGCGCCATGACGGAGGATATGCTGGTCAAGCTCTCTCTGGATGGCACGGTATTGGAGGGGACTCGGAAGCCCTCTTCGGAGACAAAAATGCACTTGCGCATCTACCAGGAGAACCCCGCCGTCCGCGCCGTGGTGCATGCCCACCCGCCTGCCGCCACCGCATTCGCCGCGGCGGGCCTTCCCCTGGACCGCCCTGTCCTCCAGGAGGCTGTGGTGCAGCTGGGCACCGTGCCTGTGGCCCCCTTTGCCCTGCCCGGTTCCCAGGCGGTGGCGGACAGCGTCGCCCCCTACTGCCAGGCGTACCGGGCCCTGCTGCTGGAATACCACGGCGCGGTCACCTGGGGAACCTCCATGGAGCAGGCCCACTACCGTTTGGAATGTCTGGAACAGCTGGCCACCGTCACCCTCCACCTGCGGACTTTGGGCATTCATCGCACGATGCCGGAGTCCCTGGTTAAGGCGTTGGAGGGGCTGCGCCCCGCCTGGGGCATCCAGTGACCCCGCTGCCGTTCTCCTCCCTTCGGAGAGGGTTTCCCCTTTCCGCCCGCTTATTGGGGGCAATTCCACACAGCTTATACCAAACTTTTCCTGAAAAAACAACAAAAATCCCAAAATTTTTGTAAAATCTTTCAAAAGATGATGGACAGAACCGGGAATCTGTATTACTATATCAATGAGAATGGGCAGAAGAAAACGGTTTGTCCGCTCTAAGGAAGCAACAACTTGTCAACAGTACACCGATTTCGGTCGAAGTTATAAGTATTTCTTCCTTATTTGTTGTAGAGAAACGTTATTGACAGGATAGCGTTTCTGAAATAATATACTTTTGAGCTCACTCAAAGAAAGGACCTTTCTACTATGGCTGAACGAAAACGCGAACGCGCAAAAACCAGCGGGACTCCCGCAAGTATCCGTGAGGCGTTGAAGAAGGCGACAACTGAGATGTTGGTGCTCTTCGTGCTGCGCCACAAATCAATGTACACCTACGAAATGATGCAGGAGATCGACCGCATGAGTACAGGGAAGATCACCTTTAATACCCTTTATCAAGCCATCTATCGTCTGCAGAGTTTCCAGTACATTCAAGAGGAAGGTAAGGTGGTGTCCGAAGACAATCGAGTTCGTATTTATTTCGCAATTACTGCGTCCGGAGTAGACTATCTCGAGAAACTGATCGAGGAGTATCGTTCCTTCACCGGTGCTGTGGATCAGATCCTGGATCAGGAGAATTCCAACACCATTCGCATAGGAGAATGCTCATGATGTTAGCAAACGACTTGAAAACCTATTACGATGAAGTTCGCCGCTACTTGGACTGTCCCAAGGACGAGCAAGATCGTCTGCTTTTGAGTGTTAACAAGCAGGTGATTGAGTTACAAGTGGATAATCCTAATTTGGACTATGACGGGATCGTTGAATTTTTAGGAGAACCTGAAAGTTTAGCAGCTTCGCTTATGGAACGTTTGTCTCCGGATGTTGTTCAGAAATTCAAGAAGAAAAAGCGTCGTCTTCGTTTGAGTATCATTGCTTGTGTCGCAGTTGTGGTAGTTGCTTTATCTACACTTGTCATTTATACATCAACTATTCAGTCTGGTGTCAAAATTAGTGAGAAAAACACTATCGTTATTGACAAAGACAATGTTCCTCCTGACATAGAAGACGCAAAGAGCTACATTGAAAATTATTACAATCAAAAGGAGATTCCTTAACGATGAATCCTGCTAAAAAGATATGCTCTACTATTGTGGCCTTGGTTTTGGTTTTCTGTGCAATGCCTTTTTCCCAGGCTCAAGCAGCAAACGATCCTGAAACTCTTTTTTATGTAGAAGACTTAGGTAATGGCATTACTGTCGAAACTACTATCACAATTTACCCCGGTGTGACTCGCAATCAGTCAACAAGTGCCATTTCGAGCAGTGAATTTAAAAACAATGGCGTTTGGATCGCTACTGTTTCTTTAAAAGCCTATTTCACCTACAATGGTATTACTGCGGGTGTAACAGGTACCGAATACTCGAAAAGCCTTGCAAGCGGCTGGAGCTATACCAACCACAAAATCACAACGACTAATGTCTCCTCCAGCAGCGGTGGCACAGCTACTTTGACTGCCACGTTAAAGGATTTTCCCATTAATGTCCCTGTAAGACTTTCCTTGCATTGTGCTCCTAATGGTGCCATTACCAGAGGATAATTTTATCTCTTTGCATCTAATATAACAACAGCCGCAACGAAATTAGTTTCGTTGCGGCTGTTGTTATATTTTCTATATATTTAGTGTCTTTCTTCCCTTTTCACATCTCCCGCCGTCCCTCCAACGCGCGCATAAGGGTAGCATCGTCAGCATATTCTAAGTGGCCCCCCACGGGAACACCATAGGCCAGACGGGTCACCTTTACACCGAACGGCTTGAGCATACGGGACAGATACATGGCCGTGGCCTCTCCCTCCGTGTCGGGATTTGTCGCCATAATGACCTCCTGAATCTCCCCCTGCGCCACCCGGTCCAGGAGGGATTTGATATACAGGTCGTCGGGCCCCACGCCATTCATTGGGGAGAGCACCCCATGGAGCACATGGTAGGTCCCGTGGTATTCCCGGGCCCGCTCCATGGCAATGACATCCTTGGGATCGGCCACCACACAGACCACGCTGCCATCTCGTTTCTCACTGGCGCAGATGGGGCACAGCCCCTCTCCTTCCGTGAGGTTCTGACAGACGGGGCAGAGGGCAATGGACCGCTTGGCCTCCAAAATCGCCTGAGCAAACTGCTCCACCTCATTCTCGGGCAGAGACAGGACAAAAAACGCCAGGCGCTGGGCAGTCTTATGGCCAATGCCGGGCAGGCGGGCAAACTGTTCCACCATTTTTTCCAATGCGGGGGGGAAGTATTCCATGAAGCTACCTCTTCCTTCTTTTCTTGGGGATACTGCTGGGCCTCTTGCCAGCGTCTGCGGGCCGGGGTTACTCTCCCCGCAGGGCCCGGATGGCCTGGGCGGGGTCCGGCGCGCCATAGATTGCGCTGCCCGCCACCAGTACGTCGGCGCCGGCCTCCACCACCTGGCGGGCTGTCACCGGGTCCACGCCGCCGTCCACTTCCAGCCGGCAGGCGGGGTTACGTTCCTGAATATAGCGGCGGATGGCGGCAATCTTGGGCAGCTGATCGGCCATAAACGCCTGGCCGCCGAACCCGGGCTCCACTGTCATCACCAAAATCAGGTCCACCTTGTCCAGATAGGGCAGCACGGCCTCCGCCGCGGTGATGGGCCGCAGGGCAATGCCCTTCCGGACGCCCCGCCGCTCCATGGCCGCCAGGGCCGCCTGAATGCCGGGGGGCATATCCGCCTCCAGATGGACGGTCAGAAGGTCCGCTCCGGCATCCGCAAACGCATCCACGTAGCGCACCGGTTTTTCAATCATAAGGTGTACATCCAAAAACTGATCGGTGAACTTTCGCAGAGATTTCACCACAGGCACGCCAATGCTGATGTTGGAGACAAACATACCGTCCATCACATCCACATGGAGCCAGTCCGCTTCCCGGACCCGCTGGACATCCCGGCCCAGGTTGGCAAAGTCGGCGGAGAGGATGGAGGGGGCGATTGTAATCATGACACATCATTCCTTTCTCGTCAGCCGCTGGCTGGACAGGGCCCCGGCCAGGGCACACATGGTCCGCCCGCCGCATAGGATACGGCAAGCGGCGGCGGGGAGCCCTTCCCCGCCCAGGAGCACCGGGACCGCCGTCGGTCTTTCCTTACGCCACGGACCGGCCCCGACGGCGACGACCTGGCAGCCCGCCGCATCATATAGCCTTTGGAACGGGTGCCGGCTCTGCCGGTCTTTTTTGTCCGGCAGGGCGCCCTGTTCCATGGGCGCGGAGACGCCTGGGGCGCCCCCTCAAACAGTCTTGGGACCCTGGGGCCCCCGGGCCTCTCCCCCTTGGTCGGGACATTCGGCCGCCGCGGCCGGTTCTCCGGCCCGGCGGTTTCCATTCTATCCGCCTTTTTCCTCCCTGTCAATGGAAAGCAGTCCTTGACAGGGCTTCTTTCTGCGGGTAAAATGTTATAATATTAGAGTATACAACTTTCTGGAAAGGACGGGTCCCGCCCATGGCAAAATTCAAAAAGCGCCCTGTCATCCCGATTTACGCCATTGCCCTGGTCTGGGTGATTTTTACCCTGGTGCACCCGCTGTATCGGGTCTCCGACTATGTGACAGTTATCCTGCTGTCCGCCGTGGTCTTCATTGTGGCAAAGGGCATTTTCCCCACCATATCCTATGAAATGCCGGACCCCCAACCCCAAGCAGCGCCCTCTGCTTCGGAAGAGGAACCCCCAGCGCAGGACGCCGCCCAGGAGGCCCAGGAAGAAGCCCCGTCCTCCACGGGAGACCCCAAAATAGATGCCCTGATCCAGGAAAAGGACCGGGCCCTGCAGGAGATGCGCCGGCTGAACGACGCCATTGAGGATGAGATCATCTCCCGGCGCATTGACCAGCTGGAGGACACCACCGGCAAGATCATTGATCAGGTAGTGGCCCACCCGGAAAAGCTCTCGCAGATTCGAACCTTTATGAACTACTACCTGCCCACCACCCTGAAAATCCTCAACGCCTATGACCGCATGGGCGCCGCGGGCGTTTCCGGGGAGAATATTGACAGCACCATGCAGCGGATTGAAACCATGATGGACACCATCGTCATGGCCTTCCATAAGCAGCTGGACGCCCTCTTCCGGGACGATGCCATGGACATTGCCTCGGATATCACCGTCATGGAAAATCTGCTGGCCCAGGAGGGGCTCGGCGGCGCGCGTCCGGACCAAGACTAAGAAAGGACCGGTTTCATGGCAGACGAATTCATTCCCGAACTCACGCTGAATCCCAACTCTCCCCTGGCTGGCCAGGGACAGGCCGCCGCGGCCCCCGCCCCGGCGGCAGCAAGCACCCCGCCGGCAGAGGCGCATTTGCCGGAGAGCGACCTGGACGAGGCCAAGCTCTCCCCAGCCCAGCGGAAAGCTGTGGAGGACTTTGCCAGAACCATTGACATCACCGACAGCAATGTGGTCCTCCAGTACGGCGCCGCCGCCCAGAAAAATGTCTCCGAGTTTTCCGAAAACACCTTGCAGCAGATTCGCACCAAGGACCTGGGGCAGATCGGAGAGACCTTGGCCGACCTGGTCCGGCAGCTGCAGGAATTTGACCCGGAGGAGGAGAAAAAAGGCTTTGCCGGCTTTTTCCGCCGGAAAAAGAATCAGCTGGCCGCCCTGAAAGCCGGGTACGCCAAAGCCTCCGCCAACGTGGATCAAATTGTGGAAAACTTGCAGGCCCACCAGATCACCCTGATGAAGGACGTGGCCAACCTGGACCAGATGTTTGAGCTGAACGCCAAGTATCAGCAGGAGCTGACCATGTACATCCTGGCCGGGAAACAGCGCCTGGCCCAGATTCAGCGGGAGGACTTGGCCCAGCTCCAGCAGCAGGCCGCCGCCAGCGGGACCCAGGCGGATGCCCAGGCGTACAACGACATGGTCAGCCTGTGCAACCGCTTTGAGAAAAAGCTCCACGACCTGGAGCTGACCCGGATGATCTCCCTGCAAATGGGGCCCCAGACCCGGATGCTGCAAAATAACGACACCTTGATGATTGAAAAGATTCAGTCCAGCCTGGTCAACACCATCCCCCTCTGGAAGAGCCAGATGGTTCTGGCCCTGGGACTGGAGCACGCCCGGCAGGCCACCGCCGCCCAAAACGCGGTCACGGAGATGACCAACAACCTCCTCCGGCAGAACGCCGACCTGCTGAAAACAGGGACCATTGACACCGCCCGGGAGGCTGAGCGGTCCATTGTGGACCTGGAAACCCTCCGCCATACCAACCAACAGCTGATGGAATCCCTGGACGAAGTCCTGCGGATTCAAACCGAGGGAACCCAAAAGCGCAGAGAGGCCGAGGCAGAGCTGGGCCGGATTGAGGGCGAACTGAAACAAAAACTGTTGGCCCTGCGGACATGATCCCTCCGCCCCGCCCTGGGGGCGCGTGTTTCCTGCCAGCGCATCGTTTGCGCCGCAGACGGTGATATCGTTTGGAACACCTATTCTCTCTTGGAGGTTCCTATGAAATTTTTCAAGAAAACATCCGTCGCCATCCTGCTGACGGCCCTGCTGGTGGCCCTGTGCTGTGTCTGGGGCTACTCCCGGGCCTATGAGGCCAGCCACTCCGACCCCGACTCGGTGGTGCAGAGCCAGCGGGCCGGGGAGAGCGGCCTCAACTACTTTCTCAACTGGATTGATGACGGCGCCGGTCTCTTTTCCATGGAGACCACCGACACCCTGGCCCGAAACAACCTGGACCTAAACAACACCTACGGATGTCTGCTGGCGCTGAAGACAGTGAACTATCTCAACGGCCAGGACATCGCATCCTATTCCAAGGACCTCTTCCAGCAGGTCGATCTGGGCCGGAAGGATATGCTGCTGGTCATTGAGTCCAGCAGCCAGGCCTGGTACCTGGTCTACGGCGGGGGACTGCGAACCTATGCGGAGAATAACGACGCCCTGGCCGCCCTGCTGAAGGATAACCTGGACACGGATTTTTTCCAGGGCGAGAGTGACGCGGGGATTTTATCCCTGTTCGATGATCTGGAGCACTGGTGCGCGGAGACCCTTCCTGTTTTGGATGACACCCCGGAACCGGGCAACCCGTTCTTACAGAACGACAATAAAGTTCAGATTCTCTCCCTTGGCGATGTTTTGCTGGGGATTCTCTTTACCCTGCTGGTCAATATCTGGTGGATTATTCTGCTGCTGGTGGTGCTGAACCTGATTGACCGCCACCGTTTTCGGGAATATATCACCAAGCACCCCCCCGGCTCCCTCTCCAATCCCCCGGTCTTTTTCCGTCCCCTGCTCTTCTGGCACGGGCAGGGCTCGTCCTGGTACCGCCGTATGCTGTACCTGGTGTCCGAGGCCCCCTACGAGGACGACGACGATTTCGAGGACGACGGCGACCAGCCGGGCCCCGATGGGACCGGCGGCGCGCAGGAGAACGCCTACACCGGCCCCGGGCCGGATGTGGGGCCGCAGGCCTCGGGATTCCGGGGAGACCCCCAGGAAGCGTTCCGCCGGGAGCACCGCGGCCTCTGGGGAACGTGGAGCCGCCTTTGGGACATGGGGTGGGAATGGGTGCACCTGCTCCAGGACCAAGTCAGCCGCCTGTTCGGTGGGCGGCGCATGTAGTCCCCTTTCCCCTTTCTTTTGGATACCCTGGGCCGAAGTTTCTTCGTTCCCAGGGTTTTTTGCTCCCGCTCTCAAAAGGCAACCCCACCGGCTAGAGATACTCTCTCGAACCGGTGGGGTTTTTCGTCCCTTTTTGGCCTTCTCCCCTCACGCCTCCGGAGTGTTCGCTTCCAGTACAGGCTGGGGGGGAAGATCCCCTTTCACCGCCACACAGCGGTTGATCTTGGTGCCCATGTTATGGAATTTTTCCTCATAGTCGGTCATAATCCCCTGGATGCCCTGGGCATGGAGGTCGTGGGTCACCTGCTCTGGATAGAAACCGCCCAAGGGAAACTCCGTCACGGAAAAGGCAAACAGCCCCACGTTGTCCGTCTTGAAGTGAATCTCTCCCCCCGCCCGCAGCACCTGCCGGTAGCGCAGCAGGAAATCCCGGTGGGTCAGCCTCCGCTTGGCGTGGCGCTTGGGGGGCCAAGGGTCGCAGAAGTTAATGTAGATGAGGTCCACCTCATCCGGGGCAAAAAACGCCGGCAGATTGGCCGCGTCGGCGTCAATAAAGAAGACATTGTGCAGCTCCATGTCCCGGGCCCGTTCCATGGCCATGACCATGGCGTCCGGCACCCGCTCCACCGCCACAAACAGGACCTCCGGCGCGGCGGCGGCCGTCTGGCAGGTGAAGCGGCCCTTGCCGCACCCCAGCTCGATCCGGAGCTCCTTGGCTCCGGGCAGCAGGGAGCGCCAGTTGCCCCGCAGAGCCTGGGGGTCCGAAATCAGCCACTGGGCACACCGCTCCATCCGGGGCACCAGATTCTTTTTTCTTCTCATACGCATTGGGTTTCCTCCTCTGATGGCAGACGCAAACTTGCGAAACCCCGGGGAGTTTCGTCACTTTCTGGCTATCATACCATAAGTTTCTCCCTTTGTCAGCGTCTTTCTCCCGATTTTCACCCTTCTCCGGTCATCTTTCCCTTGTCGAAGGGGCAAAAAAGCGGTATGATAAAAGGTACAAAATCCGGAAAGGAAGGGGCCTGTCATGGGTGTGCACGAGGGGCATCGGGACCGAATGAAGCGGGAATTTTTGCAGGGCGGGCTCCGCCATTTCTCCGAGCCCCGGGTGCTGGAGCTCCTCCTATTTTACTCCCGCCTCCAGGGAGACGTCAACCCCCTGGCCCACCGCCTGCTGGAGGCCTTTGGCTCCCTGTCCGGCGTTCTGGACGCCTCCCCCGCCGACCTGGCCAAGGTCCCCGGCGTGGGGGAGAACACCGTGGTCCTCCTGAAACTCATCCCCGCCGTTGCCGCCCGGTACTTGGCCTCCCGAACCAGCGCCGACGTGATCATCTCCGACAGCGCCAGCCTGCGCACCCTGTTTCTCCCCTACTTCTTTGGGGCCCGAAATGAGATGTCCTTTCTGGCCTGCTTCGACGGAAAGCTCAAGCTCCTGGGGGTCCGGCTGCTCAGCGAGGGCAGCCCCAGCGCCAATGAGATCAGTCTGCGGAAGATTGCCACGGAGGCCCTGGCCTTGGGCGCCACCGCCGTGGTGCTGGCCCACAACCATCCCAGCGGCATCGCCACCCCCTCCCAGGAAGATATTTTTATCACCCACTACATCCGGGACGCCCTTCAGCCCCTGGGCATCACACTGTATGACCATGTCATCATGACCGATGACGACATGGTCTCCCTGAAGGACAGCCGTCACTTAAATTCCTTTTAACCCCCATCTGAAAACAACTGTACGGGAGGTTTCTATGCCTAAATTTCAGGTCGTCAGCGACTACACCCCCTCCGGGGATCAGCCCCAGGCCATCGCCAGCCTGGCCCAGGGCGTGGAGCTGGGATTGAACGAACAGACCCTTTTGGGGGTGACCGGCTCCGGCAAAACCTTTACCATGGCTAAGGTCATTGAGCAGGTCCAGCGTCCCACCCTTGTCCTGGCCCACAACAAAACCCTGGCCGCGCAGCTGTGCGCGGAGTTCAAGGAGTTCTTTCCCAACAATGCGGTGGAATACTTTGTCTCCTACTACGACTACTACCAGCCAGAGGCCTATATCCCCCACACCGACACCTTCATTGAGAAGGACAGCGCCATCAACGACGAGATTGAGCGCCTGCGCCACTCCGCCACCTCCGCCCTTTTTGAGCGGCGGGATGTGATCGTGGTGGCCTCGGTCTCCTGCATTTACGGCTTGGGGGACCCCATCGACTACGCCAACATGGTCATCTCCCTGCGCACCGGCCAGGAGCGGCCCATGGAGCAGCTGCTGAACAAGCTCACGGAGATCCGCTATGAGCGCAACGACGTGGCCTTCGACCGCAACCGCTTCCGGGTCCGGGGGGACACGGTGGAAATTTTCCCCGTCTACGCCAACGACCGGGCCATCCGGGTGGAGTTCTTCGGGGACGAGATCGACCGGATCAGCGAGATCAACGTGGTCACCGGCACCCCCACCCGGGTGGTGGACCATGTGGCCATCTACCCGGCCTCCCACTATGTGGCCTCCAAGGAAAAAATGGCCGCCGCCATCCAGGAGATCTACCGGGAGATGGAGGAACGGGTGGCCTTCTTCAAGGCCAACGACCAGTTGCTGGAGGCCCAGCGCATCTCCCAGCGCACCTTGTACGACATTGAGATGATGCGGGAGCTGGGCTACTGCTCCGGCATTGAGAATTACAGCCGGGTCATCGCCGGCCGGCCCGCCGGGTCCCCTCCCATGACCCTGCTGGACTACTTCCCCAAGGATTTTCTTCTGTTCATCGACGAGAGCCACGTGACCCTCCCCCAGGTGCGGGCCATGTACGCCGGGGATCGGGCCCGGAAAACCACCCTGGTGGACTACGGCTTCCGGCTGCCCTGCGCCTTTGACAACCGTCCTTTGAACTTTGAGGAGTTCTCCCAGCGGGTCAATCAAGTGATCTATGTCTCCGCCACTCCGGGGGAGTATGAGCGCAGCCGCTCGGGCCAGATCGTGGAGCAGGTCATCCGCCCCACCGGCCTGCTGGACCCGGTGGTCCAGGTCCGCCCTGTGGAGGGCCAGATCGACGACCTGATCGGGGAAATCAACGCCCGCACCCCCCGGCAGGAACGGGTCCTGGTGACCACCCTGACCAAAAAGATGGCGGAGGACCTCACCAGCTATCTCCAGGGGGCAGGCATCCGGGTGCGGTACATGCACCATGACGTGGACACCATTGAGCGGATGGAGATCATCCGGGACCTCCGCCTGGGCACCTTTGACGTGCTGGTGGGCATCAACCTCCTCCGGGAGGGGCTGGACCTGCCCGAGGTCTCCCTGGTGGCCATCCTGGATGCGGACAAGGAGGGCTTTCTCCGCTCGGAGACCTCCCTCATTCAGACCATCGGCCGGGCGGCCCGAAACGCCCAGGGCCTGGTCATCCTCTACGCCGACCGGGTGACCCCCTCCATGGCCGCGGCCATGGAGGAGACCCAGCGCCGGCGGGAAATTCAAAACGCCTACAACCAGGCCCACGGCATTGTCCCCAAGACCATTGTCAAATCGGTCCGGGACCTGATCGAGATCTCCCACGCCGCCGACGGCAAGGAGAGGAAGGGAAAGGGGGCCAAGGCCCTCACCCCCAAGGAGAAGGCCAGCCTCATCGCCCAGTTGGAACAGGAGATGAAGGAGGCCAGCCGCCGGCTGGAGTTCGAGTACGCTGCCATTCTGCGGGATCAAATCATAGAATTGAGGGGGGCCAGCGAGACCGGCTGACCCCTGAAGGAGGCTTCTCTATGTCCATGCAGTACCACTGCTGTCTTTTGACCCTGTATCTCCTGGCGCTTCGCTGGCCGGGTCCCTCTGCTTGTCCCCAGCAAGTACCGGTATTTTGGATTGACAGAAAGGAGCTTTCCCGATGAAGCAAACGAAACAGGCGGGCGCTGCCGCCCTTCCCAAGTCCGGTTATTTTGCCATGGTCTGTATTCTCATTGCCGGCTCCCTGTGGGGGTGCCTGGGGCTGTTTAACCGGCATTTGTCCGCCCTGGGGATCGCCCCGGAGACCGTGGTCATGCTGCGGAATCTGGGGGCCTGCCTCATTCTCGGCCTGATTTTTCTGGTCTATGACCGCAGTATTTTTCGCATTCGCCTCCGCCATCTGCCCATTTTCCTCTGCTCCGGCCTCATCAGCATTCTCTTTTTTACCCTCTGCTACTTCCGCAGCCAGCAGGTGTCCTCCCTGGCGGTGGCCGCGATCCTGCTCTACACCGCCCCTACCTTCGTGGTGATCCTGTCCGCCCTTCTCTGGAAGGACCGGATCACCAAGCGGAAACTGGCCGCGCTGGTGCTGGCCTTCCTGGGCTGCTGCTTTGTGGCCGGCATCCTCAACGGTGCCCTGACCCTGACCCCTGAGGGCCTGCTTCTGGGCATTGGCAGCGGGCTGTTTTACAGCTCCTACACCATTTTCGGCCGGTTTGCGCTGAAGCATTACCAGCCCTTTACCGTCACCTTCTATACCTTTCTCATCGCCGGCATTGGCTCTCTATTCATGACGAGTCCCGGGGACCTTAGCACCACCTTCCACTCCCCCATGGGGATTCTCCTCTCCCTGGGGCTTATGGTGGTGGGGACAGTCATTCCCTATCTGCTCTACACCAAGGGGCTCAGCGACCTGGGCGACAGCGGAAAGGCCTCCATCCTGGCCTCCGTGGAGCCCGTGGTGGCCTCCCTGGTGGGCATCGCCGCTTTCGGGGAACCAATGACCCTGGGCGTCGTTCTGGGCCTGGTGTGCATTCTGGCCTCCGTGTACATTCTGAGGTGATCCCATGGCAAAAAATAAGGAAGAAAAAACCAACGTGGTCCGCATATTAGAGGCGGCGGGCATCCCCTGCACCGCCTATGAGGTTCCCCTGCCCAAGGGCAAGGTCCCCGACGGCGTCACCGCCGCCGGCCTGCTGGGCAAGCCTGTGGAGCAGGTATTCAAGACCCTGGTTGCCCAGGGCCCCAAGGGGGAACACTTCGTGTATGTCATCCCCGTGGCCGAGACCCTGGATTTGAAAAAGGCCGCCCGGGCCGCCGGGGTGAAATCGGTCTCCATGCTCCCCCAAAAGCAGCTGCTCCCCCTCACCGGTTATGTCCACGGGGGCTGCTCGCCGGTGGGGATGTCCAAGTCCTTTCCCACCTACTTCGCGGAAGAGGTGATCTTGGTGGACACCATGATCTGCTCCGCCGGAAAAGTGGGGTATCAGGTGGAGGTGGCCCCCGACGATCTGATCGCCCTGGTGGGCGGGCAGGTGGCGGACCTCACCCAGCAATAACACAAAAGGAAGAAGATACTCCCATGCAATCTCACATTCACGTCAAAGGCGCCCGCGCCAACAACTTAAAAAATATTGATGTCTCCATCCCCCGGGATAAGCTGGTGGTGATCACCGGCCTGTCCGGTTCCGGGAAGTCCTCTCTGGCCTTCGACACCATTTACGCTGAGGGACAGCGGCGGTATGTGGAATCCCTCTCCTCCTATGCCCGGATGTTTCTGGGCCAGATGGAAAAGCCCGATGTGGACTACATCGACGGTCTCTCCCCCGCCATCTCCATCGACCAGAAGACCACCAGCAAAAATCCCCGGTCCACCGTGGGCACCGTAACGGAGATCTATGATTATCTCCGTCTTCTGTGGGCCCGGGTGGGAACCCCCCACTGCCCCAAGTGCGGCAAGGAGATTCGCCAGCAGTCCGTGGACCAGATCATCGACCAGATTCTCTCCCTGCCCGAGGGCACCCGCATTCAGGTGCTGGCCCCTGTGGTCCGGGGGAAAAAGGGGGAGCACGTCAAGGTTTTGGACAACGCCCGGAAATCCGGCTATGTACGCTGTCGGGTGGACGGGGCTCTCTATGAACTCACAGAGGACATCTCTCTGGAGAAAAACAAGAAGCACAACATTGAAATCGTGGTGGACCGTCTGGTCATCCGGCCGGACATCCTCCGCCGGCTCACCGACTCGGTGGAGACCGCCGCCTCCCTGGGGGGAGGTCTTCTGCTCATCAACCTGGTACAGGAGGACAGGGACCTCACCTTCTCCCAAAACTACGCCTGCGAGGACTGCGGCATCTCCATTGAGGAACTGGCCCCCCGGATGTTCTCCTTCAACAGTCCCTTCGGCGCCTGCCCCACCTGCACCGGTCTGGGCAGCCAGATGAAAGCCGATCCCCAGCTGGTCATCCCCAACCCCGCCCTGTCCATCCTGGACGGCGCCATCGCCGTCTCCGGCTGGCAGAATGTGAAGGGGGATTCCATCGCCCGGATGTACTTTGAGGCCCTGGGCAAGCAATACGGCTTCCAGCTCACCACCCCCTTCCAGGACCTCTCCCCGGAGGCCCAGGAGGTCATCCTCCATGGCACCCGGGGGGAAAAGCTCAAGCTCACCTACCACCGGGCCGACGGACAGGGCACGTTCAGCCAGGCCTTTGAGGGAATTTTACACAACGTGGAGCGGCGGTTCACAGAAACCCAGTCCGATGCCTCCCGGAAGGAGCTGGAGGAATGCATGAGTGAGTGCCCCTGCCCCACCTGCCAGGGCCGCCGGCTGAAAAAGGAGGCCCTGGCGGTGACCGTAGGGAACCTGAATATCGACGAATTCTGCCACAAATCCGTCACCGACGCCCTGGATTTTGTGGATCATCTGACCCTGACGGAAACCCAGGCCCAGATTGCCCAGCAGATCCTCAAGGAGATCCGCTCCCGCCTGACCTTCCTGCAAAGCGTGGGGCTGTCCTATCTGACCCTCAGCCGCCAGGCGGGCACCCTGTCCGGCGGCGAGAGCCAGCGGATTCGGCTGGCCACCCAGATCGGCTCCTCCCTCATGGGGGTGCTGTACATTCTGGACGAGCCCTCCATCGGCCTGCACCAGCGGGACAACGACATGCTTCTGGACACCCTCAAGCGCCTGCGGGACCTGGGCAACACCCTCATTGTGGTGGAGCACGACGAGGACACCATGCGGGCCGCGGACTACATTGTGGATATCGGCCCTGCCGCCGGGGTCCACGGCGGCCAGGTCATCGCCGCAGGCACCGCAGAGGAGATCATGGCCGTGCCGGCATCCATCACCGGCCAGTATCTCTCCGGCGCCAAAAAAATTCCGGTCCCCTCCCGCCGCCGGACCGGCAACGGGCACAGCCTCACCATTCGGGGGGCTGCGGAGAACAATCTGGACCACGTGGACGTCACCTTTCCCCTGGGGACGTTCACCTGCGTCACCGGTGTGTCCGGTTCCGGGAAGTCCTCTCTGGTCAATGAGATTCTCTTCAAGCGGCTGGGGGCCGACCTGAACCGGATGAAGGTCCGCCCAGGCAAGCACACGGCGCTGGAGGGGGAGGAATTTCTGGACAAGGTCATCGACATCGACCAGTCTCCCATCGGCCGGACGCCCCGGTCCAACCCGGCCACCTACACAGGGCTGTTCGGGGACATCCGGGAGCTTTTCGCCTCCACCCCCGACGCCAAGTCCCGGGGATATGGGCCCGGTCGCTTCTCCTTCAATGTGAAGGGCGGCCGGTGCGAGTCCTGCGCCGGGGATGGACTGCTGAAAATCGAGATGCACTTTCTCCCCGATATTTACGTTCCCTGCGAGGTCTGCAAGGGAAAACGCTACAACCGGGAGACCCTGGAGGTCAAGTACAAGGGAAAAAACATCCACGATGTCCTGGACATGACCGTGGATGAGGGACTGGCCTTCTTCGCCAACCTCCCCAAGCTCCGCCGGAAGCTGGAGACCCTGTCCTCGGTGGGGCTCGGCTACCTGAAAATCGGCCAGTCCTCCACCACGCTGTCCGGCGGCGAGGCCCAGCGGGTGAAGCTGGCCACAGAGCTGGCCCGGCGCTCCACGGGAAAGACCATCTATATCCTGGATGAGCCCACCACCGGCCTGCACACCTACGACGTACACAAGCTGCTGGAGGTCCTGGACCGTCTGGTGGAGGGGGGCAACACCGTGGTGGTCATCGAACACAATTTGGATGTCATCAAGTGGGCCGACCACGTGATTGACCTGGGTCCGGAAGGGGGCAGCGGTGGCGGCCACGTGGTGTGCACCGGCACCCCCGAGGAGGTTGCCCAGTGTGAGGCCTCCTACACGGGCCGGTACTTGAAGAAGCTGTTAAAGTAAGCCGCAGGGCTTTTCCACCCGGGCTGCCCGCAGTCAGGTCCCAATCCGCCCGCGCCGGCATAGAATGGGCTGGAGGTGTTGCTTGTGGAAATCCTGATGGCCCTACTGTGCGCGGCGCTGCTGCTGTGGTTCAACCGCCTCATTTTCACCCGCCTGATCTCCCCCGCCCAGCAGGGCACGGTCCCCGTCTTTGCCGTGATCCCCGCCGTGGGGGACGGCGACGGGCTGGAGCAAACCCTGCGCCACCTGCACTGGCTGCAGGGGGAAAAACTCTCCCAGTTCACCCTGCTCATTGTGGACGCGGGACTGACCCCCGCCGGACAGGACCTGGTCCAGGCACTCCAGCGCAAAGACACCTCCCTGCTCTTCTGCCCGGCAGAGGAGGCCACCCTCATCCTGAAAAGGAAGGACGACCATGGATACTTCTCCCTCTGAACTGATTTTACTGGACGGCACCGTCTCCTCCGTCATCTACCGCAATGAGGAGAACGGCTATACCATTCTGCGCCTGGAGGCCCCGGAGGCAGGGGAAGAGGTCACCGTGGTGGGCACCATGCCGGGCATCAGCCCGGGGGAGGGCCTGTCCGTTCACGGACAGTGGACCCGTCACAGCACCTACGGGGAGCAGTTCCGGGCGGAGATCGTGGAGCGGCGGATGCCTGTGGGGGAAAAGGCCCTGCTGGAATACCTGGCCTCCGGGGCGGTGAAGGGGGTGGGGGCCGCCATGGCCCGGCGGCTGCTGGATGCCTTTGGGGAGGATGTGCTGACGGTGATCGAGGAGGCCCCCCGCCGGCTCACCGAGGTGAAGGGCATCTCCCCCAAACGGGCGGAGACCATCCACCAGTCCCTGTGTATGCAGCTTTCCATGCGGCGGCTGCTGGATTTTCTCTCCGCCCATGGGCTCTCCCTCTCCCTGGCCATGCCCCTGTACCGGCGGTATGGAGACCTGGCCCTCACCGCCCTGCGGGCCAACCCCTACCTTCTCACGGAGGAACCCCTCTTCACCCCCTTCCCCGCCGCGGACAAGCTGGCCAGGGAGCTGGGACTGGAGGCGGACGACCCTCTGCGCCTGGAGGCGGGGCTTCTCTACACCCTCTCTCACAACTTGGACAACGGCCATGTTTTTCTCCCCTATGCCAAGCTTCTGACCGCCGCCCAGCGGCTGCTGGGGACGGAGTCCTCCGTGCTGGAGGACCATTTGGAGGGCTTGACGGACCGCGGGACCATCGTTCGGGAGGAAATTGCCGGCCAGGATGCCTGCTACCTGGCCAGGCTCCACTACTGCGAGACCTATGTGGCCAACGCCTTGCTGGAGATGGAGGGGGAACCGCTCTGCCCCCCAGAGGACCTGGACGCGCTCCTGGACCGAATTCAGCGGGAACAGGGTCTCACCTACGCCCCCCTGCAGGTGGAGGCGGTGAAAACCGCCGCCCAGCGGCAGGTGATGCTCCTCACCGGCGGGCCGGGCACCGGAAAAACCACCTCTCTCCGGGGCATTCTGTCTCTGTTCGACCATTTGCAGCTGCGCACCGCCCTCACGGCCCCCACCGGCCGGGCGGCCAAGCGGCTTTCCGAAACCTGCGGCGCCGAGGCCTCCACCATCCACCGGCTCCTGGAGCCCCGGTACGACAGCCAGACGGGGGGACTCACCTTCGCCCACAACGAACGGGAGCCTCTGGACACCGACGCTGTCATTTTGGACGAGGCCTCCATGGTGGACCTTGTCCTCATGCAGGCCCTGCTGGCCGCCCTGCCCGGCGGATGCCGTCTGGTTTTGGTGGGGGACCCCCACCAGCTTCCCTCGGTGGGGCCGGGCAATCTGCTCTCGGATCTGCTCCGCTCCCGGCGGCTGCCCACCCTCCGCCTGACGGAGATTTTCCGCCAGGCCGCCGCCTCGGCCAT
>NZ_QQRQ01000014.1 GCF_003425665.1 Evtepia gabavorous
GGGGGATGAGATGGGAGAGGATACCGGATGGAACCAAGAACCCTGCTGAACGCCTTGGCCGTGGCAGAACGGCTGAAGGGGACCACCCGCCACTGCTACACTTCCAACGGCAGGCGGGAGAGCGTGGCCGAGCACAGCTGGATGATGACCTTGATGGCCTTTTTCCTGCAAGAGGAATTCCCGGAAGCCGACATGAACAAGGTCATTCGCATGTGTATCATCCATGACCTGGGGGAGGCCTTTACGGGGGACATCCCCAGCTTTGAAAAGAGCCCGGCGGACGAGGATCGGGAGGAGACGCTGCTGCACCGGTGGGTGGCCTCCCTCCCGGCGTCCTGCGCCCGGGAAATGGAGGAACTGTACGAGGAGATGGCCCAGCGGAACACCTTGGAGGCCAAGCTCTATAAGGCCATTGACGGATTGGAGGCGGTGATCCAGCACAACGCCTCAGACCTGTCCACTTGGATTCCGCTGGAGTACACGCTGAACAAAACCTATGCTGACGACAAGGTGGCCTTTTCCGACTATCTCGTGGCACTGCGGCAGGCGGTGCGGGAGGACACCCTGCGTAAGCTGGGAGAGCTCTGAGCGTCTCTGCCCAGAGAAGATACCTTGCATCCACAGAGAGGCCGCCGGCGCAGATGCGCCGGCGGCCTCTCTGGTTTGGGTGGATGTTTTCAAAAAAGACACGGAAATTTAACGAAAGGATGGGGGAAAACTTTACGGGCGCCTGATACAATCAAACCGGAAGAATCAGAAACGTACAGTAAGAACGCGGGCCTGGGAGGCCCAGACAGGAGGGAATACGGTGCAAACGTTACGGAATAAAAAGGGATTCATCTGTGACATGGATGGCGTGATCTACCACGGCAACCGTCTGCTGCCCGGGGTCCGGGAATTTGTGGACTGGCTGCAGCGGGAAAAGAAGGACTTTCTGTTTTTAACCAACAACAGCGGAAAGACCCAGCGGGAGCTGCAAGCCAAGCTCTCCCGGATGGGATTGGACATTGACGAGAAGCATTTTTACACCAGTGCCCTGGCCACCGCCCAGTTTATTGCCACCCAAATGCCGGGGGCCCGGGCCTTTGTCATTGGGGAGCCCGGCCTGCTCAACGCCCTGTATGAACAGGGCATCACCTTTGACGATGTCTCCCCAGACTATGTGATCGTGGGGGAGTCCAGCAGCTATACCTATGACAATATCTGCCGGGCGGTGCGGTGCGTTCAAAAAGGCGCCCGGCTCATTGGCACCAACAGCGACCTGACCGGCCCCACCGAGCAGGGCATCGTGCCCGCCTGTCGGGCCCTGGTGGCCCCCATTGAGCTGGCCACGGGGAAGGAGGCCTACTACATCGGCAAGCCCAATCCGCTGATGATGCGGACGGGCATCAACCTCTTGGGGGGGCACTCCCAGGACACCGTCATCATTGGGGACCGGATGGACACGGACATCGTGGCGGGCATTGAATGCGGCCTGGACACGGTGCTGGTTCTCTCCGGGGTCACAGACCGGTCCATGATTGACCACTTCCCCTATCGCCCCCGGCTGGTCTTGCAGGGGGTGGGGGACATCCCGGACGCGGCGGAGGAGGGGATCGTGCATCTGGAGTCCGCAGTGGGCTAAGGGCCTGCCCGCCCCGGGACGGTCTATTCCTGGTGGGAGAAAACAAAAAACCCTGAAACCTCTCGGCTTCAGGGTTTTTCTGGTGGACGATACAGGACTTGAACCTGTGACCTCCCGCACGTCAAGCGGATGCTCATACCAGCTGAGCTAATCGTCCGTCTCTTGCGGAACGAGTATTATTTTATCGGATTTCGGGAGATTTGTCAATAGATTTTTTCAAAAAACTTTTGTGCCGCGCCGGTTGTCCGCCGGCCCCCGGGGATGGAAAAATTGACAAGGGAAGGGGACTTCTCTATAATACCATTCAGTTAGGAATGGCGCGCGGCGGAATCAGGAGGGGCCCATGATTGATCTGAACCACATCGCCCGGTACCAAGAGAACAACCGCATTGAGGCCAAAAAGGCCGCGGGGGGCTTTCCCCACAGCCTGTGGGAGACCTATTCCGCCTTTGCCAACACCATCGGCGGTCTGATCCTGCTGGGGGTGGAGGAGGCCCGGGACAAAACCCTCCGGGTCACCGGCATCCCGGATGGTCCAGGGTATGTACGTCTGTTCTGGCAGACGGTGCAGGACCCCGCCAAGGTCAGCGCCAACATTCTCCAGCCCCAGGATGTCACCCTCCACACCATTGCGGGCAAAGAGGTTCTGGTGATCTCCGTGCCCCAGGCAGAGCGGCACCAGCGGCCAGTGTACATTGGGGACAGCCCCTTTACCGGCGCGTACCGCCGGGACGGCGAGGGGGACTATCACTGTTCCCCAGACGAGGTCCGGGCCATGCTGCGGGACCGGGACGACGCCCCCGCCGACCTGGCGGTGCTGGAGAGCCGTGGACCGGAAGTCCTCTCCGGGGAGACCCTGCGCCAGTTCCGGCTGTGCATGGTGATGCGGCAGCCGGACCATCCCTGGAACGCCCTCCCGGATGACCAATTCCTGCCTGCTGCCGGTATTTTGGGGCCGGGACAGGGGGGAAAACTGCACCCCACCTTGGCCGGACTCCTGCTGCTGGGCAAGCGCAAGGCGCTGCGGGCGGTTTTTCCCGCCTTTCGCCTGGAGTATCGGGAGACGGACACCGGATTTTGCCTGTCCACCCTTCGCCCGGGGCCGCCGGAAAATGTGTTCTCCTTTTACACCATGGTCTCCCGGCGGCTGACTGCGGTCTCCTCTCTGCTGGCCCAGGACCCGGGGGAGGGGGAGGCCTTGGCCGGCGCCCTGCGGGAGGCCGTTCTCAATGCCGTTCTCCACGCCGATTACTTCAGCCGGGGCGGCCTGACCATCCAGCGGACCGCCGCGGAGCTCACCGTCTCCAACGGGGGTCTGCTCCGGGTTTCACCGGAACAGGCCCAGGCCGGGCGGGCGGCTGATCCCCGGAACCGGGGGCTGATCCAGCTGTTTTCCCTGGTCCGTCTGGCCACGGGGACGGGGCAGGGGCTCCATGGGATCTATGCCCTCTGGGCCCGGCGGGGCTGGCAGACGCCCACCCTGTCCCAGGCGTTTCGCACCGGCGTGACCCAGCTCTCCCTTCCCCTCCCGCCCCAGACCTTCTCTTCGGCGGAGCTCACCCAACGGCAGATCATCGCCTACCTCACCGACCATGTCACCGCCGGCGTTAAGACCCTGGCCCAGGAGCTCGGTCTGCCCGACGGAGAGGTACAGGCGGGGCTGGATGCCCTTCTGGGGCGGGACCTGGTGGTCCGGCAGGGGAGAAGCTACCGTCTGCGGGCGTAATAGAGGAACGAGGGTACCCCTTTTTGCCTCTTCCCGTTTTATTAAAAAATCAGAAGCCTCCCTGTCTCAGGGAGGCTTCTTGCGGTTTGTCCGTTCTGTGGATCATTAGGGTGGGGTTGTCTGATCCTTGAGGATGGGCTGGAGATGCATGAGCAGGTCCACCTTGTTGTTGACCTCAAATTTCTTATAAATGTTGGCAATATGGGTGCGGACGGTGTAGATGCTGATGTGGAGCTCCTCCGCGATCTGTTCATTCTTCATGCCGGAGGCCAGGTAGTAGACGATCCGCCGCTCCTGTTGGGTCAGGGTGTTGTAGGGGTGATTCAAATTCTTGGGCAGGTCCTTGGTCTGGCAGGTGATGAGCATAAGGTGCCAGGTTTGGATCAGGCCCGCCGCGCTGGAGGAGAGAAACGAGGTGTGATAAAAGGTGATGTCCCCGGCCGGAGAAGTGAAGGTCTGACTGGTTCCGCCCTGGGTGGTCAGACGCTCGCTGATCTCGTTGATCATGGTCTGGACCTCCCGGAACTTGGGGTCTCCCTGGTAATTGCTCCGGAGGAAGTGGCCCTGGTTGTGCCGGTACTGTTCCCAGAAGATTTGGCTGATCTCCTGGGCCGCCTTGTTGGTCTGCATGACCGTCATGTCCTGGTTGAGGATCACCGCCCCCATTTTCACGTCTTGGAAAAAGAGCTGGAAGCTGTCATGGAACCGGGCCTCCCCGCTGTGGCGGAGATAGTTCTGGTAGTTGGCCTCCACCAGCTCCGCCAGATACTCCAGCAGGCCCCGCTCCTCTTCCCGAAAGCCGCCCTCCTCTTTGGTGTGAAAGAGCCCCATGGAACCGATCACCCGGTCCCCCAGGAAGAAGAAGAGGACCGCCTGATAATATAAATCCTCGGCGGACATGTGAATCCCGTAGGGGGTGCGCTCATAGTCCTCCAGGGTCATAACGTCCTCGGTGAAAATCACCCGCTTCCCCTTCAGATGGGGGGGCAGAGAGGAATAGCGGAAGATGTCATCCTTGTAAATGTGATCTTTGTAGTCATACATGGGGCCATACCGGATGCCGTAGGTGATGTAGTTGCTCAGGGTGTTCACCCGCCGGGCCTGGCCCCCGGGAAAGGCCGTGTAGTGATAGGGGAAGAAGATGCTGCGCCGAAAGCCGAAATGCTTGTCGAACAGTGCCAGCACTTTTTTGGGAAAATTGTCGCTGTCCCTGGCCAGATCCAGGGAAAATGCCATTGCTGCGTCGTGCCAGGGTTCTGGAATTCTGCTGATGGCAGGTACCTCCTTTCCGCACCGGAAGGGTCCGGATCTTGCCGTGAAATGACAGATTTGCTGCATCATTTCCTCGGCATCATTTCTGTATTGGCGACATTATACACATTTTATACCATAAATTCAATCCCTTCTCCTCAAAAAGCATCAGAAAAATTTGTGACCTTTTTGTAACTTTGCCTTGACAACCCGCCTTTTCGGTGTATAATATAGCTACCCTATGACATGAATTAGTGCATTTTAGTATAAAATGAACAAATACAAGACAGTACAGGAGGATACCTCAAATGCAACCGAGAGATGTAGTCATTGTCAGCGCCTGCCGTACCGCCATCGGTAAGTTCCAGGGGCAATTCAAGGATGTTCCCGCCAGAGAACTTGCCATCACTGCGGGGAAGGAAGCCATTCGCCGCGCTGGTGTGGACATCAACACCATCGACGAAATTGTCATGGGCGAGTGCTATACCGCCATGCAGGGTTCCCTGCCTGCCCGCCAGGTCTCCATGCGGATCGGCCTGCCCATTGAGAGCAGCGCTGTCACCGTCAACCAGAACTGCGCCTCCGGTATGCGCGCGCTGGAAATCGCCTGCAACAACATTCAGCTGGGCAAGACCGAGATCGGCCTGGTGGTGGGCGTGGAAAATATGACCCAGGCCCCCTTCCTGCTGCCCAAAGCCCGTATGGGCTATCGGATGGGTGGCATCCCCACCGAGGGCGGCGCGGAGCTCTATGACAGCCTGCTCCACGACGCACTGTACGACGCCCTGGTCCCCGGCCACATGGGTGTGACCGCCGACAACGTGGCCAAGCTCTGCAACGTCTCCCGGGAGGAATGTGACAAGTTGGCCGTCATCAGCCACAACCGCGCCTGCGCCGCCATCGACGCCGGCAAGTTCAAGGATGAGATTGTCCCTGTGGTGATCCACAACAAGAAAAAGGGCGACATTGTCATCGACACCGATGAGCACCCCATCCGCAACTGCAGCTATGAGACCATCTCCAAGATGAAGGCGGTCTTTACCCCCGATGGCGTCACCACCGCTGCCAACGCCTCCGGCATCAACGACGCCGCTGCGGCTGTGATTGTCATGTCTGCGGACAAGGCCAAGGAGCTGGGAATCAAGCCCATGGCCAAGATGATCAATATGTGCTCTGCCGGCGTGGAGCCCAAGTATATGGGCATTGGCCCCGCCTATGCCATTCCCAAGTGCCTGAAGGGCGCCGGCATGGACTTCTCCGAGGTGGACTATTGGGAGATCAACGAGGCCTTTGCCGCCCAGTTCCTGGGCGTTGGCCGCAAGCTGAAGGAGGAGCACGGCTGGGAAGTGGACCTGGACAAGACCAATGCCAACGGTTCTGGCATCTCCCTGGGGCACCCCATCGGCTGCACCGGCCTGCGGATCATTGTCTCCATGCTCTACGAAATGGAGCGCCGCGGCGCCACAGTGGGCGGCGCCTCCCTGTGTGTGGGCGGCGGCCCCGCCATGGCCTCCCTGTGGACCAAGAAGATGGACTGAGTCCTCTCGTTTCCCTTGTATAAAAAATTGTGCCTGGCACAATTTTCCGGTCAACACCGGAGTAGATCCGATTCGTTCGGTTGAAATCCAGAGAAAATGCCTGCCGCATCTGCGGCGGGCATTTTTTCGTGATAGGCTTTCGCGGTTGCGCACGGTTTCAAAACATGGTAAGATGGAACCCATAAACAGGCGGGCAGATCCATTGGCCCGCAGATTGGAATGCGCCCAGTGAGGAGGAACTGCATGGATCATAGATGGCTGGAAATTGTGATAAACGCGAGGTCGGAGGAACTGGATGACCTCTGCGGCAAACTCATTGCCAACGGCGTGCCCGGCCTGGCAGTGGAGGAAGAGGAGGAGTTCCGGGCCTTTTTGGAGGAGAACCGGCAGTATTGGGACTATGTGGACGATGCCCTTATGGAGCAGATGAAGGGGGTCTCCCGGGTCAAGATTTATGTCACCGATGATGCCGACGGGCAGGCGCAGCTGAAGGGCTATCTGGCCGGCATTGACCTGCCCTATACCACCGCCGCCCTCCGGGAGTACGACTGGGCCCACAGCTGGCAGAAGTATTACCGGCCCATGGCGGTGGGGGAGAAGCTGTACATTGTCCCGGAATGGGAGCGGGACACCGCGGACATTCCCGCCGGCGCCACCCGGCTGCTGATGAATCCGGGGCTTACCTTCGGCACCGGGTCCCATGCCTCTACCCAGCTGTGCTTGGAGGGGCTTGAGGCCTGTACCCGGAAGGGGGACCGGGTGCTGGACCTGGGGTGCGGCAGCGGCATCTTAGCCATTGCCGCCCTGTGCCTGGGAGCCGGTCAGGCGGTCGGGGTGGACATTGACCCCAAGGCTGTGGACGTGGCCTATGAAAACGCCGCGCTCAACGGCATCGGGCGGGACCACTGCCGGTTTTTGGCCGGAAATGTTATCGCGGACCAGGGGTTAGTTCAGGAACTGGCCCGAGAAAAAGCCCAGGTGGTGTTGGCCAACATTGTGGCGGATGTTATCATCCCCTTGGCGCCGGTGGTTCCCCAACTGCTGGACCGTGAGGGGACCTTCCTCTGCTCGGGCATCATCGACACCCGGGGAGACGAGGTGGCCGCCGCCCTGGAGCAGGCGGGGCTGCTGGTGACAACCCGCCGGGAAAAGAACGGCTGGATTGCCCTGGAAGCCCGGGTGCGATGACGCCATGAGAGCGGTTGTACGTCCCCTCTCCCTGCCGGCGGACCGGCGGGTGCTGGTCATCAGCGACATTCACGGCAATCTTCCCTTTCTCAAGGGCCTGCTGAAAAAGGTCCAGTTTTCCACCGACGACATTCTGCTGGTCCTGGGGGATATTTTGGAGAAATCCACCGGCGGCCTGGACACCCTGCGGTATCTCATGGACCTGCGCCGGACCCATACCCTCTTCTTCCTCCAGGGCAACTGTGAAAATGTCACCCTGGACTTTCTCAACGGGGCCTGGCCCGACCAGGCCGCCGCCCAGTATGGAAACTTTTGGGGGGAGAAGTGCGCCTGGGTTTCCATGGCCCACCAGGCGGGGGTGGATGTCTCCGATCCCAAGGCATTTCCCGCCGCCCGGCAGGCCATTGAGGCGTTGTTTCCCGAAGAGCTGGCCTTTCTCCGGGCCATGCCCACTATCCTGCTCCATGAACACTACCTTTTTGTCCACGGCGGGGTCCCCAGAGAGCACCATTTAGAGACCCTGAGCGCCCGGGCGTGTATGAAAAACGACGCGTTTCTCGACCAGGGGCACCGCTTTCAGCGGTGGGTGGTGGTGGGACACTGGCCGGTTACTCTGTACCACCCGGACATCCCCTCGGCTAAGCCCCTTCTCCTGCCGGACCGGCACATCGCCAGCATCGACGGGGGCTGTACGCTGAAGGCCGACGGACAGCTCAACGCCCTGATCCTGCCCAGAGAGCCCGGCGGGGCATTTTCCTATCGGGCCTATGACGGTTTTCCCGTGATGACGGCCCTGGCTTCCCAGGCGCCCTCCCCCGATCCCCTGAACATCCGCTGGGGGCACAGCGCCCTGGAGGTGCTCTCCCTGGGGGAGGAGTTCTCCCGGTGCCGCCACCTGGAGACCGGGCGGGAGCTGGATATCCTCACCGACTACCTCCGCCAGGGCCCCCAGGGGACCTACTGTCTGGACTCCACCGATTACCTGCTGCCGGTGACCGCCGGGGAGCGCCTGGCCGTGGTCCGGCGCACCAGCCGGGGCGCATTGGCGAAGAAGGACGGGGTGACAGGGTGGTATTTGGGCCCCTTGGGCGAAGGGTGAGGGAAAAGGCAAAAAATTCTGCCCCTTCCCTTGACTTTGCCGTTCCTGCCTGCTATAATTTCAGAGCCGCTTTGAATGGGTCATAAGCAGGCGTGGGCGGGACAGACCGTTTTCCGCCGCGCTTCGCCCCCGACAGCGAGCCCGTGATAAAGGAAAGAGGTGCAAGAGCAATGCATGCAATCATTGAGACCGGCGGAAAGCAGTATAAGGTCGCGGAAGGCGACGTTCTGTTCATCGAGAAGCTGCCCCAGGAAGCCGGTGACGCCATCAAGTTTGACAAGGTCCTGGCCATCCTGGGCGACGCGCCCAAGTTCGGCGCCCCCGTGGTGGAAGGCGCTTCCGTGGACGCCTCCGTGGTGAAAAACGGCAAGGGCAAGAAGGTTGTCATCTTTAAGTACAAGCCCAAGAAGGGCTATCGTCTGCGTCAGGGCCATCGTCAGCCCTATACCAAGGTTGAGATCAAGAAGATCAACGCCTGATGACCAGAGCTTCCTTTGCAATGGACGGTAGCCGGATTGTCTCCTTCACCGTGGAGGGGCACACCGGCCTGGCCGAGGCAGGAGAAGACATCCTCTGTGCCGCCGTCACCAGCGCCGTTCGCCTCACCGAGTGCGCCGTGAATGACGTGCTGGGGCTGGAGGCCCCGGTGAAGGTCAACCAGCAGGATGCTTCCGTCACTTTGAAACTTCCCCGCAATCTGGCCGGAGAGGCCGACCAGGTGTGCCAGACGTTGCTGGCCGCCCTGATGGTCTACCTGGTCCAGCTGCAGGAGGAATATCCCGAACACATTAACGTCATGGAGGTGTAACCTATGCTTCATATCGGACTTCAGTTCTTCGCGCATAAGAAGGGCGTTGGCTCCACCCGGAACGGCCGTGATTCCATGGCTCAGCGTCTGGGCGTCAAGCGGGGCGACGGGCAGTTCGTTCTGGCCGGCAACATTCTGGTCCGTCAGCGCGGCACCCACATTCATCCCGGCACCAACGTGGGCATCGGCAAGGACGATACCCTGTTTGCCCTGAAGGACGGCCGCGTCAAGTTTGAGCGGCTGGGTAAGGACCGCAAGCAGGTCTCCATCGTGGAGGCTGTCGCGGAGTAATTTTCCCGTGCATCCCAAGCCCCGAACGGACCGCCGTTCGGGGCTTTTTTCCAATCGGACCGGTACCAAAGGAGGTGCCCTATGGCAAATACATTCATTGATACCGCCCGCATCCTGGTTCGCTCTGGGGCTGGCGGCAACGGCGCGGTGGCCTTTCACCGAGAAAAATACGTGGCGGCCGGCGGTCCCGATGGGGGCGACGGCGGCCGGGGGGGCGATGTGATCCTGCAGGTGGATGACCGGATGTCCACCCTGATGGACTTCCGCTACAAACGCAAATACGTGGCGGAGAACGGCGGCAACGGCGCCGGCAAGCAGTGCACCGGAAAGAACGGCGCTCCCCTGATCATCCGGGTCCCCCGGGGCACGGTGGTCCGGGATGCGGAGACCCGGGAGATCATTCAGGATATGTCCGGGGACGAACCCTTCGTCCTCTGCCGGGGGGGCAACGGGGGCTGGGGCAACAAGCACTTTGCCACCCCCACCCGGCAGACCCCCCAGTTTGCCAAGGCCGGTCTGCCCGGCAAGGAGCGGACGGTGCTGCTGGAACTGAAGCTCCTGGCCGATGTGGGGCTGGTGGGGTTCCCCAACGTGGGCAAGTCCACCCTGCTGTCCGTGGCCACCAAGGCCCGGCCCAAGATCGCCAACTACCACTTTACCACCCTGTTTCCCAACCTGGGGGTGGTCTTTGTGGAGGAGGGGGTCTCCTTTGTCATGGCGGACATCCCCGGCATCATTGAGGGGGCCGCCGACGGAGCCGGCCTGGGCCATGACTTTCTGCGGCACATCGACCGGTGCCGCCTGCTCATCCACATGGTGGACGTGTCCGGTTCCGAAGGACGGGACCCGGTGGAGGATTTTGAGACCATCAACGCCGAGCTGCGGGAATACAGCCCGGAACTGGCCGGCCGGAAGATGATTGTGGCCGCCAATAAGACCGATATCCTGGCCGACCGCACCCTGCTGGACAAGCTCAAGGCCCACGTGGAGGCCCAGGGCCTGCGCTTTTTTGAGCTGTCCGCCGCCGCCCACATGGGGGTCAGGGAGCTGATGAAGGCCGCCGCCGGGGAACTGGCCCACCTGCCGCCGGTGATTACCTATGAACCGGAGTACGTGGAGCGGCCCCCCCAGGTGGACACCAGTGACCCCCTTACCATCCGGCACGAGGACGATGTGTGGATCGTGGAGGGCCCTTGGCTGCAAAAGATCATGGCCAACGTCAATTTCTCCAACTACGAGTCCCGAAACTGGTTTGACCGGATGCTCCGCAACGCCGGTCTGTTTGACCGGCTGGAGGAGATGGGCATCAAGGACGGAGACCTGGTGAGTCTCTACAACTTGGATTTTGAGTACCAGAGATAAGCACCCGTGGCAGCGGGGGATGGAGGGATAACCAGGTGACAATCGGGACAGAAGAACTGATTGTACAGGCTGTGGAACGGCTTTTGATGCAAAAGAAGGTCAAAAAGCTGACGGTGAAAGATATCGTGGAGGAATGCGGGATCACACGGCAGACGTTCTACTATCATTTCAGAGATATCCCGGACCTGTTAAAATGGGTTTTGGAGCGAAATACAGATCAGCTGCTGAAGGAAACGCTTGCCCAGGGGAATGCGGAAAAGGGCCTGCGCTGCCTGTTTTTGCTGGCGCTGAATACCCGACCCTATGTAGAGCATGGCCTGCGGACCAACTACCGGGACGAAATTACGCGGATGGTCGAGGAACAGCTGTTTACTTTCTTTCTGCAGGTGGCGGAAAGGCACGGCCTGTACGCCCAATGCAGTCACTGGGAGTTAAAGCTCGTTATGCGCTATCACAGTCAGGCGGTTCTTGGCATCCTCAGGAGCTGGTCCGAGGCAGACAGCGATGATTTGGACCATATTGTTCATGTTGTTCATCAGCTGATTGTGGGGGAGATTTCCCCCAGGCAATAATCCCTCTTTTTGACGGAAACGCCGTCGTGTAAAATCTTTTACACGACGGCGTTTCTGTCAATACGGACTTCTTTTTCTGCCTATTGTCCCTGGCGCCCGCCCTGATTAAAATCAAAGCATCAAAGTGGTGAGGCACATAGCCAGAAGCGGCAAGGCTGCCGGCAGAATTTCAGAAAGCAGAGGGATTTTTTATGTGTACTGCAATCAATTTCTTAGATCAAGCGAACGAAACTGTATTTGGACGGACAATGGATTTCTACGCCATCCTGGACCCGCACCTTGTCTCCTTCCCCGCAGGAGCCTCTTGGGAAACCATGCTTGGGCAGACCCTTGCGGACCAGTATGGGGTTGGGGGAATCGGGCGTCACGCCCAACATCGCTATGTCCTGTTTGACGGCGTCAACGAAATGGGACTTGCGGGCGGTGCCTTGTATTTTAAGGGGTATGCCGATTTTCCGCAGCCCTCCAAGCACAGTGGTCAGGTCCAGCTCTCGGCGTTGGACTTCTTGCACTACGCCTTGGGCAGCTGTGCTTCCCTGGACGACATCCGGGAACGCCTGGCCGATCTCACCTTGGTGGGAATCCAGGATGGCCTGACCGGCACCGTTGCGCCAATGCACTGGATGTTTACCGACTTGTCTGGCAGGGGTCTCGTCGTGGAGCAGACCGCGCTGGGACTGCATATCTATGAAAATCCAGTGGGCGTTCTAACCAACAGCCCAGATTTTCCCTGGCAGATGACAAATTTACGCAACTACCTTGGGGTTGCGCCAGAGCAGACAGAGCAGGTGGATTGGAACGGTTTGCAGATGGAGCCATTTGGACAGGCTGGCGGAACAAGCGCCTTGCCAGGCGGGTATACACCTCCCGCCCGATTTGTGCGGACTGTTTTTCAGAAGCTGCACATGGTACCGCCAAAGGGGATAGAGGAGGCTGTCGTTGCTGGCTTTCACATTTTGGAGGGGGTTACCCTGCCCAACGGCGTGGTAAAGACAGCGAATGGGACCTTCGATTATACCCAATACACAGCCATGATCGATCTGGGGCAGAAGGTCTATTATTTCAAAACCTATGAGAACCCTCAGGTCATCCAAGTGGATATGAAGCCCCTCTGGAAATCCAAAGAAAAAGTGGTACAGGACCTGGGCAGCATCCAGACGTCCATTTTTTATGGGCACTTGCGTTAAAAGAACCGTTCCCGTTGTTCCAGCGGCAGGAAGAGCGAGAAATTTTTGACGGTTCTCCGGTGTGCGTTGACATTTTTCGAGGGAGCGCCTATACTGGAGATTACCTACGTGTCGTTCAGGTCTCCTCTTTTCCCCCTCCGGGTGCGGTGGGGATGGCAGGCTTGCGCATAGGAGGAAAATTGAGAAGTGAGAAAGAAGGTAATCAGATGAAGAAACGAGTCGCTGGCCTGCTTCTGGCGCTGATGATGGCCCTGTCTCTGGTCACCCCGGCTGTGGCGGTGGAGACGGAGAATGGGGTGTCTGCGGCTGCGGCCTCCCCGGTTGTGACCTGGGGAGAGCTGACCAAGGATGCGCCGGACTTGAAACTCCCTGTCTCCGGGCAGGCGGACCAGACCGTGACCAACCAAGAGGCCGTGGCCTTCCTCCTCCGCTGGGCGGGGATGGAAGAGAGCCAGCTGGGAACCTATCCCAGGGATTACAACGCCATGGCGGACAGCATGGGCATGACCGACGGGATTGCCCAGTACAGCCCCACCGATCCCTGTACCCAGGCGAACCTGGCGGTGATGAAGCAGTCGGCCCAGGTCCTTTACCAGGCCCTGCACGGCCAGACGCTGGAGCCTCTGTTCCTCAACGGCATGGCCCAGCCCATTTTCCCCTATACCACCGGGGCTGTGACCGAGGGCTATGACAACGCCAAGAGTGACATCATCCGTTACTGCGTCTATGTGGAGACCAACTATGACACCGATGCCGACGGCAAGCGGGACCTGGTGAAGGCCCTGGTGCAGATTCCCCGGGCCGCCATGGAAGGGGATTATAAGGCCGCCACCATTTATGAGGCCCGGCCCTATATCACCGGCTGTACCTCTGGAGAGGCGCCCTATGGCAAGGACGGCTATGACCTGGACCAGATGTACAGCCAGCCCGCAGCGCGGAAGGCGGCGGGAACCGCCACCACGGCCCAGGCAGCAGCCCAGGCAGATTCCTCGGACTGGTATTATTACAACCCCCACGAGGAGATGTATGACTATGAGGACCTGACGTGGTACGACTATTATTTGGTCCGGGGCTTTGCCGTGGTGGAGTGCGGCGGCCTGGGCACCAAGGGCTCAGAGGGCTTTGAAACCTGCGGGAGCGACCTGGAGATCGACGCGTTCAAGTGCGTGATTGAGTGGCTCAACGGCGAGCGGGTTGCCTATACGGACAAGACCAGCAACATCGCCATTGAGGCAGACTGGTCCAACGGCAAGGTGGGGATGACCGGGCGGTCCTACGCCGGCACCACCCAGTTCGGCCTGGCCACCACTGGGGTGGAGGGGCTGGAGACCATCGTCCCCGTGGCGGGGATTGCCAGCTGGTATGAGTATACCAACTCCCAGGGCATTGCCACCCGGAGCGACCCCGCTTACAGCGACTGGCTGGCCTGGTACTGCGCCGGCCGGTACCTGGATGAGGCGGACTGGAACACCATTGCCGGCAAGTATGGAAACTACCTCAATCAAATCCGGCAGGACCAGCTGGCCTCCAACGGGGATTACAGCGACCACTGGGCCAACCGGGACTATACCCTGGACGCCGATAAGATTCAGTGCCCGGCCCTCATTGTGCACGGCCTGAACGACGACAACGTGCGGACCAAGGAGTTTGACCTGATGTACCAGGCCTATGAGAAGGCCGGGGTGCCCGCCAAGCTCCTGCTCCATCAGGATGGACACCTGACCCCCACCTATCCCTCGGGGGGCATTCAGTTTATGATCGGGGCGCAGTCCTACGATGAAATCCTGAACCAGTGGTTCAGCCACTATCTGTATGGGGTGGACAACGGCATTGAGAACATGCCCGCAGTCACGGCCCAGAGCAACAACGACACCAAGGTGTGGAACACCTATGACGATTGGAAGACCGAGGACGCCATTACCCTGACCGGAGAGAGCGCCAAGGAAAAGACCGCGTCCATCAGCAGCGATTATGACGCCATTGGCGTGAACAAGGACAACTGGGAAGAGGTGTTCACCGGCGGCTCCACAGCCTCCAGCGCCATGTATACCATGGATGTGACAGCGGACACCGTCCTCAAGGGCTCTGTGGCGGTGAACTTCCAGGCTGCCACCACCAACGGTGCGATGGTGGAGACCCCCAGAGGGGAGAGCCGGTCCGCAGTGGACCATGACAGCGCCGTGGACCCCGCTGCCCTGGACCATGACAACTACGTGGGCGCCGCCGCCACCGGCGAGACCGTGGACACCCCGGAGGCCGCCCTCATCAACCGGGACGGCCTGATGGTCAGCGCCATGCTGGTGGACATCGCCCCGGAGGGGGAGACCTTCCCCGCCTTCAACACCGCGCCCACCTATGTTGAAAAGACAATCCTGGCCAAGGACGGTGCCTGGATGGGCGGTGGCCTGGAGAACCTGGACCTGGTGGAGCTGAAGCCCACGGACGTATCCTATAAAATTGTGGCCCGGGGCTGGATGGACCTGTGCAACCCCGGCGCGGGCTATGATTCGGCTTCGGCGCAGAACAAGGTAAAACTGGTGGAGGGAAAGTATTATGACTATACCCTCTACCTCCAGCCCAACCTCTATGAGGTGGAGGCAGGGCACCGACTGGCCCTGGTGATTTACGCCTATGAGCCCGGCAAGGCGACCTACGCCCAGAACTATACCATCACGGTGGACAATGCCTCGGTGTCCGCGGAGATCCCGGTGGAGAAAGCCCCCAGCAACCCCACCGGCCTGCCCTACACGGATGTGGCCGCCGACAGCTGGTACTATGAAGCGGTGAAGTACGTGACCGACCAGGGCATTATGAACGGGACAACGCCCACCACCTTCTCTCCCATGACCACCACCAGCCGGGCTATGATTGTCACCATGCTCTGGCGGATGGAGGGGAGCCCTGTGGTGAACTACCGCATGGACTTTACCGATGTGAAGGAGGACGCCTACTATGCCGAGGCGGTCCGCTGGGCGGCATCCGAGGGGATTGTGGACGGCTATGAGGACGGAACCTTCGGCCCGGACAAGACGGTGACCCGGGAGCAGATGGCCACCATCCTCTACCGCTATGCCCAGGAGAAGCAGTACGATGTCAGCGGACGCAACGACCTGTCCGCCTTTGCAGACGCCGCCCGAGTCAGCGCCTATGCCAAAGAGGCCATGCAGTGGGCGGTGGATGCCGGCCTGATCAGCGGGATCGGGGACAACCTGGTGCCCCAGAACGGCGCCAACCGCGCCCAGGTGGCAACCATGCTCATGCGCTTTGCGGAAAATGTGAATCAGTAACCCCGTTTCGGACGGAACAAAAACCTCCCTGGAAGGATGCTTCCAGGGAGGTTTTTTTGGTGGGGTGCGTTATGGGGTCTTGGCGCTTTTGCCCTCCCGCCGCCAGAGCAAAATCCCTGTGGCATCGGCCAGAAACCAACCGATGGGAATGGCAATCCAGATGCCGTTGACCCCCAGCGCCGGCAGTGCCGACAGGGTGTATGCCAGCAGGACCCGGGTGCCCAGGGAGCAGATGGTGAGGACCACCGACACGGCGGGGCGGTTCACTGCCCGGAAATAGCCGTAGAGGAGGAAAAGAATGCCGATGCCCAGGTAGAACGCGGCCTCAATGCGGAGATAGCCTGTGCCGATGGCGATCACCTCCGCGGCATCCCCGCCCACAAAGGCGGCCATGAGCCGGGGCGCCAACAGGCAGACCAGACCGCCGATGACCAGGCAGAAGAGGACCACCCAGAACACCGCCCAATGGGTGCCGGTGCGGATGCGGTCCCGTTTTTCCGCCCCGTAGTTCTGGGCCACGAAGGTGGAGAAGGCGTTGCCGAAGTCCTGAACCGGCATGTAGGCGATGGTGTCGATCTTCACCGCCACGGCGAAGGCGGCCATGACCGCGGTACCGAAGCTGTTCACCAGGCCCTGGACCATGAGAATGCCAAAGTTCATCACCGACTGCTGCAGACAGGTAAAAAGGGAGAGATTCAGCAGGTTTTTCAAGGCGGCCCGGTCCCAATACCGGTGGCGTTTTTGGACCCGCAGAGCGGGGAAGGCAAACCAGGTGTAGAGAAACAGGCCCAGGCCGGCGACGAACTGGGCGATCACCGTGGCCATGGCGGCCCCCCGAACCCCCATGCCCAAGGGCACCACAAAGAGGATGTCCAGGCCGATGTTCAGAACCACGGAAATCCCCAAAAAGACCAGCGGGGTGGCGGAGTCCCCCACGGAGCGGAGAAGATTGGCAAAAAAATTGTACAGAAAGGTGGCGACCATGCCGGCGAAGATCCACTGCAGGTATTCCTTTGTCAGACCCAAAATATCCGGTGGGATCTGCAGGAGGACCAGAATCCCGTCCAGGGCCAGATAGACGGTGAGGTTGAGCAGGAGCGTCAGCCCGCCGATGAGCAGAAAGGACTGAAAAATCCCATTTCGCAGCCGGTCGGGGTCCTGGCGGCCGTATTGAATGGAAAAATAGACGCTGCTGCCCATGCACAGCCCCAGGAGAATGGAGGTCAAAAAGGTCATCAAAGTGTAAGAGGACCCCACCGCGGCCAGCGCGCCTTCCCCGATGAAGCGGCCCACCACCCAGGTATCGGCCAGGTTGTACAGTTGCTGCAGGAGGTTGCCCAGGATCAGGGGAAGGGCAAAGCCCAGCAGGCCCCGGGGGATGCTTCCCTGGGTGAGGTCACGTTTGGCAAACATAGCGACGGGAGTTCCTTTCCAATCAGAGTGTTTTTCCAGTGTATCATGCACGGAGAAAATTTGCAAATGGAAGGAGAGGAGCGGGGGAGGAAAGGTTTAACCAACCCCAAACAAAAATTTAGCCCTTTTCGGATCGAAGGGGGAGAGGGGCCGCGCTACAATGGAGCAAAACGGCCCGTACCGATCCCACCATAGGCGGATCTCCAAAGAAAGCGGGCCGGGGAAACTTTTTGAGAGGAAAACTACAAGAATGCGGCATCTTTTTGTAGGTTTTCCGGCCGAAGGAGGAAACGGGGAATGGAGCGAGGTATCTCATGGGAGGACCGGATCAAAGGGGCGTATGCCTCCCTGCGGCCGTCGGAACAGAAAGTGGCGTCCTTTTTCCTGGCCCACGCCGGGGAGCTGGAGTCCCTGACCATTGGGGAGCTGGCCAGCGCGGCCGGCGTGAGTGAGCCCACAGTGATCCGATGTGTCCGTGGGCTGGGCTACCGGGGATACCGGGCCTTCAAGGGGGCCCTGCGGGGATGGGAGGCCGGAGAGGAGAGTGCCTTTGACCATTTGGGGGGCTTTTCCCTCCGGCCCTGGGACCGGATGGAGAACCTTCCGTTGAAGGCCGTGGGCACCCAGCGGGAGGCCTTGGAGGACGTGCTGAAGTCTGTGTCCCCTGACAGCCTGGCCCAAGCGGCCCAAACTCTGGCCTCAGCCCGGCTGATTGATCTGTACAGTGTGGAGAATTCCTGTGCCCCGGCCAGCGATCTGCTGACCAAACTGACCTATTTGGGGCTCCGGTGCCGCTTCTGCACCGACGCGTATCTTCAGCAGATCAGCGCGGCCCATCTGAGGAAGGGGGATGTGGCGGTGGCCTTTTCCCGCTCGGGCCGGTCTGTGGACACCGTGAAGGCGCTGCGGCTGGCTAAAAAAGCTGGGGCTGCTACCATTGCGGTGACGGGCGAGCGAACCGCCCTGCTGAGCCGGTACGCCGATCTCACCCTCTCTGTGGGCGGGGGGGGCCAAACCGTCTATGGCAACGCCATTTTTTCCCGGGTGGCGGACCTGGCGGTGGTGGATATGCTGTATATGGGCATCATTCTCAGCGACTATGAGCGGTTTTCCCGCAACTTGGACCGCAGCGGGCAGGTGATTGCGGACCGGGGGTATGCACAAACCTAAGAGAGACAGGGCGTCCTGGTAGAAAACTACAAGGACGCCCTTCTATATTTGATGGGATTTAACCCGGGCTTCACGGAGGTTTTACCCGGGGTTGGTGGTAAGGGGCGGCGTGGATTTGCTACACTGTCCCTGGAAAATGAAAGAGAACAGAACAGGCCGGACATCCCGGTGGGAAAGGAGCCATACCATGTTAGAACTGACCCATATTCAAAAATCCTTTGACGGGGTCACGGTGTTGAAGGATATCTCGATGCAGGTGGAGGAAGGAGAGATTGTCTCCATTCTAGGGCCTTCCGGCTGCGGCAAGACCACCTTGCTGAATCTCATTTTAGGCATTGTAGAGGCAGACGCGGGAACCATTTGCTACAACGGGGAGGATTTGACCCGGGCTGCTATGGAGAAGCGGGGCTTTAACATTGTCTTCCAGGATTATGCCCTGTTCCCCAATCTCAATGTCTACCAAAATATTACCTATGGCCTGAAAAACAGGCCTGGAATTTCCACCCAAAAGGAGGTGGAAGAACTGATCCATCTGTTGGGCCTGGAGGAGCATCTGTCCAAACGGGTGGACCAGCTCTCCGGCGGGCAGAAGCAGCGGGTAGCTCTGGCCCGCACCATGGTGATGAAGCCCCGGATTCTCCTGTTGGATGAGCCCCTGTCTGCCCTGGACGGTGTTATCAAAGAGTCTATCAAGGACCGAATCAAGACCATTGCCCGGGAGTTTCATCTAACCACCATCATTGTCACCCATGACCCGGAGGAGGCCCTCACCCTTTCCGACCGGGTGCTGATCATTGACCAGGGCACCATCGCCCAGTATGGCTGCCCGGCGGACATCATCCAGAAGCCGGAAAACGACTTTGTCCGGACCTTTATCCTCAACCAGCTGGAGATCAAACGCAACAACATTTATGCCCTCTTCGGCGCCGATGCTGCGGGGAGAGCCGGATAATCGGTGGCCCTATGAAACGAAAGCATTGGGAGCTTACGCTCATTTTCATCCTGTTGGTCATTCTCTTTGCAACCTTTCTGGCCATTCCGGCCATCCGGCTGCTGGTCAAGTCCTTTTGGGGCGAGACTGGATTGACCACAGAATTCTATACCTCGGTGCTGACTGCCCCACAGTTCGGCACAGCACTCAGGAACAGCTTCGCCGTCTCTGCGGCCTCTGCGCTGCTGGCGGTGGGGATTGCCTTTGTGATGGCCTACCTCATCCATTACACCCGATTGCCCCGAGGCTTTCGGCGGGCGATGCAGGCGGTGGCGACACTGCCCATGTTCCTTCCCACCATTACCTACGGCTTCGCCATCATCTACTCCTTTGGCAAGCAGGGCCTGATCACTCGCCTGTTGGGCCACCAGATCTTTAACATCTATGGGTTTGGCGGCCTGTTGCTGGGCTATGTAATCTATACGGTGCCTGTGGCTTTCCTGCTGATCCACAACACCATGGGGTATGTTGACAAGAAGACGTTGGTTGTCTCCAAGGCCATGGGGGATGGCCACCTGTCCACCTTCTGGATCGCCATCCTCCGGCCGCTGCTGGGGACGTTGGCAGGGGCGTTTATCCAGTCCTTTTTCCTCTGCTTCACTGACTTTGGCATTCCTGCCTCTGTGGGCGGAAAGTATGATGTGGTGGCCACGGTGCTCTACAACGAGATGTTGGGCGGCGTGCCCGATTTCAACCGGGGCGCCGTGGTGGCCATGGTGATGCTGCTGCCGTCCATTGTCAGTATTCTGCTGCTGCGGTTTTTGGAGCGGTATAACATCCGTTATGACCGCATCAGCGACGCCGATCTTCGCCCCAACCGGGGCAGGGACACGGCGTGGGGGCTGTCGGGGACCGTGTTGTCGGTGGGAATGCTCTCCATCTTCGCGGTGATCTTTGTGGTACCTCTGGTGCAGAACTGGCCCTACCAGACCCAGTTCACCCTGGCCCACGTCCAGGCGGTTTTTGCAGACAGCGAGCTGCAGACGGTGTACCTCCACTCCCTGGGCATGGCGCTGTGTACGGCGTTCTTTGGGACGCTGCTGGCCTACGGCGCGGCGCTGATCACTGCCCGGAGCACCCTGCCCAAGTGGCGCAAGCAGAGCGTGGATTCCATCGCGCTGGTGACCAATACCATCCCCGGCATGGTGCTGGGCCTGGCCTTTCTGTTCACCTTCACGGGAACCCCCCTGCAGAATACCTTCCCGCTGATGATCCTGTGTAATATTGTCCACTATTTCTCCACTCCCTATCTTATGATGAAAAACTCCCTGTCCAAGATGAACGCGGGGTGGGAGACCACGGCCATGCTCATGGGAGACAGCTGGCCCAAGACCATCCTGCGGGTGGTGACCCCCAATGCGGCCTCCAGTCTCATTGAGGTGTTCAGCTACTATTTCATCAACGCCATGGTTACCATCAGCGCCCTGATTTTCCTGGCCGGTGCCCGGACCATGGTTCTGACCACCAAGATCAAGCAGCTGCAGTATGTCAATGAATACAATGAGGTCTTTGTCCTCTCCCTGCTGATCCTCTTTACCAACCTGCTTGCAAAGGCCATTTTCACCTGGCTTGCAAATAGAAGTGCCCAAACGGGAAAACGAAACAATAAGAAGAGAAAGGAAACGAAACCATCATGCATCTGAAAAAATTACTGGCGCTGGGTCTGTCCCTGACCATGGCTGTGGCCCTGCTGAGCGGCTGCGGCCAGCAAGAGACCGCGGAAGGCGGTACCCCGTCGGAGCAGGTTATCATTTACTCCAACGCCGACGAAGAGGCGATTACCGCCATGACCAACGCCCTGAACGCCGGCGGCTATGCGGGCCAGTATGTCTTCCAGACCTTTGGCACCTCGGAACTGGGGGGGAAGCTCCTGGCCGAAGGGACCAACCTGGAGGCGGATCTGGTCACCATGAGCACCTTCTATCTCCAGAGTGCCCAGGAGCAGAACACAATGTTTGTCCCCCTGACCTTCCCGGTGAATACCCTGGAGGAGGTCCCGGACTATACCGCGCCCATTACCTCCCAGGAGGGCGCCATTATTGTCAATACAGAGGTTCTGAAGGAAAATAATCTGCCCATGCCCACCTGCCTGAAGGATCTGGCCGATCCTGTCTATGCCGGTTTCCTGGCGGTGACCGATGTGCAGTCCTCCTCTACCGCGTGGCTGCTGATGCAGGCGCTGGTTTCGGAATATGGGGAGGACGGGGCACAGACGGTTCTCCACGACATCTATGCCAACGCAGGGGACCACATTGAGACCTCCGGCTCTGCCCCGCTGAAGCTCTGTGAGGCCGGGGAAATCGCCGTGGGCTTTGGCCTGCGCCACCAGGCGGTGGCGGCCAAGGCAGAGGGCCTGCCCATCGACTATGTGGACCCCACCGAGGGCAACTTCTCCCTGACGGAGTCTGTGGCCATTGTGGACAAAGGGGAGAGCACCAATCCTTTGGCCATGAAGATGGCCCAGTGCATCATCGAAAATGGCCGTGCCGAGCTCCAGGAAAACTACCCCAACCCCCTGTATGAGGGAGAGAGCGCGGACAGCGCCAACAAATCCGCCTACCCCAAGACCTTCCAGGAGCCGCTGACCTTTGAACTGTACGAAAAGCACCAGCAGATCTCTGAGGCTGCCAAGCCCTGAGGGATACGATGCAGAAGAGGGCGCGAAAGGCGCCCTCTTCTAATGAAAAACGGAAACCATCACAGAATATAAGGAGAGAAACATACCATGAATTCCTATAAACTGCTCACCCCCGGCCCGCTGACCACCACCGACACCGTGAAGCAGGTGATGCTCTTTGACCACTGCACCTGGGATGACGATTACAAGCAGATCACCCAGACCATCCGTCGCACGCTGCTGGCGTTGGGACACGTGTCCGAGCCGGAGTACACCGCTGTGCTCATGCAGGGCAGCGGAACCTTTGGCGTGGAGTCTGTGCTCACCAGCGTCATCGGACGGGAGGACAAGCTCCTCATTGCGGCCAACGGGGCCTACGGCCTGCGGATGGCGGAGATCTGCCGCCACGCGGGGATTGCGTATACCCTCTATGAGCAGGACAACCACAAGCGTCCCCAGGCGGACGTGGTGGCAAAGTACCTGGCAGAGGACCTGGCCATCACCCACGTGTCCATGGTCCATGGGGAGACCACCAGCGGCATCCTCAACGATGTGGAGGCTGTGGGCCGGGTGGTAAAGGCCGCCGGCAAGACCTTCCTTGTGGACGCCATGTCCACCTTCGGCGGCGTGGACATCCCGGTGGCTGGCTGGGGCATTGATTTCCTGGTGTCCAGCGCCAACAAGTGCATTCAGGGGGTGCCCGGCTTTTCCTTCATCCTGGCCAACCGGGAGAAGCTGGAGGCCAGTGCCGGCCAGGCCCGGTCCCTGGCGTTGGACCTCTATGACCAGTGGAAGACCATGAACGAGGATGGAAAGTGGCGCTTTACCTCCCCCACCCATGTGGTGCTGGCCTTTGCCCAGGCGCTGGAGGAACTGAAGGAGGAGGGTGGGGTGCCCGCCCGCCATGCCCGGTATGACCAGAACCAGCGGCTGCTGGCGGAGAACTTCCGCGCCCTGGGCTTTGTGCCCTACCTGGACCCCGCCGTGCAGGGTCCCATCATCACCACCTTCCGGTATCCGGCGGGCGCCCGTTTCACCTTCCAGCAGATGTATGAATACATCAAGGCCCGGGGCTATGTTCTCTATCCCGGCAAGGTGATGGAGGCGGAAACCTTCCGGGTGGGCAACATCGGGGAGATTTATCCAGAGGATATTGCCAAACTCAGCGCCATTCTGGCTGACTTTCTCAAGGAGGTGGCGGCATGAAGCCTCAGCTGGTGATTTTTGACTGGGCGGGGACGACCGTGGATTATGGCTGCTTTGCGCCTGTGAATGCCTTTGCCCTGGCTTTCCAGAAGTTTGGGGTCACCCCGACGGTGGAGGAAATCCGGGCCCCCATGGGGATGCTCAAGCGGGATCACATCCGCACCATGCTGGCCATGCCCGCCATCCGGCAGCAGTGGGAGGAGAAGCAGGGCGCGTTTGATGAAGCGGCGGTGGAAAAAATTTACGGCGTCTTTGAAGACGCGCTCATGGAGAGCCTCTCCCAGTATGCCGCGCCCAAACCCGGTGTGCTGGAAACCGTGGCAGAACTCAGGGCGCGGGGGATGAAGGTTGGCTCCACCACTGGCTATACCGATAAAATGATGGCGGTGGTCACGGCGGAAGCCGCCCGGCAGGGCTATGCCCCCGACGCCTGGTTCAGCCCGGACAGCGTCCAGGGGTTGGGCCGGCCCTATCCCTATATGATCTATGCCAATATGGCAAAGTTCCAGATCGCTTCAGTGGAACAGGTCGTCAAGGTGGGCGACACAGTGGCCGACATTCAGGAGGGCAAGCACGCGGGGGTCCTCTCCCTGGGGGTGCTGGAGGGCAGCAGCGTTATGGGATACACCCAGGCGGAGTATGAGGCCCTGCCCCAGGCAGAGCGCCAAGCAGAGAAGGACCGGGCCCGGGAGATCTTCCTGGCCGCCGGAGCGGATGGGGTGCTGGATACCCTGGATCAGCTGCCCCAGTGGCTGGAGAACGGGCAGGTGTGAAAGCAGGGATTCGGGCCCGCTCTCTTCTGAAACGGGGAACCCGGAGACCGGGAGGGATAGAGGGAAAAGGGGCGCGGCCCTATTGCATTTCCCGGCTTGTTCGCCTAAAATAGGGGTGCCTTGCAAAGCCGGGGGGCTTGGCTGTCCTTCCGGAGAGGCAAGAGGGAACACAGAAAGGCGGCAAGCGATGAAATGGATGATTGCCTCAGACCTTCACGGCTCTGCGTATTACTGCCGGGCGTTACTCCAGGCGTGGGACCGGGAACAGGCCGACCGGCTGATCCTGCTGGGAGATCTTCTGTACCATGGGCCCAGAAATGATCTGCCCAGGGAATACGCGCCCAAAGAAGTTTTGGCTATGCTGAACCAGAGAAAGGAAGGCCTCCTCTGCGTGCGGGGAAACTGTGACAGTGAAGTGGACCAGATGGTGCTGGAGTTTCCCATCCTGGCCGACTATGGGGTGCTGGCCCTGGGCGGCCGGCTGCTCTATCTCACCCACGGGCATGTGTTTCATAAGGACCATCTGCCGCCTCTCCAGGCGGGAGACATCCTGCTGCATGGGCACACCCATATTCCCGGATGGGAGACATTGGAGGAGGGACGGCAGTGCTGGAATCCTGGCTCCGTCGCCCTGCCCAAGGCGGGCAGCCCCCACAGCTATATGATTCTTGAGGGGGCGTGGGTCCAGTGGAAGGACCTGTCCGGCGGGACCTACCATACATTGACAGTCGGCTGAGAGGAAAACATCAGGGGCCGGAGACAGCTTTGCTGTCTCCGGCCCCTGATGTTTTAGGAAAGAATTCGTTCCAAGCGGGTCCCCAGCTGGCTGAGGATCTCGTTGGTAATGGTGTCTGTCTGGCGGGCCAGGTCATAGGCCGTGATGGTCTCCTGGCCGGCAGAGCCGATCAGAATGGCCTCGTCCCCGGGCTGGACGGCGGGGAGGTCTGTGACGTCCACCAGGGTTTGGTCCATGCAGATGCGCCCGATGATGGGGGCCCGGCGGCCGCCCAGCAAAACCTCTCCGCCGGTCAGGGAGCGGGGCAGACCGTCCCCATAGCCGATGGTGAGCACGGCCACTTGGGTGGGGCGCTGGGCCACAAACGCCAGCCCGTATCCGGCGCCGGCGCCGGCGGGCAGGGATTTGACCGCGGCCACCCGGGCATGGAGGGAGAGAACCGGACGCAGCGGCGGCGCAGCCGCGTTCCAATCCTGCTGGGTGCTGAGCAGGCCGTAGAGAGCGATCCCGACCCGGGCGTAGTCCCCTGAGATATCGGGGTAGTTCAGCAGTCCATGGCTGGCCTGAAGATGGACCTTGGGGAGGGGAATCCCCCGGTTTTTCAGCTCCTCCAGCAGCTGCTGGAAGGCCTGAACCTGCCGCTGGACATAGGCGCGGTCGGCGGGGGAGGGGCTGTCCGCTGTGCAGAGGTGGGTGAAAATCCCCTCGACCCGAAGGTGCTTCATGGTGAAGATTTGAACGATCTCCTCCAGGTGATGGCAGGGCTCACCCAGGCGGTGCATCCCGGTGTCAACGGCCAGGTGGACCGGCAGGGATTTGCCGGCTTGGCTGAGCTGCACGGCGTGGGAGAAATCCACTGCGGTTTGGGTGAGTTTGTACCGGCGCAGCAGGGGGACCTGGCTAGGGGGTGTATACCCCAGGATTAAAATTTCCCCGCGGATGCCCCCTTTCCGCAGCTGAATGCCCTCCTCCAGACAGGCCACGCAAAAGGCGGAAATGCCCTGGGCGGCCAGGGCCCGGGCTATGGGCAGGGCGCCGTGTCCGTAGGCGTTGGCTTTGACCGCCGGCATCAGCTGGCAGCCAGGGGGAAGCAGGGAGCGCAGTGCCGACACATTGTGGGCCAGCGCATCCTGGTCCAGTTGAATCCAGGCCCTGCCGCGGGTGGGCCGGGGAGGACGGAGACGGGCCAGCGCCCAGGCGATGACCGCGGCGGCCAGGAAGGAGAGCAGACAAACGGCCAGGTAGTGGACCAGGCTGTTGTCCACCAAGACGGCGGTGAGCCCCACCGCCTCAGCGGCCCCCCGGATGACCACAATCATGGCCGGGTGCAGGATATACACCCAGGTGGACACGGGCCGGCAGAACGCCGGGGCCTGGGGGGACCAGGCCAGCAGAAGGCGGTAGAGGAAGACCATCACCACCGGCAGCAGGAGATACATGCTGTCATGGCGCTGCAGGGCAAAGTGGCGCAGGGTGAAAGCCTCCCCAGTCATCAGAACCAGGGAGAGCAAAAGCCCCAGCCCGTTGACAGCGGGCCTTCCGGCGGGTGGCCGGCTTCCCAGCCGGGCGCCCAGGAGGAGAAACAGGGGGGCCATAAACAGGCCGTTGCGGGTGTAGGAGAACACCTGGAAGCCGGCCTCGTAGGCCGCTGCCAGAGGCGGCAGCGCGGCGGTCAGGCCATAATAGCTGTCCCCAAACAGACCGATGAGATAGAGCAGTCCCGTGACCGCCAGCAGCCCTCTGCCCCGCAGCACCCGCCCCAGCAGATACACCAGAAGCAGCCCTGTGGCGCAGGCAGGAAAATACCAGAGATGGTAAAAGGTGCCGTCGAAGAGTAACAGACGGAGGGCGGACAGGGGGGAGAGCCCCTGGTAGTGGCCGGCGTAGAGCCCCACAGGGAGGTAGAGCACCACCGCCACCAGGTAGAGCAGGAGAATTTTCTTCACCTGCCGCCACAGGGCGGAAAAGGGCCGCCGGCCCTGGAGAACCTTGCCCAGGACAAACTGGCCGGTTACCATGAAGAAGAAGGGGACCGCCACCCGGGCCAGACTTCGGGTGAGCAGGAAGTCCCCGTCCGGGGAGTAGGTGGTCAGAGGGGAGGTGTGGATGGCCACCACCAACAGAGCGGCGATGACCTTGAAGGCGTCCAGGCCGCCGTAACGGGGGGGATTACCCATGGGCCCGCCTCCATTCTGTGATGATAAACCCGTCCACATTGTTTCCTGAGATGGTACAGGGCAGGTCGGAATCCCGCTTGAGAATCGTGGGACCGTCCGAGGCGCCCGGCAAAAAGGAGACAATGGCATTTTTTTCCTGGTATCGACAGGATTCGTAGGGAAATTCCCGCAGCCAGGCGATATACTCTTCCAGGGTCAGTCCCCGGGCCTCCATGATGGCGGCGTGGGGCTGGCCCACATAGCGGAAGTGCCAAGGCTCATGGCCGATGCCGGTGATCTCCTCTTTCCCGGCGGGGTACCGCTGGATCAGGCCGTACCGGGCCATCTCCCGGCGGAAGGTCTGGCAGAGCCCGGTATAGGGAAAGTCGGGGCGGATAAAGTCGATGGACGCGCTCCGGCGGCCCAGATCAATGGCCAGGCCGGTCTGATGCTCGCTGTGGCCGGGATATGCTACGTAAGTCTGGGTAAAGGGGAGGCCGTTTTCCGCCAGGGAGTCCTCCCAAATGGCCTGCTGCTCTTCCAGCGCCCGCCAGCCGCTGACGGGCACAATCTCCTTCCAGCCTCCGATGGCGGCCATCAGGCTGTCTAAGGCCTGGGCGGCCCGGCGCTCCAAGAGAATGTCCGTGTCCGCCACTGTGACCAGGTCCGGATGGGGGAGGGGATGGTGGGGAAAGGAAGGGTTGACCAGCAGCAGGTCCCCCTGGAACATGGCCTCCGGCGTGAGGATCAGCGTGTTCATGGGGCCATCACCTGCCCGAGAATGGTGTCTAAAATCTCTGGGAAGGTCATCCCCGCCGCCTGCATCATCCCGGGAAAACGGCTGTGCTCGGTGAACCCGGGAATGGTGTTAATCTCGTTGAAAACAATCTTGCCCTGGGGGGTCAGGAACAGATCCACCCGGGCAAAGCCGGCGCAGCCCAGGGCCCGGTATAGGACCTTGGCGGTCTGCTTGACTGCCTGGGCCGTCTGGGGGTCCACCCGGGCGGGAACATGGATGGCGGAGGTCTTCAGGGTGTATTTCTCCGTAAAGTCGAAAAACCCGCCGGAGAGCTCGATCTCATCAATTTCTCCCACCAGCAGTTCCCGGGTGCCGATGACGGCACAGCCCACCTCAAAGCCGGGGATGGTCTCCTCTAAAATCACCTGATTGTCGTACTGAAACGCCAGGTCCAGGGCGGGAAGAAGCTCTTCCTCTTGGTGAATCTGGGAGATGCCGTAGGAAGAGCCCGCTTTCACGGGCTTCACAAAGAGGGGATAGCCTGTCTGCCGGGCAAAGTCTACGGCGGCCTGGGGGTCCTCCCCCAGATTGAGAACCAGGGAGGCGGGCACTGCCACCCCGGCCAGGGAGGCCAGCTTGTGGGCCCGGTCCTTGTCCATACACAGGGCGGAGGCCAAGGTGCCGCAGCCCACCACCGGAATACCGGCCAGCTCCAGCAGCCCCTGCACAGTGCCGTCCTCTCCGTTCTTTCCGTGGAGAATGGGCAGGGCGTAATCCACCTGGATCACCTGGTGCCGGGGGGCGGAGAAGGCCAGGAGCCCGTGGACCGAGCGGTCCTGGGAGACCACCACAGGGGTGAGGCATCCCGGGTCCTCCGCCCAGGAGTCCGTGGCGATCCGATCATAGGCGCCGGTGTAGTGGAACCACTGGCCGCTCTGGGTAATCCCCACGGGAAGGACCGTGTATCGGTCTGGGTTCAGGTTGGATAAAACAGCGTAGGACGACTGCAAAGAGACGGAATACTCTGGGGAACAGCCGCCGAAGAGCACGGCAAGGGTGGGCTTTTTCATGGGAATCCTCCTGTCAATGTAGAAGAACGAATTGGGGCAAAAAAAGAAATTCGTCGGGAATCTGCCTGTTATTGTAGCAGAGAAAAGTGATTCATGTTTTAAGAGAACCTTGCGGTTTTCTTAAAAAGAATTGCGTCTTTCTTAAAAACCATTAAGAAGATTTGAAGCGCCGGGGCCCATAGGGGAAAACCCGGGGAATTCCCCCTGAAATGTGAACAAAATGTGAATAATTTTAGAAATTGTATTGACAAAGGGCATGGGGCGCGGTATATATAGCGGAAGTAATCAGTGATTACTAACATAAAAACTTGTAAAAAACGACACATGGAGGTCATTTATCATGGTATTTGAAGCAATTGCAGAGCTGGTAGCAGAGCGCGTGGAAAAGGATGTCTCCGAGATCACCATGGAGAGCAATTTCCGGGACCTGGGCATTGACTCCCTGGACACCGTGGAGCTGCTGATGAACCTGGAGGACAAGCTGGGCATTGAGATCGAGCTGGACCAGAAGGTGGAGACCGTGGGCGACCTGGTGGCCTTCATTGAGAGCAAGCAGGCATGATTCGCACGCCGTTATGTGATCTGCTGGGCATCGAGTATCCGGTGTTCCAGGGGGGCATGGCCTGGATCGCCGACGGCAAGCTGGCCGCGGCGGTGTCGGAGGGGGGCGGCCTGGGCATCATTGCCGCAGGCAACGCCCCGGGAGACGCGGTCCGGGAGCAGATCCAGGTGGCCAAGTCCCTGACCAGCCGTCCCTTTGGGGTGAACATCATGCTGATGAGCCCCTTTGTGGAAGAGGTGGCCCAGGTGGTGGCTGAGGAGAAGGTGGCCGTGGTGACCACCGGCGCCGGCAACCCCACCAAGTACATGGCCCTGTGGAAAGAGGCCGGCATCCGGGTGATCCCCGTGGTGGCCTCGGTGGCCATGGCCAAGCTGATGACCCGCCTGGGGGCCTCCGCCCTCATTGCGGAGGGCGGCGAGAGCGGCGGCCACGTGGGGGAGCTGACCACCATGGTTTTGGTTCCCCAGATTTGTGACGCCACCACCCTTCCCGTCATCGCCGCCGGCGGCATCGCGGACGGCCGCGGCGTGGCGGCGGCCTTCATGCTGGGGGCCTGCGGGGTCCAGATGGGCACCCGGTTCCTCAGCGCCGAGGAGTGCTCCATCCATCCGGTCTATAAGGAGCGGATTTTGAAGGCCAACGACCTGTGCACCATGGTCACCGGCAAGCGCCTGGGGCATCCCGTGCGCAGCCTGCGGACCAACTTTGCCCGCAACTATGCCAAAGCCGAGTACGGCGGCATGGACGACGAGGCCCTGGAGGCCCTGGGCAGCGGCGCCCTGCGCAAGGCGGTGGTGGAAGGCGATCTGGAGGAGGGGTGCTTCCTCTCCGGCCAGGTGGCCGCCATGGTGAACAAAATCCAGCCGGCGGCTGAGATTGTCCGAGAGGTGATCGAAGGGGCCGAGCCCGTGCTGAAAGGAGCCACACAATGGGTAAAATAGCCTTTGTCTTCGCCGGCCAGGGGGCCCAGTATCCCGGCATGGGCCAGGAGCTGGCCCAGTGCTCCCCGGCGGCCGCAGAGATTTTTGCAAAGCTGGACGCCCTGCGGCCGGGCACCTCTGCCCAGTGCTTCGGGGGCACCGATGAGGAACTGAAAGAGACCAAGAACACCCAGCCCTGCATGTTTGCCGTGGAGCTGGCCGCCGCCGCCGCCCTGGAAGAGGGGGGGCTGCGGGCGGACATGGCCGCTGGATTCTCCTTGGGGGAGATTGGAGCCCTGACCTACACCCGGGCAGTGGACCTGGAGACCGGTTTCCACCTGGTCTGCCGCCGGGGGGAACTGATGCAGGCGGCCGCGGAGGAGCAGCCCACCGCCATGGCTGCGGTGCTGAAGCTGTCCAACGAGGAGGTGGAGCAGATCTGCGCCCAATTTGCGCAGGTCTATCCGGTCAACTACAACTGTCCCGGACAGGTCTCCGTGGCCTGCGCCAAGGAGCAGCTGGCCCCCTTCTCCGCCGCGGTGAAGGCGGCCGGGGGACGGGCTCTGCCGCTGAAGGTGCGGGGGGGCTTTCACTCGCCCTTCATGGCCACGGCAGCCCAGGGCTTTGCCCAGGTGCTGGAGGAATGCCGGGTGGGACAGCCGGAGATGCCCCTGTATTCCAACCGGACGGGGGCGGTCTACGAAGGGGACCCCAAACCTTTGCTGTCCCAGCAGATTGCCTCCCCGGTTCGGTGGGAGACCATCGTGCGGAATATGATTGCCGCCGGGGCGGACACCTTTGTGGAGCTGGGGCCGGGCAAGACCCTGTGCGGCCTCATTGAAAAGATCGACAAAACCGTGAAAACCTACGCGCTGTCCACCCAGGCGGACTTGGAGACCATCTTGAAGGAGGTCAAAGGATGCTGACAGGAAAGACGGCGGTGGTCACCGGTGGTTCCCGGGGCATCGGCGCGGCCATTGTGAGAAAGCTGGCCTCTCAAGGGGCCAACGTGGCGGTGGTCTATGCCGGCAGCCAGGCCCTGGCGGAGGAACTGTGCGCCCAGTGCGCGGCGGAGTTTTCGGGAAAAGCCGTGGCCTACCGCTGCGACGTGGCGGATTTTACCGCGGTGAAGGACCTGATGGCCCAGATTAAAAAGGAGTTTGGCACCGTGGACATCCTGGTGAACAACGCCGGGGTGACCCAGGACGGCCTGCTGGCCATGATGAAGGAGGAGAGCTTTGACCGGGTCCTGGACGTGGACCTGAAAGGGGCTTTCAACTGCATCCGGCACTGTGCCGGGATGTTCCTGCGGCAGAAGCACGGCGCCATTGTCAATGTCAGCTCCGTGTCCGGGATGATCGGCAACCCCGGCCAGGCCAACTACTCCGCCGCCAAGGCGGGGCTCATCGGCCTGACCAAGGCCGTGGCCAAGGAGCTGGCCCCCAAGGGGATCACCTGCAACGCGGTGGCCCCGGGCTTTATCGAGACGGATATGACCCGAGACCTGTCCGGCCAGGACAACGGGCTCCTGGCCGCCATCCCGCTGGGACGGATGGGCCAGCCCCAGGAAGTGGCTGAGGCAGTGGCGTTTTTGGCCACCGCGCCCTATATCACCGGTGAGGTGCTGCGGGTGGATGGTGGCATTGCGATGTAACATTTTTGGGGGGAAGGGTCTGGGGCCCTTCCCCGTTAAACGGAGGACCAATACCAATGGAGAATACCATGCGCAGAGTGGTGGTAACCGGCCTGGGGGTCATCAGCCCCGTGGGCAACACGGTGGAGGCGTGCTGGAACAGCTTGAAGTCCGGCGTCCACGGCATCGGCCCCATCACTCTTTTTGATACCACAGACTACAAGACCAAGATCGCGGCCGAGGTGAAGGACTTTGACCCCCGGGCCTATATGGACAAAACCGAGGTACTGCGCAGCGACGCCTTTTCCCAGTACGGGGTGGCGGCGGCCTGCCAGGCGGTGGAGGAGAGCGGCGTCATCGGCACCCTGCCCCCCGAGCGGGTGGCGGTGTACTTCGGCTCCGGCATCGGCGGCATTCGCACCTTTACCGAGGAGCACAATAAGCTCCTGGCCCGGGGCCCCAAGCGGGTCTCCCCCTACTTTATCCCCATGCTCATTGCCAACATGGCCGCGGGAATGATCGCCATTCGCTTTAACTGCCGGGGGGCGGCGATGCCCTCGGTGACCGCCTGCGCCTCCGGCACCAATGCCATCGGTGAGGCCATGCGGGCCATCCGCCACGGCTATGCCGACGCGGTGATCACCGGCGGTTCTGAGGCGGCCATTACGGAGTGCGGCGTGGCCGGCTTTATCAATATGCAGGCCCTGTCCACCTCGGAGGACCCCAACGCGGCCTGCCTTCCCTTCGATAAGAGAAGAGGGGGCTTCGTCATCGGGGAAGGGGGCGCTGCCCTGGTGCTGGAGGAGTATGAGCACGCAGTGAAGCGGGGCGCTAAGATCTACGGCGAGGTGTGCGGCTACGGCGCCACCTGTGACGCCTTCCACATCACCGCGCCCCGGCCCGACGGCAGCGCCGGCGCCCGGGCCATTCAGCTGGCCCTGCAGGAGGCTGGCCACCAGGCCGGAGAGCGGGTGTACATCAACGCCCACGGCACCGGGACCCCCATGAACGATTCCCTGGAGACCCAGGTGGTGAAGCTGGCCCTGGGAGAGGAGGAGGCCAAGAAGGCCTACATGAGCTCCACCAAGTCCATGACCGGCCACATGCTGGGCGCCGCCGGCGCCATTGAGGCCCTGGCCTGTCTGAAGGCCCTGAATGAGGGCGTTCTGCCGCCCACCATCAACCTCCTGGACCCCGACCCGGCCTGTGACCTGAACTATGTGCCCAACCAGGCGATCCACACGGAGGTGGACCTGGTTCTCTCCAACTCCCTGGGCTTTGGCGGCCACAACGCCTGCATTGCATTCCGGAAGGTGACACGATGAACGAAGCAGAAATTAGAAAGTATGCCGAGCTGATGCGGGAGCTGGACCTGACCGGCCTGGAAGTGACGGAGAACGGCTGTGTGGTCCGGCTGGAGCGCACCCCGGCCGCCCCGGTGCTTCCTCGGGAGACGGTGGCGGTTCCCCCGGCCCCGCCAGTTCCCGCGGCTGCGCCCCAGGAAGGGACCACGGAGGTCACCTCTCCCATGGTGGGGGTCTTTTACGCGGCCCCGGCAGAGAACGCGGAACCCTTTGTCAAGGTGGGAGACCGGGTGAAACGGGGACAGACCCTGTGCATTGTGGAAGCGATGAAGCTGATGAATGAGATCATGGCCGAGCTGGACGGAGAGATCGTGGAGGTCTGCGTCCAGAACGGGCAGGTGGTGGACTTCGGCTGTCCCCTCTTCCGCATCAAAGGGCAGTAAGGAGGACCGCGATGAATCGAGATGAGATCAAAACCATCCTGCCCCACCGGGACAGCATGCTCCTGCTGGATCAGCTGGACCGGGAGGGAGAGATCGCCCATGGACAGTACCGGGTGAAGGGGGACGAGTGGTTCCTCCAGGGACATTTCCCCGACGCCCCGGTGGTGCCTGGGGTGATTCTCTGTGAGATTCTGGCCCAGTCGGCGGGGATTTTGATGCAGGATTCCCTCACCGAGGACACCATCCCCATGTATACCAGCATGAAGAACGTGCGGTTCCGGGCCCCGGTGCTGCCGGGGGACCTCTTTGAGACCAAGTGCCGCATCACCCGGGCCAAGCATCCCTTCTATTTTGCCGAGGGAGAGGGGTATGTGGGGGATACCCTCTGCGTGAAGGCGGAATTCTCCTTTGGGATTACGGAGCGCGAAGTATGTTTTCAAAGATCCTGATTGCCAACCGGGGGGAGATCGCCGTCCGGATCATCCGGGCCTGCAAGGAGATGGGCATTGCCACCGTGGCCATCTACTCCCAGGCGGACCGGGACGCCCTCCACGTGGCCCTGGCAGATGAGAGCTACTGCGTGGGCGGCGCTTCCCCCGGGGAGAGCTACCTCAACGAGGAGCGGGTGGTCTCCGCCGCCCTGGTCTCCGGGGCCCAGGCCATCCACCCGGGGTATGGCTTCCTGTCGGAAAACGCCCACTTTGCCGCCCTCTGCCGGAAAAATGGGCTGGTGTTCATCGGACCCTCTCCGGAGAGCATGGAGGAGCTCAGCGACAAAGCCCGGCTGAAGGAGATCATGGGGAGAAACGGCCTGGAGGTCATTCCGGGCACCCAGGTGCTCGCCAGCGCCCAGGCGGCGCTGGCGGCAGCGGCGGAGATCGGCTATCCTGTGATGCTCAAGGCCAGTGCCGGCGGCGGCGGCCGGGGCATCCGGCTGGTGAGCGCCCCCAATGAGATGACCCAGGCCTATGCCCTGGCGGTGGCCGAGGGGGAGGCCTCCTTTGGGGACGGGTCGGTTTACATGGAGAAGTATGTCCACCCCGCCCGGCACATTGAGGTACAGGTTCTGGCCGACGAGGCGGGCAACGTGGTCTGCCTGGGGGAGCGGGACTGCTCGGTCCAGCGCCACCACCAGAAGCTCATTGAGGAGTCCCCCTCTCCGGCGGTGAGCCGTTCCCAGCGGAAAAAGCTCATGGAGCTCACCGCCCGGGCGGTGAAGGCCATCGGCTATGTGGGGGTGGGGACCCTGGAATTCCTCCTGGACCGGGACGGACGGTTCTGGTTCATGGAGATGAATCTCCGCCTCCAGGTGGAGCACGGGGTGACGGAGATGCTGACCCAGGTGGACCTGGTAAAGTGGCAGATCCGCACCGCCGCAGGGGTTCCGCTGAATTTCCAGCAGCAGAACGTCGCCCTCAACGGGGCCTGTGTGGAGTGCCGGATCAACGCCCTGACGCCGGGGACCCTCTCCATGCTCCACGTGCCCGGCGGCCCCTTTGTCCGCTTTGACACCTATCTGGTCAGCGGCATCTCTGTCTCCCCCTACTATGACGCGCTGCTGGGCAAGCTCATCGTCTACGCCGGCACCCGGGAGGAGGCCATGCGAAAGATGAAAGCGGCTCTGTGTGAGCTGGTGGTGGAGGGCATTGAAACCAACATTGCCGAGCAGCTGGAGCTGGTCAGCGACCCCCGGTTTATGACCGGGCAATATGATTTGACCTTTATGGAAGGCAGGTGACACCGTTGCCCTTTCTGAATTTTATTCACAAACCAAAAAATGAGCTGGAAAAGGGAGGCCGCACGGCGGCGCTGGTCCAAGAGGACGCCAGCGAGCCGGAGAAGACCTGTCCCAACTGTCACAAGTCCATCCCCCTGAGCCGGCTGTGGTCCAACTGGAACACCTGTGCCTGCGGCTATCACTTCCGCATGGGAGGGCGGCAGCGCCTTCGGTTCCTGGCGGACAAGGGCTCCTTTCAGGAGCTGTTTTCCCAGGTGGAGGGGAGGGACCCTTTGTCGTTTCCCGGCTACCGGGAAAAGCTGGAGATGGTCCGGGACGCCAGCAGTGAGAAGGAAGCGGTCCTCTGCGGCACCGCCCGGATCGGGGGTGCGCCCTGCTGTCTGTTTATCATGGAGCCCTACTTTATGATGGGGAGCATGGGCACGGCGGTGGGAGAAAAGATCACCAGCCTCTTTGAATACGCCACCGAGCACAGCCTGCCGGTGGTGGGCTATACCGTCTCCGGCGGGGCCCGGATGCAGGAGGGGCTGCTGTCCCTTATGCAGATGGCCAAAACCAGCGGCGCGGTGAAGCGCCACAGCGACGCCGGTCTGTTTTACTGCACGGTGCTCACCGACCCCACCACCGGCGGGGTAACGGCCAGCTTTGCCATGGAGGGAGACATCATCCTGGCCGAGCCCGGCGCCACGGTGGGCTTTGCCGGGGCCCGGGTGGTGGAGCAGACCACCCGGAAAGCGTTGCCTAAGGGATTCCAAACTGCGGAATTCCTGCTTAAGCACGGCTTTGTGGACGCCATTGTCCCCCGGCGGGACCAGCAGCAGGTGGTGTCCTCTCTGCTGAAGCTCCACCAGAGAGGGGAGGCATTATGAGTACCCAAGCCTATGATATTGTTAAGCTGGCCCGGAGCAACAAACGGCCCACGGGGCTGGACTATATCCAGAACCTGTGCGGGGATTTTTTAGAGCTCCACGGGGACCGGTGCTATGCCGACGATGCCGCCATTGTGGGGGGCGTGGGCCACTTCCGGGGGATTCCGGTGACCTTCGTGGCCATTGAAAAGGGGCACAGCGCCAAGGAGCGGATGAGCCGTTTCTTCGGGGCGCCCCACCCTGAGGGGTATCGAAAGGCCCTTCGTCTCATGCGCCAGGCGGAGAAGTTTCACCGCCCGGTGCTCTGCTTTGTGGATACCTCCGGGGCCTACTGCGGCATTGGCGCCGAGGAGCGGGGCCAGGGGCAGGCCATTGCGGAGAACCTCATGGGCATGATGAGCCTGAACACCCCGGTGATCACCCTTCTCATTGGGGAGGGCGGCAGCGGCGGCGCCCTGGCGCTGTCGGTGGCCGACCGGGTGTGGATGCTGGAGAACGCGGTTTATTCCGTGATCTCCCCCGAGGGTTGTGCCAGCATCCTTTGGAAGGACGCGGGCAAGGCCGATGAGGCGGCCCAGCGGCTGCGGCTCACCGCCCGGGACGCGCTGGAGCTGGGGATCATTGAGAAGATCATCCCCGAGCGGGATCTGGGCCAGCCCGCGTTTTATGGCCTGTTGGCGGACCGTTTGGAAAAGGAGCTTCACGTGCTCATGGGACAGGAGGACCTGCTCCAGCGCCGCTACGCGCGCTTTCGCGCCTTTGGAAGCCCAAAACCCCTGGAGACCCAGCCCCTGGTAGGGGTGAAATAAGGGAGTAACCTGATGCATGTTTATGAGACCTACTGCCGGGAGACCTTTGATGAAAAGGGCCGGCTGACCCAAATCCAGCTGGACTACCCGGCGGATTTCAACTTTGCCTACGACGTGGTAGACGCCATGGCCCGCCTGGCCCCCCAGCAGAAAGCGCTGGTCTGGTGCAACAGCGAGGGCCAAGAGGCGCAGTTCACCTTTGCGGACATCAGCCGCCGGAGCAGCCAGGCCGCCCAGGTTTTTCTCCAGGCGGGCATCCGCCGGGGAGACCGGGTGATGGTGGCGCTGAAGCGCCACTATGAATACTGGTTTGTGACCGTGGCGCTGCACAAGATCGGCGCGGTCCTGATTCCCATGACCCACATGCTCACCCAGGAGGATATCCTCTACCGGCTGCGCTGCGCGCCGGTCCAGGCCATCGTCTGCACCCCCCAGGACCAAGTGCCGGCGCGGGTAGCCGGCGCCGTGGCCCAGGCGGGCGGCGCGTGTAAGCTGTGGACGGTTCAGCAGGATATCCCCGGCTTCTCTAACCTCACCCGGGCCATGGAGGAGGCCGAGGACACCTTGGACCGGCTCCCCACCCTGGCCACCGACCCGATGATTATGTACTTTACCTCCGGGACAACGGGACAGCCCAAAGGGGTGGTCCATGACTTTACCTATCCTCTGGCCCATATTGTCACGGCCAAGCACTGGCAGCAGGCCCAGGACGGCGGGCTCCACTTTACCGTGGCGGAGACCGGCTGGGGAAAGGCGTCCTGGGGAAAGATCTATGGCCAGTGGCTCATCGGGAGCGCGGTGATGGTCTTTGACTTTGACAACTTTGATCCCAAACGGCTTGTGGGGATCATTAACCAATACGGGGTGACCTCCTTCTGCGCCCCGCCCACGGTATACCGGTACCTGGTGAAAAAGGGCATCCCGCCCATGCCCACCCTCCGGCACGCGGCCACCGCGGGAGAGCAGCTGCACCCGGAGATTTTCCGCCGGTTCACCCAGAGCACCGGTCTGCCGCTGATGGAGGGATACGGGCAGACGGAGACCACCTTGCTGTTGGCCAATTTGCAGGGCTGGGAGCCCCTTGAGGGCTCCATGGGGGTGCCCTCCCCCCTCTACCACATCCAGCTGCAAAACCCCGACGGCACCCCCACACCGGTGGGAGAGATCGGGGAGGTGGTCATCCTGCCCCCCGAGACGGGCAAGCCGGTGGGCCTGTTCACCGAGTACCTGGGGGACCCGGCGCTCTACGCCCAGGCCTGGAGAGGCGGCGTCTACCACACAGGGGACGCGGCCTGGCAGGATGAGAAGGGGTACTACTGGTTCCACGGCCGGTTTGATGACATCATCAAGACGGGCGGGTTCCGGGTGGGCCCCTTTGAGGTGGAAAACATTCTCATGGAACACCCGGCGGTGCTGGAGTGCAGTGTGGTGGGGATTCCCGATCCCCTCCGGGGCCAGGCCATCAAGGCGGTGGTGGTCCCTGTGCCGGAACGGGAGCCCAGCAAGACCCTGGAGCGGGAGATTCGGACGTTCTGCAACAGCAGGCTGGCGGAGTACAAGTGGGTCCGCACCGTTGAGTTCGTGGCGGCGATGCCCAAGACCATCAGCGGGAAGATTCGAAAAACCGAACTCAGAACCTGAGGGAGCTTCTGGCCGCCCAATTCACCAGGCAGGAGGAACAGAAGATGGCAGAGCAGCCAAAAGCCAGGCGCCGCAACACCAGGGAAGAGCTCATCAAGGCCGGGGTGGAGGAGATCAACCGCTACGGGGTGGCCGGGTTTTCCATGCGGCGGATCGCCCAGCTGTGCGGGGTGTCCTGCGGCGCGCCCTATAAGCACTTTGGGGACCGGAAGGAGTTCATTGCCGCCATCATCGACGATGTCAACGCCCAGTGGCATGCCCGGCAGGCCGAGCTCCTGGCGGCCTATGAAGGGGACACCCGGAAGCAGATCGTGGAGATGAGTACGGGCTATGTTCAGTTTTTGGCGGAGAATCCCCACCTGCGGGCCATCCTCACCCTGAAGGACCGGGACTTTGACAACGTCTACCATCGGGTGCGGGGGGAACTCAGCAGCCCCACCCAGCGGCTGATCCAGCGGTACTGCCAGGAGGAACAGCTGGATGAGGAAACCCGCCAGCGGAAGGTCTATGTGGTCCGCTCCCTGATCTTTGGGGCGGCCATTCAGTTTGACAACGGGGAGCTCCCATACAGTGAGCACACCTTGAAAATGGTCCACGACAGCATTGAGCGAGAGCTCCTGCTGCCGTGACGGGACAGGAACCAGCGCCCCCTTCGGAATATACACGCCGAAGGGGGCGCTGTGCGGTCAGGGGGCGGGGAGGAGAGGGGAAGGATTTGCCGTTCTCTGGAAAAAATGCGTTGACAGGGGGAGGGGCGGTTATTATAATAGAACCAGAAAACCAGCTGGGCCCCCTGGGCAGATCACGGGGGAGCTGAGCTGAGAATGGAATCAGATATGGATCGGATGATGAAACCGGGAGATGCCGTGCAAGCGGAGCCGAAGGGGCAGCGGAAACTCTCAGGCAAAAGGACCGGTTTTTGACGAGACTCCGGAGAGCGAAGGACGCACCGAAGAGGCAATCCGTCCCGGCGGAGAATCTTTCAGGTTAGGTTACGGAGGCACTGTATTTGGCATGGGTCCAGATGCAGTGCCTCCGTTTTTTGAAAACGGCGACTGGAACATGAGAAGGAAAAGGAGCGAACACAATGGAACGAAAAACCCCACTCTATGATGTCCATGTGGCAGAGGGCGGCAAGATGGTCCCCTTCGCTGGCTACCTGCTGCCTGTGCAGTATGGAACCGGCGTCATCCAAGAGCACATGGCCGTCCGCCAGCAGGCGGGCCTGTTCGACGTCTCCCACATGGGGGAGATTCTCTTCACCGGCCCCACGGCCCTGGACACGCTGAATCACTTGCTCACCAACGATTACAGCGGCATGCCCGTGAACAAGGTGCGGTACGGCGTCATGTGCAATGCCCAGGGGGGCACCATTGACGACCTGGTGGTTTACAAGTTTGGAGAGGAGGCCTATCTGGCGGTGGTCAACGCCTCCAACCGGGAGAAGGACTATGCCCACATGGCCCAGAACCTGCTGCCCGGCACCAAGGCCGAGGACATCTCGGACACGGTGGCCCAGCTGGCCTTACAGGGGCCCAAGGCCCCGGCTATCCTGAAGAGCCTGCTGCCGGAGGACCAGATTCCCAAGGGATACTACACCGCCCTGCCCCGTGTGGAGATACAGGGGATACCGTGCATGATCTCCCGCACAGGCTATACCGGAGAGCTGGGCTATGAGATTTATACGGCCAACGAGGACGCCCCCAAGCTGTGGAAGATTCTCCGGGAGGCCGGGGAGGCGTTCGGCCTCATTCCCTGCGGCCTGGGTGCCCGGGATACCCTTCGCCTGGAGGCGGCAATGCCCCTGTACGGCCATGAGATGGATGAGACCGTCACCCCCCTGGAGGCCGGGCTGGACTTTGGCGTGAAGCTGCAGAAGGCGGAATTTATTGGAAAAGATGCCCTTGTGGCGGCCGGCGCCCCCCAGCGGGTCCGGGTGGGCCTGGAGGTCACGGGCCGGGGAATCGTCCGGGAGCACCAGGATGTGTTCTTAGGCCAGGAGAAGATCGGCCAGACCACCTCCGGCACCCACTGCCCCTATCTGGGCAAGGCGGTGGCTATGGCGCTCCTTGACGCCAAGCACGCCAAGGAGGGTACCGAACTGGAAGTGGAGGTCCGGGGCCGCCGGATCGGCGCCAAGATTGTTCCCCTGCCCTTCTATAAGAGAGGCTGAGACCAGCACCTGCAGGGCTGAGGAGCCATGGAAACGGAAATCATAGTAAAATAGCGCATACAGATCAATCAAAATGGAGGAAAAAATCATGTCTAACATTCCCGCAAACCTGAAGTACAGCAAGTCCCATGAGTGGATTCTGGAGGAGGATGGCGTCTTCACCATCGGCCTGACCGACTATGCCCAGAGCGCGCTGGGAGACATCGTGTTCATCAACCTCCCCGAGGAGGGAGACAGCGTCACCGCCGGGGAGTCCTTCTCCGACGTGGAGTCGGTCAAGGCGGTCTCCGACGTGTTCTCCCCCGTCACCGGCACGGTGACTGCGGTGAACGAGGCGCTGCTGGACGATCCCGCCCAGGTGAACGAGGCCCCTTATGAGGCCTGGCTCATCAAGGTATCCCAGGTCAGCGACACGGAGGAGCTGCTGGACGCGGAGGGATATGAAGCGGTTGTGGCCGCAGAGGAGGCGTAAGATGGGCAGCTACATTCCCGCCACAGGGGAAGAGCGGCAAGCCATGCTCCAGGCCATCGGCCTGACCTCTGTGGAAGAGCTCTTTGACGTGGTGCCGGAGGCGGTCCGGGTAAAGAATCTGGACCTGCCCGAGGGCCTGAGTGAATGGGAGGTCAGTCAGACCATGGCTTCCCTGGCCGAGAAGAACCGGGTCTTTCGGTCCGTGTTCCGGGGGGCCGGGGCATACCGCCACTATATCCCGTCCATTGTGAAAACCGTCACCAGCAAGGAGGAATTCCTCACAGCTTATACGCCCTATCAGGCGGAGATCAGCCAGGGGGTTCTTCAGTCAATCTTTGAGTACCAAACACAGATGTGTGAACTCACCGGGATGGAGGTGTCCAACGCCTCGGTCTATGACGGTGCGGTTGCCGCCGCAGAGGCCATCTTCATGTGCCAGGAGAGAAAGCGCACCAGCGTGGTGGTCTCCGGCGCCGCGGACCCCCAGACCCTGGCGGTGATTAAGACCTATTGCGAGAGCCGGGATGTCCCGGTGACCATCCTGCCGGTGGACGGCTGTGCCACCGACCCGGCCGCCTTGCAGGCGGTTTTGGCCGGGGATACCGCCGCGGTCTATGTCCAAAGCCCCAACTATTTCGGCGTGCTGGAGGATATGGATGCCATTGTCTCCGCTGCCCACGGGGCGGGGGCGAAGGTCATTATGGGGGTCAACCCCATCTCCCTGGGCCTGCTGAAACCCCCGGGGGAGTACGGCGTGGACATCGCCGTGGGAGAGGGCCAGCCCCTGGGCATGCCTCTCTCCTTTGGCGGCCCCTATCTGGGCTTTATGACCTGTAAAAAGGCCATGATGCGGAAGCTGCCCGGCCGGATTGTGGGCCAGACCACCGACGCCCAGGGCAACCGGTGCTTTGTGCTCACCCTCCAGGCCCGGGAACAGCACATCCGCCGGGAGAAGGCCTCCTCCAACATCTGCTCCAATGAGGCCCTGTGCGCCATGACCGCTTCGGTCTACCTGGCCGCCATGGGCCCCCGGGGCCTGCGGCAGGTGGCGGAGACCTGTGCTTCCCACGCCCACTATCTGGCGGGGGAACTGGCCAAGCTGGGCTTCTCCCTGCGCAGCGGGGAAAAACCCTTCTTCCATGAGTTCTGCACGGATTGTCCCATGGACCCTGCGCTGCTCTGCGCCAAGCTGGAGGAACGGGGGATTCTGGGCGGTCTGCCGGTGGACGGCGGCATCCTCTGGTGCTGTACAGAGCTGAACACCAAGGCGGACATGGATCAACTCATCGCGGTCATTGGGGAGGTGCTTGGAAAATGAAACTGCTGTTTGAACGGAGCCGCCCCGGCCGGGGCAATGATCTGCTCCCTCCCTGCGATGTGCCGGTGACGCAGTTTGACCCATCCCTGCTGCGTGGCGCCCCGCTCCGCCTGCCGGAGATTGCCGAGGTGGACCTGGGCCGGCACTATACGGAATTGGCCAAGCAGACCCACGGGGTCAACGATGGATTCTATCCTCTGGGCTCCTGCACCATGAAGTACAACCCCCGGGTCAACGAAGAGGCGGCGGCCCAGCCCGGGTTTACCCAGTTGCACCCCCTCCAGCCGGTGGAGACGGTACAGGGGGCGCTGGAGGTCCTGGCCACGGCGGAGCGCCTGCTGTGTGAAATTACAGGGATGGACGGCATGTCCTTCCAGCCCGCCGCCGGGGCCCATGGGGAGTACACCGGCCTGCTCCTCATCCGCAAGTACCACCAGTCCCGGGGGGATGCCGCCCGGACCAAGATTCTCGTCCCTGACGCGGCCCACGGCACCAACCCCGCCTCGGCCACCATGGCGGGATTCCAGGTGGTCTCCATTCCCTCCAACCAGGCGGGCGGAGTGGATTTGGACGCCCTGCGCCAGGCGGTGGGACCGGATACCGCTGGCCTGATGCTCACCAACCCCAATACGGTGGGTCTCTTTGACGCCAACATTTTGGAGATTACTCAGATTGTCCACGACGCCGGCGGCCTGTGCTACTACGACGGCGCCAATCTCAACGCGGTGATGGGACAGGTGCGCCCCGGGGACATGGGATTTGACTGTGTCCACCTGAACCTGCACAAAACCTTCTCCACGCCCCATGGCGGCGGCGGCCCGGGCAGCGGCCCGGTGGGCTGCAAGGCCATGCTGGAGCCCTTCCTGCCCACCCCGCGGGTGAAGGAGGCCGACGGCGTCTATTCCCTGTTCACGCCGGAGCAGACCATGGGCCAGGTGCGCAGCTTTTATGGCAACTTCCTGGTGGTGGTGAAGGCCCTGAGCTATCTTTTGACCTTGGGTAAGGAGGGCATCCCCGCAGCCTCCGCCGGGGCGGTACTCAACGCCAACTATTTGATGAAGCAGCTCATGGACCACTATGACATGTCCTACAACACCCGCTGTATGCACGAGTTCGTCATGACCCTCCAGGGGCTGGCCCACGACACAGGGGTCACCGCCATGGATGTGGCTAAGCGGTTGCTGGACTTCGGCATCCATCCCCCCACCATGTATTTCCCCCTCATTGTCCATGAGGCCCTCATGGTGGAGCCCACGGAGACCGAGAGCCCCGAGACCCTGGACCAGGCGGCCCAGGTCTTCCTGGATATCCTGGCTGAGGCCAAGGCGGACCCGGAGAGCCTTCACCAGGCCCCCCGCTGCTGCCCGGTGGGACGGCCCGACGAGGTGACAGCGGCACGGTCTCCCATCCTTCGGTATTCCTTTGGGGAATAACGGGGGCAGGGAGAGACCGACATGCTGCGCCGTTTATATGCCATTGCCGCAGAGGGCACAGATCCCTATGAAAATCTGGCCCTGGAGGCCTATCTCCTGGAGCGGGTACAGCCGGGGGAGTGTATCCTGTACCTGTGGCAAAACCAGCGCACCGTGGTGATCGGGCGCAATCAGCACGCATCCAACGAGTGCCGGATTCAAGCACTGGAAGCAGACGGCGGACATCTTGTCCGCCGTCTGTCCGGTGGTGGGGCGGTCTACCACGACCTGGGAAATTTGAACTTTACCTTTCTCACCGTCCGGCGGGACTACGACGTGGCCAGGCAGACGGAGACCATTCTCCAGGCGGTGCGGGCCCTGGGGATTCCGGCGGAGAAGAACGGAAGAAATGACCTGACGGCGGCAGGGGGGAAGTTCTCCGGCCACGCGTACTATCAAACTGGAGAGCAGTGCTACCACCACGGCACGCTGATGGTGTCGGTGGACCTGTCCCCTCTGGCAGCCTATCTGCAGGTGTCCCCCTTGAAGCTGGAGGCCAAAGGGGTGAAGTCGGTGCGCGCCCGGGTGGTGAACCTGACCCAGTTCCGGCCGGAGCTCACCGTTGCCCAGCTGCGCCAGGCGCTGGTGGAGGCCTTCGGCAGAGTGTATGGTCTGCCGGTCCATCCCCTTCGGACCGATCAGCTGGACGCCCAGGCCCTGGCCCGGGGACGAGCCCGGTTTGCCGACCCGGCCTGGGTCTATGGAGACAGCCGCCCCCTGGCGGTGAGCCGGGAGGCCCGGTTTACCTGGGGACTGCTGCGCCTGGATTACAGCCAGGCGGAGGGGAGTATCACCCAGGCGGCTCTCTGGTCGGACGGGCTGGAGGCGGACTTTTTAAGCCAAGTCCCCGGCGCGCTTCAGGGCTGCCCCCGGCAGCCGGCGGCGGTTCGGGCGCGGCTCATGGCCCTAAAGGGGGCCGAAAGGACACTGGTGGAAGACATCCTGACACTGCTCATGGAGGAGGCATAACATGAAGTACGACATTGCGATCATCGGCGGCGGCCCCGGTGGGTACACCGCCGCGGAGAAAGCCGCGAAAGCGGGGATGCAGGTGGTCCTGTTTGAGCAGGATCACCTGGGAGGCACCTGCCTGAACCGGGGCTGCATGCCCACCAAGGCCCTGCTCCACAGCGCGGAGACCTATGCGGCCCTGGAGCATGCCCAGACCCTGGGCATCCAGACCCAGGGGGTATCCTATGACTTTGCCGCCATGCACCGGCGGAAGGACCAGGTGGTGGAGACCCTCCGGCAAGGGGTGGAGAAGCTGATGAAGGCCAATAAGATCACCGTGGTCAGCGGCTCGGCCTGCATCCAGCGGGCCGGCGTGATTGCCTGCCATGGGGAGACCTATGAGGCTGAGGATATTGTCATCGCCACCGGGTCCAAGGTCTCCTATCCCCCCATTCCCGGCATAGATCTGCCGGGGGTCTACAACAGCAGGGATCTGCTGGAAGGGGGCGGGCGGGAGGTTTCCTCCCTGGTCATCATCGGCGGCGGTGTGGTGGGGGTGGAGTGCGCCTCCATTTACCACTGCCTGGGCTGCGAAGTCACCGTGCTGGAGGCGGCAGACCACATCCTGCCCTTTATGGACCGGGAGATTGCCCAGCGCCTGACCATGATTCTGAAAAAGAAGGGGGTCAAGGTGGAGGCCAAGGCCAGCGTCCAGAAGATCACGGGAATCCCTGGAGAGATGACGGTTACCTATACAGATAAGAAGGGGGCCGAGCACACCGTGACAGCCCAAGGGGTTCTGGCCGCCGCCGGACGAAAGGCCAACCTGGACGGCCTCTTTGGCCCAGATTTCTCCTTGGAACTGGACCGGGGGGCTGTGGTAGGAGATGACATGGGCCGCACCAGTGTTCCCCATGTCTATGTCATCGGGGATGCCAAGGCCAAAAATATTCAGCTGGCCCATGTGGCCAGCGCCCAAGGGGAGAATGTGGTGGCGGTCATTGCCGGCAAAAATCCGCCCCTGGATCTGTCCGTGGTGCCCAGCTGCGTCTACACAGAACCGGAAATTGCCTCGGTGGGGCTGACGGAAGAGGGAGCCAAGGCGGCGGGGATCCCGGTAAAGACCGGAAAGTATCTCACCGGCGCCAATGGCAAGTGCCTCATTGAAGGGACAGAGAGCGGATATGTCAAGCTGGTCACCGACGGGGCCAGCGGACGGATCTTGGGGGCGCAGCTGGTCTGCCCCCGGGCCACGGACATGGTGGGCGAACTGACCCTGGCCATTCAGAAGGGCCTCACCGCCGACGACCTGTCCGCGGTTATCCATCCCCACCCCACCTTCAGCGAAATGCTCTTCGGCGCGGCGGAAGGCCTGCGGCTGGAGTGAATCGGATTACCCTGTGAATGGAAGGGAGATCGAGCCGGGGATCTGGCACTGGGAGGAGGACTATCGGGTTTACTGCACCTTGGTACAGGGGGAGCGGCTGGCCATCCTCTGGGACACCGGACAGGGGAAACAGGACCTGTCGGCCTGGGTGGCCGCGCAGGTGTCCACACCCTGTATAGTGTGCAACAGCCATGGCCACAGCGACCACATTGGGGGGAATTTTCGCTTCCCCTTGGTCTATGCCCATCCGGCGGACTGGCCGCTGCTGGCTGCCCAGGCCAGATTGACAGGGAGAGATTGGTCGGCTCGTCCCCTGGAGCCGGGGCAGCGGTTTGATCTGGGGGGACGGGAGGCGCAGGTGGTCTCTCTGGCGGGGCATACCAGGGGTTCCGTGGGTCTGCTTCTGGAGAGGGAGCGGCTCCTCCTGGCAGGGGATGCCCTCAACCCAACGCTGCTGATGCTGGGGCCGGAGGCGGGATCATTTTCCCAGCTGCGGCGTACGTTGGCGGCGGCAGAGGCAATGCCCTTTGACCGGTATTTGGCCAGCCACACCCCTGGGCCGCTGCGCAAAAAGCAGGTGGGACTCCATCTGCGGCATTTAGACCATCTGCAACAAGCACCCTCCGCCCGTCCTGGACCCTATGGCTCGGGGGTATGCCGGAGCCAGCATCGGGAGGCGGGGGGAAGGTCTGTGATTTTTTTCGACCAGAGCCGGTGGCAGCGACCGGACTGACAGAAAAAACCCTCCGGGGCAGCCGCGCTGCCCCGGAGGGTTTTTTAGTCGGAACCAGTGTCCGAGGAAGGGAGGAAATCATCAAATGCGGTTTTGACAGTCGGACTATCGTCGCAAATGATCAAAACGGCATATTGATCCTTGGTAAAAACCTGGGCTTTTTCCACCCGGGCAGCTTCGGCGGGACCATATTGCAGGAAGAGCTTTCGGCGGCTTTCCACATGGGCCCGGAGGGAGTCGGCGGCCTTGGTCACATCCGCGGAATCTTTTACCGCGATGACGGCAATCTCGTCGGCCTTGCCGGTGGTGGAGTAAGACAGGAGGAAGTTTTCCACCTTGTCGTAGGGAAGGTCGGAGACATAGGAAAAGGTCTCTTTGGCGTCGGCGGCGTCCCCTGTTGTAGAGGCGGTCTCCGACAGGGAGGGCGCGGCGGCCAGCATGGCCTGTTGGAGCTGCTTCATGTTGACGGTGGCGGTGCCGCTGCCCTCGTTGCCGCAGGCGGCCAGAGAAAGGACTGCGAGCAGAGCGATGACAAGCAATCGGATTCTGTTTCTCATGGGAGCAGTTCCTCCGCGCTGTCGGTGAGGAATTCAGATGACTCGCCGCTTCCACCGCCATCGTCCATGCCCGCCTGGATGCTTTCCCAATCCAGGTTGGCTCCAAAGGCGTCATTGACGGCTTGCTCCACCTTTTGCTGGTCCTCCTCGGAAATCGTGGCCTCTGGGGCTTCCTCCGCGTCGTAACCTTCGATAGAGAGTCCCAAGACATACCCACTGCCTGAAATCGGCATCCAACTCCAGTGCATCCAGAGAGCGGGGCCCTCGGGGGACTCTGCAAGGGCGGTTTCCACGCCGCTGATCATGGCCTCAACGATCTGGGCGCCGTTTTCATCCAAAGAGGGGAAGTCCAGGAAGAGACCGCCCTGTTTTTCCTCCATCGCCTGCCGAATCATGGCGGGAATCTGATAGATGTCTTTTACGGAGACTCTATTCTGATAAGCATAGTTGTACTCCAGGGAAGTGGCGGCGGGGAAGAAGTCCCGGTCCCAGTCATGGCTGACAGCGGCCAGCTCGTCATTCATGTTGAAATTGGCGTAGCTCCCCACCCCTTGGTCGGAGTAGATGTCCACGTGATACCAGTTGCCTTCGATCTGAACCAGATTCCAGGAGTGATAGCGCTCTGTGTTGTGGACCACCATACAGGGAATATCCAGCATCTGCATGAACAGACGGAAGGTTGTGGCATATCCCACGCAGACTGCGTTGTGGTATTTCAGGGTCCCGTACGGGTTGTCGCAGTCAGCGGAGGTCTGCGGGACGACTTGAAGGGCGCCGGTGTCATAGCTCAATTCCTTGGCCATCCAATCATATACCGCTTTTTCTTTCTCATAGGGCGTCATATCTTCTGTGATGATTTCTTTCAGCACAGCGGAGGCCAGTTCCAAGGTCTCCTTGTCCTTCGCGCTTAATCCGTTGGTGTTGCCCGAACGATAAGCCTCAGAGATGGGCAGGGTGGAGACAATTTCATACTGGTCCAGAATGACAACCCCATCCTCTTGGGTTTCCGTCTGTGCTTTGGCTTCCGCCCGGAGATCATACACCGCTTTGGCGGTGAAAATACTGGTGCAGGCACTGAAAATCACAGCGATTGTCAAGACGACGGCCAGTATGGTGAGGGTGTTTTTCTTTGTGTCTGTCATAAAAACCTCGCTTTCTAAGATGACACGCTCTGTCATTGAGTCGTGCAAACTATATAGGAAGCAAAGGTTTTTGTCAATGGTTTTAATAAAAACATAATAAAGGTTACGGCATTTTTCCTAAACTGTTATTGATTTGTTGTTTTCTTGTAAGGGATGGCGGCAGAAGTAAAAAAACAGAGGGTATTCCACTCGGAATACCCTCTGGAATAAGTTCGACACGTCTACGCCACTTGATCGTACAGGGTGTGCTGAAATCACTGCTCCTCTCCTCAGAGGAACGAAGGAAGAACAACGTAGCTTATCACACCCAGGTCATCCAAGGAAACCCAAACAGGGGATGCTTGCGTAGCTCTCTCACATCACACAATCACACTGTCGAACATGCGCTTTCTTTGCAAACTTAAAAGGTTCTATATTCAATTGAGCAGGAAGAATTACCGCACTTGCGAAACATTCTGGGGGTCATAGATCAGAGATCACAGGGACAACCGCCCAAACAGCCTTTGCTGGTTACAAGGAACGAGGACAGAACCCATGTAGGAAATATCCCGTTGCTACTTGCCTCAATGAAGGGGTGCCCATGCTCTCTGAAAGGAAACTGCATCGCCCATGGGACTCACCGATCCTTTCTTTGATTCATCTGGGAGGAATCTTCCGGAGAGTTTGGAAAGCATCTTTCCTTCTCTCTGTCTAAATAATACAAGAAAAATAGGAGGTTGTCAAGAGAAAATATAAAAATTTTCTAAAAAATAAGGCGCATTCAGGCGTCTGCGGGAACTGTCATTCGCGGTCCAGGGCGGATAAATCATAGGGCGTGGTCTGGTAGACGTAATAGTTGAGCCAGTTGGTGTAGATCAGCTGCCCGGCAGAACGCCACCGAACCACGGGGGGCTTGGTGGGGTCGTCCCCGGGGAAGTAGTGGCGGGGGACTTGAATGGTCAGGCCGCGGTCAACATCCCGCTGATATTCCTGGGCCAGGGTATCCCGGTCGTACTCCAGGTGTCCCAACAGGAAAAATTGGCGGCTGTTTTCTGTTTTCACTGCGAAAACTCCCACCTCTTCTGAAACAGCCAGGACCTCTAAGGAGGGGATTTTTCGGATATCCTCTTCCAGCACTTCGGTGTGGCGGGAGTGAGGGGCATAGAAACGGTCATCAAACCCGCGGAAGAGGGGGGAGGAGGGTTTGAGCACCTGGTGGTCAAACACGCCAAAAACCTTCTGGGGGAGAACGTATTTGGGGATCCCGTAGTGGTAATAGAGACCGGCCTGGGCGCCCCAGCAGATGTGCAGCGTGGAATGCACATGGGTTTTGGACCAGTCCATGATTTGGCACAGCTCCGCCCAGTAATCCACGGCTTCAAAGTCCATGTTTTCCACAGGCGCGCCGGTGATCACCAGCCCGTCATAGAATTTGTTCTTAATTTGGTCAAACGAGGTGTAAAAGGACTCCAGGTGGCTCCGATCTACATTCTGGGCACTGTGGCTGACGGTTTGCAGCAGCTCCACTTGGATCTGAAGGGGTGTGTTGGAAAATTTCCGCAGCAGCTGGGTTTCTGTGGCAATTTTGGTGGGCATCAGGTTCAGGATCAACAGCTTGAGGGGACGGATATCCTGGTGGATGGCCCGGTACTCCGTCATGACAAAAATATTCTCGCCCTCCAAAGTGGCGCGGGCGGGCAAAGAGTTGGGAATTTTGATGGGCATGGGGAACCTCCCTCTTGGTATGCGGTGGGGAAACTGGGTTTCCTTTTCCTATTAAAAATACCATAGATCTTGGGAGAACGCAAACCTTTCTCATCGGGAGGGAAAGAACCTTCGCCATGTGCCCTATGGAACGGGGAGACCTACACGGCTGCTCCTCTTGCAATTTCATTGAATGGCCAATCCGGTACTGTTATAATAAAATCATAGACCATATATGACATAATGGTGAATTTTTGTTTTTCTTTTTGGGAGAGGAACCACATGAGGCAAACTTACATAGCACAAGTAAAAGCGCATGACAACTATAAACTTGAAGTTAAAATAGATTATCCTGGAAAGAGTGACGGTATAGTGATCTTTTGCCATGGCAGCGGCCCAAATACTTACGATAATCCCAGAGAAATTGAGGGAAAACATTTTAACTATTTTGATTTGTTTGCGGATGAATTTTGCAGGCGAAGCCTTGCCTTCTGCCGCTGGAACACAAGGGGGTGCGCTGTGTCAAATCATCCCCCCGACTTCGTGGCCATTGACAGGGCGGGGTATGAAACCTATTGTCCAGCAACTTCGATTCAAGATATTATCACGGTGAAAAACTATGTAAAAGCACTGCCGCAGTTCAGATATGCAAAAATACTGCTTATGGGGATCAGCGAAGGCGCCACGCTGGCCCCATTTGCGGCGGTTCAGTGTGATGATATTGCGGGGCTGCTGCTTGCAGGGTTTTCCTATGGAAATATGAGGGATACCTTGAACTGGCAATTAAGTGGCGGAAGTTCCATGGTTAACATGTGCAAGTATTTTGACTGCAGGGAAAAGGGATTTATAGAGAAGGAGGATTTTGTCCGTGATAAATATAACGTTCGTCCAACACTGTTTCAGGACATACCCTTTGAAGCCTTGGACATAGACGGAGACGGAAAACTGACACAGCGTGATTTTGCACTGCAACTGGCAGAATATAAAAGAGAGGTCTTTGAAGCGATCGAGAGAAACGATGATACTTGGTTAAGGGAAAACTATCCGGTTCAAATTACATCCAAGTGGTGTAAGGAACATTTTGCTTTGCCTAACGTATCTGCAATGCTGAGCAGACTATCTGTACCGATTTATATTTTCCAGGGGGAGGATGATGCCAATGTCCCAATTACCGAGATCCATCATATCCACGATGATTTTCATCGAGCGGGGAAGTCGAATTTACGTATTTTTACCTTTCCAAAACATGACCACGATTTGAATTATCTGCATTATATTTTTAACGGTATGCTATCGGAAGGCTTGCACTGTGTTTTTGACGTGGCGCAGGCGTGCTGTCATTCCCAAGGGAATGGGGAGCATCAATAAGAGGCTGTTTGGAAGAAATGGAGGCGGTTCAAAAAAAGAGAAAGAAAATGAAAAATAAGGGTTGACATTCCAGGGGAGGCGTGGTATTCTATCAAAGCTGTCGCGAGACACGGGCCGACAAGAGGTCAGGAAATGAAAAAAGTTTGAAAAAAACGGAAAAAATTTCTTGACAAAGCGTCGAAGCTGTGATAAAATACAGCTTACCCCGCAGAAGCGGTGTGCACCTTGTAAATTAAACAACGTAAGTAAGAAACACGAAGCACCAAAACGGACAAGTAGAAGTTGTCCATGAAGCTTAAGGCTTTGTGGGGCAACGTTTTATTTCTTTGAAGCTAACGATTAGCGATCAATGAATTGATTTGAATAGCGGTGAAAGCCGCTGTTTAGATACCATTTTATTGAGAGTTTGATCCTGGCTCAGGATGAACGCTGGCGGCGTGCTTAACACATGCAAGTCGAACGGAGGACCCTTGACGGAGTTTTCGGACAACGGATAGGAATCCTTAGTGGCGGACGGGTGAGTAACGCGTGAGGAACCTGCCTTGGAGAGGGGAATAACACAGAGAAATTTGTGCTAATACCGCATGATGCAGTTGGGTCGCATGGCTCTGACTGCCAAAGATTTATCGCTCTGAGATGGCCTCGCGTCTGATTAGCTAGTTGGTAGGGTAACGGCCTACCAAGGCGACGATCAGTAGCCGGACTGAGAGGTTGACCGGCCACATTGGGACTGAGACACGGCCCAGACTCCTACGGGAGGCAGCAGTGGGGAATATTGGGCAATGGGCGCAAGCCTGACCCAGCAACGCCGCGTGAAGGAAGAAGGCTTTCGGGTTGTAAACTTCTTTTATGAGGGACGAAGGAAGTGACGGTACCTCATGA